>CASEIZ010000049.1 GCA_949288185.1 uncultured Eubacteriales bacterium | reverse complement strand
ATAATTGACTAAGAGGAGGTGCTTATAGATGCCAAATATTAAATCAGCTAAGAAAAGAGTTAAAGTAATTGAGAAAAAAACTTTAAGAAATAATATGATAAAATCTGGATATAAATCAGCTGTTAGAAAATTTGAAGAAGCAATTGAAGCTGGAAATTTAGAAGAAGCTAAAGTTCTATTTTCTGAAGCAACTAAAAAAATAGATCAGGCTTGTACAAAAGGTGTTATTGTAAAAAACACTGCAGCTAGAAAAAAATCTAATTTATCAAAAAAATTAAATGCCGCTATGGCTTAATTAGAACAATAGCGGGCTTTTTTTAACAATTTCTCTGTTTATAACATTTTAAAACCCGCATCATTGTTCGGCGCCAATTTTACGTAAGTAAAATTGTGTGCAATTATTGAAGCGAAGTTCTGGTATAGGAAAATCTAAATTTTCCTATACCAGAACAAGATAAAGATTATGCATAGTTTTTATTAAAAACAACTTTTTTAATTGTAGAAAAGTTGTTTTTTATTTTTCTCCTTATTATATAATTTTATATATTATAATTTTATAAATTAATTTGTACAGGAGATGAAGTCATGGAATTAGATAAAGCAATATCAAGTAGAAAAACAATCAGAAAATTTAAAAATCAGAATGTACCTAATGAATATTTATATGAAATCATACAAAGTGCTATGTTAGCTCCCTCTGCCAAAAATAGACAGCCTTGGAGATTCTATATTCTAGATGATAAACAAAAAGAAGACATTACCAATATGATGTATCAGTGGGGTGAAGAATACAAAGATATTCATACAAGTATTAAAGGTTCTGCTAACCAAATGAAAACAGCCAATAAAGCCATTATGGTATTTACACCTAATTATCATAGTAAAAACAAGAAAATACATTATAAAAAACCAGATTATTTGTCTTTAGGTGCAGCGATTGAACATATGAACTTGAAATGTTTTGACCTAGGATTGGGTTGTACATGGATTTGTGATACTTTGTATGTTGCAGATGAAATTAATACATATTTAAAATTGGATGATTTAGAACAAGTTTCTACCTTAATTATTGGTTATCCAGAAGAAATACCCGAAAGAAGAGAACGTTTTTCAATGGATAAACTTTTGTTAAATGATATCCATAAGGATACTATATGTGATTGTGATTGTGATTGTGATAATAATAATAATAATGAATAATGATATTAAATTTGATACGATGATTATCTTTCTATCGTAACCAAAAAACCACCTAAAGCAAATCAGCTAGGTGGTTTTTTGGTATTAGGGATTGGTTCAGATGTCAAACTCTTTTTTTAGTTTTTTTGTTTCTTCTTCCAGCCTCTGGTAGATATTCTTATCCACCTTTTGGCTGGCTTTTTCTGTTTCATAGTCATCTCTGCATTGACAGGTGACATGTGAAATTTCTTTTACTAGGCTTTGTTTTTCTTGCAGACTATCTGTATCCACAAAGCTAGTATAAAATTTCATCAACCTGCCATGGCAGGTATCACAGGATTTTGGATGTATGATGGCATCCTTCCCATGAAACTCATTGCATCTGTTCCCCCACCAAGAAATAAAGACTCTATCCAGAGCATCTCTTGGTATCTTTTCCAGTACCTCTATGAACTCCCAGTGAGAAATCACAGAGTACCTTCCCTGATTATACATATGTTTTACCAAAGTATAATCCTTGATATTCAAAGGGAACAGCACAATTGCTGTGCTTTCAGGGCAGTATTTCAAGATGTCCTGAACAGTGTTCAAAGCATCCTGTACCTGCTCCTGTATTGTCAATAGAGGTGCTCCCACCATGACATTTAGACTGGTTTCGATGCCCAAACTGTCACAGTCTCTTACCAACTGGAACAACTTTTCCACATCTATATCTTTGTTATAGATGTCTAAAGTTGTTGCACTGGTACTTTCCAGTCCAATTTCAAAAGCTATTGCATGTCCCTTCAATATTTGAAGGATTTTCTGTAACTTTTCATCTGTAACAGTTTTGTAATGAGTCTCTATTTGGACTCGATACACCTTTGTACGAGCTACAATCTCCATTATCTGATACTGTAGCTCTGGCAGGAGTTCTCTATCATCCAGAAAGCTTCCTGAAGATTCCAAAATGAGTGTTTCAATATTTGCAGGTAAATACCGACAAATATGTTCTACCTTTTTCAGTATCTCCTCTTTCCGCACTGGGTGCTTAAACCCATAATTGCAGAAGGTACAGGCATTATGACATCCTCTACTTGGCACATACAACTGATATGATGTACCACCTGAGGGAATTAAGGAAGCATTCACTTCCTGTCCTGCCTTATAGTCATCTGTCATCCGCATTTTCCATACAGCTTTTGTCAAAACTTTATTCATATTTATTCTCCTTTCGTCAAGAACCTATTCCCTTCAAAATGACACAATTGTCCTATTTATATAGTATCATTTTTAGCAAAATAAAAACCAACTATTTTCATACATAAATAGTTGATTTTATATAACGGCTATATAAATTCTGGTTTTTTTATCATCAATATACTCCTCTATATCTGGTACATTATCCAAGTTGTATCCTGAATAAGGAATAAAGTTTTCATATAAATCATGTGTAAATTTTCCAATCGCTTTGCCTTCTATTGTATCTATTTCAAATACTAAAAACTTCTTATTTTTAATACTGTATTTTTTACTTCCTTTGAATTTTTTTGTGCTTGCAATATAATATGTAACATCACTGTTTTCATTGTGATCATATACATTATATTCCACTAGTCCATAAGCATTTCCTTGAAAAATATCTCCTTTTTCTCTATATACATCCTTCCAAAATTTAGATGCCATTTCAGATATATGATTCATTTTTACATGATTATGAATTGTATAAAACTCAAAACTCACATTTTCTACTTTTTCAAATGTTATTTCTTTTTGTTCCTCACTGATATCTTCAAATGTCAATATTGGAAAATATGTTATCTTATTCATATTTTTATGAATATCTTTTGGCAAAAATCCCATCATCTTTTTAAAGGCCCTAGCAAAAGAAGTTCCTGAGTCATACTGATACTTAATGGCTACATCTAGCACTTTACTATTCTTTTCTAGTAAATCAATTGCTGCCATACTTAATCTTCTTTTTCTAATATATTCCGCTAATGTTATATTCGTAACAAAATAGAATATTCTATGAAGTGTATATTCATTTACTAATAATATCTTTGCTAGCTCTTTATATTCAATTTCTTCTGTTAGATGATTTTCTATATATTCCACTAGTTCTTTTAATCGATTATTATTCCCTATATACATGTTTTCTCCCGATTTCTATTTATTTTTTAACCTATTTTATTATACCACTATGTTTGCTATTTTTCAATTCTCTTAATAGGTACTGGCTAAAACTTCCATTGTTTTTCCTCTTCTTTCATGTTACGATAGATATAGTATTTTATGAATAGAGGTGTTGCATTTATGATTAAAATATTGATACAAAATTATAAGAATTTGGATAAAAAAATATCACATATTTTGAAAATTGGTCTTTCTTTTTCTTTCATCATTTGTGTAGTTTCAGCGATGGTATTGCTTACATATATGCTATTGTTTACATATCCAGTTATTTATTATATTGGATTTTTAGGAATTGTACTTGGATTAAATTTTGCGATGAGTTTTATTATTTCCGCTACAATTATTGATGATGTAAAAAAAGAAAGTTTTTAAGGATTCTTAAAATTTTTTATGCATATTTCTTGACAAAATTACATAAACTGTGTAAAATAGTATTTGACATTTCAAAAATATATTTGCGTTTGTACAATGAAAGCAGTTAGAAGTTACTTTTAGAGAATAAGGGTCACCGGCTGAAAGCCCTTTAAGGTCAACCTAAACTTGTGAAACACATTGGAGCAATTTTTAATAAAGTGGAAAATTAAATAGATTCATATATTTATTTAGTTTTCAAGCTGGGTGGTACCGCGGATTTATTTCGTCCCTGCAATTTTGCAAAGGGCGTTTTTTTGTACCCTTTTTCGGATACAAATTATGCTCTGACAAATTTAAAAGAGGTACAGTTGAAAATAATTACATTTTTTCTAACTGAATTTATACCTTTAAGAAAGGAATGAGTAAATATGAATGAGTACAGAACACACAACTGTAATGAAATTACATTAGAAGATGTGGGAAAACAAGTTAGAATTAGTGGTTGGGTTCAAACCATTAGAGATTTAGGAGGTTTGGTTTTCTTAGATATTCGTGATATGTATGGAATCACACAAGTTGTAACCTCAGGAAAAGCTGAAGATGTGGATTTTGCTTCACATATTCCCATTGAATCAACAGTTACTGTATATGGTACAGTAAAAAAACGTGATGAAGAAACAATTAACCCTAAACTAAAAACTGGTTTGGTGGAAATTCGAATTGAAGATATTAAAATTTTAGGAAAAAGAACGCAAAATCTTCCTTTTGAAGTCAATACAAACCAAGAAATTAGAGAAGATTTAAGATTACAATATCGTTTCTTAGATTTACGAAATGATCGATTAAAAAACAATTTACTATTAAGAGCAAACGTTATTCAATTTTTAAGAACACAAATGATTGAACAAGGATTTTTAGAAGTACAAACTCCAATCCTTACAAGTTCTTCACCAGAAGGTGCTAGAGATTATTTGGTTCCAAGTAGATTACACCCTGGAAAATTTTATGCACTACCACAAGCACCTCAACAATTTAAACAATTATTAATGGTTTCTGGTATTGATAAATATTTTCAAATTGCACCATGTTTTAGAGATGAAGATGCAAGAGCTGATAGAGCTCCAGGTGAATTCTATCAATTAGATATGGAAATGAGTTTTGCAACACAAGAGGATGTATTTCAAGCAATAGAGCCTGTTATTTACAACACATTTAAAAAGTTCTCTGATAAAGAAATTGCAGAATATCCATTCCCAAGAATTCCATATAAAGAAGCTATGTTAAAATATGGAACAGATAAACCTGATTTAAGAAATCCTTTGGAAATCGTTGATGTTACAGATGTTTTTGAACATGTAGATTTACGTGCTTTTCAAGGAAAAATTGTTAGAATTATTGCTACACATGATGTAGCTAATGAGCCAAGAAGCTTTTTCGAAGGTATGACAGATTATGCCATAAAAGATTTAAAAGCAAAAGGTCTAGCTTGGCTAAGAATTTTAGATGATGGAAGTTTCCAAGGACCTATTGCCAAATTCATACCTGATGATGCCAGAATTGAAATGTGTAAAAGAACAAATTCAAAACCAGGAGATTGCTTATTCTTTATTGCCGAAGTTCCTGGTGTAGTTGAAACTTTATCTGGACAAATTAGAGATGAACTTGGAAAAAGACTTGGTTTAATTGATAATCATGTTTTCAAGTTTTGTTGGATTATTGATTTTCCAATGTTTGAGCTTGATGAGCATGGAAAAATTAGCTTTAGTCATAACCCATTTTCTATGCCACAAGGTGGTTTAGAAGCATTAGAAAATGAGAATCCTCTAGACATTTTAGCTTATCAATATGATATTGTATGTAATGGAGTTGAACTTTCTTCTGGAGCAGTTAGAAATCATGATATTGATATCATGTTAAAAGCCTTTACCATGGCAGGTTATACTGAAGAAGAAGTAAAAAATAAATTTGGTGCTTTATATAAAGCCTTTCAATTTGGTGCTCCTCCACATGCTGGTATTGCACCTGGAATTGATAGAATGCTTATGTTGTTATCTGATTCTGATACGATTAGAGAGGTTATTGCATTCCCCTTAAATAGTAAAGCTCAAGATTTAATGATGGGTGCACCAAGTTATGTTAGACGTGACCAATTACGAGATGTGCATATTATGATTGATAAAAAATGAAAATTAGATTAATCACCTAAAGACACCTCTGTGGTATTATATATATTATATTTTTCGCTATCCCAACACTTTACATACTGTTATGAAATCAGCTCCCACGGGACTGTCGCTGATTTCATAACAGTATGTAGCGTGTCGGTCCCCACGAAACCCGCTTAAAATATAATATATATAATACCACAGAGGTGTCTTTCAAGATGACTAATCTAATTTTTATGATGATTGAATAGACAAAAACGACATATAAGTAATTCTATGATACTTATATGTCGTTTTTATATTATCGATTCATATATTTATATATACTTTATTTATTCATTATTTTTTGTTTACTAAATCTTTTAATGCTTTACCAGCTTTGAATACTGGAGCTTTTGATGCAGGTATTTTGATTTCTTCTTTAGTTTGTGGGTTTCTACCTTTTCTAGCTGCTCTTTTTCTTACTTCGAAAGATCCAAATCCAACTAATTGAACTTTATCTCCTTCTTTTAAAGCATTTGTTACAACTTCTACGAATGCATTAACTGATTCTTCAGCTGCTTTTTTTGTGTCACCTGTTTTTGCAGCTACTGCTGCGATTAATTCAGCTTTGTTCATTTAAATTACCTCCTATAAGTATAATGTTATGTACTTTTATTGCTTTAGAACGGCAATAAATGTACTACTATATAAATTTATTCGCCAAAAATATATAAAATCCTTCTTTTTTTCTGAAAATTTAATATATTTTTAACTTTTCTAATATCATACAAATCTTATCTCCTGCTGGTAGCATTTTTATTTCTTGTTTTGAGAACACATGTAGTACAACAACCGCCAATGCATAAATAATGATTGCAGATACTATTGCTATTATTGTAGCCAAACTTTCTGTAATTATTCCTAAAAGTGAAGAATATATAAAATATGAGCAAATTCCCATAATCAATGTTGCAAGAATTGGTTTTATAACAAATCTTCTGACTCCTAATTTTAATTTTATTGTTCTTTTTAAAGCCGTAATAGATATCATAAATGCCACTAAATGGCATGCTACTGATGCAATAGCTGCTCCATTAACACCTATTGAAGGTATTGGAACTAAGATTAAGTTTAAAATTAATTTTACAATCACACCGGCACCCTAAAGCAATTGCTGGTATTCTTAATTTTCCATATCCTTGTAAAATAGAGTTGATTGTTTGGTCTAATATCGTAAAAATAATTGTCAATGAACTAATTTGCAATACAAGTGTTCCTGAACTTGCATTTGGATATAACAAATTCAGTATTGGTCCAGCAAATATGCACATTCCAACTGTACATGGAAGTCCTATTAGCATAGACATTAATAGTGTAAATGTTGATTTTTGCTTTATTGATTTATAATCTTTTACTGCTTTTGCAGCTGATATCGCTGGAACTAATGCCGTCGCAAAAGCAACATTAAATGATAATGGTAAACTTGTTAAAGTATCTACTTTTCCCCCTAATATTCCATATTGTGTAACCGCCATATCTTCACTCATAAACTGTTTTAGACTTCTTACAACTGTAAAAGAATCTATATTTTTATTTAAAGAAGACATAATCGCAGTTAGTGCGATTGGAATAGAGACTAATAAAATCTTTTTTACAATGTTTCTAACTCTTTCGTATTTATAATTTACCGTTTCTCTTATTTCTGAAGCAATTTCTTTTCTTCTCGTTTTATAGAATAAATACAAATAACCAAATCCTACAAATGTTGCAAGTGTTGTAGCAAGTGTCGCTCCTCCTGCCATCCATACAGTGGATGTATTAGAAATGATGGCAACAATTTCTACTAATATAACGGTAAGTGTTGTTTTAAAAATCTGTTCCAAGGTTTGTGACCTTGCTGTTACTTTTAAATTTTGTCTTCCGTTAAAATATCCTCTCATAACAGATGAAATCGCTACAAAAAATACGGCTGGTGATAATGCTACCATTGTCATTTCCGCATCTGGAATTTGTAGCCATTGATTCGCAATTAAATCTGCTCCAAAAAATAGCATTAAACTTCCAATTAAACCAATCACTGCAAAAGTAGCAAATGCAATTTTAAAAATTCGGTAAGCACCTTTATGATCCCCTACTGCCACTCTTTCTGATACTAATTTTGATATAGCATTTGGTACACCTGTTGAAGAAATGGTTAATAATACTGCATAAATTTGATAACTTGCAGAGACAATTCCATTTCCTTGATCTCCAAATCCCTCTCTATTTGTTAAATATAAATTATATACAAGTCCAAGCAGTTTTATTAGCAATTGCGAAAATATTAGTGTAACAACTCCCTGCATAAAAGTTTCTTTTTTTCCTTTAGAAACTTTTTTTTCTGCTGTATCTGTCATTCAATCCCTCCTGTTTCTATATATGTTTCTTTTTAATTGTACGAATTAATTATAAATTTAATTACTAAATTATTCAATACTTTTGAATTTTTTTCTTAAAATTATTGACATTTTGGCTTTTTTGTATTAAAATTATTTAGCAATTATATTAGAATATGATTTAAATATAAAATCTCTCCCCGGTGGTTTTACATTTAAATTTCATATAAATAAATTATAATAATAGGAGGGTATTATTATCATGAATAATACGACATATAGTGCAAAAGCAAATGAAGTAGAAAGTAAATGGTATATTATTGATGCAGCCAACAAACCACTTGGTAGAGTTGCTACAGAAGCTGCAAAATTATTAAGAGGAAAACACAAACCAACATATACACCTAACATTGATATGGGTGATCATGTTATTATCCTTAATTGTAAAGATGTTATCTTAACAGGTAACAAATTAAATCAAAAAGTTTATAGACATCATTCTGGTTATATTGGAGGAATGAAAGAAGTTCCTGCAAAAGTAATGCTTGAAAAAAATCCAGAAAAAGCTATGACATTAGCTATCAAAGGAATGTTACCACATACATCTTTAGGTAGAAAAATGGCTAAAAAATTAAGAGTTTATGCTGGTAGTGAGCATGAAAATCAAGCACAAAAACCAGAAGTATGGGAGGTAAAATAATATGGCTAAAAAAGAAAATGTAGTTTTTTATGGTACAGGTAGAAGAAAATCTTCAGTAGCAAGAGTTAGACTTGTTGAAGGTAATGGAAAAATAACAATCAATGGTAAAGATATTGATGAATTCTTCGGATTAGAAACTTTAAAAGTTATCGTTAGACAACCATTAACAGTTACAAACACAACTTCTAAATATGATGTTATTTGTACAGTTAAAGGTGGAGGATTCACAGGTCAAGCTGGAGCAATTAGACATGGTGTTGCTAGAGCTTTAAATGAAGCAAATGCAGAATATAGACCAGTTTTAAAATCAAATGGATTCTTAACAAGAGATCCTCGTATGAAAGAAAGAAAAAAATACGGTCTTAAAAAAGCTCGTAAAGCTCCACAATTCAGTAAAAGATAGAAAATATCAAACCTCAGAAGTTTCAAAACTTCCGAGGTTTTTTACTACTATTTTATATTTATTATATCATTTTATCATTTTCTTCTATGCTTCTTTGCTGACTTTCCTGTCTTTCTTCTAAATATCTTTTCCAAAATGGTTTCACTGTATCAAGATTATGCACAGTATACTCTTGGTCAAATTCTTTTAACTGAATATCTTTAAATTGTCTTTCTTTTGAATCTAATAATTTTATTTGATTTTTCATTTTTTCATCATTTATATGAAAAGCTAAATATGGCTCTTCACATGTTTCGTCATCTTTTGTATAAACAAATTTTGTAGTTAAATCTTTTGGATCAATTCCAAATTCATATATACATCTCTCTAGCATTGTTCTTGATTCAGATAAATGCGTTGCTTCTTCTGAAAAATTTTGTGTAAACATATTTAAAAAAGCATCTATTTTTTGTTCTAGATTATCAAATTCTTGAGAATTTATTTCATTAAATTTTTCAAATATTGGATATCGAAATGTTCGATCTTCATTTGTCAACCCTATGCTATGATAAATTTCTCTTAGTTCTTCATCAGAAATTCCAATGATATTATCTGGTGGATTTTCTAATTTATGTGCATTTGAAAAAAATTTTTCTGACTCTCGCAATTGATCATAAGTTTTACCAAAATACATAGGTCTTGCTTTAAATAAAGTATTACTTAAATCCCAAGTTGCATCAGTGATAATATTTCCTTCTTCTGTTTCAACTAATAAAAATGAATGTGTATCAGATGATAATTCTCGTGTATTTACTCCCACTCTTGCTAATATATTTCTTTGTATAGATGTAATTCCATTGCAAACACTCTTCCCATCTGTAATAGACTTCCAAATATTTCTTGTTCCAACTGTAAAATCATTGCCATGTTTTCCGGCAAACTGGAAATCCGGTATATAACTAATTAATTCCCCCATTTTATAATGTACATATGCAGCTTTTTGTTTTTTTGACCATTCTGGATTTATTTCTGCTACGATTTCATCAATAATTTCTTCACCTTTCAGAAATTCTTCTTTAGTAGCTTTTCCCATAATTCCATTTGCTACAACTATTTTTTCATCATAATTTCTAACAACATCTGCTAAATCTTTATATGCTTCTGCTGTTTCCGTTTCTCCCACTTGAATTCTTACAAATTCTTCAAGATAGTCCACTTGAACATCATATTTTTTCTTAAGTTCTTCTATATCCATAATTTATATCATATCCTTTAATTTTAAATTTGGTATTATTTTATAACCATTTCCATCATCACATTCTGGGTTTGCTTGTTGTTGTAAATCTCTTAGAAAATCTTTCTTTATGTTTTCTGTATCATTTATCTTTTTGGGTGCTTCAATCAGTTTTACATCATTTTTTCTAAATAATTTTTGAATTATTTTTCTTAACCACTCCATATGCACTTTCCTACCTTTTATTACGATTTTAAATATTTATATGTACAAATCCATATCATCTTCTGCTGCAATAACTTCTATTTCATATTTTTTCGTTAAGTCTTGGGCAATTTCTGGTGGATTCTCACTCAATATATGTTTATTAAAATGTGTTATAATCACTTTATTGGGTTGTATTGTTTTTATAAATTCTTCCACTGCTGGTATATCCAAATGTTTTGCTTTTTCTTTATTATTGATATGATAAGCCACATTCATGATTAATATGTCACAATTTTCATAAGATTTTAATAATTCTGGAAAATACTTTGTATCTGTCACAATTCCTATTTTATTTTTGCTAGTTTTTATTATGAATCCATAACATTCCACCCCATGGTTATGTGGGATAGAGGCTGTTATTTCTAAATTTTTTATTTGATATGTTGCATTTGCTTCTATCATCTCTATTTTTTCAGGAAAATTTTCCAAATATGGTTGTAAAATTCGATTCTCTATTGCTTGTTTTGGTACTATTACACTTCCTCTTTTTTCTCTTCTACCATTTGTCATCAATTCTATAAATATATTTAAATCATTTGCATGATCTATATGAACATGTGACACAATAATTCCATCAATTATTTCCTTATCACCATATGTATGAATGTATTTATAAAATGTATTGATTCCTGGGTCAAAAACGATATGTGTATTATCAATGTTTATATACAATCCTCCTGCTGACCTTATGTTTTTAAAAATAATATCTTTGTTTCCTGTTGTTCCAAAAAAGTGAATATAGTCCATCTTCTTCTCCCTTTAATATTTCTTGTATTATATAAAATCACTATTATTATACTCTAACCATCCTATATTTTCAATACTTACAGTTGCTTCTAAAACATAATTCGTTACAGTTCAGTGTAAAATTCCTGGAAAGGTATATATTATATTTTTCGCTATCCCAACACTTTACATACTGTACATCAATCAACTCCCACGGGACTGTCGTTGATTGATTAACAGTATGTAGCGTGTCGGTCCCCACGAAACCCGCTTAAAATATAATATATACCTTTCCAGGAATTTTATACTGAACTATAACCACATTACAAAATATCTTATGTTCTTTTTTATCTTTGTTTAAATCTTCTATTTACCACATTCCAATTCACAATATTCCAGAAAGCCTGGATATACTCTGGTCTTTTCGTATGATATTGTAAATAATAGGAATGTTCCCACATATCTAAAACCAATAATGGTTTACATCCCCATAATGTCAAATTTTGATGTTTTTCACATTGTAAAATTTCTAATTTAGACCATTTTTGAACCCATGCTAATATACACCAACCGTGAAGCTTCTACTGTTTTACTTGCTATGGTAACTCTATCATTTTTAACATAAAAAACCTCCTAAAATAGTATATTCTATCTTAAAAGGTTATATGAATCTATTCTATAAATTCGAGAGTCTCATTTGTACCAATTCCTTCTATATTATAATACGTATTTGGAACGGTTCCAATAATCACATTTTCCATAATTAATACTTGGTTTGTAATGTCTTTTGTAATATCTTTAAATGGTGTTAGAATACTAACTTCACATTTTACTTGTAAATAAATTCTATGAAGTGTTTGATTAATTCCTTGTGCTTCAAATTCACTTTTTAAATCGGTTTCTACATTCCCTACTGTTGATATCCTTATCTTAATACCAGGTCCTCTTCCTGCCAATAATTTAATACCTGTAAAACTTCCCAAAGCAATCTCAATATCTTGCCTTCCCTGTTTATTAATTTCCTCTTGTATTTTTATCGCTACATCTGAAATGATTTCATTAATGGGAATCACATTTGATTTTATCATTGTCACATTTCCATTTGTATCTTTTTCGACTGTAAATAACTCATCATAACTATGTTCTCTCATAACATTTGTCGCCTGTTCATTTGAAATGATGGTTGCCAAACTTTTTGCTTCATTTTCACATAATGTATCAAAAATAGGATTCACAGCATCTAACATGACTTTTGCAGATATAACAATAGCTGTAATAAAGATGAGAATCATAACCAATTTTCTTTTATTTTTTACATTTGCAAATATATTCGGAATTCGTATCTTACTTCTTGAATAAATCTTAGGCATAATTTATCATAGAAGCCTGCTTGCTACTCATGCCTTTTCTTTTATATCTTGGTATAAATAATTTTTGTCCTGGAAAAATCATATTTTCATCTTCTATACCATTCACTTTCGCTATATCCTCTACTGTACTTCCAAACATTTTTGCAATCTTCCATAAAGAATCATCTTTTTTGACAATATACATGATGATACTATAATCTTGTTCTTCTCTTTCTCCTGTTGTTTGTACTTCATCAATGGTATTAATATTTACATTTTTGTCTAACATTGTATGCATTCTCATTTGCACATTTGCTAATACTTCTCCTCCCTCTTGAATGATAAAGTCTTGACTTCCCATTTCTATATTGGTACGTACATTTAGACTATCTCCATCACTGATATTATCAAGATTATATTCAAAAGGTATGCTTTCTTTTTTCATCATCACTTGTAAATCTTCTCCCATTAGCATAAACCTTAATTCTAACTCTCCATTATAGATGATTTTATCTCCCATCATATTTTGCTTTATAATATTCGGAATAACATCGACATCTATAATATTTCTGCCTTGTAATTCTTCTATTTTTAATCTTTCACTCATGTCCTTTGTTTCTGAAATTTCTCTTTTTCCTGCCATCGTTCTGACTGTTTTTTTATTAAATTCAATATTTTCAGATGGACTATATAAATCTTGAATAATATTAATGGTTCTTTCTTCATATGCAGTTGTTCTCACATTTATTTCCATCTCAATATATACAGAATGTTCTTCTACTGAATTTGGTTTTACAATCATGTTTCGAATTTCATAATTTGTATCACAAATGTTTCCTTCATTTACATCTTGAATATCTACAAATCCAATGATTGGAATTGTTGCCATTGCTTTATTGATTCGATTATCTTCTGTTAAATATACCATTTTGACTTCTGCCTCTGCTTTTGTCAAAACTTTGTTATAACTAATTTTTATATCTTTATTTACGATACCTATATTCAGTTTTAGAATCTCTACTAAATTATCAATATTATCTATAGAAATGTTTTCTTTGGCATATATTTTTGTTTCTCCAATTCCTATTAGAGAATTAACTGATAATTGTTCTTGTAACATCTTGATTTCATCTGTGTTTTCTAAATCATTCACAATTGAAATCTCTTCTTTAGAATACACCTCAATGTTTAATTCTATTGTTACTTTGATGGATATTTTTCTCTCATTAACTACTTTTGCTTCTATTTCCTTAATACTGGTACATACATTACTTTCCATTTCACTGGTTATATTAGGAATATTGATAACTTCTGATAAATCTAAACTCGTATTAATTCCTCTTGTTCGTTCTTGACTATCATCTGTCATATACATGATATATGTATCTACATTTCCCTCTATTTTTATTTTTTCATCTATGATTTCTTTTTTATAAATACATACTACCCCACTTGTACAAATTATATTTAAAACATCTGGTTTTGCATCTGGAACAATCACATCACCCTCTACAAATATGATTTCTTTTCTTGTTGATACTTTTTTATTAACACATAAATTTTCTTTTATTGTATTTACAACCATTATTTACCTCCTTATCATTTTTCTTTATTCTATATATATGAAGGTAAATGCTGATTTATAACAAAAACACAAAAAAAAGAAAACCCTTTCAAGTTTTCCCTTTCGTATAGTTTATAGTTCTGTTGTTTTTTTCTTCTTCATGTTAACTGGTGGTGGTATTAATGGACTATATGAATCTCCATCAAATACTTCAACCTCTACTGTTCTTGTTAAAACATCTGTATAACTATATGTTACATTTCTATTATTTTCCTCATATTTTACTACAAAAATATTTGGATATGCTTTTTCTATTGTAGCTTCTTTTTCAAAGGCTTTACTTCTACCTAAAGACCCTTTGACAATTATCTTTTGCCCCACTTTCTCTAAGATGTCAGTTTTTAGATTTGCTATGTCATTTTTACAAATCATGCTATCACCTACTCCCTTAAGATAGCTTGATTATAGCATTTTAAGGGAAAAAAGTCAAAAAATGTATATTGTTGTAAAACCTTTGAAACACTTGATTTTAAAGAGTTATATCAATTTTTGTTTCTAATATTACTTTTGTGTTACAATTATGTTACAATCATATTTCATCTTGTAATCTTATACATTTTTCCATTTGCTCCTATTCCACTAACACCTTTTTTTCCATCTCTTAATTCGTTTTCTATATCCTCAATCGTTATATATTTATATCTTTCTGTTACCGCTATTTTTTCAGCTACAATTAAAGGATCTATAAAGTCTATTAAAATTCTTCCTGGTGAAGATGCAAAATTAGCTCCTGCACAAATTAATGCTTCAAAATAACTCTGACAAGCACCTGCAAATATAACTAACCTTTTATTGGTTTCTTTATCATATTTTCTTGCTTCTTTTACCGTTTCTATAAAATATTTTGAGTTACGATAGTTATATAAATCATCATATCTTGCATTTTTCTTTATCATTCCATCATGTCCTGTTATCACTAATATATCTGGCTGATATATTTTCAAAAGATTGTATACTACTTTTGGTTGTTTATATTCTGGTATATTTTTTACAATAGCATTTAAACCTAATTTTTTATAATATCTGTACGATTTTTCGCTATATTTTTTGTCTCCATCTAAATGCAAGATTTTTCCTGTTATTGTATATTTATTTCTATTTTCTTCTATTTTATCTAATCGCTTAATTTTGCCTTCTATTCTTTTTTGTATGTTATTTAAATCTTGCTGTATTCTTTCTTCACTTACTTTTTCTAAGTCACTTATGTTACTATCAGCTTCTACTCTTTCTATAATTCCTATTAAAATAGCAATTTGACCTACTTTTGTATCTATTATGTTTTTTACACGAAATAAAATATCTTTATTATATGATTTTCTTCCTACTATATCACCAATTTTTATCTTTTCCATATGAATACCACCTTAAAAGTTAAGCTATTATATTCTATGTCGATTTTTGTAAATTGGTGATTTCTTATTTATTCAGTAACTAATCTTAATTCTATATCTCTATTTGCCTCATTTTATGCTTTATGCTCATGTAAATGACTATATTTTAATTTTGTCGCCATCCCTCCTCTTATATGTCTTTCTGCTTTATTTTCGTCTAATACTTTCCTTACCTCATGTGCTAAACTTGGATTGATTTTTTTTAATCTTTCTGATACATCTTTGTGTACTGTACTTTTACTAATCCCAAATTTTTTGGCTGCACCTCTTACTGTATCTTTTGAGTCTATGATATATTGTGCAAGTTCTATTGCACGTTCTTCTATTGATACACCTTTCATTTATTCTAACTCCTTCTATTTAGAATACTTTTGTTTAATTGTATTCCTATATTTTATGAGTTAGAACTTTTTGTTTTATCCGTATATAGAAAAACTACTCCTGCATTTAAGAGTAGTTTGAATTTGTATTTTATTTTTCTGCTATATATTTTTCAAAATCTTTTATTGTTAATTCTTCATCGTTTTCATATTTTTCCTTTGTATAATCTCCTGTTCCATTGCTTATAATTTGTAGGAATTCTATCAATTCTACAGGTGTTAAATTTTCCTTTAATATTTTTAAACCTTTATCTCTAACTCTTTCTAATTTTCTTAATGTTTCTCCCATTTAAATCACCTCCATGACAAATTCTATTGGGTTCATAACTTTCATTTTTAATCCTGCTCTTTTAGATGCATTAATTAGAAATTTATCTGTTGTAATAAAATAATCTATATTAAAACTTTCAGCATATGCAATATGTAATGAATCCAAATCATTTTGCTAAGTTTATCTATATTTTAAAACAAATTTATGAAAAATTGTGTGATACCCACTCGTATCCTTGTCCATCTTTATAAGCATCTGTATGCGATTGACTATTTTTATCTTTATATTTCATATCTATAAATTGAAATAATTCATCTATATCTTGTTCTTCTCCATACTCATCTTCTATATGTATTCTATCTTTATTTTTATTATAAAATTCTTTTAGCTCTTTGACATTACCATAGAATTTTGTTGCCTCAAATAATGGTTTCCAGCCCATACTTATTTTACATATATGTAATTCAGGATATTCTATTTCTGCTAAATGCATATAATTCCACCAATTATTATAGTCTGATAATTCTTGGCTTTCGAATAAATCATTTGTTTCTTTTGACATTTCATTACACAATTTATTATACGATTTTATATAGTCCTTTAATAGTTTGTCCAATTTAGATGAATAATCTTCATATAACTTTTTGATTCTTCCTAATTCAAATTTCTTGGGTGTAAAATAATAATTTGTTCCCATAATACATACCTCCACGTATAATAAATTATTCACTTTCTATTATTTCAGCAGTAATATTATTGTTGTGCGAACATTTGTATTGTATCATGTTTTTATTTACCAATCAATATTTTTTCAAAATTTATTTGATTTATGAATGTTTTATTTATTATTACATATCAGTTATATCTAGCATTTTTCACCTTTTTATTGTTCTGTATTTCTTCTGTAATTTTTTTACTTTTAAAGAGCACTAGAAAACTTACTTTTCTATGTGTTTATGAGATACTATCTGTATCTCTTTCCTGCCTTTTTATACTTTCCTAGATTAAAAAGATTAACTATAAAAATAACAAGATATAGCTAAAATCTAAGACCTTTAGCTATATCTTATTATTTACATTTCCTATAACCTTTAGTTTATTAAACAATATGCTATCCAATTTTCATCAATATGAATACATTGTGATTCCAAAAATTCTTCAATTTTCCTGCACATTTCATCTGGTAAATCGCCATAAAAAATTAATCTAGAATTCCCATCAAAACCTGCACATGTCCACCAATTGCTTTCTTCGTCTTTCCGACATTCTACATATATTCTTTCGTTTTTGTCATTAATTCTGTACTGCATTTTTCTCCTCCTTAATATTTACAATGTTGACTTACTTGAAGTTTATTACTTTCTACTTCATAGAAAAAAATAATAGATACTGTTCAACTCACAGGAAATTCCTCCTTTCCAATAATTATTGGGCTGTTTACTTGTGTTATATGTTGAATCTAAAAAGAGAAATATTGGTATAAAAATTTACACATATTGTATCATATAGCCATAATAAAATAAAGCATTTCAAGCACATTTGTACCAAAAATACTTTATTTAATTACTAATCGAAATCTAACCACAAGATTTTTATGTCCTATAAAACTATTTTTTTATTATATCTTTAATCACTTCTCCCGCTATCATCATCCCTGCAACAGATGGAACGAAAGATATACTAGCAGGTGTTCTAGATTCCATATCATGTTTTATTGGTTCTTCTTTGAAATATAAAACTTTTAACTCCTGTATGCCCCTTTTCTTTAATTCTTTTCTCATGACTTTTGCTAGTGGACATACTGAGGTTTTATAAATATCCGCTATCTCAAATTTGGTTGGGTCTAATTTATTTCCTGTTCCCATACAAGAAATAATCGGAACTTGTTTCTCTTTTGCTCTTTGAACTAATTTTAATTTTGTTGTAATCGTGTCTACTGCATCTACCACATAATCTATTGTATTGTCTATAAGTGTTTCTTCTCCATTTTCTACGCTTTGAGGTATATATGTTTCTACATTTACCTTAGGATTGATAGATAAAATTCTTTCTTTCATACAGTCTACTTTTAATTTTCCTATATTGGGAATGGTTGCATGAATTTGTCTATTTAAATTACTAGGCGCAATCACATCATTATCTACCAAAATAATATTTTCTACGCCTGCTCTTACCAATCCTTCAACAACAAATGAACCGACACCACCTATTCCATATACAATAACTTTACTATTTGCTAATTTTTGTATGTTATCTTTTCCAATTAATAATTCTGTTCTTGATTTCCATTCTTCTTCCATTTGTTTCTTCTTTCTTATTTTTTATTTTCCATTACTGAAAATTTGTTAAATGATTTTCAGCATATTATTTTTGCATATTTGCTTTTATTTTTTCAACTGATTTCTTTGCTATAAAAAATCCTATTAATGCTCCTATAATATATATAGCTATAAAAGTTACATTTAATTTAAAATTCATTACATATATTCCTATATATAATAGAACATTTATAATGATAAAATATTTGTTTATTTTTTCTGTAAATAATACTTTTTTATATTTTTTTAGACGTCTTCCTGCAATTACACTACCTAATAAAGGAGATAAAAATAGTATAACCAAAGCAGGAATGTAATTTCCACCTATAAAATATAGTACTATCATCATACAAATTATGAGTAATTCTGTAAATATAATTAAAGCTGCTCCATATCTTAATAGAAAAGATTTTTGTGTTATTTCGATCGTACTCAACTCCCTTTTATTTTTTACTATTTTATACTATTTTGCTTGGTTTGTAAATACTTTTCATTTTCAGTTTCAGAATTCTCCTCGGAAGGGGGGATGTATTATTTTTGAATTATTTCCTCGGCTTGCTACATAGATTATAAATTCTAAGCTTTAAATAAATGAGCCTCTCGCTGCAAGAATTCGCGCTTCCTCATTTATTTAAAACTAAGAATTTATACATCTATTTCACGGCACATTCGTCAATAATTCAAAAATAATACATCCCCCCTTCCGAGGAGAATTCTGAAATTGAAAAATTTTGATAACTTGATTATTCCTCTTACCTAGTATATAATTAACTTACTAATAAACTACAAATAAAAGGAGTTTTTCATGTTAAGAATTCACAATATAAAAATCAGAGAAAATATATCTGATGAATCATTAATTGATTTTGTCCTTCATAAATATCACATCCATCCTTCTGATGTGCTAGAATGGAATATCTCTAAAAAATCAATTGATGCTAGAAAGAAAAATGATATATTTTTTAATCATACGATTGATATTCAAGTAAAAGATGAAAACAAATATCCTCATATTTCAAAAGTGGAAATACCAGATATTGAAAAAGATATAAATAACCGTATCCATACAAGTTTTTTAAATACTTTAAAAGCTTGTCCTTCTCCTATCATTGTTGGAGCAGGTCCTGCTGGACTATTTTCTGCTTTAACCCTTGTACAACATGGTATATCCCCTATTATTATTGAACAAGGAAAAACAGTTGATGATAGGAAACAAGATGTAGATGGTTTTCTACATAATAGACAATTAAATCCTTTTTCAAATGTACAGTTTGGCGAAGGTGGTGCTGGTACATTTTCAGATGGAAAATTAACAACTGGCATTCATAACCCTTTATGCCAAAAAGTTTTAAAAGAATTTGTCAATTTTGGTGCACCAAAAGAAATTTTATATTTATCTAAGCCACATATTGGAACAGATAAATTAATTGATATTATCAGAAATATGAGAAACTATATCATATCAAAAGGTGGTAAATTTTATTTTCATACAAAATTTATTAATTTTACTGTCAAAAATAATACAGTATATTCGGTATTACTAAAAAATGTAGAAGATAATACCAATTTTGAACTTACTACCAATCATTTAATTTTAGCAATTGGTCATAGTTCTAGAGATACTTTTGAATTACTATACAAAAATGGAATCATGATGGAAAAGAAAAACTTTTCTGTAGGTGTTCGAATTGAGCATCTTCAAGAGATGATTAATCAAGCACAATATGGAGAAAATCCGAAATTGCAATTACCTCCTGCAGAATATAAATTAGCATACCATTCTCCAAATGGTCGTTCTTGTTATACATTTTGTATGTGCCCGGGAGGAACAGTTATTGCCTCTTCTAGTGAAGAACATACCATTGTTACAAATGGTATGAGTACCTATTTAAGAAATGGTAAAAATGCCAATTCTGCTCTATTAGTCAATGTAACACCAGAAGATTTTACAGATACTTCTCCTTTAGCTGGTATCTATTTTCAAAAGGATTTAGAAGAAAAAGCATTTATATTAGGTGGTTCTAATTATTTTGCACCGATCCAAAAAGTAGAAGACTTTTTAAATAATCAAAAATCTTCTACCCTTGGATTAGTTACTCCTTCTTACTTGCCGGGAACAACCTTATCAAATTTAAACGAAATTCTTCCAAACTTCGTTTCTTCTACTTTAAAAGAAGGAATCTTATACTTTGACAAAAAACTAAAAGGATTTGCTCATCCTGATAGTATTTTGACTGGTGTTGAAACCAGAAGCTCTTCACCTGTAAAGATTCCTAGAAATACTAAATTTGTATCTAATATAGAGGGAATTTATCCTTGCGGAGAAGGTGCAGGATATGCTGGTGGTATCATGTCTGCTGCTGTTGATGGAATTAAAACAAGTTTATCTATTTTAGGGGCTATGAATTAGCCCTTATTTCTTTTACAGTTTGTGTCAAATTTTCTACTAAATATTCCACATCTTCTTTGGTATTTTCATCCCCGAAAGTCACTCTCAAAGTTCCTTCTGCATATTCACTTGTGAGTCCAATGGCAGTTAATACATGTGATGGCATACTACTTCCAGAAGAACAAGCACTTCCTGCAGATGCACAAATTCCTTTTTCATCCAATTTCATGAGTAATTCACTCCCATTGATTCCTTTAAATGATATATTGCTATTTCCTGGTAATCGATGCTCCATAGAACCATTGATTTTTATATTTTGAATCTGATTTTGCACTTCAGAAAAATAAAAATCTCTCAATTCTTTCAATTTATTTATATGAAGATCCATATTATTTTTCGCAATTCTACAAGCTTCTCCTAATCCTATC
Source organism: uncultured Eubacteriales bacterium (assembly GCA_949288185.1). GTDB lineage: Bacteria > Bacillota > Clostridia > TANB77 > CAG-508 > CAG-269. The sequence goes on along the minus strand of CASEIZ010000049.1, from coordinate 39,601 downwards.
ATTCCAGGTACATTTTCAGTTCCTGCTCTTTTGTCTCTTTCTTGATGCCCTCCATCAATTAAATTTTTAAATTCAATATTTTTACGTACATATAATGCACCTATTCCTTTCGGTGCTCCTATTTTGTGTCCTGACAAAGACAACATGTCAATATGCATTTCTTTAACATCAATTCTTACATTGGCACAAGCTTGAACAGCATCTGTATGGAAAATAATGCCTTTTTCTTTTGCAATTTCTCCTATTTTTTGAATTGGTTGGATAGAACCAATTTCATTATTGGCAAACATCACACTAATCAATACTGTATCTTCTGTTATGGCATTTGCGAGTTCTTCTAAATTGATAATTCCATCTTTGTCGACATTCAAATAGGTTACTTTACATCCATTTTCTTCTAGTGTTTTACAACTATTTAATATGGCATGGTGTTCTATCTTTGTTGTTATTACATGTTTTCCTTTGTTTTTATTTAAATACATAATTCCTTTTAATGCTGTATTATCACTTTCTGTTCCTCCACTTGTAAAATAAATTTCATTTTTATCACAGTTGATTAAATTGGCAACATGTTTCCTTGCTTTTTCTATTCCTACCTTGGCTGTTCTTCCTAGTGTATATAATGATGATGGATTTCCATAAGATTCTACAAAATAAGGAAACATTTTATCCACTACTTCCTTTTTCACCTTCGTAGTTGCTGCATTATCAAAATATCTTATCTTCATTTTACTTCTTCCTTTCTTAATATACAAAATGGTTGAAAAAATATATTTTTCAACCCTTATTAAAAAAACTTCTCATCATATTTTATGCTATTTTTCTTGGATTATTTCTTTTATTTTATTTATCTCCTTTATGGTTGCTTCATATCCATATTGATAGCAACTATCTAATTTTTTCACTTCTAACAGTCCCATCTTATCTGTTCCTATGGTTAAGATATAATCACTTTGTTTCAAATTTTCTTCTGCTATTTTGTTTCCCATTATGTCAATTGTTCTCATGGCTATATCCATATAATTACTCTCATCTGTTATATCATCTGCTTTAAAATTAACAGCTAATACTTTTTCTATTCCTTGTTTTTTTACCTCTATCACTGGTACATTATTTAATGCACCACCATCCAAAAATTTGTGTTCTTTGAAATCACATGGACAAAATACAGCTGGAAAACTGCTGGTTGCTCTCAATGCTTTTCCCACAGAAATATCTCCTATGTATTTTTTATATGGTGTTTTCTCATTTGGAATATGATTGGTAAAAATATATTCTTTTCCATCTTTTATATCAACAGTGGGTATTGATATAGGTATTTTTGTCATTTGAGAAATGGTTTCTACTCCTTTCTCTTTTGCTAATTTATTAAATATTCTTTCTATATCTTCTCCCCTTTTTAATCCCGCATTGTCTCCTTTCCATATTTGATGTATTTTCGCAAATATGGAATGGTTTTTTATTCCCACTATATCTTTTGCATATGATTTAAATAACTGATACATATCTTCTGGAGAATATCCTAAAACATACAGACCTGCAATTAAGGCTCCTGAACTTGTTCCTCCAATTGCGTCTATTTTTATCCCATTTTCTTCTAAAGCTTTTAATACACCTGCATGTGCGATTCCTCTAATTCCTCCACCTGATAATGCTATTCCTAATTTCACATTTTCACCTTTTCTCTCTCAATTTTAAATAGTATTGACAGTTTTAAATGTTTTAATCAGGTGTTCTCGTGTTAATTCTGAATTTTTTTTAAATTTTGTTAATTATTTATTGCATAATATTTACCACAAAAAAATAGATTCAAAATTGAATCTATTTTTTGTCTTAGATAATAAGGTATTATTTTGTATAATAAAACTCTCCATATCCATATTCCACTTTATAATAGTCCTTTATAAATTCTGGTTCTGTTGGTGTATTTAATGTATATGTTGGCTCTACAATCACTTCACCATTACTATTCACAACACCCCATTTTCCATCTAATTTAATACCTGCATATCCATAAGAATTTAGGTCTGTTACTTTATCATATATATAGTCTACAACAACATTTCCAGATTTATCTACAAATCCCCATTTTCCATCTTGAGATTTTGCATAAATTTGATTATTCGTTAATATCTCTGTATTTTGTTTTTCATTTCCTTCTAAGTCGAAATATTTTGTTTCTGTATCATTATATACTTTCACATAATTTTCTTCTGTTTGTACAATTGCATTTGTCATCTCACATAATTGTTTAAAATTCTTATCATATAATTGTGTTGAGCTATTTTCTGATAATCTTGTAATAATATAATCTGTTCCTTCTACTTTTTCTATTGAGTCATATTGTATTTCTATAATTGGTTCTTCTTTATCATTAATAACACCTACTTTTCCGCCTGTCACTGAAACAATGAAATAATTATCATATAAATAATTGATATATGAATAATTTTGTGTCGTTATTTGTTCTCCATTTTTATTAAGAATACTATACACTGACCCTTGTGAATTATCTATTTTGATTTGATAATTTTCATTTTCTGTTTCTAATATATATACATTACTATCAATTTCAGCTGGATTTCCATCTTCTTGATATACTTTCACATTTCCATCCACATCAGTAGTGTATATATACTTTCCTGTGCTATCAACTTGTGCAAATTCTACTGGTATAACCACTTCTCCATCTAAAGTTGCCATTCCATAACGTCTTGTTTTTTCCAATGTTAATGTATTACTTTCACTATTATAAGATATAGATTGATATTCATTTCCTATAATTTGTTCTTGATTTTTAAACATTCCATATTGTCCATTTTGCGCTACAATTAAGTAAATATTGTCGTTATCTTTTATATTAATTATCCTAGAAACTTCTGTATATTCAGGTTCTAATAGAACATTTCCATTAATATCTACATATCCATATCGATATCCATTTTCTGTTGTATTAGAAACAATATATCCCGCATGTTTATATCCATCTTCTTCTGTTGTATAATTGTCTACTGTAATTTGATCATATTCTGGGTTTACTAAGTAACTTCCCTTATTGTTGATAACACCATATTTTCCTTCTAATTGTACTAATAATTCTCCCTCTTTATATGGTAATCCTTGTATTGATTCATATATAGGTTCTGCAATTACTTTTCCTTCTAAGTTAATCAATCCTATTTTTTCATCTTTCTCATAAGTTAATAGATTTTTTTCATACATTAGGTCACTTGCTATATTTTTTAAGTTTATTGGTTTTATTTGTGCATATTCTGAAAATAATTGCTCACTATTTTGATTTAATATTTTTGTATCATTGTTCTCGTCATAACATATGAATACTGCTTTTTGTGGATTTGGTATAATCACATTTGTATATTCTGGATGAATCACAATATCTCCATTTTTATTAATAACACCATATTTTCCGTCTTGTCTTAAAATAAAATATTCATAATTTTGAATAGCTATTTTTTCAATTTCATATTCTCTTCCATTTTTTTCAATTTGTCTATAAATAAAATAACCTGCAATTGCTATAATAATTAATAGCACAATGATTATCATGACTATATATTTTTTCTTCATATTCATTCCCTACCTTATTCTTCGTTTTTTTCTTCTTCTGTTTCTATAACATTATTTTTACACGCTTTTACTTTTAATATTCTTTTATCTTCATATTCCTCTATTTTATAAGTTACTCTTTCTGTTTCTATTACTGGTTTTTCTTCATCTTCAGGAATTCTTCCTAACTCTTCTTGTAAAAATCCTGATATCGTATCATAATCTCCTTCTGGAATTCCTGCATCTAATAATTTATTGACATCATAAATCGGTAAACTTCCCGCTAACATATACGTATTGTCATCTATTTTTTCATACTCTTTTTCTTCTTCATCATATTCATCATATATGTCTCCTACCAATTCTTCTAGTATATCTTCCATCGTAACTAATCCTGCTGTTCCACCATATTCGTCGACAACAATTGCTATTTGCATTTTGTTCTTTTGTAATTCTTTAAATACTTCATTAATCAAACGATTTTGTGATACAAAATAAGCCTCTTTTATCAAATTTTTTACTTTAAAATTTTTCTTCTTAATATTTTTTAATATATCTTTTACATATAAAATTCCTTTGATCTCGTCAATCGTTTCATCATATACCGGAATTCTACTATGTCGATATTCTTCTTGTGATAGTTCATCTAGCAATTCTTCATTACTAATACTAATATCTACTGCAAAGATATCTTTTCTATGTCTCATAATTTCAGATACTGTAATATCATTGAATTCAAAAACATTATTAATCAATTCTTTTTCTGATTCTTCAATCGTTCCTTTTTCTTCTCCTTGATTTACCATCATTTTTATTTCTTCTTCAGTAACCGTTTCTTCCTCATTTTCTCCAACACCAAATATTCTTGATATTGCATTTGTTACTACTGTCAATAATTTTACAAATGGTGCTGTGATAATAGAAATAGCTCTGATAACACCAATTGTTGCAAATGATATTTTTTCATAATGTTTCATTGCCAATCGTTTTGGTACCAATTCACCAAAAACTAAAGTAAAGAAAGACAATATGATGGTGATAATAATGATAGATATACTTTTCCATACACCTATACTTACTGCTGGTATCCAACTATTTAAGATTGGAGCCAACATGTCTGCAAATGTTTCTGAAGCAAAAGCACTTGATAAAAATCCTGCAAGAGTAATTCCAATTTGTATGGTTGCTAAAAATTTGCTTGGTTCTTTTAACATTTTTTCTATTTGTTTTGCCTTTTTATTTCCTTCTTTTGCTTGCTTTTCTATTTTGGCATCATTTAAAGATATAAATGCTATTTCACTTGCCGCAAAATAGGCATTTAATAAAATCAATATCACTAATACAATTAATTGTGAAAACATGAAATATACGCTCCCTTTTGTTTCTCTTTTTTATTATATACTTTTCTTGTATATTCTATCAAAGTTTATTTTTTTATTCAATAGTTTTCAAATTTTAATCTTTAATTACAAAAGAAAGACGCCACACTTTTTTGTGTGACGCCTTTCTTGGTCAATAAAGTTTCCTTTCCTATATTACATCCCTGTCACTGGTAAAATTCGTTTACTTGTCACTTCTTTATTATCTGTTGTTTTCTCAATCTCCGGTATTTCTTCTTCATGATTATTCACTGTTACCGTCATTTCTTCATTTAAGCTTATATTGACTTCAATTAAATCTTCATACAGTTCATAACCACTAATCGTTCTTGTTTCTTTTATATAATACTTCCCAGGAATTAAATTTTCTATCTCTATCCTTCCATTCTCATCTGTTTCTAAATTTGTGTAAATGACATTTTTATTTTCATCTAAAATCTGAAATTCTACACCTTGTAATTTTTCTTCCGTTTCTTTATCTTGTTTTATAATGATTAATTTTGTTTTATTTTTACTATAATTATCTTGTGTCTCTCCTGTTCCGTCTTCATAAGTAGATGCTGTTAGTGCATAATCTTGTAAGTTAGAACTTGGTGCAGTTCCATATAATACTGGTTTTGTTTCTACCTTTGTTTCTATCTGAATTTTAATAGTTCTATCTTCTGTCATCTGTTTTATTGGAAAGCATATTTTAAATACCTCATTAGCATGAAATTCTTCTTTTCCTTGATTGGTTTCATCTGTTATTTTTAGTCCTTCGATTTCTTGACCATTTTCATCTGTTACCTGTACCGTATATTTGTCTATATTGGTTTTAGCAGATACTTTATATGTTTTAGAAACATATTGAGATTCCAGACTGTCTTGTTTCCAAGTCTCCTGTAATTTTTGGATATCTACTTTATTTGAAATTTGTACCTCATTGGAGTTATTAGCATCATTTACAATTTTATACATTGCATTTAATGTTCTTTGCCCTGCTTCTCCAATGGCACTATAATCACTTAATTGATTTCCATGAATATAACTATAAATCGCATGTTTGGTTGCTGTAAACGCTTCTTTTTCATTTGCTACACCCAATTCTTCTATTGTTTTATATGGATACCCATTTGTTACGATTTTCCAAAGCATGACATCTTGTATTGCTTTTTCAACAGAAACTGTATAACTTCCTTCTTCTGCTCCTGGTTTTGTTTTATCCAAACAATAAGCTGGATATACTTTCCCATCATTTTCATATTGAATATATGTGGTTTTTACCGTGATACCTTTATATTTTAGTAAACTTCCACAATCTCCTACTGCATATACATTTGCCGCATCTATATTTGTTGCTATAACAGAATTGGTAAAATTCAAAACATTTAATATCATGATAGCAAATACGATACATATAATTTTTATACCTTTTTTTATTTTATACAAATTATTTTCACATCCTTTTCTTAATTATATAGGAAAATCTTCTTCTTTCTTAACTATTTTATAGATTTTTCCATTCCTTGTATACATCTTCTGTATTCTGGTTCATTTTCTACACAGGTAATTAATGTAATTGTATTTTCTTCTGTTGGTTCTAAGTTACTCCAATCTGTATTTTGGATTATCTCATGTTTTGTTACAATATATGTCTTTTCTATATTCTGATAAATATACTTAATTTCATCTCCTTCCTGTAATTCTTTTAAGCGACTAAAATAATTATTTTTATATCCTCTATTATGTGCAGCTAAGCATATATTTCCTAAATTTTTAGAGGATTCTTCAAAATGTCCCACATAATCATCTAATATTTCCTTGCTTGTTCCTTCTTGTATGGGCGCTCTTAATGCTATTTTATCTATTTGTATATACCAATTATTTAATTTATTTGTTTCATTTAAAATGATAGCATTATCATCCGAAATGTTAGCATTCTCATTTAAAATGTTAGCATCATCATTCGCTAAACTTTCTGAATCAATCGTTTGATTTTGAATAAAATTTTCTTGTGCTGTAAAATTGACTTTAAATTCTATCTTCTCTGGTTTTAATATATTGCTATTTAATAAAATGTTTATGACTAAATATAATATGATGGAAATAATGAAAGACAATACATTTATAAATTTACTAGTATATATAATAATAAACACGCTCTCCTTTTTTAAATATATCTTGACTTTGTTTGGAAATTTAACTCGATTAAATTTTTTTGATTAAATTTTTAATATTTGATAAAAAAATATATGTAACATGTTACATGTATATAATAATACAATTTTTTCCATTTGTAAAGAACTTTTCATCGCAAAATTCGACATTTAGAGAAAAAAGGGATTTTGGGGACGGACTCATTTTTCCCTTTTTTTAAAATTGATAATTCAAAAATATAGAATATAAAGTCATTACACAATTTTGTATAAGCTAAATTTTCATAGAAATTCTTTAATAAAAAAGTGAGCCTCTCTCATTGTTGCTATAAATCATCAGCAAAATGAGCTTTCCTCACTTTTTTATTTTAGAATTTCTAAATTCAAATTTAGATACGCAAAATTGTTTCATTTTTTTATATTCTATATTTTTTTATCTTTTTAATTAAGAAAAAGGGAAAAATGAGTCCGTCCCCAAAATCCCTTTTTTGCAATAATTTATATTTTCAAATCTAATTCGAAATAGAATTCCACTCCATCATCTTTATTAATCACACCATAATCGTTTTTATAATTACTCATAATTGCCTTTACAAATGATAAACCAATACCAGTTCCGCCATCTGCTCTATTTCTTGATTCATCCACTTTATAAAAACGATTCCAAATTCTTGCTAAATCCTCTTCTTTTATATTCATACCTGTATTAAATACTTTTATTCTTACCTTATTCTTTTCGACATTGACAACATTTTCTATAACAATACTTTTCTTTCCATCTACCTCTTCTACATGTTTAATCGCATTTGTTAAATAATTAGTAATCACTTGCTCTATATAGAAATCATCTGCAAACACATTAATTTCATTAGGAGATTTTAATTCCACTTCTACTTGTTTTTCTTCTAACATAACTTGTGATTTTCTAATAACTTCTTTTTCTAATTCTACTATATTAAATTCCTTGTCAGAAAATTCTCTTTTTCCATATTCTAGTTTCATTAATTCTAATAATTGTTTTACTAATCTATCCATTTTATTCGTTTCATCTAAGATAACCTCTGCATAAAATTTTCTACTTTCATCATCTGTATTAACATTTTCTAATAATCCTTCACTATATCCTTGTATCAAAGCAATTGGTGTTTTTAATTCATGTGATACATCTGATATAAAACTTTTCCTCATTTCATCAATCTTTGATTTTTCTTCTATATCTTTTTCTAATTCTATATTTGTACTTCTTAATTGTTTAATTGTACTTTCCAATTTATCTGACATTAAATTAATACTTTTTCCTAGATTATTAATTTCATCATCTGCATCTGTTATTCGATATTTATGACTAAAATCTAAATTAGACATATTTTTTGCAATTGTATTTAATTCCAATATTGGTTCTGTAAATTTTCTACTAACAAAATTAACAATAACTGCTGAAATCAAAATGGTAAAACCTGCAATTAAGTATAGAAAATTATTAGAAATTTTTACACTTTCTTGTATTGAAGAAACTGGTATACGAATATATAATAAATAACCATTATCTAATTTGGCTGATAATAATATATACGAAATTCCTGTTTTGTTCTCTTTTAATCTTCTAATAATAAATTTATCATTTTCTTCTATCAATTCTCCTGCATTGATTGCATTTGACATGGCATTCATTTCGCCAAAAGTTGATAAAAAATCTTTATTTGATGTAAATACATTGATATCATCATCATCTTTTATTAAGATATCAAAATTATTATTTACCGCTAATTTTTCTAGCTCAGAATTAATGTCTATATTGGTTGGTGCATTATAATAATTATTAATCATTTCATATACTTCTATTAAGTCTTTTGTTTTACTATATAAATAAAATTGTCCAAATACAAAATTATTTACCAAAATTAAAAATAATATAATAAGTAATATAATGAATGATAACATTAAAAATAATTTAACTCTTACTGATTTTAATGCATTTTTTATTTTTCCCATTTCTGCTCATTCCTTTTCTAAAGCATAAACTTGGTTGGAAAAAAATTCATTTTTCAACCTTATTCCCATCCTTCGGTAATCTACTTCACCTCAAATTTATATCCAACGCCTCTCATTGTTTGAATATATTTTCCTTTTTTCCCTAATTTATGTCTTATTTTCTTAATATGACTATCAATAGTTCTAGAATCTCCGTAATAATCATAATTCCATACATTATTTAATATTTTATCCCTTGATAAAGCTATATTTTCATTATCTACTAAATACGTTAATAATTCGTATTCTCTTAAACTTAATTCAATTAATTTTCCGTCAACTTTTACAGTTCTTCCTTCTTTATCAATTTCAATTCCACCATAATCCTTTACTTCTTTTTCATCTTGATTTGTTCTTTTTAATATAGCTTCCACACGTGCAACTAAAATTTTAGGACTAAAAGGTTTAGAAATATATTCATCAACACCTAACTCGAAACCAAACAATTCATCTTGTTCTTCTCCTCTTGCTGTTAACATGATGATTGGTACTTTTGACTCTTGTCTGATTTGTCTTAACACTGACCAACCATCTAATTTAGGCATCATAACATCTAATAAAATTAAACTAATTTTATTTTTGTTTTCTTCATAAACCTCTAGTCCTTTTTCACCATCTTCTGCTTCTAATATACTATACCCTTTTGCTGCTAAGAAATCTTTTATTAATTTTCTCATTCTTAGTTCATCATCTACAACTAAAATACAGTTATTTAGCATATGTATCACTCCTATTTTTCTATTATTTTTATTATATATTATACATGGGTTTTATGTCTATACTGTGAACAAATTTTTTATTTTTCATTGAATAGGAAAAATAACTACACTAGATACTAGTGTAGTTATCTGTTTTTAATTTTTAACATATACAGTTTTTGTATCATATGCCAATTCAATATGTTCTTCGTTCAATATTTTCATTATTTTCATATTGATATCTTCTACTTCTTTTAAATAACTCGCATAGTCTACTGAATTAGTATATGTATAGATTAATATATTGATTCCATTGTCTGTTATTTGGTCAAATCTTACAATAATAGAATCATCAAAGACGCTTTCTCTTTCTTGCAACATTTTTTCAATTCTTGTTTTTAATAACTCTAGTTTTTCCAAAGGTGTGTCCAATTCTACACATAAGTTTGTCTTATATCTTCTTTTCTCCATTTTACTCCAGTTTGTTACAGATGCGTCTGCAATGATGGCATTAGGAATATTCACTAATGCATTTTCAAATGTTCTAATTCTAGTTGTTCTAAAGGTAATATCTTCTATTGTTCCTTCATAGTTATCCATTTGAATCCAGTCACCAACTGCAAATGGTTTATCAATAAAAATAACCAATCCACCAAATAAGTTTTTAGCAGTATCTTGTGCAGCAAGTGTTATAATAACACCACCTAATCCTAATCCTGCAATTAGTCCTGTTAGATTAATTTCTAGGATTGCTAATACTAAAAATATAGCAATTACATAGATAATCACTCTTGTAATTTTTAATACAAATTCAAATACAGTGTCATCCATCTTCTGGCTTAGGCTTTTTCTTAATTTTTTTCCTAAAATCGTCTTTGCAGTAAAACTATTAGCCAAACCTACTGCAAATTCTATAACACTGATAATCTTAAAGGTCTTTGTTACAATATCCATTACTTGATCCTTAATTTGTAATGGTACTCGTAAAAATACAATGGCTAAATAAATTCCTAGAATGATAAAAAATACCTTTAATGGTTTAAAAAACGCACTTTCTTTTATCTCTTTTGCCTTTTTACTCTTTATTTTAAATACTCTAATAATCATATAGGAAAATGTACCACTAAATATTCTAAAGAATACAATAATTGCAATAGCTATGATAATATCTACAATCTGAATAGATGTTAGTCTTGTCCAAAAATCAACTAATTGCTCCATATTTTCCTCCCATATAAAATTAATTATTTTTCAATCTATCCCATGTAATCTCTAAGCTTCTTACTCCTACTTGGATGTCTTAATTTTCTTAAAGCCTTTGCTTCAATTTGTCTAATTCTTTCCCTAGTAACTTGAAACTCTCTCCCCACTTCTTCTAGAGTTCTTGATTTTCCATCTTCTAATCCAAATCTTAATTTTAATACTTTTGCCTCTCTTGGTGTCAATGTATTCATAACTTCCTCTAATTGTTCTCTAAGCATTGTATAAGCTGCTGAATCTTGAGGAGCAGGAGAATCATCATCTTGTATAAAATCACCTAAATGACTATCATCTTCTTCACCTATTGGTGTCTCTAATGATACTGGGTCTTGTGCAATTTTTTGAATTTCTATTACTTTTTCTACTGGTATTTCCATTTCAGCCGCAATTTCTTCTGGGGTTGGTTCTCTACCTAATTGTTGTAATAGATGTCTAGAAGTTCTAATCAATTTATTGATGGTTTCTACCATGTGTACAGGAATTCTAATGGTTCTTGCTTGGTCTGCAATTGCTCTTGTAATGGCTTGTCTAATCCACCATGTTGCATACGTACTAAATTTAAATCCTTTTGTATAATCAAATTTTTCAACTGCTTTGATTAATCCCATATTTCCTTCTTGTATTAAATCTAAGAATAGCATTCCTCTTCCCACATATTTTTTGGCAATACTAACAACTAATCTTAAATTTGATTCTGCTAATTTTTGTTTTGCATCTTCATCTCCTTGTAATACTTTTTTAGCCAAATCTAATTCTTCATCAAAAGTAAGTAGTGGAATTCTTCCGATTTCTCTTAAATACATTCTTACAGGATCATCAACATTAATTCCTTCATAACTGGTATCTGTAATTTCATCTAATTTTAAATCTTCTACTTCTTTTAAATCTTCAATATCTGGTTCTTCATCCATATCATCTTGTAATAAATCCACACCTAATTCTTCAAAAGCATCAAATACCTTATCAATTTGATCTGGATTTACATCATCTAATTCAGATGCTAAATCACCATATGTGATTTTTCCTTTTTCTTTTGCCTTTTTTAATATATTATTTACTTTTTCTTCTTTTAGTTTTTTTGTTTCTTCTGATTCTTCTACTTGTTCCTCTTTTTTTGATTTTTCTACTTCTTCAGCTTTCTTATGTGCTTTTTTTCTTACTTTTTCAATTTTTTCTTTGATTTCTTCTTGTTTTAATTCTTCTTGTTTATTTTCTTCTTTTTTTGCCATGTTTTCTATTCACCCCTATCTAATCTTTGCTAAACGAATAATAATATCATTTAGCTCTTTTTCTAATTCTTTCTTTTCATTTTCTTCAGTTGGATTTTCTAATAGCTCTAAAATTTCAAGTTTTCTTTCATTTAATTTATCTTTTTCATAGCTTTGTATAATATCATCAATAGCTTTTTCTACATCATCAATTCCATAATCTTCTGCCATTATCATGGTTATATGGTTTTGTTCTTCTTCTAATAAATCATCAATAATACTATTTATATTACTATTTCCATTTTCAAATTCTTCATACACTTTTTGGGCAATCTTCTTGTCTATCTCATACTTAAAGTCTTCTATGGTAATATTTTGCTTAATAATTTCATAAATATTTCTATCACCTGAAAGTAAAATCGCTAAAACCGTATTTTCTCTTCGTTTTGTAGCTTCTGATACATTATCCATTTCCTTTTTCTCTATGTGTCTTACTACTGGTTTTGGTTTTCCTAGCACTTTTTCATCTTTACTTTCTTTATATGTCAACTTGTTTACTTCTGCATAAATTGCTTCTTTTGAAACATCATATTCTTTGGCTATTTTTTCTATGTAGACTTCTCTTTCCATGCTATTATCAATTTTTGAAATTAATTTTGCTATTTCATTTAAAAACTTTATTTTGTCATTGGTACTTTCTAGATTCAAAGATTGTCTTAATATTTTGACTTTAAATTCGATAACAGAAATGGCTTTGTCGACTAAATTTTGAAATCTTGCATTTCCATATTTAATAACATATTCATCAGGGTCTTTTGCACCTTCCATTTGTAAGACTCGAATATCACACCCCATATTTTGTAATATCTCCATTGCTCTTACTTTAGCAGTTTGTCCAGCCTCATCTGAATCATAACTTAAAATAATTTGTTCTGTATTATTTCTTAATAAATATCCTTGTTGCTGTGTTAACGCTGTTCCTAAAGAGGCAACTACATTATGAATGTCTCTTTGATGAAGAGAAACCACATCCATATATCCTTCTACAATGAGTAGTCTTTTTTTGATATCATATTTTTTCGCAACATTTAGACCATATAGATGTCTTCCTTTACTATATACAATATTTTCAGGAGAGTTAATATATTTTGGTTTTGAATCATCTAATACTCTTCCCCCAAAAGCAATGACTCTTCCTCTTGCATCACATATAGGAAACATTAATCTGTTTCTATATCTATCAATATATTGCCCTCTTTCATTTTTATTCACTAAGCCAGACTCTAAAATTTCCCTATCTTCAAATCCTTGTTTTTTTAATTCTCTATAAAGTTCATCAAATTTTCCTGAAAATCCAATTTGAAATGCTTTTAATGTTTCATTTGACAACTTTCTTTTCTTTATGTATTCTTGAGCCATTTTAGACTCTGGTCTATATAAATTTTCATGATAATATTTTGCTGTAAATTCATTTACTTTATATACTTTTGCTTTTAATGCTTCTTTTGCTGAATCTACATTATTCTCTAATGTTGGTAATTGTATATTGGCTCTCTCTGCTAAAAGTTGAACAGCTTCTACAAAATTAATGCCTTCAATTTTTGTTAAAAATGTAAATACATTTCCGCCGACACCACAACCAAAGCAATGAAATATTTGTTTTTCTGGAGATACTGAAAATGAAGGTGATTTTTCATTGTGAAAAGGACATAGACCAAAATAATTTCTGCCACTTCTTTTTAGTCTTACATATTGTGATATGACATCTACAATATCATTAGACTGCCTTACATCATCAATGATTTCATCACTATATCTTGCCATTATTTTCTCCTTTCCTAAAATATTTCACACAACTATACATAATTATATTATTCGACGTATTTTACATAAATCCTTCTCTTTATTTAAAAAAAATGTCCTTTTGGGGACGTTTCTGTTTGGGACATTTTTTAGAAATTTTGAAAACGGACTTGAGGGATTTTGGGGACGGACTCATTTTTTCCTTTTTATATTGTGATATATCTAAAAAATATAGAATATAGAGTCATTACACAATTTTGTATAAGCTAAATTTTCATAGAAATTCTAAAATAAAAAAGTGAGCCGCTTTCATTATTGCTTTATTCTAAAGCAAAATGAACATTCCTCACTTTTTTATTAAAGAATTTCTAATTTCAAATTTAGATATGCAAAATCGTTTCATTTTCTATATTCTATATTTTTTGTTCTAACCAAATCGAAAAAAGGGAAAAATGAGTCCGTCCCCAAAATCCCTCAAAAGTGTCCCAAACAGAAACGTCCCCAATTGGACACTTTAATTGTTCATCAACATGATTTTATTATCTATTTTATTCACAATTTTTGCATAGTTGACTAATTCTTTTGAGGTTTTCTTGTTAACTTCTTTGTCTGTTTTATATTTCATTTTATGTTCTAAACTTGCCCAGAAATCCATTGCCATTGTTCGTATCTGTATTTCTACTTTTACATATATCGTTTGTTTTGATAAAGTGACAGGTATTTTTATAATCATATGATAACTAGAATACCCACTTTCTTTTGGATGATTGACATAGTCTTTTTCTTTTTCAATCTGAATTCCCGGTAATTCTTCGATTAAATTTCTAATTTTAAATATGTCATCTTTTAACTGACATATAATTCTAACACCTGCTATATCATTAATATTTTCTATCATTTCTTTGTATGTAAGTTCACAACCTTTTTTCTTCATTTTATTTACAATACTATCAGGTTGTTTTATCCTTGTATTAATATGATCAATTAAATCATAGTTATAAAATACTTTAAATTCTTTTTGTAATATATTCAGTTTTGTTTCTAATTCTGTAATGGCCATTTCATAAATAGTCATCAATTTTTCAAATGTATTTGTCTTTTCCTCTATTTTTTCATCATAACTTAAAAAGTTCTTCATCTCCACGACTCCTAGTTCTTTCACTTTATTTTTTTTCATATTTCATCACAACTCCTCATAGGATATTTATGTTCGTTCCTATTTAGTATATGCATATACTATCCTATAATTGTTTCTAAAACATATTTATATTGTGTTTTTTTGATGAACTTATACAAAAAAATGCCCCTCCTTATTAAACTTTTCTGTTTAATAAGAAGGGTTCACTTCATTGTACAAAGTACAAAATTCAAATTTCTAATTTATCATCTTGCATCATTGTCATCATCTGGTGTCTTTGAATTCTTGTTCTTTTTTTCAAATTTTGTTTCTACTACTTTAGGGATATTCTCTCTACTAACTATTTGTCGCTTTCTTTTCTCTATACTATGCATTACTGTATCTACTAATTGTTTTGCATTATCTACTCCCAAACTAGCTAACGCTTGATATAATCCAACTTGATTACAATAATAACTAATTTTTAGTAATTCTTCACTTTCCATAATTTCTTTACCTTGCTGTATAAAATTTTTCTTTGTCTTTTCTGGTAATTGGTCCATCGTAGCAACATAGTCTTCTACTTGCTTGGCTCCTTCTGCATTTCCTCTTATTTGTTCTTTTATATCCATCTCTGTTAATAAATCTATATTCCCATTTAAATCCTTTACTGTTTGTTTTATTTGCTCTAAAAAATATTGTTCCTCTCCTTCGCTTATTTTTTTCATTTCTTTTGATTGTGGGATGAATATTTTTTTTGATCCATCTTGTATGTATTTTGTTGCAACATGATTGGCTATAATACCAAGTAAATCTCTTCGGCAATCTTCTTCTTTATATTCTTTTTTATTCTGTTCTCTAACTTTTGTTGGAATTTTTTTATATTCACATTTAACCAATTGTGGAATATTTATAGCAAACATTTCCTCTGGTGTTCGAATTGCATAAAAAGATTGGAATTTGATTGTAGCAATTCTCAAATAATTTTGCATCATTTGTTTTGCAATGATATTGTTCACTAATTGATTAATTTTTAGTTGTTCTGATTGGTTCGTTTTTGGAAGATTATTCATGATTTTAGATATCATCTGCACTATATCTCTATCACTAATTAAACTTTCCAAAGATTCGTATATTTTATGCAAATTATCAATAGCAATACTTACTTTCTCTTCTCTTTTTCTTTCTTCATCAGATATACCTGCTTCTACTATCGCATTTTTTTCTTTTATTCCTAACTCAGCTTTTCTTGCCAATTGAGCAACTGTATCATCTGGTAAATTTTCTGCTATTGCTTTTGTTGCCTGAACCACATTTTCATTCGGTACTATATCACTTTTAGATCCCTCTTTTATCAATTCTGCTGATAATTCTGCTCTTGAGTCAGGTGGTAATATCTCCAATCCCCTTTCATAGGATTGTTTCAAAACTTCTTCAAATATTTCAGGGCATTCTTCTATCTGACTTACCATTTCTCTTGCAATTTCATTGATCTCTGTTGGACTTAATTTTTTTCCTTTTGCTTTTTCTTCAACTGTTTTTAATACTTTGTTAACTCGTTTTTGTGAAAATATCATTGCATTCCTTCCTTTACTGTTACTTTTTCATATCGTTATTCTATTTTACTTCATTTCCATAATAGCTATCTAATAAGATTTGTTTTATTTCTGATACAAGTGGTACTCTTGGGTTAGCAGTTGTACATTGGTCTTCAAATGCTCTATCTGCTAACACATCTGCTTTTGATAAAAATTCTTGTTCATCAATTCCTGCATCTTTAAATGATTTTGGAATATTCATATGTTCATTCATTTCTTTAATTTTTTCAATTAAGCTACTAATTCCTTCTTCAACAGTTTTTGCTTTTAATCCTGCTTTTTTTGCTATTTCAGAATATTTTTTATCAGCTATGAAATATTCATATTTAGGGAATGAAACAAATTTTGTTGGTTTTGTAGCGTTATATCTTACCACATATGGTAATAATATCGCATTAATTCTTCCATGTGGTAAATGGAATTCTGCACCAATTTTATGTGCCATTGAGTGGTTAACTCCTAAAAAGGCATTTGTGAAAGCCATACCTGCAATTGTACTTGCATTATGCATTTTTTCACGAGCCAATTTATTGGTTCCATCATCATATGCTTGTTCTAAGTATTGGAATACCAATTCTACTGCTTTTTCAGCTAGTCCATCTGTATAATCTGATGCCATGTTTGAAACATATGCTTCTAATGCATGTGTTAACACATCCATACCTGTATCTGCTGTAATAGATTTTGGTAAACTCATAACTAAATCTGGGTCTACAATTGCTACATCTGGTGTTAATTCATAATCTGCTAATGGATATTTTTTGTTTTTCTCTTTGTCTGTGATAACAGCAAATGATGTTACTTCTGAACCTGTACCTGATGTTGTTGGTATTGCTACCATTTGACATTTTGTTCCTAATTTAGGGAACTTATAGGTACGTTTTCTAATATCCATAAATTTTAATTTTAATCCTTCTGCATCTGCTTCTGGATGTTCATAGAATAACCACATTCCTTTTGCTGCATCAATTGGACTTCCTCCACCTAATGCAATAATCACATCTGGTTTGAAGGTTTTCATTGCTTCAACACCTTTCATGATTGTATCAAATGATGGATCTGCCTCAACTTCACTAAAAATTTCTGAATGTACATAATGTTGTCTATTTCTTAGGTGATATAAGATTTTATCTACATATCCTAATTTTACCATTCCTGGATCTGTTACAATAAATGCTCTTTCAATATTTGGCATTTTCTCTAAATAAGCAATTGAACCTGCTTCAAAATATATTTTTTCTGGAACTTTAAACCATTGCATATTAACCCTCCTATTTGCAACTCTTTTTATATTAATCAAGTTTACTGATGATACATTGGCTGTTGTTGAATTTCCACCAAATGAACCACAACCTAATGTTAATGATGGCATATTGGTATTATATATATCACCAATTGCACCATGTGTTGATGGAGAGTTTACAATAATTCTTCCTGCTTTCATAGTTTCTGAAAATCTTAAAATGGTATCCTTATTTTCAGAATGAATAACAGCTGAATGTCCTAATCCACCAAATTCTAGTAATTTTTCTGCTAATGGTATTCCTTCATCCTCATCTTTTACAACATAGTATGTTAGTACTGGACTTAATTTTTCTTTTGAGAATGGATATTCTTTTCCAACACCTGTTTCAGGAACAACAATCACTTTTGTATCTTCTGGAATTTCAAATCCAGCTTCTTTTGCAATTGTATGAGGATATTGTCCTGGTACATGTGATTTTAATTTGTAATCTCCATTTTCTAATTTTTCAAACATACTATTGGCTAATTTTTCTTTTTCTTCTTCATTTACAAAATAACATCCAGCTTTTTTCATTAATTCTTCAAATCTTTTTTGTATTTCTTTGTCAATAATTACTGCTTGTTCTGATGCACAAATCATACCATTATCAAATGCTTTTGACATCACTAAATCATTTACAGATGTTTCTAATTTTGCTGTTTTATCAATATAGCATGGAACATTTCCAGGTCCTACACCTAATGCTGGTTTTCCACAAGAATAAGCTGATTTCACCATACCTGTCCCACCTGTTGCTAAAATTAAATTGACATCTGGATGATTCATTAATAATCTTGTCGCTGTAATACTTGGTTTTTCAATCCATAAAATACAGTTTTCTGGTGCACCTGCTTTTACAGCTGCATCTCTTAAAATTCTAGCTGCTTCTACACTACATTTTTGTGCAGATGGGTGAAAACCAAATATGATAACATTTCTCGTTTTTGCTGATATGATAGATTTAAACATGGTTGTTGATGTTGGATTTGTAACAGGTGTAACCCCTGCTATAATTCCAATTGGTTCTGCAATCTCTACATAATCGTCTTCTATATTTTCATCTATAATACCTACTGTTTTTTCATATTTGATACTATGATATATATATTCTGTGGCAAACATATTCTTTGTAATCTTGTCTTCATAGATTCCTCTTTTAGTTTCTTCAACCGCCATTTTTGCTAATCTCATATGATTCTCAAGACCTGCCATTGCCATTGCTTTAGTAATGTTATCTACTGTTTCTTGGTCTAATTTTAAATATTCTTGAGATGCTACTTTTGCTTTTTCTACTAACTCATTAATCATTTGTTCAATTTCTTTTTCTTCATTTACGTTATCACTCATAAATAACCTCCTCTTCGAGCAATACATATCTGCTCTATGTTTTCTAAAACCTTCTATTACTCCATTATAAAAGATTTCAACAAATCCATTATATATGATTGGTATGAAATGTCAATAATATCCAAAAGATATTTTTCAGTTTTATTAATATTATTGACAAATATATAGAAAAGAAGATGAAAAATTACACTTTCCCATCTTCTCATAGCTAATCTAACATTTTACTACTTTTGCACTATACCACTCTTCATCTTTCTCCAGCAATCCTTCACTAATTGCTTCTTCAGCTATTGGCTGAAAATGTTCAGGCCATAATGATAAATACAAGCATATCATTTCATCTGATGATTTCCCTTCGGTTAGAAGATATGCATAAATCTTCCACTTTGGATTGATGTAATATTCATCCTCCTCTAGTCCATCCTCATTAGTAATAAAAACTTCATTTATAAATAAATGAATCATTTCACTTATTTCTTCTTTCTTTGCAGGAAATTTATTTTTCAATTCCTCTTCTGAAGTTGAACATTTCCATCTTTCCATCCTTTTTGGAAACACAAATTCAAGTATAGCTTCATTTCTATGCTCACAAAAATACTTCTTAATCTCGTTAATTTTCGCTAATTTTTCATCTTCTTTTGTCTTCTCCAATATTTCATTTTTGTCTAACGCCTCCACTATTAGTCTCGTTTTTTCAAAGCAATCCTCTTCTTCAACGATAATATCGCCTTCCGCTTGGATATCCACATCTGGTAAAATTGCTTTGAGTAGCTTTTTATTTTCTTCTGCTACCCGTATTGTGATTTGATATTTCATTTCAGAAATCCTCCTTTTAGAATCAATAAGTTATGTTTGATTAGCTTTTTTCATCCTCCTTCAATAAAATTTTATTTTCAAGCATCTTATTATAACTAGCATGTAACTATTTTAACATATTTCATGTAACTTTTCAAGATAATCCATTCGTCCATATTCATTTTGCAATAAAAAACTTAGCCTTGTTGTATAGAAAAATTTCACATAGGATCAAGTTAAAAGCTGATTTCTTCTATACAATAAAAACACATTTAGTTTTTAATTCTAAATATGTTTTCTTTTACTTATATAAATAATCTTGTGGGTCAACATGTTCGCCGTTCACTCTAATTTCTAAATGTAAATGTGGTCCTGTTGAATTTCCTGTTGAACCAACAGCTGCTATAACATCTCCAGCTTTTACAGTATCTCCTTTTTTCACATACATTTTACTGGTATGGGCATACCAAGTTTCTACGCCATTTCCATGGTCTACTTTTACTAGATATCCATAAGATCCATTATATCCTGCACTAATGACAGTACCATCTGCTACCACTTTTATATCTGTACCAGTTACTGCTGAAATATCTAATCCTGTATGTGTTGATTTTCTAATTCTACTACTTACTCCATATCTAGAAGTAATTGTTCCTTCAATTGGTGTTACTGCTAATTTGATACCATTAATACTTGGTAATGCATTCCATCTTTCTTCCTCTTCTTTTTGTTGTTCAATTTCCTCTATAGCAGTTTGTACTGTTTCTTGCACATTTACTTTTGCTACCTCTAAGTCTGATGTATTTACTTCTTCTTCATTTTGTGTATATTTTTCTACAATACTTAAATCAATTTCTTCACTATCATTTTCTTCTTTTATTTCATTGACTAATTCTTCTGCTTCTTCACTTGTATTTACTTTTTCAACAACCGTTTCTTGTACTGCTATTTCATAATATTTATAAGTAACTGTTGCTTCTTCTTTTAATTCTTGTACAACCTCTTTCTCCTCTGTATTTTCTGTTCTACTTACTAATTTTAACTCATATTCTGGTTCTTTGTTTAAACTAATATCTTCAATTGTCTTATCTGTATTTTCTGTAATTTCTGCTTTGACTGTTTCTTCTAATGCTTGCTTATTTTCCACATATCCTAGTTCTTCACCAGAAATACTTACTTTATACATTGGTTTATATTTTATTAAAATAATCGCGATAATAATCCCCAAAGCTATCATTGTAATGTTAAAAAATTTGAGAAACTCTTTTGTGTAAAATTTTAGTTTCTTTTTTAAAATAAAACCCACTCTCCTTTATGTTTTTTTGCGCGACTAGATTATATTATACTATATATTCTGCCTTTTTTCAAATTTCGTATACATAATCTTAGATAAAAAAACAAAATTATTCAGAATTTTTAATTTTCTTTTCCCTTTATTTGTATTTTTTCTCTTAAAATCTCTTTTTTTCTTATTTTTCCTTACTTTTCCATAATCTTCTTATTAATACGTTACAGCTAGGAATAGATTCTGAACTGTTACATAAATAACTTCTATTTTTAGATTTTACTATAAAATCCTTGACTTTTTCCATTTATTATTATATAGTATTCTCGTAGACTATATGGTAAACATATACTTTGTATTTGTTTTGTAATTAAAAGATTAGGAAGGTGATATATATGGCATTAGATTATAATATTATTGGTCAAAGAATTAAACAAGCAAGACTTGCAAAAAACTATACACAAGAAGAACTATCTGAAAAAATAGATGTTTCAGTTGCATTCTTAAGTAGAGTTGAAAGAGGAAATTCTCATATCAATTTAAAAAGATTAACACAAATTTGTAATTTATTAGATGTTTCAGAAGGCTATATTTTAAGTGGTACTTCTAGCGATTCAGAAAACTACTTATCTAAGGAATTCTCTGACTTATTAAAAAGTTGCCCTGCACATAAGCAAAGATTAATTTATAAAATCGCTAAAATCATTGCAGAATCTGAATAAATTTGAATGGAAAACCAATATTTAAAAAATATTGGTTTTTTGTTGCTTTTGCAACAGATTTTTTTAATTTTTATTCATATGATTAGTTTGCAAATGTAATTAATAATAGAATATATCTATTATCTTTCATACAAAAGATATACTGTTTAAATTTGATGCAAATGATGCCATAGTATTTTCCATATTTCGACACGATTTTACAACTTTATCAAATTATTTTCATTTTCAATTGATTATATTTTGTAGATATGTTATCATATTATCTGGTCAAAATGATAATAATAAAAAAAGTAAGAAATAAGGAAAATGAAATGAATGTATTGATAATGATTATTAATTATATTTCATTTTATTCTTAATTAAGGAGGGTTTTTAATATTATGAAATTTGAACAATGGGAAGGATTTGAAAAAGGTGATTGGCAAAATGAAATTAATGTAAGAGATTTCATTCAAAGAAACTATACACCTTATGAAGGAGATGCAACATTTTTGGCTGGGCCTACAGAAAAAACAAAGAAATTGTGGGACGAAGTATTAGAACTTTATAAAAAAGAAAAAGCTTCTAAAGGTGGTGTACTAGATATAGACACAAAAACAATTTCTAGTGTTAATGCCTATGAACCTGGATATATTGATAAAGATTTAGAAGAAATCGTAGGACTTCAAACAGATGCTCCATTAAAAAGAGCCATTATGCCTTATGGAGGAATTCGTATCGTTGAAAAAGCTTGTGCAGCTTATGATAGAAAAGTAGATGATGAAGTCGAAGAAATTTTCCATAAATATAGAAAAACACATAATGATGGTGTATTTAGTGTATATACTCCAGATATTAGAGCTGCTAGAAGTGCTCACCTACTTACTGGATTACCAGATGGATATGGTAGAGGAAGAATTATTGGTGATTACAGAAGAGTTGCTTTATATGGTGTGGATATGTTAATTGAAGAGAAAAAGAAAAACTTAGAAATATTAGATGATGACTGTATGACAGAAGAAATCATTCGTGAAAGAGAAGAAATTAGTGATCAAGTTATGGCTTTAAATGAATTGAAAGCTATGGCTGCAAAATATGGTTTTGATATTTCTAAACCAGCAAACAACAGTAAGGAAGCTGTTCAATGGTTATACTTTGGATATTTAGGTGCTGTAAAATCTCAAGATGGTGCCGCTATGAGTCTTGGTAGAACTTCTACTTTCTTAGATATCTATTTTGAAAGAGATTTAGAAAATGGAACAATCACAGAAGAAGAAGTTCAAGAAATTATGGACCATTTTGTTATGAAATTAAGATTGGTTCGTTTCTTAAGAACACCAGAATACAACGAATTATTTAGTGGAGACCCTGTATGGGTAACAGAAAGTATTGGTGGTATGGGAATTGATGGAAGAACATTAGTTACCAAAAACTCTTTTAGAATTCTTCATACACTAGAAAACTTAGGACCAGCTCCAGAACCAAACTTAACAGTTTTATGGTCTGTAAACTTACCAGATGGATTTAAAAGATATACAACAGATTTATCTATTAAAACATCTTCTATCCAATATGAAAGTGATGATTTAATGAGAATCACATTAGGAGATGACTATGGAATTGCTTGTTGTGTTTCTCCAATGAAAATTGGTAAACAAATGCAATTCTTTGGAGCAAGAGCAAACTTAGCAAAAACTTTATTATATGCTATCAATGGTGGTAGAGATGAAATCTCTGGAAAACAAGTTACACCAAAATTTGCTCCAATTACTTCTGAATATTTAGATTATGATGAAGTTATGGAAAAATTCAATCAAATGATGGATTATGTAGCAAAGATCTATATTAAAGCATTAAATGCTATCCATTATATGCATGATAAATATTGTTATGAAGCAATTGAAATGGCTCTTCATGATAAAGATATCATCAGAACAATGGCTTGTGGTATTGCTGGTTTATCTGTTGTTGCTGATTCACTTTCTGCCATTAAATATGCAAAAGTAAAAGTTATCAGAGATGAAACTGGACTAGCTGTTGATTATGAAATCGAAGGAGATTATCCTAAATTCGGTAATGATGATGAAAGAGTAGACAGTATTGCTGTTGACATCGTAAAAACATTTATGAATAAATTAAAAAGATATCCAACTTATAGAAATTCTAAACATACTCTATCTATTCTTACTATCACATCAAATGTCGTTTATGGAAAAGCTACAGGAAATACTCCTGATGGAAGAAGAATGGGCGCTCCATTTGGGCCTGGTGCAAATCCATTACATGGAAGAGATACTAACGGAGCTTTGGCAGTTATGAATTCTATTGCGAAATTACCATTTGATTTTGCAGAGGATGGAATTTCATATACATTCTCAATCACACCAAAAACATTAGGAAAAGATGAAGATACAAGAGTAACAAACTTAGTTAATATGTTAGATGGATATTTCAAACAAACAGGTCATCATATCAATGTTAATGTCTTTGATAGAAGCTTATTAATTGATGCTATGGAACATCCAGAAAATTATCCTCAATTAACCATTAGAGTATCTGGATATGCTGTAAACTTCACAAAATTAACAAGAGAACAACAATTAGATGTTATTAATAGAACAATCCATGAAAAAATTTAACCATATAAGGGATTGAAGGACACTCCTTTAATCCCTATTCTCTTTTAATCCATTTACATTTTTAATATATTGAAAAATTTTATATGATTACTAATATAGATTAAATAAAGGAGCCATTATGGAAAACAATAAAAATATACAAAATAACGAAAAAGATTTAAGATATTATGCAAAAGTACATTCAATAGAAACCTTTGGTGCTGTTGATGGACCAGGAATTCGTTTTGTTTTATTTCTTCAAGGTTGTCATTTACAATGTAAATATTGTCACAATCGTGATACTTGGGATATGAAAGAAGGAAAATATCAATCTGTTGATGATATCTACAAAATGATTTTAAAATATAAAAATTATATTACTCCAAATGGTGGTGTTACTATCTCAGGTGGAGAACCTTTATTACAAGTAAAGTTTTTAATTGAATTATTTACAAAATTAAAAAAGAAAAAAATTCATACTTGTATTGATACCTCTGGAATGGTAGCCTTAACAGATGACATTAAACAATTATTAACTTTAACAGATTTAGTTCTACTAGATATTAAACATATTGATAGCGAAAAATGCAAAGAATTAGTTGGTTTTGATAATAAACTAGAATTAGCATTTGCTAAATATTTAAATGAAAATAATATCCCTATTTGGATTAGACAAGTATTGGTTCCTGGGTATACAGATGATGAAAAAGATTTACAAAGACTGAAGGAATTTATTTCTACTCTAAATACAGTTGAAAAAGTAGAAATTTTACCATATCACAGTATTGGTAAATATAAATGGACAAAACTAGGATTAAAATATGATTTAGAAGATATTAGAGATGCTACTAGTGATGATGTCAAACGTGCAAAAGCAATCTTAGGAATCAGCTAAAAAGGGAAAAATGAGTCCGTCCCCAATTTCCCTTTTTTCTTACATTCCTAATAATTTTAATTCTACATTTTCCATCTTATATTTGCCATCTACTAATTTAAAATCTACTAATGTATCTTCTAATGTTTCCTTATTTTGTCTTAAATCAGTTGTAAAATATAATTTGATTTGTGGAATTTCTAATTTATTTTTCACAATTTCTTTAAAGGTTTCTGCCATATGTTTTTCATCTTCGCAAATTAATATTAATTGTGGCATAGTTGCAAATCCTGAATCACCTGGAAGATAGTTTTCATAGAATTCTTTATATAGTCTCATTCTTTCTACTAATTTTTTCTCCCAATCAGGTTCTCTTCTAATTACTTCAAAAACAAATTGAATTGATTTTTTATTTTTTGTAAGTTTAACTGCTCCCCCACTTGCTTTAAATAGCTTTCCTGATATTTTGGCAGTAATAGCTGGTTTTACAATATAACTATCAAATGCTTTTACTTTTCTTAAATAAGCAATTAAAGTTTGATTTCCAGCCAATCTCTTTTTAATCATTGGTACTGGTTTTGTATTGTCAGATGGTTGCCATTTACAATCAATTTCTTTAGAATTTAATAAATATTTTCCCATCTTTTCTAAACAGTAAATTCTATAAATTCCTTTACCCTCATCAGAAGTAAAGTAATATCTTGTTAAAATTTTAGATTTGACTAATTGATCTAACTTGTTATTTAATTTGTCTTGCGACTTAGGGTCAATTCCTTTGATTTCTAACATTTGATATAACTGTCTTGATGTAATAAATTCAAATTCATTGACTAGGTCTAAAATTGCAAAATGGATTTCATTAATATGTCCAATATTAATCTTATGTACGATTTGATTCATTGACACATACCCATCTTTTCCATCGAAAGTTTTAATTTCACCTTCTCTGATAGCAAATGGAGATACTTGTGCCTTGATTTCATTATCTTCTACCATTTTTGTTTCCCCCTTATAAATTTAGAATTATCTATATTTTTTAATAATAAACTACATTATTGTTCAATCAACAATTTGACTTTTCTCTTCTGTTTATCTATTTTTTTGATATACACATTTACTTTTTGTCCATATTCATATCCTTCACTATATTCTGCCATTCCTACTAAATTTGGTGTTAATTCTATAAAAATGCCATTTTTATTTTTCTCTGTTTCTCTAATAATCCCCTCTACCTTCATTCCTGTAGAAAATTTTTCAGCATTTTCTTCCCAAGTTCCTAGGGTTTCTTTGTATGACAAATTTACTTTTCCTGTATACCTATCTATAGATTTTACCACAACTTTTACTTTTTGTCCAATTTTTAGCCTTTCATATGGTGTTTTTATTCTTGCGACAGACAAATCTTCTATATGTGCTAGTCCAACAACACCTCCACCAATTTCTATAAATGCTCCATAAGGTCTAATGTTTTTTACGATTCCTGTGACCTGTTCTCCAACCTGCATTATATTTTTTATATATTGTGAAGCTTCCTGTTGAACACTTTTTCTAGATAATACGACTGTATTATCATTCTCAATGTTTTCTATTTTAAATTGTACGTATTTATGCACTTTTCCAGTACATAATCTTTCATCTGGTAAACCTTCTTGCATGTCTTCTACTTCACTTCTTGGTATAATTCCTTCTATTTCATTTCCTAATTGGATATGTAAATTATATTGTTCATCACAACTTTCTACAATTCCTTGTACAATCCTATTTTCTTCTTTATATTCTCGTATCTTTTGTAAATTTAATTTTTCTATCTCTTCATTCCAACCTTCTGGTACAAATCGAAATGTATTCATTTGTTTTCTCCTTCATCTTATGTGTTTTAGCTTATTATATAGTGTATTAAAAATTTTTTCAATCCCTTTTTATGTTTTTAATCAAAATAACTACTAATTTCTTCCAATCCTTCAAAATCTTTTTGCCTACAAATATCATATGCCACAATCGCAACAGAATTTGACAAATTCAAAGATCTTAAAGTTGGTCTCATAGGAATTCGAATTGTTTTATCTATATATTTTTGTAAAATATCTTCCGGCAATCCTTTGGTCTCTTTTCCGAATAGCACAAAAATTTCCTCCATATTTTTAAAATCTGGTTCAGAATACACGTGTTTTCCTTTTGTTGTTACAAAAAACATGTTATGCTCTTCTGGTTTATATGTATTTAAAAATTCTTTAAAAGATTTATGTTCCTCTATCTCTAATTTATCCCAATAATCTAGTCCTGCTCTTTTGACAGCTTTTTCTGTAATGCTAAATCCCAAAGGATGTACCAAATGTAATTTAGCACCAATTGCCGCACAAGTTCTTGCAATATTTCCTGTATTTTGAGGTATTTCTGGTTCAACTAATACAACATGTAATTTCATTTTTATTTCTCCTTTTATGTTGCCAAAGGGGACGTGTTAAAATGGCAACATTAATTTTTAATGTAATAAGGATTTATTTTAGTGAAAGAAAATGTTGCCATTTTAACACGTCCCCTTTGGCAACATTCTGGCATCTTCTTATCGTTCAATTTTTTGTCTTACATATTCATATAATATGATACCTGTTGCAACAGAAGCATTTAAACTTTCTGTTTTCCCAAGCATTGGTATTTTTACTTTTTTATCTGCTAGCTTTTGTATGTTTTCTTCTACCCCATTTGCTTCATTTCCAATAACAATGACTTTTTTCTTGTAATCAATATCATAAATACTATTTTTTGTTTGTAACGATGTGACAACAATTTCAAATTTGTGTTTTTTAATTTCTTTAAGTGTCTTTTCTAAATCTTCACATTCTATGATTTTGACTCTAAATATAGCTCCCATTGTTGAACGTACAACTTTAGGATTATAGCTATCTGCTGTTCCTTTTGATACTAAAATTTGATTGATTCCTATACTATCTACTGTTCTTAAAATCGTTCCTAAATTTCCTGGGTCTTGTATATCATCTAAAGCTATAATAATGTCTTGATTATAATCAATTTCTTCACTACCTGCAATTGTTGACTTCATTGCATTTTTTTCTACAATCGCTAATATGCCTTGCGGGTTTGTAACATCTGTTAAACTTTCAAATAACTTACTTGTAACATAGACACATTCTTGTTTAGCAATTTCATACATAAGGTCTTTTGGAATGTTTGATGTTTTTTCACAATCATCACAAATAACGACTTGTTTGATATTTGCTTTTTCATTGATAGCTTCTTCTATAATTTTGATACCTTCAATGATATATTCATTGTTCAAGTCTCTATATTTTTTATCTTTTAATTTTTTGATGTGCTTGATAAATTCATTATCTTTACTTGATATTACTTGCATAAATGCCTCCGATTTTATCTATATAATTACTCTTATGAAACAAACTCTCTATATATAATTTCCATTTTTATAAGTTTTATTATATTTCTATTTCATTTCTATTAGTTCATATTCAGACGTACCTAATCCAATTTTTTCTCCATGTTCAATTTGACTTTCCCAATTCGTATCTGGATGATTGATATGGAAATGATCATGTCCTTCTACTTTTTTCTCAATATTTTCACCTAATGCACTATTTGGGAATACTTCCTGTTTGTTCACTAAATCTGCACAAGCTTTATCTAGTGCTATCATGTCAAATGAAGCTAACATTCCAATGTTTGGAACAATTGGTGCATCATTTTCTGCATGACAATCACAGTTTGGCGAAACATCACAAATCAAACTAATATGAAATTGTGGTCTATCTTTTACAACAGCTAATGCATATTCTGCCATCTTTTTATTTAAAATATCTGCTGATTCATCATTTGGTGATTTAATAGCATCAAAATTACAAATTCCAATACATCTACCACAACCAACACATTTATTATGGTCTATCACAGCTTTTCCTTCCTCATCATATGAAATCGCCCCATGTGCACAGATTTTGATGCATTGTTTACACTTTTTACATTTTTCTAAAATAACATTTGGCTTTCCACTACTATGCATTTCCATTTTTCCAGCTCTTGAACCACAACCCATTCCAATATTCTTGATGGCTCCACCAAAGCCTGTTCCTTCATGTCCTTTGAAATGATTTAAAGATATCACAATGTCTGCATCCATAATCGCTCTTCCTATTTTTGCTGTTTTTACATATTCACCATCAATATCTACATAGGATTCATCTGTTCCTTTTAGTCCATCTGCAATAATCACATGGCAACCTGTTGAAAATGGACTAAATCCATTCACATATGCTGCATCTAAATGGTCAATAGCATTTTTTCTTCCACCAACATATAAAGTATTACAATCTGTTAAAAATGGTTTTCCCCCCAATTCTTTTACAACATCTGCCACTACTTTTGCATAATTTGGTCTTAAATATGCTAAGTTTCCTGGTTCTCCAAAATGAATTTTAATAGCCACATATTTATTTTTAAAGTCAATGTTTTCTATTCCTGCTTTTTTCATTAATTTTTCTAATTTTTGTAACAAGTTATACCCTGGTCTTGCTCTAAAATCTGTAAAATATACTTTTGATTTTTCCATGTTTTTCCCTCTTTCTTTGTCTATTATATTGATATTTTTATATTGTATAAATATGGTTGCATATATAGTACATACAAATAAAAAACAACCATACTTTGATTTTGTATGATTGTATTTTATAACTTTTTTTCAGTTTTAGCAATATATTTCTTAACTTTTCGTTCTAAGCTTTCGCTCGAACGAAAAGAACTTATGATTGAATCTCTTCCTGTTTTACTTGTAGTTGTTGTATTTGATATTGCTCAGATAACAGATTTCACATTACTGTACTGCGAGACTTACACGAAAGCTGAATTCTCTTTTCTCATTCCCATAGCCACTGTAGAAGTCGAATACTCCAGCATTGGAAGTATCGTCATAGCAGCCTCCACGATAGAAGAAAGGGTAGTACCAATCAACAAAGTAGGCGTCATCGCTATTCCATCCATTTGTTTCATATGTGGCATCTCCATATTTATATGCACTACTTGCTGTTGTTCCACTATATGCTGTTGAATATGCATCACTGATTCCATTTGCAAATAAACTTCCATTGGTTAAATCCGAACTTCCTGTGTAATATCCTGATACATATTCATATGCATTTCCTGATAAATCATAAATTCCATATATATTTCCTGTACTACTTGCTAGTACTCCTTTTTCTGTATTATATGCATTTGTTGTTGTACTACTGCTTGCTGAAACATTATCTCCTGCATTTCCTGTTAAATAATTACTATTGTTATTTATAGTTACTTCTGTTCCATTTCTTCCATATTTACTTTCTGTTAAATAAGCAACTGCTCCCCATTCACTATTTTTCATCATGTGACTATTTAAAGTAGGATTATATCTTTGTGCATATGTGAACATATTTCCTATTGTAATACTTCTCCAACTTGATATGCCTGGTTCAAATTTTGGTGTTGTTTTATTACCTACTTTGCTTGCTTCATATTTTGCCATCCATATTCCTTCTAGTTTACTACTCCATCCTCCATAATCCACATTATCCTCAAATGCAGGATGTGTTTTGAAATATTTATCATTTACTGATATTGCTGTTTGTACAGACACTCCTTCTTTTGTTTTTCCCTCTGTATCCACAATTCCTCTTGCGTCACTATACCCTAAGATTTGATTATTGGCTAATGCTGCTTCTTCTGTTAATGTTCCTGATCTATAGGCATTTTCACTATCTTGTGAATCAAAATAAATGATTCTATATGCATATCTTGGTATCCATACAAAATAACTATCTACACTATCTACTGTTACTTTTGCATTTGCCCAATGGCTTGCATTATTATCATTTGCTCCACTTCCTGCTACATAACTATACCAATCTGTTCCACTACTATTACTTACATTTGTTGTTTCTCCTGTTGATTCATTATATGTGATTGCTGTCATTCCTTCTTTTAATACAGGGTGATTTGGTGTAGTTGTTGCATTATAACTTGTTCCACCTAAGAATTCTACTTCTATCACACCATAACTCATGTTAAAGTTTGTTCCTGTCCCTTCTGTTGGCTCTGCTGGTTCTCTTACTATATAATCCTCGACATTTCCATTTTTATCAACAAAATATGTTCTCCCTTGTTCATCATTTTCCGTTATGGTTACTATATATCCTTCTGTTCCATCCTCATTTGTTCCTGGTTCTACTGCGTATTTCCCGTTCTCAAAATATTTTCCTAATTCTTCTTCTAAACTTGTTTGGCTAATTTCTCCTCCATTTTCTTTTGCCAATGCTCCTATTGTTGCTAATTCTACTTTTTCTCTTTCATCGGCTAATTCTGTTTGTTCACTTGCATCACTTGCCCTTGTTAAGATTCCATTCTCTCCTGTTAATGTTGCTATTGTTACCCCTGCTAAAATTAACAAGACAATGATTGTGATGACAAGTGCAATTAAAGTAATACCATTATTCTTTTTGATTATC
Organism: uncultured Eubacteriales bacterium; assembly: GCA_949288185.1. Lineage (GTDB taxonomy): Bacteria > Bacillota > Clostridia > TANB77 > CAG-508 > CAG-269. Next base: position 7,394 of record CASEIZ010000049.1, on the reverse strand, counting down.
TTTTTCATCTCAAATGTTTGTTCTTTCTTCATTTGCTTTGCTCCCTTTCTTTTTTATTTTTCTTTTGCTTTAAAATTTTATGTTTGCTTTTAGCATATATCTATGCTATTTATCTTTTTCAAGCATTTTTATAAATTATCTTACTTAATTTTTTTCTCTCATAATCATTATTTCCATTTTTTTCTTTTTTAGTCTTTTTTCAATTATTTTTCTTTTTACAATTCAAAAAAAGAACCTAAATTATTAAACATTTTATCTAATAACCTAGATTCTTTTTATGGTATTTACTTATTCTCTTTTTATACTTATTCTGTTACTTCTTTATCTTCCTTTTTATACTTTATCAATGTCTTCAAAAATTCTGTTACATCATTTAAAATCTTCATTTCATTATCTGTCCCAATCTCTAATGTAATCATTGGTTTAATACCTGCTGAAAATTTTAATCTATTTCCATATTCTTTTACAAGTTTTGCAACATCATAACTGAATTGTGTTTCTTCAAAAGTAAAAACAACTGTTGTTTTCTTGCTTGCAATTTTTGATATATTTAATGCTTTTGCTAAATATTTAATTCTGGCAATGTCAATTAAATTTTCTAATTCTGCTGGCATATTACCAAATCTATCAATAATTTCATCAATGATATTTTGGATATCTTCTTCATTCTTACATAATGCAATATCTTGATAAATCTCGATTTTTTGATTGGCATCTGAGATATAGTCATCTGGAATATAACTAGTGACATTTAAGTCTATTTGGATATCGACTTCTGGTTTTATTTCAATTCCTTTCATTTCTTTGATAACTTCATCTAACAAGTTGCAATATGTATCATATCCTACTTGTTCTAAATGTCCTGATTGGATTTCTCCAAGTAAGCTTCCTGCACCTCTAATTTCCAAATCACGCATCGCAATTTTAAATCCTGAACCAAATTCTGTAAATTCTTTTATGGCTTTTAATCGCTTATCTGCTACTTCTGATAACAATTTATCTCGTTTATAGGTAATATATGCATAAGCTTGCCTATCACTTCTTCCTACTCTTCCTCGTATTTGATATAGTTGTGCTAATCCCATTCTGTCTGCATTTTCAACAATAATCGTATTGGCATTTGGTATATCAATTCCAGATTCCAAAATGGTTGTACATACTAATACATTGGATTTCTTTTGAATAAAATCACTCATGATTTCTTCAATCTGATTTCCTGACATTTGTCCATGTGCATAAGAAACTTCTGCCTCTGGTACAAGTCTTGATATTTCATCTGCTTTTCTTTGGATATTCTCCACATTATTAAAGATATAAAATACTTGCCCATCTCTTTCTAATTCCTTTGTAATGGCTTCTCTTATGACTTCTTTATCATATTCTAATACATAAGTTTGTACAGGTCTTCTGTTATGTGGTGGTTCATAGATAACAGACATATCCCTTACCCCTACAATTGACATATGTAGAGTTCTCGGAATTGGTGTTGCTGTCATGGTTAATACATCTACATTTGTCTTATATTGTTTTATCTTTTCTTTATCTTTTACACCAAATCGATGCTCTTCATCGATAATTAATAATCCTAAATCCTTGAATTCTACATCTTTACTAAGAATTCTATGGGTTCCCACAACAACGTCTACTTCACCTAATTTTAATCCTTTGATAACCTCTTTTTGATATTTTGCAGACTTAAATCTATTCAAAATTTCTACTTTGATTGGATAATCTTTCATTCTTTCTTTAAATTCTTGATATTGTTGTTCTGCTAAAACTGTTGTTGGTGCTAAATAGGCTACTTGTTTTTGGTCCATCACTGCTTTAAATGCTGCTCTTATGGCAACTTCTGTTTTACCATATCCCACATCACCACATAATAGTCTATCCATTGGTCTATTGGTTTCCATATCCTTTTTTACCTCTTCAATACAACGTAATTGGTCATCTGTTTCTTGATATGGAAATTTAGCTTCAAATTCATTTTGCCAAGGCGTATCTTTACTAAAACTAAATCCTTGTGACTTTTCTCTTTTGGCATATAATTCGATTAATTCTGTTGCCACTTCTCTTAAATTTTTCTTGACTCTTGTTTTTGTATTTTCCCATTCCTTGCTACCTAATCGATTGATTTTTGGATTAATCTTATCTCCACCAACATATTTTCGAATCATATCCATTTGGTTTGTTGGTACATACAAAATATCATCATTTTTGTATTTGATTTTGATATAATCCTTAATGGTTCCATCTGCTTTAATGGTATTAACACCAATGTAGATACCAATTCCATAGGTTTTATGAACCACATAATCTCCTATTTTTAAGTCAGCAAATACAACCTTTTCTCCTTCTGTATAGGCTGAATGAACCGCTTTTCTTTTTCTTCTTTCTCCACTAATCAATTCATCTGCTGAAATGACCAATTGATTAATTTCATAATTTTCGAATCCTGCTGATATTTTTCCAATTCCGATGGTAACCACTTTTTCTACTGTTTTTACCACAATTGTCTTATCTAATTTTTCTTCTATCTTACATATAATTTCTTCTTTATCTAATATTTCTTTTAGTTTTTTTGCCTTTTCTTTATTCTCAACTAAGACATATACACTCTTTCTTTGCTTTAGGGCTTCTTTCAATTCTTGGAATAAGTTTTCAATCTCACTTTTATAGAAATTAACCTCTCTATATTCAAAGACATATTTCTCTGCTTGTTTATTAGTTACGCTATCTTGTTTTTCTAAATAGATTAGATTTCTTTTTCCATTTTCTAAAATGCTTTCAATTTCCTCATATTCAATCGTATCCTCTAAACTTTGAGGAATTATTTTTTCTTTTTCCACTAAAGCATTGATTAGATTTTTTCTATCTTGTTTAATATTTTCTGTTCTTTGCTCTATTTTTCTTTCTTCATCTAATACGATGATATATCTATCAGATAGATACTCTAATACCGTAGATGAATGTGTATAAAAACAATCAAAATATTTATCAATTTTGCTAATATAATTTCCACCAATAATTTGCTCTATATCTTCTTCTATAATTTCTTTCTGTTTTTCACTTACACTTAAATCTCTAATATTTTTACATACTTGTTCTATGGATTGTTCTAATATGTATTCATGTGCTGGATAAATTTCTACTTTTTCTAAAGTATTAATTGATCTTTGGCTAACAATCGCAAAATTTCTAATAGAATCGACTTCATCTCCCCAAAATTCAATTCTCACACCGATTTTGTCAGAAACAGAAATATCTAAAATACCACCTCTAATACTAAATTGACCTCTTCCTTCTATTAGGTCACATCTTACATATCCTAAATTGACTAATGTTTTCTTTATATCTTCTAATGAATAGATATCTCCTACTTTGAAATGTAGTATGTTTTTAAACAATACTTCTTTTGGTGGTAATTTTTGCATTAAAGCTTCTATTGTGGTAACTACAATTGGATTTCTTTTTTCTTTGATTTTACTTAAGACTTCTATCCTTTCATAAGGTAAGTCTTTACTTTCTGCAATATAGTCATAAGTGACAATTTCTTTTTTGGGAAAGATATCTCCTTTATCCACAAATGCTTTTAAATTTTCTACAATTTCTTTTGCTTGAATTTCATTGTATGTAACAATTAAAATCGGTCTTTTGGCATATTCATTAATACTAGCTAATAACTCTACCATTCCCACACCAGTTAAGCCCGATAACATTATCGGACTTTTTTCTTTTTCGATTTGATTTATCAATGTTACAAACTTTTGAGATTTTCCAAGCTCTCCTAATATGGTATTCATTTTATTTGCATTCCTTCCTTGTAACATAAATCTAGTTGATTTCTATATTATACTACTTTTTTTAGAAAATATAAATAGTTTTAGCAAATATATTTTCTTTTAATCCCAAAAGCAGAGGTGTCTATAATTACATCTCTACTTTACATTTTAACAACCAATTTATTAAATTTGCTATGAATATAATTTTCTAGTTTTGTCATAAATTCATCTGGCTTGATTTCTTTTTTCGCCACCATATCTAACCCTTTTTCCCAACTAGCTGTTAACTTTGGATTTAACATATCTGGCATAGATTGTAATACAATATCATAAATATATTCTCCTTTTTGACTTGGTGTAATGATTTGTGTTTTATTATTAATTTCTATGTAATTTATTTTTTCTAGTTTTTTAATGATTTCTCCTCTGGTTGCACTTGTTCCAATTCCAGCACCTTTTATTTGCTCTCTTAATTCCTCTTCTTCTATTAATTTTCCTGCATTTTCCATCGCTAGAATAATAGAACCAGAATTATATCTGTTTGGTGGTGAGGTTTCTGCTTCTTTGATTTCAAAATTTTTAATTAATATTTCTTGTCCTTTTTTTAATTTTTTTAGAATTTCTAAGTCTGTTGCTTTATTTTCACCATTTTTGTTTTCTTCTTCTTTATTTTCCACATCTTGCTCACCATTTGTGGATTTCTTCTTTTTATTTTCATGTTTATCTACTGGTTTTAAAATTTCTAAAAAACCTTGATTGATACACACTCTTCCACTTGTTGTAAAAGTTTCTTTTTTCTCATTATCCATTTCTACTTCAATCGTTAGTTGAATCTTATTGTATTCTGCTGGTGGATAAAAAATGGCTAAGAAACGTTTTACAATCACCAAATAAATATCTTTTTGCAATTGTGGTAACCCATTAAAATTTTCATACCCTTGTCCTGTTGGAATAATGGCATAGTGGTCTGTGATTTTACTATCATTGACATATTTTGTTTTTGCTAAATTCGTAGAATATTTTTCTTCTACCATTTTTTTGATATATCCTTGTATCTCTTCATCTTTACAACCTTTGGCAATTCCATTTAAGTTTTTATTAATTTCTTTGCTAACTGCTGTTGATAATACTCTCGCATCTGTTCTAGGGTATGTAACTAATTTTTTCTCATATAAATTTTGAATAATTTCTAACGTTTCATCTGGCTTAATTTTAAATCGTTTGGTACATTCATTTTGAATTTCTGCTAAGTTGAATAATAATGGAGCATTTTCTTTTTGTTTCGATTTTTTTAATTCTGTTATGACTGCTTTTTTATTACTTAAACTTAAAATAAAATCTTTCGCATCTTTCTCTTTTTTAAATCCTGTTTCATTATACAATTTCGGAGATTCCCATACAGTCGATTTTTCTGTTGCCTTCCAGTCTGCTTTAAAAGAAGCTTGTTCTTCTCCAAATTCTCCTATAATTTTATAATATTTTGTTTTGACAAAATTTCGGATTTCTCTTTCACGAGATACCACCATTCCTAACACACAAGTCATGACTCTTCCAACAGAAATAGAGGCTCTATCTTCATGAATATTTTGTGCCAATCTTCTTCCAAATATGATAGATAATAATCTAGAAAAATTAATTCCTATTAAGTAATCTTCCTTTGCTCTTAAATAAGCACTATCTGATAAACTGTCATATTCTGCCATATCTTTTGCTTCTCGGATTCCTCTTAAGATTTCTTCCTCTGTTTGTGAATCTATCCATACCCTTTTCATTTTTGCTTTTGGATTTGGTTTTGCCATCATAAACACAAGTCTCTGTATATATTCTCCTTCTCTTCCAGAGTCTCCGGCATTATATATTTCATCTATATCTTCTCTTTGCAATAATTGTTGCACAATATTAAATTGATTTTGCACCTGTGGTATAATTTCATATTTCCATTCTTCTGGAATAAATGGTAAGGTATCTAAACGCCAAAATTTTAATTTTTCATCATATTTTTCTGGATAACTCATAGTAACTAAATGTCCTACGCACCATGTAATAATCCAATCATTTGATTCTAGATACCCATTTTTTCTGCTAGTTGTTATTTTTAATGCTTTAGCAAATTCCATTGCCACAGATGGTTTTTCCGTTATGATTAATTTTTTGCTCAATGTTATCATCCTTTTAATTTTCTTTTATATATTGTTGTCAATTATATCTCTGTTTTCATATATTTCACAACTTTATCATATATATTTTGATATTGTTTCATTGTTTTTGGATTATGAAATTTAAATCGATTATATATTTTTTCCATATAGTTTTGTTGTTTTATAAATTGTATACTTTCTGGAAAATTAAAATCAAAAATATATGCAAAATGTCCTACTAGACTATCCGCACTTGTTCTTTTCTTATGATAATCAATTCTTCCATTTTCCATGAATTCTTTATAAATCTCTTCAGTAATGACATCATCTGATAAATCTGCTTTTTCCCAAGCTGTTTCCTTTTTTTCATATGTTAATATATTTAAAATGTCAATTTTATCACTATCTCTCACGATTTTAATATGTAATAACTCTCTGGTTGTTAGGTTATCTGGGATATCTAACTTATCTTTATTGTGATAGAAAATGGCATTTTTTATGATATTATCATATTGGTTATCTTCTATAAACTTCCTAATGATTCCATCTTGTTTATTAAATAACACATGCACACCATATTCTCCATGATTCACACTTTTTCTATCATTAAATGTGTTAAATCTTTTTATTTGTTCAAATCTTCCTATATCATGAAGCAATCCTATTAATTCTGCTAATTTTACATCTTCTTCACCAAGTTCTAATTTTGTTGCTAATTTTTTAGCAACTTGTGAAACTCTTTCTATATGTTCAATCTTTAATTTTATTTTATCATTTTCCGCATCATATGGTTTTACATATTCTGCAAACACTCTCTTTGCCCTTAGTATATCTATCATGGTATTCACCTCGTTATGCATTCTATCATTTTTCTTATTTTATTTCAAGATTGGTTACAGTTCCATTATATAAACAAAGTATATGAAATTGTTAATAATAAATTGGAAAATAAAACGATTGTAAAAAAATTTATATAAAAATAAAATTGATAATATTGTTATGATATAATGAATTTCATAAAAGCCTGTTAGCTATAAAAACACACTAGTAGGCTTTTATGCATTTTTAATTTTTGAATTTAAAATATAAAGTTGATTGTCTTGTTTTTCTAATATATTTTTACATTTTGTGATTCTTTTATCTTGTTCTTCGATTTTTTCTGCATTAACCTTATATGCATCAAATAGAGTTACTAATTTTTCTCCATGTTCTACTTCTATTCTAGCAACAGATCCACTAATATTACGTAATTCTTGTTTCATTTCCGGTATTTCTTCTACTTGCTCCTTTATTTGTACAATTTCTTGTTTGATTTCTGGTATTTCTTCTAATTGTTTCTTGATTTGTACAATTTCTTGTTTCATTTCTGGTATTTCTTCTAATTGTTCCTTTATTTGTACAATTTCTTGTTTCATTTCTGGTATTTCTTCTAATTGTTCCTTTATTTGTACAATTTCTTGTTTCATTTCTGGTATTT
>CASEIZ010000048.1 GCA_949288185.1 uncultured Eubacteriales bacterium | reverse complement strand
TAGTTTACCAGAAATAAGAAATATAAATCTTATTCCATTTGGTGGCTCACTTATAGTAAATGGAGAAATATCTTTTTCTGAAATAATAAAGAATGCACTGGCTTTTATTCCATTTGGTATTTTAATTAGTGTATTATGGGAACAAAAAACTTTTATTAAAAAATTTTTACCAATTATTTTAACAAGTTTTATCTTTGAAACTCTACAATTTATTTTTGGAATTGGTGCAAGTGATATTACTGATATTATATCTAATTCATTAGGTGGTGTTATTGGTATTGTAATTACTATTACTATTTCAAAAATATTTAAAAATAATTGGCAAAAAATCATAAATGTAATTTCATTAATCGGATGTATTGTTTTAACTTTATTTATAACTATGCTAGTTTTAGCAAACTTATAAATTATAATTTATCTATTAGATCAACTTAATTGTTGGTCTTTTTTTATACTCAAAATTGAAAGGAAGTGATTTATTTGAGTATATTACAAGAATATGAAGAAATAAGAAAAGGATTAGGAAATGGTATCAATAAAGGTATTGAGTTATACCTATCAAAAAATCCTAATTTATTATTAAGTGATATTTATTATAAAGAAAAAGAATATAAAAAGTTTGAAAAATGGTTTGAAAATTATTTAAAACCTTTTATGACTTTAGAGTGTAATAAAGAATACTCATTATTTTTAGATCAGTCTGATTTTGATAGGGCTATTTTTAGAACTAGAAATAAAGACGGTATATTTGGTAATGGCTATGATTATGAAAGTTTAGTTAGAACTTTTGTCGAGCATAAACTCCCCCACTTAAGTAGGGAGCTTTTTTATGATTCAGAAAATGGTATGTTCTCTGTTTCATCTTATGATAAAAAAGTTATTGAAGAACTTGGCTTTGAGTTAGCACAAGAATTAAGAAAGGATAAGTTTAAAGATTATGTTTCCGAAATGGAAAGTTACGACTATTATCTTTAAATATTTTGATATATGAAAACAATAGAAATATATGATTATGACACTAATAAACCCAAGTTCACTATTCAAACTAGAAAAACAAAAAATATTCAAGACGATATTATTAAATTTTTAAAAGACCAAAAATATAGTTTAATCCTACAAGGAAAAGTTATCCCAAATATAGAAACAAATCTTTATTGGCTTGCTTATAATAAAGACACTAAAGAAAGCATTAAATTATGGTATCGTGAAAAAGAAAATATAAAAGAAAAAGATACTTTTGACATTACAGGTTTAAGGCTATCAAACGAACAAAGGCAAAAATTAAAAGAATTAGGATATAACACTTACGACATAGGTAGCGATTCTTTTGACGAGCCTGATTATGTTTCAAACAGAATTATTATAAACCATATTGGTACTTTAATTACTACTAGAGATTTACACTTAAATAATTCTGATTATATTGATTTAGATAAAGCTATTAAAGGTTGTGAAGAAAAATATATTGAACTTGATTCAATACTAGATACTGGAAAGGAACTGTAAATATGGAAGCATTAATTATTATTTTAATTTTAGTTTTACTTTTCCTTTACTGTGCGTGTAATATTTCAAGTTATTATTCAAGGCAAGAAGAAAAACAAGAAAGGACTGATAAACATGAGTAAATATCAAGTTGAAATTGTAGAAACTTTAAGGCGTGTTATTGATGTTGAGGCTAATAGTTATGAAGAAGCATTAGAGAAAGCAAAAACAAAATATGATAAATCTGACATTATTTTGGACTGGAAAGATTTAGAAAGTGTAGATTATAAAAAATATCCATATCCTGAATTAAAAGAAGATATTATGTTAGAAATTAACTACGATAAAATTAACAACTCGGTAATAATTGGTACAGAAAACTCATCAGGTGCAGAATATCATTGTTCTGACACAAAAGATTTAAAAAATAGTATTAATGAATATATTGACGATTATATAGATTATACCTATGAAAATGAAATGAACTTATAAAGAAAGGACTGATTACTATAAAAAATGAAGTAAATGTTATATGTTATGATACATTAATCAAATATCCTACTAGAGAAAAAGCTATTAAATTTTATTTTGAGTGTATGCAATGTAGCGAGGGTGCAGAAAGAGATAGATATGTAAATATCTATATGGACTTAATTTCTACTAAAAAGAAATTAGTACACGATCAAGATGATTATTTCTTCCCAGAGCCAACCTTTTATAGAGTTAAAAAATTTGTTGGAAATCATGCAGAAGTTATTGACGAATTACCTAGAAATATGACCTACAAAGAATATATAAAATATAAAGAAAGCACTTATGAAAATAAAAAAGATACTGAAAAAGACAGCATGGAATTGGGCTAAATTTTGGGGTACATATTACCGTATTTATTTGGCTGATAAAAAGAAAATAGCCACTATACTAGTGTATCATCATAAAATTTATATTTTGGATTACAACAATGATACTAGACAATAACCTGTCTTTTTTTTATGTCTTAATTTTATTTCTAGTAATAGGTGCAATAATATTTATAGTGTTAATACAACCTAGACTTAATCAAAGAAAAGTAAAAAATAAAAATGAGTATGGCTCATCAAAGTTTGCTACTAAAAAAGAAATTGCTAAAACGTTTAAAAAAGAAAATATTTATAATATCAAAGAAGCTGGCTTTCCTGTTTATTTTGAAAAGAAGAATAATCAGTTTGAATACGTTTATTTTGATAATATAAGCCCCCACTGGTTATTAATTGGTAGTACTGGATCAGGTAAATCAGCGACCGTCGTACTTTCAGAGTGTATAATGTTCGCTACTGCTAAAGAAAAAGAAAGTTTAATTATTACCGATCCTAAAGGCGAAATATTTTCTAAAACTTCTAGCATATTTAAAGATAATGGTTATGAAAACATTATTACTATTGATTTTAGAAATCCCCATTTATCTACGCATATAAATATTATGCAAACGATTATCGACGAGTGGAAAATTCATTGTATATATGAAGAAAAGTTATTTTATTCTATCTGTTATTTATTTCATATTTTACAAATTGATTTTGAACAAATTATTGTAAATGAACAATATAAAAATAATATTAAAGTAACTTATAAACTAGATGACTATATCATTGAGTATATTTTAAATAACATTGATGCTATTAAAGATAAGGTAGAAAGTGAAGATTATTTTGATTTATTAAAAGAAAAAGTTGATTATGAATACAAATCTATTAATAATTCGGAGCTTTTAAATTATATAAAGCAATATCAAAATCAAAGTTCTTCTAGTCAAGCTGAAGCTACTAGACTTATTAATAATTTAGCTGATTTAATATTTGCTGAAAAAGAAACGAAAGATCCATTTTGGTTAAACTCATCCAAAAATCTTTTCAAAGGTATTGCTGGTATTTTTTTAGAAGATTACGAAAGTGGTTTGATACCAGAAAATAAGATAAATGTTTCTAGTATTAAAAAGTTTCAAAACTCCTCTTTATTAAAAGAAAATCAAATCTATTTACAGAGAAACTTAAATACTAGAGATTATGGTACTGTTTCAAAAGATTATCTTACTTCTATTTTATCGGCGAGTGAAAATACATATAAATCAATTACAGCCGTCTTTGGCGAGAAAATGCAAATATTTGATGACCTTAATGTAGAAAACATAACTAGTTCTAGCGATTTTGAAATATCTTCTTTAGTTGATAAACCTAGTGTACTTTATATTATCGTTCCTGACGAGGATAAAAGCTATTATCAGCTTGTTACTATCATTGTAGGTATTCTTTATAAGGAACTAACTAAAATCGCTAATATGCCCCATAATAACGGAAAATTACCACGTAAAATTGAGTGGATATTAGATGAGTTCGCAAACTGTCCACCGTTGAGTGATATTGAAACGATCGTGTCTGTTGCTAGATCAAGAAATATGCGTTTTCAATTCTTTATTCAGTCTTTTGCTCAACTAGACCAAGTTTATGGGAAAGAATCATCTTCTATTATTCAAGATAATTCAGCACTTACATATCTAAAAACTAACAGTATTGACTGTGCCGATGTTATTAGTCGTAAACTTGGTAAATCCACTATTGAAACCCAGTCAATAAGCCAAAGTACTGACACCTTTAAAGTAGGTGCTAATAAGACTACTTCTCTACTTGGTAGGGAACTTTTAACGGCTAATGAAATAATCGCTTTAAAATATAAAACTATTATTTTTCCAACCGTTTCTAATCCAATTTTTAGAGATACTTATTTATATAGTGATATATTTAAAAATTATCAATTTAATCCAATTACTAGACAAATAAAAATGATTAAGAAGAATACTCAAAATTATTATACTGTTGAACAAATGAGAGCTAACTATGAAAATCAAAATAATGACGAAGATAGTTCTGATGACAGTGATATTATGCCTATTGAAAATAATATATCTAATTTATCTTTTGTTATATCCAATATTGAAGATATATTAAAAGTAAAAGCTAATAACAATAAAATAGTTTTAGATAGAAAGATTAATATGTATGAAGAAAACAAAATATTAGAACAACTACTACCTATGATTAATATAGAAATTAAGACTGTAAGTGAAAGTAATAAAACGATTATTACTTTTTTTGATGCTGAAAAGTATCGTTATTATTTATAAAAAATGAAAGGAGGAATTACTTATATGCCTAATGATGAAGTTATTGATTATTTAAAAAATATTACTGTCTGCGAATTTATATCTTTAATGGCTAATAATGATAAAACTAAAAATACTTCTACGGTTTATACTACTGATGAATTATTAGAACACTATCCAATGTTTAGTAGATTTACTTTAAACAAAGCTATTAAGGAGCAAAAATTACCATACTATCGTGAGGGACACAAAATGTATTTTGAAAAGAAATTAGTCGATCAATGGATTAATGAACATACTTCTACTTATACCAAGAGAAATAAAGATAAATATAGGCTATAAGACAGAATTATGAGTGAAACAAAGAAATATCCATATACAGTAGAGCCTAATATAATTAAATTAGCTCCAAACTATTATAGAATATTGATAAAAAAAGGTAGTGGTAAAAATCAACAAGTATTTTCTGAATATGTATCAGGTAAAATTGGAGATGCTAGAGCTGTTAAAAGAAAGGGTTTTGCAGAGTTAGAAAATCAAAAAGCAAAAGAAAAGGATAAAAGAAAAATAACATTATTTGAATTTAGTAAAGAGTGGTTACAATTTTGTAGAGATACAGGATTAAGCCCTACAACTATAAATGGTTATAAAACTAGATTAAATAATTATATATTACCAGAACTAGGTGGCTATCCGTTAGAAAAAATAAATGCTTATGTTATTGATAAGCTATTTGTAGAATTAAAAAACCGTGATAAACAAACACCTAATTCAGATGGGGAAATAGAAAAATTATCCTCATCTTCTTTAAATGGTGCATACCGAGTTTTAAGAAATTTATTAAACAGAGCTGTTATATGGGATTATATCGAGTATAATCCTATTCATAAAGTAAAATGTCCATCAGCAAAACCTCGTAAGGAAAAAGAAACTTATAATAAAGAAGAATTATTTACTACAATTAAGTTATTATTAGACTACAATAAAAAATATGGTGGTATGTTTATTATTGACTGTTGTACTGGTTTAAGAAGATGCGAGTTAAATGGACTTCATATTGAAAAAACAAGAAAACATGATAAAGATATAGAATTAGACGTTGAGTTTGTTAATAAAGATGGCGAAAAATATATCGGTGGACTTGTGTTCGCTAGACACTCTGTTGTTTTTGACAAAGAGCTTAAAAAGGTTGTTGAAAGAGATATACCTAAAACCGAAAAAGGAAAACGTGGTATTCCAATACCACCTATATGTGTTGAAGCAATACGTGAGTGTATAAAATATCGTGAAAAAGAAATCCAGTTATTAAGAAATAAATACGGTAAAGATTTAGAAATTGTTCCAAATTTATTTTTAGGAAAAACTGGAGGCTTAATGCACCCAGATACTTTGAGCCATAACTGGACTAAATTCAGAGAAAGAAATAAAGGATTACTACCAAATAAAAATGTAACTCTTTATGGGTTACGTCATAGCTTTTGTACTTATATGAGAACTAATCCAGAAATTACTATAAATGAAATCATGAATTTAATGGGACATACAGATGAAAAAACAACCGATAATTATACCCACTCAAATAGAGAAATTGGCGATAAAATTATTGGAATGTGGGACGGTTTAGAGCTTTAAAATAAAGGGAATTAACTAAAGTTGATCAACTTTTTAGTTAGTTCCCACTTTTTTTGTTTTTTAGTACCCATTTTAGTACCCACTTTTGTTAAAATGAGTTAAAATGATTAAAAATAGTTGATAGTAATTTAAAATTAAATTATAATTAATTTGTTAATACAAATAAACGAAAAGCATTGTTTTTCCTATGTTTATTGACTGTTTGTGTTTTATGGGTGTTAATAATAGTTGATAGGTATTTTGAAAACGCAGTTGACTTCTAAGGCGTGGGTC
>CASEIZ010000047.1 GCA_949288185.1 uncultured Eubacteriales bacterium | reverse complement strand
CAAGTGATTAATGTAGATGGTGGAATGGTCATGTAAAAACAAATTGAAAGCAGCATCTTGCACATTTTTAATATTAAATTCAAACTTCGACATACAAAAAGTATGCCTTCAGTTTGGATTTAATATCAAAAATGCACAATATACTACTTTGAATTTGTTTTAAAACAGACGAATATAGTATATTATGTGAGATAATAATAGTAGTATAAAAAAATGAAAGGAAGAGAAAAATGGAAAGAAGAGTTGTTATCACAGGATTAGGAGCTGTAACTCCAATAGGAAATAATACAAATGATTTTTGGGAAGGAATTAAAGAAGGAAAATGTGGAATTGATGAAATTACAAGATTTGATATCACAAATTTCAAAGTGAAATTAGCAGCAGAATTAAAAGATTTTAATGCAGAAGAGTATTTTGATAGAAGAGAAGCAAAAAGATTGGATAGATTTTCTCAATATGCAATAGTAGCTTCTAGAGAAGCTTGGAAAGATAGTGGATTAGATAAAGAAACAGAAAACATGGAAAGAGTAGGTATTATCATTGGTTCTGGAATTGGTGGAATTGGAACAACAGAAGAAGAACATGAAAAATATATGACAAAAGGACCAGACAGAGTTTCTCCAATGTATATTCCAATGGGAATTCCTAATATGGCAACAGGAAATGTGGCAATTGATATTGGAGCAAAAGGAGAATCTATTTCCATGGTAACAGCTTGTGCTTCAGGTACACATAGTATTGGGGAAAGTTTCAGAATGATTAAACATGGATATCAAGATGTTGTGTTAGCAGGAGGAACAGAAGCAGGTATTACACCACTTGGTATAGCAGGATTTACAAATATTAAAGCATTATCAAAATCAGAAGATAAAACAAGAGCAAGTATTCCATTTGACAAAGAAAGAAATGGATTTGTTATGGGAGAAGGTGCTGGTGTTATTGTTTTAGAAGAATTAGAACATGCGAAAAAAAGAGGTGCTAAAATTTATGCAGAAATAGTAGGATATGGAGCAACATCTGATGCATACCATATTACATCACCTGCTCCAGGAGGAGAAGGTGGTGCAAGAGCCATGAAAATTGCTATGGAAGAAGCAAACGTAAAACCAGAAGAAATTACATATATAAATGCACATGGTACTTCAACACATTTAAATGATTCATATGAGACACAAGCCATTAAAACAGCATTAGGAGAAGAAACAGCTAAAAAAGTAATGGTAAGTTCAACAAAAGGTCATACAGGACATTTATTAGGAGCAGCAGGTGGAGTGGAAGCAATTGTATGTGCAAAAGCGATTGAAGAAGGATTTGTTCCAGCAACCATTAATTATAAAGTTCCAGATGAAGAATGTGATTTGGATGTGGTTCCAAATGAAGGAAGAAATGTAGAAGTAAAATATGCAATTTCAAATTCTTTAGGATTTGGTGGACACAATAGTAGTATTTTATTGAAAAAATATGAAGAGTAACATTTTATAACTAAATTTATAATAATTTATGCTTTGTGCTTTTCAAATTAAAAAGAATGATGTAAAATAAAAACAGAAATGGAGGTAGAAATATGGATTATAAGGAAATTAAAAAATTAATGGACGATATGGGAAATTCTAAATTAGAGGAATTAGAAATTGAATTTCCAGATGGTGTAAAAATTAGTATGAAAAAAAGTGAAAAAAGAGAAGTGATTGTAGAACCACATGTTATAGAAGCAAGTGCACCAATATCTGTTCCTGCTGTAAAGCCACAAGAAGAAAAAAGAATGGTTGCGGTAGAAGAGAAAAAAGAAGAAAACTATAAAGTTATTAAATCACCAATGGTAGGTACTTTTTACGCAAGTTCATCACCAGATAAAGATCCATATGTAAAAGTTGGAGATAAAATTTCAAAAGGACAAGTCGTATGTATTGTAGAAGCCATGAAATTAATGAATGAAATTGAATCAGAATTTGATGGTGAAGTTGTAGAAATTTGTGTAAAAAATGAAGATGTTGTTGAATATGGTACACCATTATTTAAAATTAAATAATGTCCTTTTGGGGACGTTTCTGTTTGGGACATTTTTGTTCATGAATAGGAAAAATCAATTTTTCCTATTCATGAACGTCGCTTCGCTTTAGTGATTGCACACAAATTTTACTAGCGTAAAATTTGGCACCGAACAATGACGCGGGCTTTGAAATGTTATGAACAGAAAAATTGTTTAAGAAAGCCCGCTATTGTTCTTAAACAGGAAAAAATCCATGTAATGTCAGGATAAACGATAGAGAATCATAAAAAGAAAGGATAATAAAAATGTTAAATAAAGAACAAATTAAAGAAATTATTCCACAAAGAGAGCCTTTTTTAATGATTGATGAAGTAGAAGAATATATACCAGGAGAAAGTGCAGTAGCATATAAAAATGTTAGCGAAGATGAATATTATTTCAAAGGACATTTTCCTGGAAACCCAATTATGCCAGGTGTTTTAATTGTAGAATCTTTAGCACAAACTGGTGCAGTAGCAATACTTTCTATGGAAGAAAACAAAGGAAGAAATGCACTTTTCGGTGGAATTGATAAATTAAGATTTAAAAGACAAGTCGTTCCAGGAGATAGATTAAAATTAGAAGTAAAAATTATTAAAAGAAAAGGACCTATTGGAATTGGAGAAGCATTAGCAACTGTTGATGGGAAAGTAGCTGTAAAGGGTGAATTAACTTTTGCTGTTGTTTAAAAATCTAAAAAAATTCTCCCAAAAACTTGTAATTTTCCATAATATTGATATAATAATATATGGACATAAACAAGAGAAAGGGAGGATTTTTATGTTAAAGAAAGTAGCAATACTAGCAAATGGTGGAGATGTATCAGGATTTAATGCAGTAATCAGAGCAATTAAAAAAACATGTGAAACAAACGGAATCGAATGTTACGGTTATATCGATGGGTACAGAGGCCTTGTAAAAAATAATTATGTTAGATTAGATGGAAATGAAATCGCTTCAGGAATATTGCCAAAAGGTGGTTCAATTATTGGCTCTTCAACAAATGCAATTGTTTTCCATTATAAAGTAGAACATGAAGATGGAACAGTTACATATGAAGATTTATCAGACCAATGTGTAAAAAATGTAAAAGAAGCAGGATTTGACTGTGTATTTACATTAGGTGGAGATAGTACACAAAAATCAGCAAGAGACTTATTCTTAAAAGGAATTAACACCATTGGAGTGCCAAAAACCATTGACAATGATGTTGCATGTACAGATGTTACATTTGGATATAATACAGCAGTTCATGTAGCAACTGAAGCAATAGATAGATTGCATACAACAGCAGAAACGCATGACAGAATTATGGTATTAGAAGTTATGGGAAGATTTGCAGGTTGGATAGCACTAGAATCTGCTATTTCTGGAGGAGCAGATGTGGCATTAATTCCAGAAATACCATATGATATCCATAAAGCAGCAGAAGCAATTAATAAAAGAAAAGAAAATGGAAAAAGATTTAGTGTTGTAGTCGTATCAGAAGGAGCACATCCAAAAGATGCTGAACAAACAACTCATTCAGCAGAAGGAATTGACAATAAAGCAGGAATCAGTGTTAAATTTGGTGGAGAAGGAAATAGAGTTGCCAAAGAACTTCAAGAACTAACAGGACTAGAATCAAGATGTACCATTTTAGGATATATGCAAAGAGGAGGAACCCCAACAGCATATGATAGAGTATTATCTACAAAATATGGTGCTAAAGCAGTAGAACTTGCTATGGAAGGAAAATTTGGTGTGTTGACTGTTATTAAAAACGGAAAATTAGACTGTGTACCATTAGAAGTTGTAGTAGGAGAAAACAAAGAAATAGGAGCTGTTCAAGGTGGTACAGCAGAAAGTAATGTAAGATATGTAACAATGGATGATGACTTAGTAAAAACAGCAAGAGATATTGGAATTTGCTTAGGAGATTAAAATCGGGATTTTGGGGACGGATCCAAAATTCCCTGAACCATTAAAAAGACAAAGAAAAGGAACAGATCTCAAATAATATAACTTTTATATAGTTTATTATTTGAGGTCTGTATTTCTTTTTATTACATTTATATTACATTTTTATTCTTCTTATTGAGATAATAAAATAATATTGGTATAATTTGGTTATAATAATTATATGTACAAGACAGAAATAGTCTTTCTATGAAATAATCGAGGAAAGGATGGATAATAAATATGGAAAACTTGAAAAAGCCAGAAAATCTAGATAAGAAACAAAAAATATTTATTATTTCAGTTTGTATTATTGTAGCAGTTATTATTATAGGACTTATTGTATATGTAGTAGCAAGGAATCAAGAAGAAAATGCGAATGAAAATAAGTTAGCAAATATGTATGAAAAAATGGTGCAAAATGAGACATTTAGCATAACATTTCAATTAAATGACAATAATAAATATACAGTATCAAGAAAAGGTGATGTAGCCAATATTGATACATATAATGATGGAAGTCACACAACCAATATTGTCAAAGATGGAAATACCTATTTGTTAATGTATAATACAAAAACATATTATACTTATCAAAATAATGCAACAGGACTTGGAGAATTAGTAAATCAATTAAATGAAATTATCCAAAGTCAAAACCCAGAAAAAGGACAAGAAAAAATAGATGGTGACAATTATCGTTATGAAGAATATAAAGGGGTATCAGACTTTTTAATGAATGCAGATGAAGACGTTTCAGAGGAAGATACCAATACTAGATTTTATTTCGATGGTGATGACTTAGAATATATTAGAACAATTATGGGAGATAAATCTGAACTAATCAGTGTAGATGTATCTTATGATGTTGATGATAATATCTTTGAAATACCATCAGATTTTCAAGAAGGATAAAAAGCTTAAAAGTGAAGAACGCTATGTCGTACTTCACAAAATATAAATTAATAATTATTAAGGAGGAATTAGAAAATGTCAGTAAAATTTGTTTTAAATGAAACATCATATTTTGGAAAAGGAGCAAGAGAAGAGCTTGCAGGAGAAATCCAAAAAAGAAGATTTAAAAAGGTATTTTTAGTAAGTGATAAATCTTTAGTAGAAGCTGGTGTAACAGCTAAAGTTGAGGAAGTATTAAATAAAGCAAATGTTCCTTATGACTTATATGACGAGATAAAACCAAATCCAACAATTAAAAATGTAACAGATGGCGTTGAAGCTTGTAAAAATTCAGGAGCAGACTTAATTGTAGCTGTTGGTGGAGGTTCAAGTATAGATACAGCAAAAGGAATTTCAATTGTTATGACAAATCCAGATAGAGCAGATATCAAATCTCTAAATGGAGCATCTGATACAGTAAATAGAGGAATGCCTATTATTGCTTTACCTACAACAGCAGGAACAGCAGCAGAAGTTACGATTAATTATGTTATTACAGATGAAGATGCAGAAGTAAAAATGGTATGTGTAGATCCTAATGATATTCCAATTTTAGCAATTATTGATTCAGAATTAATGGGATCAATGCCAAAAAGCTTAGCAGCAGCAACAGGAATGGATGCATTAACACATGCAGTAGAAGGATATATTACAAAAGCACATAATGAAATGTCAGATATGTTTCATATGAAGGCTATTCAAATGATATTCAAATATTTACCAGCAGCAGTTAATGAGAAAAATGAAGAAGCTGTTGAAATGATGGGAATGGCACAATATATTGCTGGAATGGGATTCTCAAATGTAGGACTAGGAATTGTTCACTCAATGGCACATCAATTGGGAGCTGTATATGATACACCACATGGAATTGCTAATGCGATGTTATTGCCAACAGTTATGAGATTTAATGGAGAAGACCCAGCAACTGCACAAAGATTTAGAGAAATCTTAATGAATATTGGAAGACCTGATGCAGAGCATCTAAATGATCAAGATGTTATTAATACATTTGTATGGATGATTTCAGAATTAAGCAAAACAGTAGGAATTGATACAAAAATTACAGATTATGGAGCAAAAGAAGAAGATTTTGAAATGCTTGCTGAAAAAGCAATGAATGACCCATGTAAACCAGGAAATCCAAGAGAAGTTACTAAGGAAGATTTCATAGAATTATATAGAAGAGCAGCACAATAAACGATTTTTCAGCCCTAAATACAAGTGGTAGGTTTTTATAAATTATTTATTACTCGGTTCAATACGATATTTAAGAATTTGTAACATAATTTTTTGAGCCTCTTTCACTCAGACCCTCACTATGTGAGTACCGTGAACATCCCTCAATAAATTATGTAACAAATTCTAAAACATCTCCAATCACATTCGTAATGAAATAATTTATAAAAACCTACCACTTGTATTTAGGGCTGAATAGTTACAATTTTATTTTATAATTTCAAAAAAACACTTGTAAAATCTAAAAAAATGTGCAATAATATTAACATAATAGAAAAAGACGATAAAAAAGAGGAGTACATTTACACAGATTTTTAGAGAATAGAAGTCATTGGCTGGAAGCTTCTTAAATCATGATAAATGGAAGGTAGCTTTTTTGTTGATATTCTGAAATAATAGTAAGAATGTCCGTTTAAGCAACGTTATAAGCTAAAGAGATATATAATATTTGCTTTATAATAGATTTTCGAAGAAAGTACGAATAGATAAGCAAATTATTATATAAATAAGGTGGTACCGTGAATATCATTCGCCCTTATGTTTTTATACATAAGGGCGTTTTTGAATTTATAAAAGGAGGAAGATGAATATGCAAGATAAGTACAATCCAAAAGATTTTGAAGAAAAATTGTATCAAGAATGGGAGGAAAAAGGCTATTTTAAACCAAGTATGGATAAAACCAAAGAAAGTTATTGTATTATGATGCCACCTCCAAATGTAACTGGAAAATTACACATGGGGCATGCTTTAGATTACACAATTCAAGATATTTTGATTCGCTTTAAAAGGATGCGAGGATATAATACTTTATGGCTTCCAGGAACAGACCATGCAGCTATTTCGACAGAGATGAAGGTAGTTGAAAAATTAAGAAATGAAGGAAAAACAAAACAAGAATTAGGTAGAGAAAAATTTTTAGAAGAAACATGGGAATGGACAAGAATCTATGGTGGAACCATTGAAATGCAACAGAAGAAGTTAGGATGTTCTTGTGATTGGGATAGAAAACGTTTTACTATGGACGAAGGATTGTCAGATGCTGTTTTAGAGCAATTTGTTGATTTATATAATAAAGGATTAATTTATAAAGGAAAAAGAATGATAAACTATTGTCCAAGTTGTAAGACATCTATATCAGATGCAGAAGTAGAGTACAAAGAAGAAGCTTCTCATTTATGGCATATTCGTTATCAAATAACAGGTGAAAAAGATAGATATATTATTGTTGCAACAACAAGACCTGAAACCATGTTAGGAGATACAGCAGTTGCTGTCCATCCAGAGGATGAAAGATACAAAGATTTAGTTGGAAAAACATGTATTTTACCAATTATGAATAAAGAAATTCCAATTATTGCAGATGATTTTGTAGATAAAGAATTTGGAACAGGTTGTGTTAAAATTACACCAGCACATGACATGAATGACTATCAAGCAGGATTAAGACATGATTTGGAAATTGTAGAAGTATTTGACGAAAATTATAAAATGGGTGATTTGGTTCCAGAATACAAAGGAATGGATTTATTAGAGGCAAGAAAAGCAATCGTGAAAAAACTAGAAGAAATTGGCGCATTAGTAAAAACAGAAGACTATACCCATAATGTTGCAAAATGTGAAAGATGTAAAACAACCATAGAGCCTAAAATATCTGAGCAATGGTTTGTTTCTATGAAAGAATTAGCAAAAAGAGCAGCAGATTCTGTTAGAAATAATGAAGCTAGATTTATTCCTAAAAAATATGAAAAACAATATTTTAATTGGTTAGATAATATACAAGATTGGTGTATTTCAAGACAATTATGGTGGGGACATCAAATACCAGCATATTATTGTGAAGAATGTGGACATATTAATGTTGCAAAAACAACTCCAGAAAAATGTGAGAAATGTGGAAGCACAAAATTGCATCAAGATGAAGATACATTAGATACATGGTTTAGTTCTGCATTATGGCCATTCTCAACTTTAGGTTGGCCAAACATGGAAACAGAAGATTATAAAACATTCTATCCAACAAATGTATTAGTTACAGGATTTGATATTATTACTTTCTGGGTATCTAGAATGATGTCACAAGGATTAGAATTTACTGGTCAAGCACCATTTAAAGATATTTTAATCCATGGAATGGTTCGTGATAGTCAAGGAAGAAAAATGTCTAAAACATTAGGAAATGGTATAGATCCAATTGAAATTATTGATGAATATGGAGCAGATAGTTTAAGATTTGCTGTTATATCTGGAACGACAATGGGAAATGATATTCGATATATGCCAGAAAAATTAGAGCAAGCATCAAACTTTGCAAATAAAATATGGAATGCAACAAAATTTATTAGAAATAGTGATGTAAAAGATGAAGATATTATTGCATTCCATACAGAAGTATTTGACAAAGAAACAGGAAAATACAAAGAAGAATTATTACATTTAGAAGATAAATGGATTATCAATAAATTAGAAACCTTAATTGCAGAAGTAACCAATAATATGGAAAATTATGATTTAGGTGTTGCATTAGATAAAGTATATAACTTTATTTGGAATGAATTCTGTGATTGGTATATTGAAATGGTAAAACCAAGACTATATAGTGATGACTACAAAGAAAAAGTAAAAGTTTGTTATGTATTAGATTATGTATTTGGTATTTCAATGAAACTATTACATCCATTTATGCCATTTGTCACAACAGAAATTTATAGAAATTTAGTAAAATATAATGATAAAGAATTAATGGTATCAAAATGGCCTTATGCAAAAAATGAGAATGCATTTAAGGAAGAAGAAGAATTTGTTGAAAGACTAAAAGCGATGATTACAGAAATTAGAAATACAAGAGCAAACATGAATGTACATCCATCTAAAAAAGCAGAACTAATCTTTGTAACTGAAAAATATGAAAAAGAAATAGAGGAAGCAAAAGAATTCTTGTTAAAATTAGGATTTGGAAGCAATGTAACCATTCAAAAAGATAAAGCAGGAATTAAAGATAATGCGATTAGCATTGTGCAAGATGGAATGGAATTATATATGCCATTTGAAGGATTAGTGGATATGGAACAAGAAAGAAAAAGATTGCAAGAAGAAAAGAAAAGACTAGAAGGTGAAGTGGCAAGATGTGAAAAAATGTTGTCTAATCCAGGATTTATGAATAAAGCACCTCAAAGTAAAATTGATGAAGAAAAAGCAAAGTTAGAGAAGTACAAAGATATGTTAGAAAAAGTGATGGAATCCTTAAAGTAATTTTATAAAAAATTTGACAGACATTTTCTTTTATAAGCGGGTATCTGTTTGTCATTAAATATACAAAATTATTGAGTTTTAAAGCATTTTGTGGTATAATCAATACATAGGATTTTTCCTATTGTAACTTTAGCCATATCTGTTTTTTAGGTATGGTATGGCGAGTTTTAGTAATAAAACTCTGTTTCCCTGAAAGGAGGAGAAGAATGGCAGAAGCTATTTTTTTCGAAAGACCAGTAGAGAAGAAGGAAACAAAAACATGGTGCCGTTCAATAGGAGGCGTCTCTATGATAGTAACCATTGTAGGTTATTATGATGGATGTATAGTTCAGACGAATGGCCCATGTGTTCGGGTACATATAGAAGGAGCGAACATGCTTCTTCAGATTGTACCTGTGGGGAGAAATTACTATTATAAGGTAAAGGATACCCCGGAAAACGGTGTTCGGATATTGAATACTAAAAAGAAGAGACCATTGCCATATGTATATATGGCTAACTGGGATAGGACTGAACACCTGTAGAAAAACCTCTTGCACATTTCGAAAGAATATGTGCAAGAGGTTTAATTAAAAAATTATAATCGTATATTAATTGATACCTAGATTTATAGTAAGATATGTGCTATAATTATGTTTATACTAAAAATGTAGGAGGAAAAGAATATGGCTAAAAAGAAGCAAAAAAATTATGCGACTGGAAAAGCTGAAAAACGGTTTGAAGAAAGACCAGTAACTAAATCTGACAAATGGTGCAGATTTAAATCGAGACTAAAAGAAAGTGAGTTATACTCAGAAGCACCTTATGGTTATATAGTGGTAGTTCCAAATTACTATGACTGGATGCATCTGGATGTAAATGGAATTATCATTAAAAGTAAACTCTTTAAGGGGCAACTTTATCTTCAGGTAATAAGAAAAGGGAATCGGGATTATCAAACTCGAGTAAAAACCATGGAAGGCATGAAAAAGAGAAAAGGAAAAAGAAAAAGCAAAAAAGTAATATTCAGGTATATGAATATAAGAAATCTTGACAAAGATCCTCTTAAATAGAGTGATGGATTTAGTTTTACCCTACACATTTCTAATTGGAATGTGTAGGGTTTTCTAATCATTAATTCATTATCATGGTCTATCTTAATAAATTAAACCAACTAGAAAATACCTTTGTACTCATAGTTGCAATATCCATCTTATTAACAGCAACTTGAGAAACCAAATTAACAGTTACAAGAACTTCACCATCTAGAGAAAAGGAAATTTCACCAACTTTTTGCCCGACAGAAATAGGGACAGAAATATTTTCTTCAATCGTTACAGTTTGTTCTATATTTTTTTCACTACCTTTTGCTAACAAAATACCAGCATCATTTTCCAATACAACAGGAATGGTTGCTTGCACACCTTTATCAATACTAACGGTTTGAATTAAGTCTCCAGCTTTCCCAAAACTCTGATAAGAAAAATTATTAAAACCATAATCTAATAACTTTTGTGCTTCTGAAAATCTAACCTTTGTAGAAGGAGCTTTCATAATAACTGCAATTAAAGACAAGTCATCACGTGTGGCACTAGCAGACAAATTATATAAGGCAAGAGAAGTAGAACCAGTTTTTAAACCAGTAGCACCAGGATAGTTCTTTATTAATCGATTGGTATTAGAAAGCCCGAGTTTCGCCATCTCGTAAAGTATCCATCCAAATGGTTGTATAATTCTTAATTTCAGGATATTTGTTTAGTAATTCTCTAGACATAATAGCAATATCATAACTAGAAGTCACATGACCATCTTCGTCTAAACCATGACAATTCTTAAAAGTGGTATCACTCATACCTAATTCATAAGCCTTGTCATTCATCATTTGAACAAAGGCTTCCTCTGAACCAGCAATATACTCAGCCATTGCAACGACACAATCATTGGCAGAATTTACACAAATTGCCTTTAACATTTCATCAACCGTTAATGTTTCTGTGGTATCTAACCATATTTGAGAACCACCCATAGAAGCTGCATTTTCACTGCAAGGAACAGAATCTGTTAGAGATATTTTTCCGGCATCAATAGCTTCCATAATGAGAAGAATACTCATAACTTTGGTAACAGATGCAGGTCTTAATTGTTCATGAATATTATGGGCATATAAGATTCTACCAGAAGATTGCTCAATTAAAATGGCAGATGCAGATTCTAAGTTTAAAGAATTATCATCTGTTACTTCACTTGTTGCATTGGTAAGCAAAGAAGGATCCTCTTCTATATTAGAAACATCAATAGAAGACCAAACATATAAAGAGTCATCTGAAGCATACACAAAAGAAGAGTAAGAAATGAAAATGCAAAGTATAAGAAGGACACTAAAAAAACGTTTAATATTTGTTTTATTCATATATTTGTAAATCATAAAAAACCTCCAAAGTAGCAGATAACTGCTAGAATATACTTAAAAATAGTTTATTTAAATATATGATAGAAAAAATAAAAAAGAACTTATTTTTTCTTCTTCTCTTTTTCTTGACAATATTTTGGAATAAAGATAAGATAAAAGAAATAAAGGGGGAGTAAAAATGCCAACATGGGCCATTCATTTAGCAACAGCCAAAAAAATAAGTGAAAAGATAAATATAAACAAAAATATATTTACATTTGGAAATATATTGCCAGATATACCAAATGAATATGTTATAAAAGGTATTACACATCATGTATCACATGCAAGAACACATTTTGAAACAGACATTTTAGTAGTAGAACATATAGAAAAAAGATATGATTTAAGAAATTTTGCAGAAAAATATAAATCTAAATTTTCTAACCCATTAATGTTAGGATACTATGTACACCTATTAACAGATTATTTTTGGAATGATAAAACATATGGGGAACATGGAATATATGATGAAGAAAAAAATCGAATAGGATTAATCTTAAATGATGGAGAAAGAATCTTATGTAGTAAAGAAAAAGCAAGACAAATCAAAACACATGATTTTAAAATATTTTCCCAATATATTTATGATCACCATTTAGCAGATAAGCTAGAATATCAAGAAGAGATAGAAGAATACTTAAAAGATATTAATTGGATTGCATTAGAAAAATCAGAAATAGAAAAAACGATAGAATATATAAGTGATAGATATACAGGAAAGGCTCAAGTGTTAGAAGAAGGAGAGAGTATAGAATACAAAATATATAGTGAAAAAGAAATGCTAGAATTGCTTGATACATCTGTTATATTTATCTTAAAAATGATAAAAAAACATGCAGAGTACTTATTAAAAGAATAGAAAAAGAGGATAAGACTATGATTAATATATTATTAGTAGAAGATGATAAAAATATATCTAGTACGGTTTCTTATTATTTGCAATCAGAAGGATTTGCTATTCATACAGCAAAAAGCGTAAAAGAAGGGATTGAAAACATAAAAAACAATAATTATGACTTAATGTTGTTAGATATCAATTTACCAGATGGTACAGGATATGACTTATATAAAAAAATGAAAGTTGTACAAGAGATTCCAACCATATTTTTGACAGCATTAGATGAAGAAAAAGATATTGTAAAAGGATTTGACTTAGGAGCAGATGATTATATCACCAAACCATTTCACGCAGGAGAACTATTATCTAGGATAAAAAATGTATTAAGACATAATATAAAAAAAGAAGAAACAATAAAAATTAAAAATGTAGAAATCAATTATACAACACGGAAAAGTATTAAAAGATGGAAAAGAAGTTGAATTAACGGCATTAGAGTATAAAATTTTAGTCATGTTATTTGAAAACAAAGGAAAAATCATAACAAGAGAACAGATATTATCCTATATCTGGGATAATGAAGAAAACTTTGTCAATGATAATACTTTAACAGTATATATCAAAAGAATTCGAGAAAAAATAGAAAAAGACCCGAACAAACCAGAAATCATCAAAACAGTTAGAGGATTAGGATATAAAATGGAACGATAGGGACGTGCCAAATCGTTTCAAAATGAAACAAAATGGACAGACCTTAAAAAAGGAGAAATATGAATACAAAACAAAAAAGAAATTTATTTATCTATATTACTATGCTATTAATGGCTATCATATTGTTAACTATATTTACTATTTATTGTATTCAAAAAAACTACAAAGAAAGCCTATATAATTATACAAACCAAGTAATAGCAAAAATTATAGAAGAATATCCGGAACAAGAGGATGAGATTGTACAAAATATATTTTTAAATAATCAGGAAAATCATGAGAATGTAAAAGATATTTTAAGTAAATATGGATTTAGCACTGAGAATATTGATATAGAAAATACACAGTTTGAAATTATTCAAAAAGTAATTATTCTATTTTCTATTTTCTTTATTATAGCGACTTTAGGTGTTATATGTATATATGCTATATATATCCGAAAACAAAATCAGAAGTTAAAAGATTTGGATGCTTATTGTAAAGAAATATTAAAAGGAAATTATATCATAGATTTAAAAGAACAGGATGAAAGTGACTTTAGTAAATTAAAAAATGATATTTATGATATGACCATTATGTTAAAAGAAAAAAATAGTTTACTAGAAAAGAATAATAAAGATATTGAAAAATTGATAGCAGATATTTCTCATCAATTAAAAACACCATTGACTTCTTTAAATCTAATCAATGATATTTTATATACAGATTTACCAGAAGAAAAGAAAAAAGAATTTTTAGATAGTAGTCAGAAAGAACTAGAAAAAATTAATTGGTTAATAAAAACAGTTTTAAATATAGCCAAATTAGACTCAAAAACGCTGATTTTAGACAAAAAGAATGAAAATGCATATTATTTATGCTTAGAAGTGAAAAACAATTTTAAAGCTATGTGTGAGGTAAATTATGCAAATATAGAAATTATATCCAATAAAGAAGAAACCATTAATTGTGATAAAAAATGGACAATAGAAGCCATGAATAATATTGTAAAAAATGCAATCGAGCATGGAGCAAAAACAATAACTATAAAATTAGAGGAAAATACTATGTATACAAAAATCACAATAAGGGATAATGGAGAAGGGATTGACAAAGAAGATTTAGGACATATTTTTGACAGATTTTATAAAGCTCAAAATAGTAAAGAAAGTAGTTTAGGTATTGGACTTGCCTTTTGTAAAAGTATTATTAGAAACCAAGATGGAGATATCCGTGTAAAGAGTTCTAAAAAGGAAGAAGATACTTGGACAGAATTTACAATAAAATTATATAATTAAGTGAGTAATAAAAAAGAATAAATAAGGAGTAAAAATGATTATATTAGGGGAAATATTCTCATTACTGGCTGCTTTGTGTTTAGCTTATTCAACATTTAGTCATAAAAAAAATAAAATGATATGGTGGCAAGCAATAAATGCAATATTTTATGGACTTTCAAATTTGTTTTTGGGAGCTTATTCAGCAGTAGTGACAAATATATTAACATTATTTAGAAATACATTACAAGTAAAAGATAAATTAAATAAACATATTACCATTATCATATGTTTACTTATGGCTATTGTAGGAATCATATTTAATAATAGAGAATGGTTAGGGCTATTACCAATATTAGCTTCAGTGACATATACAATTTGTGTATATGTATTAAAATCTGTACAACAAATGAGGATTGCACTTGTAATCAATTTAATACAATGGGCGATTTTTGATTTTTTAGTAAAAGCATATCCCATGTTTATAATGGATATGATCATAATTGTTGTCACAGTAATGAATATGATTAGATATAAAAATATGACAGAATCGTAAATGATATTTTATTAATTAATTTTTATATAAAGTATAAGAAAAAATGAAATCAAGATTTCTGTTCTTAAATTTTTCTATAAAATAAAACTGGAAGAAGAATTTTTAATAAATTCTTAAAAGTCATTTTAGAGTCACTTTTATGTAGTAATATAATACTAACAATAAAAGTGACGCTTTTTATATAAGAAAGGAGATTGTTTATGGAAATATTAAAAGTAGAAAATCTAACGAAAAAATACGGTAAAAAAGATACAGAGGTAGTTGCATTAGACAATGTATCTTTTAGTGTAAGCAAAGGAGAATTTGTGACCATTGTAGGTGCTTCTGGAAGTGGAAAATCTACGTTGCTACATTTAATCGGAGGCGTAGATAAACCAACCAGTGGAAAAGTATATATTAATGGGACAGATATCTATTCTTTAAATAATGATAATTTAGCAATTTTTAGAAGAAGACAAGTGGGACTTATATATCAATTTTATAACTTAATCCCTATACTAAATGTAAAAGAAAATATTACATTACCATGTGATTTGGATGGGCAAAAGGTAGATGAAAAGCGATTAAACGAATTGTTATATATCCTTGGACTAGAAAAAAGAATTAATCACTTACCAAATGAGTTATCAGGAGGACAACAACAAAGAGTTTCTATTGGAAGAGCCATGATAAATAATCCAAGCATTGTGCTAGCAGATGAGCCAACTGGAAATTTGGATAGTAAAGCTTCAAGAGAAATTATTGATTTATTAAAAGTATCGAATCAGAAATATAATCAAACCTTAATTGTGATTACACATGATGAAAATATTGCTTTAGAGGCAGATAGAATTATTACAATACAAGATGGAAAGTTGATTAATGATGAAAAAATAAAGTAAAGGGGATGCTTGAAAAATAATTACAATTTTTGCTACGTCAAATTATATTTAAAACGCGGTTACATACGAATAGTATGCGCCCTTGCCTTTTAAATATAATTTTCCTTGCCAAAATTTAATTCTTTTCCAAGCGAATATAACTTGAAAAGGAAGTGAAATAAAATGAAAATTTTAAATACATTGACACTCAAAAATTTAAAATTAAATAAAAAAAGAACCATTGTTACTATTATTGGAATTTCTCTTTCTGTTGCTTTAATATGTGCAATCACTACATTTACAGTTAGTATTCAGAAAACAATGGTAGAAAGAGAAATCAAAACAAATGGAAATTATCATATTCGTGTACAAGATGTATCAAAAGAAAATGAAAAATATTTGGAGAATAATGCAAAAATAGAGGAATTACAAATATCACAAGAGATTGGATATGCACCATTAGAAGAATCTCAAAATGAAAACAAACCTTATGCCTATATTGAAGGATATGATGAAAAACTTTTGCAAAATGGAGGAATTGTCTTAGTAGAAGGAAGATTACCAGAAAATGAAAATGAGATTGTGATACCAGAACATGTTATTCAAAATGGAAAAGTAGAGTGGAATGTTGGTGATACCATAGAATTTGATATTGGTAATCGATATAAAGGAGAATATATATTAAATCAAACCAATCCATATTATACAGACCAAGATAGATTAGATAGAAAAGAAAGTGGAATTGAAGATGATTTAGAACAAGAAACATTTGTTGCAAGTACCAAAAAAACATATACAATTGTAGGTATCATGGAACGATTAAATAGTGAGAGTTATTCTGCTCCAGGGTATACCATGATAACAAAATTAGACAAGATTGATGATACCAGAAATGTAAATATGTCTATTATATTAAAAGATCCAACAGAAGTATATGACTTTGAAGATTATTTGAAAAATGATTTACAAATTGACGAGACAAATATTTCTGAAAACCAAGATTTATTATATTACATGGGAATTTTCAAAAGTGATAGAGTAGAAACTTTTGTGATAACGATGTTAGTTATTGTAATTGGTATTATTGTTTTCACTTCTGCCTTTGTTATCAAGAATAGTTTTAGTATATCTCTTACAGAAAAAACAAGAGAATTAGGAATGATAGCAAGTGTAGGAGCAACGGCAAAACAAATTAGAAAAAGTATCTTTTTTGAAGGTGCTGTATTAGGTCTAATTTCTATACCATTAGGAATTGTAATAGGCATTGTAGCAATAGGAATCGTGTTAGCAATTGTTAATGGAATTATCAATTCAGGAAGTACACCATTAATTGATAATTTTGAATTACAGTTAACCATATCATGGGGAGCAATTATCGTTGCAATCATTGTATCCCTTGTTATGATTATCATCTCACTAATTAGACCAAGTTATCGAGCAGGAAAAATTTCACCAATTGATGCCATAAGAGAAAGTTCAGATGTAAAAGTAAAAAAGAATAAGCATAAACATAAGGAATATAAACTAACGAAAAAATTATTTGGAATAGAAGGTGTGATTGCCAGAAAGAATTTTAGAAGAAGTAGAAAAAGATATAGAACAACTATATTTTCCATATTTCTAAGTATTGTCTTATTTATCTCTATGAATGCCTTTGCAGAAAGTGTATTTGGAGTATCTTCTTTAGAGTATCAAGAATCTAGGATTAATTTAACAGTATATAGTAATCAAGATGAAGAAGATACAGAAGCCTATTTTGATAAGATTAAAAATTTAGATGGAATCAAAGAATATGCCATTTTAAAAAATGCACATGCTTATATAGATAATCAAAAAATATATACTAAAAAAGCACTAGAATATTATTCGGAAATGGATACTTTATTAATCTATGCGATAGGTGATGAAGCTTATAGAAATTATGTAGCAGAATTAGGATTAAATTATGATGAAGTAAAAGATGAAGCCATTCTTTGTGACACAAGACTTTTGTATGAATATGAAGATGGAAAAGATGGTGTAAAACGAGTAGAAACAAATCTATTAAATTTAAATGAAGGAGATATTCTAGAATATTATAATATGCAAGATGAGGAAGGAAATCTATCAGAAAAAGGAAACATTAAAATTGCCAAAAGAGCAGACAAATATCCATTAGGTTCATTATTTAGTAATGACACAAATCCAATTATTATTATTTCAGATGAAATGATGGAAAATTTTGAACATAGTTTGGTTTCTATGGCTATTAATGCAGAAGATCCATATAAATTGCAAGAAGAAATCATAGAAATTGATAGAACAAACAAAGACAAAATTTATAATATGGAAGAAGATGTAAGAGCGGCTCAAAATATGAATCTAATTGTATCAATATTTGTATATGGATTTATAGCTGTGATTAGCATTATTGGTGTAACCAATATATTTAATACGATAACCACTAATATGGCACTTAGAAATAGAGAATTTGCTATATTAAAATCTATAGGTATGACAAACAAAGAATTTAAGAGAATGATTCATTATGAAAGTTTTATATATGGCTTAAAAGCACTTATATTTGGATTGCCAGTAGGTGTCGCATTATCTTATCTAATCTATACAGTTACAGCAGATGTCTATACAACAGATTATGAACTTCCTATAATACCAATTTTTATTTCTATCATATTTGTATTTGCCATTATCTTTATGACAATGCGATATGCTGTTAAGAAAACTAAAAATCAGAATATTATTGAAACCATTAGAAAAGAAAATATTTAAAAGTTGCCAAAGGGGACGTGCCTCTTTGGCAACTTTTAAAAAATATATGTCAAATAAATGATTTTTATTGAAGAAAAAATCGTTTTATGATAGGATTATATTAATGAAATGAAAAGTTAAAGAGGGGAAATATGAGTACAAAAGAAATTGTGAAAAATAAAAAAAATGTAGAAGAAAAACAATTAATAAAAAGTGAAGTAGAAGATTATGCGAAATTTGACATATTAAGATATGCACAGGTTTGGGAAGATGCAGACATTTTATTACAAGCATTAGATATACATGAGGATGATAACATATTGTCTATTGCATCAGCAGGAGAAAATGCAATTAGTATGTTAGTTAAAAATCCGGATAAAGTTTTTGCAATTGACTTAAATGAAAATCAAATTGCTTGTACAGAATTAAAAATCATAGGGTATAAATATTTAGATTATCAAGAATGTATGGAATTCATTGGTGTTTTTGATTGTGAAGATAGAATTAAAATCTACCAAAAAATTGCAGATAAACTATCTAAACATACAAGAGCATATTTAGATAGCAATTTGGAAATGGTAGAAAAAGGAATTATCCATACAGGAAAATTCGAAAAATATTTTCATCTATTTGGTAAAAAAATCTTACCATTTATTCATAAAAAATCAGTAAGAGAAGAATTATTACAAAAGAAAACAAGAGAAGAGAGAATTCAATTCTATGATCAAAAATGGAATAATATGAGATGGCAAATGCTTTTTAGGTTATTCTTTTCTAAAACCGTTATGGGGAAATTGGGAAGAGATAAGGCATTTTTTCGCTATGTCAATGTAAATGTGGCTGAGCATATTTTAGAAAGAACGAAATATGCCATCACAGAATTAGATACATCAGAAAATTCCTATTTACAGTATATTATTCATGGAAAATATAATGAAACTGCCTTACCAGTGGCATATAGAAAAGAAAACTTTGAGATTATCAAGAAAAATATAGATAAAATTTACTTGTTAAAGGATTCTGTTGAAGATTTTATCCAAAAAGAAGAGATAGATTATATTAGTAAATACAATTTAAGCGATATCTTTGAATATATGAGTGATGAGCAAATGTGTAAAATCTTTGAAAAGATATTTACCAAATCACCATCTGGAACAAGAATTGTCTATTGGAATATGTTAGCAGATAAAAGGGCATCAAAATATTTTGATAATTTAGTATATAAAGAAAAAGAAGCAGAAGAATTATTTAAGCAAGATAAAGCCTTTTTCTATAGTAAATTTATTATAGAGGAGGTTATATAAATGAATATAGAGTGGTTAAGTATTGGATTTGTTTTATGTATGCTTTTGATAGCCATGTGTATGATAAAGATAATCGAAAAAAAGACTAAAATACATGCAGAATTGAAACGAAAATTATTACATATAACAATGGGATTGATTATGCTAACTTTTCCTTATGTATTTCATAATGTACTTTCTGTAGGAATATTAGCAGTTATTGCATTAGCAATATTAGTTTTGTTAAAGCATACAAAATTAAAAGAAGGATTAGGAACAGTATTATATAGTGTTGATAGAGAATCTTTAGGGGAAATCTTTTTTGTCATATCTGTATTTTTAATTTTCTATTTATCAAAAGGAGATAAAGTTTTATACAGTATTCCCATATTAATTTTAACCTTTGCAGACAGCACAGCAGCATTAATTGGAAAGAATTATGGAAAGAAAAATTTAGCAGAGCTAAATGAAGATGCTAAAAGTATAGAAGGAAGTTTTATCTTTTTTATGGTAGCTTTTGTAGCAACATTGGTACCACTATTACTATTTACAGATGTAGGAAGAGAAGAAACATTGATTATTGCTACTATTGTAGGATTTAATGTGGCTCTAGTTGAGATGATTTCCCATAGTGGAAATGATAATCTATTGATTCCATTAACAACTTATGCTTTTTTGACGACACATATGGGCTTAGGTGTAGAACAATTAAGAATCAATTTCATGATATTAGGTGTGATATTTATACTAGTAACGATTGCCAATAGAGTAAAGGCATGGAGCAAACTGGCATTAGTTGAAACACTGGTAGTAGGGTATCTAACGATTACATTATATGGAATATATGCCATTATACCACCATTGATTTTGTTTTTAACGGTTATGAGATTTCCAAAAGTGACAGAAAAGGAACAACATAATCTATATGATGCTAGGATTATTGAAACCAATGTGATTTTAGGAATAGCTATTTGTGGAATTGTAGCAATTACTGGTTGGAAGGCAGAATTTTTTATGATATATAGTTTAGTATATAGCATGCATTTAGCTATTAATACATTTGTAAGATTAAAATATTATTTTAATTTATCAGAAATAGATAGTATGATCCTGTCTTTTGCTAAAGGATTATGTTTTATCTTTTTACCAAGTTTAGTCATTCAAAATCTGGTATTTCATAAATTGCCTAGTTTACCAATGATTATCCTTATGGTTATATGCTTATTAGCTAGTTGTTTTATGATATATATACAAAAGAGAAAGGTAGAAGAAGAAGAAATTTCAATAAAAAATGGATATATGCATACAGAAATTGTGTTAGTATTAACAGCTATCATTTGTTTTATTACATTATAGAAAGCCACATTTTCTAAAATGCAATAAATTAAAACTTTGTAGGAGGAAATGATTTTCATCTGATAATCTATATTTTGCATATTTTACTAAAATATTAAAAAACAGATGTAAATCATGAAAAAGAAGATGAATTTTGAAATTGTAGAGAATCAAGAAAATATAAAAGTAACAATTTTAGAAAATGGAGAAGAAAAAGCAAAAGCTACTTGCTATTTTCAAAATACACCAATCGTAAATGACGAAAAAATGGGAACAATTGGAGAAATGGAAATCTTAGATAAACAATATGGAAAATGTTTACTAGAAAAATGTGAAGAAATTTTAAAAGAAAAAGGATTGCATTATATAGTTGCACCAATGAATGAAAATACATGGGGAAAATATAGAACAATGAAGCAGTCAAATGGAGAACCTCTATTTTTATTAGAGAATGTCAATCCTATGAGTGATAATGAGATATTATTAAAAGCAGGTTATCAAGAGATATATACATATACTTCAACCAAAGGAAAGTTGGAAAATGCTTATCAATCTCAAAGTATAGAAATCATGAGGCAAAAAATACAAGAAGAGGGAATTACTATTAGAAAATTTAATAAAGAAAAGTATATGGAGGATCTAAAGAAAATATATCATATTTCATTAAAAAGCTTTGGAAGAAATCCGCTATATACACCGATTGATGAAGAACCTTTTTTAAAACAATATATACCATATGTTCATTTAGCTGATGAAGATATTATTTTATTAGCAGAAAAAGATGGAAAAGAAATTGGATTTATATTCTGCATACCAGATTTTGAAGAAGCAAAAAGAGGAGAAAAGCTCAGTACGATTATTGTGAAAACTGTCGCAGTGATACCGGAATTTCAAAATCTTGCCATTGGAAATGTATTAATGAGTGATATTGCTAAAATTGCTAAACAAAAAGGATTTAAAAATTGGATATGTGCTTTTATGTATGCCAATAACACTTCACAAAAAATGGCAAAACGAAATCAAACAGAACTTATGCGAGAGTATGCCTTGTATGGAAAGAAAATTTAATTCTTTTCTAACTTAAAAATCCAACGGGAAAAAGGGGATGAAATACAAAAGATGAGGAATTTAGCCTATCAACTAATCAAAAATTATGAAAAGATGCCAGATAAAATATGTTTAGTCGAAAAAAATACACAAGTTACTTATGCAGAGCTGTATAACCTAGTAGCAAATTTTAAAGACAATTTGAAAAGTAAAGGAATTAAACAAGGAGATAAAGTGTTAGTACTAGTTCCTATGTCAATCAATTTATATGTGACTTTACTTTCTATTTGGTCACTAGGAGCGATTCCTTGTTTTATGGATGCAGGATTTATTAAAAATGGATTAAAGAAAAATGAATTTGATGATATTAATAGTATTATTGGAACGACGAAATATATTTTATATAGCCAAGTGAATGAAAATTTAAAAAAATTAAAAATAAAGATAGATGTTAAACAAATCAAAAAAACACCATTTAGTAGAAAGTTAGTAGTAGAAGAAGTAGAAAAAGATTTTCCAGGGATTTTAACATATACAAGTGGAACAACAGGTGTTCCAAAGATAGCAGCAAGGACACATGAATTTTTAGAAAATCAAGGAAATATCTTAAAACAAATTGCGGATTATGAAGAAAAAGATAGAGAACTTTCCACTATTCCTATCTTTACATTATCAAATATTTACGTAGGAATCACAACCGTTATAGCAAATGGGAATTTTACCAATTTAGGAAAATCGAATCCTAGAAAGTTAGTAAAACAAATAAGAGATAAAAGCATTAATAGAATCATGGCATCACCTGGACTATTACAAGTAATTGTAGAGGATTGTATAAAAAATAATATAAAATTAGAAGGTGTGAAAAAAATCTATACAGGTGGAGGTGCTGTATTTTTAGATTTAATCAAAAAATTACAACAGGTTTTTGAAAATGCAACCATACATACAATCTATGGATCAACAGAGGCAGAACCAATTGCTATATTACATATAGAGGATATGACAAAACAAGACATAAAAGACACAGAAAATGGAAAAGGCATTTTGGCAGGAGAGATTGTTGGTGTGACGGAATGTAACATCATAAAACCACAAAAAGAGCCAATCGGAACTATCACAAAAGACAAGTTTTTAGATATACAAACAAAAGAAGTAGGAGAGATTGTGGTAACAGGAACGAATGTGCTAAAAGGATATGTTGGTGGCATAGGTGATAAAGAAAACAAATTTACAGTACAAGATACGATATATCACAGAACAGGGGATATGGGGCAAATTGATGAAAAAGGAAGGTTATGGTTAAGAGGAAGAGTAAAAGAACCATATTTTCATATTGAAGCAGCTTTACATGCGAAATTTGCAATTGGAAAGACAGCAGTCTTTGAAAATGACTCAAAATTGATTTTGGTATTGGAAAATCATGAAAAAACACCAATAGAAGAAATTAAAAAATCCATTCCTTTTGAAAAAATTGATGAAATTAAATATGTTTCGAAGATACCAGTAGATAAAAGACATAGTACAAAGGTAGATTATAATGAATTAAGAAAAATATTAAATAAATAAAGGGGTAAAATATGAATCAAATAAAAAAATGGTATATATACCAAAAAGAAAGATTTCCAGTACTTGTATATGGACTATATGTGTTTTGTATTGTATTTGCTACTTTTTGTTTCTTTAATTATTATGGAGAAATGTATTATTATGAATGGATGAATAATTTTAGTGATGTTGCATATACGGATTTGATGCGGAAGACCACCAGAATATCAAATACAATGGATAAAATTGATTCCTATGTTTATTGTAACATTTTTGCAATTTCTAATGGTAAGAATTGTAGATGAGTTTAAGGATTATGAAGAAGATTGTAAATATAGACCTTATAGACCAGTACCAAGAGGTCTGATAAAATTAAAAGAATTAAAAATATTATTTGTTATTTGTATAATCCTTCAACTAATTTTAACAATTACGTGTTCACAAAATGGAATTTTATATTTAATCATATTGTGGGTGTTTTTTGCACTTATGAGTAAAGGATTTTTTATAAAAAAGATATTAGATAAACATTTATTACTAGAAGTTACCTTAGATGAACTGATACTTCCCATAATGGTTCTATATTTAGCAAATTTTATCCCACAAATTTATCTTAATTATAATTCATCAGCAGATTTTACCATAACGAATTCTATTATATTTGTAGACTCAAATGTTTGGAAAATATTAGTGATGGCATATATTATATCTTGGATAGTAGAAGTTGCTAGAAAAATAAGATGCAAAGAGGATGAAGAAGAGGGTGTAAAAACCTATACAGCTGTTTTAGGCATTGGTAAAGCAATGATACTAATATTTGTATTGGAAACTTTGTTAATGGTTGTACAAGGTATAATCCTAGGACAGAAAAATTATATCTGGATAGTTGCTTTATACATATTAGCCAATATTCCCAATATTTTATTTGCCAAAAAGAAAACAAAAAAGATGGCAAAATTGGCAGGACTTTCGGCAAATATCTATATAGCCATTGTATATTGTAGTTTAGTAATATTAATTTTATAGGAGAACAGATGATGAAATATGTATTAGAACAAAATAGTAAACAATATGAATTTATGGGAGGAAAAGCAACAGCTTTGGCAAAAATGGGACAAGCAATTGATAATATTCCAAAGTGGTTTGTGGTGTCCTATAAGGGCTTTGATAAAGAGGAAAAAAACATAAAAGAAGAAGCAGTAAAAGAAGTAGAAGAATCATTAAAAATGTTTCCAGATGATACTTATTTTGCCATTCGTTCATCAGCGGGAAATGAAGATTCCAAAGAAACATCTTTTGCAGGACAATTTGACACTTTTTTATATATTCCGAAAGAAGAGGTTATCAAAAAAATAAAAGAAGTGTATTTATCTGCTTTTTCTGAAAGAATTGAGACATATCGAAAAGAAAATCATATAGAAGAGGTAATGGTTCCATCAGTTATCGTGCAAAAAATGGTAAAATCAGAAAAAGCAGGTGTGGCATTTGGAGCAAATCCGACTACTTCTAATATAAAAGAAATTGTCATTAATGCTGTGTATGGATTAGGAAGTAGTTTAGTAGATGGTATTGCAACAGCAGATACTTATACCATTTTAAATGATAAAATTACCAAAACAATAGCAAAAAAAGATTATTGTCATATTTATGTAGACGGTGACATTAAGCAAGAAATGGTAGAGAAAAAAGAAAAGGATAAAGCAGTTTTAACAGATAACCAGATATTAGAAGTTAAAGAACTAGTAGAAAAAGCAAATGTGTTTTTTGGAAGATTTCAAGATATTGAATGGGCTTATGAAGATGAGAATCTATATCTATTACAATCTAGACCAATTACAACATTAGGAATAGTAAAAAATAAAGAAGAAAAGTTAAATGTATTTGACAATAGTAATATTGTAGAAAGTTATGGAGGAATTACAACCCCCTTAACATTTTCTTTTATTAGAACTGTCTATGAAAATGTATATTTAGAATTGTGTAAAATATTTCATGTAAAAGCAGAAAAAATAGAAATGAATGCACAGATGTTTAAAAACATGTTAGCTTTAATAGACGGCCGTGTGTATTATAATCTATATGGTTGGTATGGATTACTTTCCATGTTTCCAGGATTAGGAAAAAACAAGAAATTTATGGAGCAAATGATGGGTGTGAAAGAATCTTTGCCAGATGACTTATTTCCAGTACCACAAGCTACATTTTCTGATAAAATTGGATTGATTTCAACTGGATATGGATTATTAAAAGGATTTATGAAAATAAGAAAAATGACAGATAAATTCTATGTAAGATTAAATGAAGCATTAGAAGATAAAGATATCCAGCATATGGACTTATATGAATTACATGATTATTACTATGAATTGGAAGGAAAATTGTTACATAAATGGGATGCACCACTAGTTAATGATTTTTTAGCAATGATTTTTTATGGACAATTGAAACAAGAATGTGAAAAAATTTTTAAAGAAGAGGGAAATTTAATACATAATGATTTATTATGTGATGAAGGAAATATTATTAGTGCAGAGCCAGCAAAAAGAATTCGAGAAATGGCAGAGATCGCAAAAGATGATGAAGAACTTTTAAAGCTATTAGAAAATGAGGATATGCTATATATCCAAAAAGAACTTCCTAAATATCCAGAGTTTTATGAAAAAATACAAGCATATTTAAATAAATTTTCAGATAGATGTTTGCAAGAATTAAAACTAGAAACATTAACATTAAAAGATAATCCTATTAGCTTATATCATTCTATACTTACTTTTGCAAAAAGAATGCAAAAAACAAAAGTAAATGTATTAGATTCTGTAGAAGCTAGAAAACAGGCAGAAAGAAAAGTAAAACAAGCTTTAAAATTCAAACCATTGGAAAAAGCTAAATTTAACTTTTTATTGAAACAAGCAAGATTTACAGTAAAAAATAGAGAAAATCTTAGATTTGAAAGAACAAGACTTTTTGGAAGAGTAAGAGAAATCTTTTTAAGAATAGGATATATATTGACCTCTTTGAATGTGATAGAGGAGAAGAGAGATATATTCTATTTAGAAGTAGATGAAATTTTATACTATATTGATGGTAAATCAACAACCAACAATTTAAAAGATTTAATTGCTATACGAAAGAGAGAGTATGAAACATATAAAGAAACTACCCCAGATGAAAGATTTTATACTTATGGAGCAGTAAATATAGGGAATAAGTTTAAAAAGGAAATAGAAGTTCACGCAGATAAAACACATATAGATAAGATAAAAGATGAAAAAGAAACTTTAAAGGGAATTGGAGCATCACCAGGAAGAATTAGTGGACGAGTAAGAGTAATAGATAATCCGGTAAATGCAAAATTAGAACAAGGAGAAATCTTAGTTGCTGAATATACAGATCCAGGCTGGATTATGCTATTTCCGGCTGCAAGTGGAATTTTAGTAGAAAGAGGAAGTTTATTATCTCATTCAGCAATTGTTTCAAGGGAACTTGGTATACCAGCAGTAGTAGGAATTACAGGGCTATTAGATAATATAAAAACTGGAGATATAGTGGAATTAGATGGAACAACGGGTGTTGTAAGAAAAATATCAAATTAGGGATGTTTCTGTCCCAAACAGAAACGTCCCCAATTGGACATTATGGTTCTTCAATTAAATCTTGCCAATATTTTTTAGGCATAAATTGCATTTGACATCTAGTATTTTTTCTTTCTTGTATGGCAATGGTTTTGAAGAATAATTTCCAAAGTTCTTGGTATTTTTGCTCTTCTTCAGTAATATCAGGTATTGTTAAATTGGTGCTATCAATGATTTTGTATTCTTGTGAGTTATATAAAAAACAAATATTTCTGTTCTTATCGTGAATGATAAAGTTTTGTGTAGGTAGTCTTTTAATAAAGTGATGTCCTAAAG
Source organism: uncultured Eubacteriales bacterium (assembly GCA_949288185.1). Lineage (GTDB taxonomy): Bacteria > Bacillota > Clostridia > TANB77 > CAG-508 > CAG-269. The sequence continues at coordinate 15,203 of CASEIZ010000047.1, read as the reverse complement.
GTTCTATGATATGATTATCTGGATGAATAGAAGCATAATATAGATTTTCTCCAATTTCCATAAATCGAAGTAATCCTTTTAACTTATGGCATTCTGATAAAGCTCTTTTTCTCATATTGATAACAGAAAAAACATAAGAAATGGTAAGCATAGTGTTAATTTTAGGACCAATATCAAATCCATCACATAAATACTTTAAAATTTTGATTTCTTTCTCTTTCCCATCAGACAAAAAGGCATAAAAACTGTTATATAAAGCTTCATAACAAATATTTTTATGAATTCCTTCAAAAACGCGTTTTGCTTTTTCATCATTGGTATCTATATATTGTGTTTTATCTAAAAAGTTTGGTGTATATTCCTCTTCTGAAACAATTTTTTGTGGTAATGTTTTATGAGAATAGCTCTCAAAAACAATGGTTAATAATCCATCAAATGTACCATCATATAAATAGGTTGTGTTTACAAGCTTCCAGTTAGACATTTTATTTTATCCTCCTTTGTAGGTAACAATGTATCAAACATAGATAATTGTTCATATTTCTTTTGTGGTATGGTATTTCTTTCTGTATATAATAAATTGGTTTCAATAAAATTTTTGTTAAATTTATTGACTTCATAAAAATATTTTCCTTTGCAAGTTATAAAATATTGTGCTCTTTTTAAGACAACACCTAATTTTTTTAGACTTTCAAAATCTAACAAAAATTCTCTTCTAGCAGTGATAATTTTTTTGGCACTAATGACACCAATACCAGGAATTCTAAGTAAAGTGTGATAGTTGGCTGTATTAATTTCTATTGGGAATTTATCTAAATTTCTTAAAGCCCAATCACATTTAGGGTCTAATAAAGTATTGAAATTTGGATGTTCTTCATTTAATAATTCATCTGCTTGAAATCCATAAAATCGAAGTAGCCAATCTGCTTGATATAATCGATTTTCTCTTAAAAGGGGAGGCTTTTCTAAAGTAGGTAAGTTTTTATCATTATTGATGGAAACATAAGCAGAATAGTAGACTCTTTTTAGTTCTAAAGATTTATACATTCCTTCAGAAAGTTTTAATATTTTTAAATCTGTTTCAGGTGTAGCACCAACCATTAATTGTGTAGTTTGACCTGCTGGAACAAATTTCTTCTTGTATTTCGATTTATCCATTTTATTTATTTTTAATGTATTTGAAATATAGGTCATTGGCTTTAAAATTCCGTCTTTTTCCTTTTGAGGTGCCAATAATTTCAAACTATCATTTGAAGGAAGTTCTATATTAATACTCATCCTGTCTACCAAAACACCTAATTTATCAATTAATTCTTGGCTACAACCAGGAATGGTTTTACAGTGAATATATCCATTAAAATGATATTCATTTCTTAGGATAGAAGCTGTTTCAACTAATCTTTCCATTGTATAATCAGGAGATTTGATAACTGCTGAACTTAAAAATAAACCTTCAATGTAATTTCGTTTATAAAAATGAATGGTTAAATCTGCTACTTCACGAGGTGTAAAAGTAGCTCTAGGTACAGAGTTGGAACAACGATTAATACAATATTTACAATCATACATACAGGCATTTGTAAATAAAATTTTTAAAAGAGAAATACATCTACCATCTGCACCCCAACTATGACAAATACCAGAAACATGTCCATTCCCAATTCCATTGTTTGTATTTTTTCGATCACTACCACTAGAACTGCAAGAAGCATCATATTTAGCAGAATCAGCAAGTATTTTTAATTTATCAAAAATATCCATAACATACCCCCAAACATATGTACGATTATATCATTCAAAAAATTAAAATGCAATAGTTTTTAAAAACAAATTTTCGGTTTTTTATACAATACTAAACTTTACATAATTTCAAAAATATGATATAATAGTATTACTGTTTATGCAGAATAAATAGAGAATTTATTTCTCAAAGAAAATATACTATATTATAGTATATAAACAAAAGAAAAAATCTTCTATAAAAATGCATTAAACAAAAGAAAAGAATCAGGAGGAATAAAAAATGAAAGAAACAAAAGAAACACGGATTGGAAACAATGATGCCTTTATTGTAGGTACTATTGAACAAAGATTTGTAACTGGAGAAATAGATGGGGAAACATTCTATGCTACTAGAGTCTTAACAGAAAGGACAAGTGGTTATGAGGACAAAATTAATGTGCTTATCTCGGAAAAAATCTTCAGTTCCAATATGACTGTAGGCAAAAAAATAAAAATAAAAGGAGAGTTTCGTTCAGAAAATGTAAAAGATGATGATGGAAATACACACCTTTTACTATATTTTTTTGTTAACACAATAGAATTGGCAAGTGAATTTGCAATGGACGAAAACAATATATGCTTGAATGCATATATATGCAAACCTACATTTTACCGGGAAACGCCATTGGGAAGAGAGATTACAGATATGATGGTAGCTGTAAATCGGCCCGATGGTGAAAGTGACTATATTCCGTGTATTGCGTGGAATAGAACTGCAAGGTGGTCAGCAGCTTTAGAACCTGGTGATTACATCAGAATAATCGGAAGAATTCAGAGCAGGGAATATTTAAAAAAACGCCCAGATGGAGAAAAAGAAAAAAGGGTAGCTTATGAAGTCTCCATCAAAAGAACATTTTTTGTAGAAGAGTAAAGTGGAAGGGAAGAATAAAGCGGAAGAGGGAAGCTTTATTCTTCCCTTTTTGCTAATAATATTATAATTTTAAAAATTTTTTATGTAGTATTGAAAATTTTAAAAGGAAACTATATAATACTAAGCGATATATACAAAAGTAAATTAGAAAAGGAAGGTTGTAAAAATGATACAAATAGAAAATAAATATGGAAACAATTATGGAAATATATATGGAGAAATAAAAACGTCAATCCCAAAAATAAAAGTCATTGGAATTGGTGGCGGTGGCAATAATGCTGTTAGACAAATGGTTGAAGATAAAGTAAAAGATGTTGAATTTTATTTTATCAACACAGAGCTTGCCATGTTGAATAAAACAAAAATGGAAAATGTATTACAAATTGGAAAAGAAACGACAAAGGGATTAGGAGCAGGAGCTAATCCAGATATGGGAGAAAAAGCGGCTATTGAGAGTAAAGAAGATATTAAGAAATTATTAGAAGGTACACAATTATTATTCTTAACAGCAGGAATGGGAGGAGGAACTGGAACAGGAGCAATCCCAGTAGTTGCAGAAATTGCACAAGAAATGGGAATTCAAACAATTGCGATTGTTACAAAACCATTTCTTTTTGAAGGAAGATTGAGATCAAGTAGAGCAGATGCGGGAATTGAAAAATTAAGACAACATGTTAATAGTTTAATACTAATTTCAAATGATAAATTATTAAAACTTGCAGGAAGTCAAAAGATGAGTGTGATTAATGCTTTTAAAATGGCAGATGATGTATTAGAACAAGGAATTAAAAGTATCACAGATTTAATTACATCAGTAGGAGACATTAATGTTGATTTTGCAGATATTACGACTATGCTAACATACAAAGGAATGGCATATATGGGAATCGGAGAAGCCGAAGGAGAAGGCAGAATGATAGATGCAGTTAATCAAGCCATCGACAATGCTCTTACAGAAAATAAAATTAATAATGCAAAAGGGGTTATCTTTAATGTTCGAGGAAACTCTGAATTAGCTTTAAGCGAAATTAATGATGGGATTGGTAAAATTAATGATTTAATTAATGAAGATGCCAACGTTGTATTTGGAACGATTACAGATGAGTCTTTAGATGACAAAGTTGTTGTTACAGTGATTGCAACAGGAGTAGAGTAGAGATATAATTTATTGTAAAAAATATAATTAAATAAGTACGAATTTTAAAACAGGATAGCCCTCTTCTAGGGCTATCCTGTTTGCTTTTTAGAAATAATTATTATGGTCGAATGTGGCCATTATTCCAAAAAGCGCGGCCAGAGATTTTTTCTACGTGGCTTCGTAGTCTTTTCACTGCGCCACAGACCATCTGAAGCAAACGTAGATGTCAACATAGAATTATGGCATCGCCTCGACACATCATAATTCATTTTATGTGAGCATCTCATAGTTTCACCTCCTTTTAAAGGTGAAAAAATCTGTTACCAGATTCGCCACACCATACCCTAAAAAAACAAGATATGGCTAAGGTTACATAGGCAAAATATACCTATGCAGATATAATAACATAGAAATCTCTGAGTTGCAAGTGTTTTTATATTAAATTCATTACTTAGAAGTGAGTAGTAACACATAAAATATTTAAAAATATATAATATCTTTAATAAAATTCTTTCAATTTTCCATAAACATGTTTTCTATTAAATACTATCATAAAAATCAAATAAAACAAGATAAACAAGGAAATTCGCATAATCGTATTTAATGAAAAAGATAAAAAGTTTATAGGTAATAGTTTAATTAGTAAATAAGACACTAGACAAGCAAAAATAGGTCGTATAATAAATTTTTTATAATTTATAGAGTATTTTATGTTTTTCTTTAGTTGCATACTACTAATGCTAAAGTTTAAGAGCTCACTCACAAAGATACTCAAAATATATCCATACATACCCATAATCGGAACAATAAAAAAGATAATTGAAATGGTAACTAATAAATCGATAATGTTACAAACCATAACACTTACTTGTTCATTAATACCTTTTAACATATTGTCAATAATATTATCGATATACATAAAAAAGATAAGAGGCGCTAAGATTTTTATCCATTTACCAGCTTCTATGGATTGATACACCATAAGACTAATTTCATTAGCAAATATAATAAAAACACCTGTCACACAAATAGAAAAAATAAAGGTAACTTTAAAAATCGTATCACAAACTGTTTTTAGTCTATTATAATTTCCACTAGCAAGCAATCGTGAAAATTCTGGAACTAATAAACCACTAAAAGAGCCAATTAAAACATTTGCAAACATAATAACAGGCATAACCATTCCACTAATTAATCCATAGTTAGAAACAGCTAAAGAATAGGAAATGCCGGACAATTCTAATCGAATTGGAATTAGAAATTGTTTTAAAGAAGAAAGCCCAGAACGGATGCAAGAAGTGATACTAATTGGAAAAGCAATCGTAAAAATCTTTTTCTTCATCTGTACTGGTAAACTTCTTTTAGATATGTATTTTCTTCTATCAATCAGATAAAAGATGATATTTAAACTAAAGGAGAATATTTCAGAAATGACATCAGCTAAGATAAGGTAAATACAAATGGATTCTACATCTTTTGAAGGATTAAAATATAGCAAACAAATAGTAGCGATGATTTTTACACTGGTTTCTAAAATTTGTGAAATTGCACTTTTATATGGCTTTTCAACAGAAGAAAAATATCCACCAATCACAGAAGATACAGAAATCAGTGGTAATCCAAGAGAAATCAGTAAAAGTGGAATTCTTGATACCATATTTTTTAGCCAAGTAGCAGAGATGATAGGAGCAAATATAATAACAAGAACAGAAGAAAGAATCCCTAATAATACAGCAAAAATAATAGAGGTTTTTACGGCTTTTATACCATTAATATAATTTCCTTTTGCAAATTCTTCAGAAACAATACAAGTACAAGCAATACCAATTCCAGAAGTGGCAACTGTGATTGCAAAATTATAAACAGACATAATTAAGCTAAAGATACCAATTGCTTCAGAACCTACTTTGTTGGCTACATATATATTAAAAATTAATCCAATACCACGCATGCTAAGTGCGGTTATGGTTAAAATAATACCATTAATAAAAAATAATTTTGTCTTTCTCAAAATATCACCTTTTAAAATGATATTAAGCTAAAACAAAATTTATGTCCTTTTTGTCCTTTTGGGGACGTTTCTGTTTGGGACATTTTAAACTAAAAAAATTCAAAGTAAATGTATTTAAATTTTATTTATTACTCGGAATGCATTACAGAATAAATAAATTCTAAAACTATCAAGCAGGCACCTCTCAAAACAAGTTTGAGATTCTCCTACTTGATAATTTAAGAATTTTTAATATTCTTTCATTTGCATTCGTAATTGCATAAAATTTAAATACATTTACTTTTTTTAATTAGTTTTATATAAAAATGTCCCAAACAGAAACGTCCCCAAAAGGACATTAATGAGTTTTTAAACTCATTAAAGTGACATTAACTAGACCTTCTGTAACAGAAGACAAAATTTTTATATCATTTCCTGTATCATTTCGAAACTTGAAATCATAACTACCATAGGCAACAGCAGCATCCTTACCATCTGCTACATAAGGTACATGATTACTATGAGGATGTCTTTCAATAACGGTTAAGTTAGATACAGCTAATACAGCATTATATAAGGTACTGCTAACTTGACAATTACCACCACCATAACCTTTTTTCTTGTTTCCATCATGGTCATAGATATCAGCTTCTAAATAGCCTTTACTACTTGTGGAAGGACCAATAGTATTACAAAAAGAAAATGTTTCACCTTTTTTTACAATGGTTCCATCTAAAGTAGAAGTTGTGATTTCCATATTTTTTGTTCTATTTGTATCATTAGAATAGATTTTTGTGGAAAAAGCAGAGAGTTGTTCTTCTACTGTTTTAGATGCATCATCTGTATTATCTGTATTTGAAGTGTTTTCAGAATTTGTATTTGTAGCCTCAGTAGTATTAGCATCTGCAGTAGATTCGTTATTAGATGTATTGCTTTCTGTTGAAGTTCTATTTGCTTCGTAATTTGTTTCTTCATTATTTGTACTTGTATTTTGTACATAAAAATAGATACCGATTCCAATTAATGCAAGTAGTCCAATGATAATAAAGATTCCTAACTTTTTATTCATTCAAATCACCAAGTTTATTGTAACCAAAACTTTAAAAATTATTGACAATTCACGAAAAAATATATATAATTATATATGGATATGAATGAAAGGAAGAAAAACATATGCTTGCTAAATATTGGAAAAAAATTGGAATGGTTATTTTAATAGTAGCTTGTGTGTTTAATATCATGAATAAATTGGTGCATAAACTTTCACTAAACAGTGAAATGTTGTCATCTGCACAATATATATATGACCAACAACAAAATGAAACAAATAATGAAAATAACACAAATTAGGTCTTGAAAAATATAAAAAAATATGTTATGATAAGAAACAGTCGTATTATTTCAATTTAAGAAAGAGGTGAACAATCAATGAAAGAAGGAATACATCCAAATTATAACCAAACAACAATCACATGTGCATGTGGTAATGTTTTAGAAGTTGGTTCAACAAAAAAAGATATCAAAGTAGATATATGCTCTAAATGTCATCCATTCTGGACAGGAAACTTAAGACAAGAGACAGCAGGTGGTAGAGCAGATAGATTCAAGAAAAAATATGGACTTGCATAGAAATGAAAGTAGAAAAACTCTACTTTTATTTTTTTCGGAAAAGTTATTTATAGAATAAGCGGACATAAAAAACCACTTTTAAAAAGTAGCTTTTACTATTTATATAATTTTGCTACTTCTTCAGCAGTTAAAATATCTTGAAGTTTTAATTTCGTCATTTTACCAGATAAAGGTGAATGAATAGCTCCTTTTGGTGTTAAATAAACCAAATAATTGTAGGAAGATATGAATAATTCTACATTTCCATTATTATTTGTATCATATCCATATCCAAATTCAATAAATTGGTTATCTTGATTTAGTGTTAGGAAAGTTACAAATGGTCTAAAATAATCTTCTTTATCTGCAATCTCATAAGTTACCAAAAATACGTCACTAAATGAAACACCTTCTAATTCAAAATTTTTAATATATTTGATATCTAATAAATTTAAAAGTCTTGCTTCATCAGGAAGATATGTATATTCCGGCAAATTTTTTACAGGTTGTAAATTTTTTGTAGTTAAAAAATAAGGATTTATCGTGTTACCGAATATAGCATCTATATAGGATTTCATATCAAGCATTCCCCATAAAGCAAGTAAAGTCGAATTTATTTTTTCCTTTGTATTATTGTCTTGTAAATATTTAATGTTTAAGTTTTGTAATTCTGTAAGGGTAATACTTCTATTTGTCTTTTTTGCCTGTCTATATAATTCAATCACATTAGAATGACCATTTCTTTTAGAAGTTTTTGTTTTTAATAAAGAATCAAAATCTCTCATAACCCTAAAATCCTCCTTTGTACAGCTTTTAATATATTATACCATTAAAAACAAGATAAAAAAAGATTTTACCGACAAATTTCTTGCAAAAATGCTGAAAATATAATAAAATATGCAGATGATGGAGGGATTGATTGTGGATACAATAAAAGAAGTAAAAAAGCAAGAAGAATATATAAAAAAAGTAAAAGAATTAAATCAAGGGAAAATATTAAAATATCATATTTTAACAATGGGGTGTCAATTAAATGAAAATGACTCAGAAAAACTTTGTGGCATGTTAGAAGAAATGGGATATATCAGAACAGATAACTTTCAAAATGCTGATTTAAACTTATTTAATACTTGTTGTGTAAGAGAAAATGCAGAAGATAAATTATTTGGAAAATTGGGAGAATTAAAACGTGTAAAGGAAGAAAAAGGAACCATTATTGCCATTGGTGGTTGCATGATGCAAGAAAAACATATAACAGATAAAATTAAAGAAAGCTATCCTTTTGTGGATATCTTATTTGGAACCCATACATTATATCGTTTTCCAGAAGATTTATACAAATCATTAATAGAAAAGAAAAAACAAGAAGATATCTTAGATATTGATGGAGAAATCTATGAAGGCTTACCAATTAAAAGAGATAGCAATATAAAAGCATCTGTTACCATTATGAATGGTTGTAATAATTTTTGCACCTATTGTATCGTGCCTTATGTAAGAGGAAGAGAAAGAAGTAGAGAACCAAAAGAGATTATCAAAGAAGTAGAAGAATTAGCAAAACAAGGATATAAAGAAATTACGTTATTAGGACAAAATGTTAATTCCTATTTACGAGTGGAAAAAGAAAAAGGAAAGCCATTTGAAGAATATGAGGCTGTTCATTCTTTTGCAACATTATTAAAAGCAATTAATAAAATAGATGGAATTGAAAGAATTCGATTTGTTTCACCACATCCAAAAGATTTTACAGATGATGTGATTGAAGCAATTGCCAACTGTGATAAAGTATGTAAATTAATACATTTACCATTACAATCTGGAAATACAAAAGTATTAAAAGAAATGAATCGTAAATATACAAAAGAACAATATCTAAATTTAGTAGAGAAAATGAAAGCAAAAATACCAAATTTAACTTTATCAACAGATATCATTGTTGGATTTCCTGGAGAAACAGAGGAAGAATTTGAAGATACATTAGATGTTGTCAAAAAAGTAAGATTTGAACAAGTATATATGTTTATTTATTCAAGAAGAGTAGGAACACCAGGAGATAAAATGGAAAATCAAATTCCAGAAGAAATCAAACATAAACGTTTTGATAGATTAAAAGCATTGGTGGAAAGCCAAATTGAAGAAAATAACCAAAAATATGTAGGAACCGTTCAAAAAGTATTAGTAGAAGGGACAAGTAAAAATAATGAAAGTATGTTAACAGGAAGAACAGATAGCAATAAAGTGGTTGTTTTTGAAGGAGATAAAAATTTGATTAATCATGTGATTGAATTAAAAATTGTGTCAGAACATATGTGGTATTTAAAAGGAAATATATAACATAAAAACAAAAGGAAAGGGAAGGAAGAAATATAAATGTCAGAAAATAAAAACAAAGAATTTTCACCTATGATGCAGAGATATCTTGAAACCAAAGAACAATATAAAGATTGCATCTTGTTTTATAGATTAGGTGACTTTTATGAAATGTTCTTTGATGATGCCATTACTGCAGCAAGAGAACTTGAAATCACATTAACAGGAAAAGATTGTGGACAAGAAGAAAGAGCACCAATGGCAGGTGTACCACATCATGCTGCTGAAATGTATATCTCAAGACTAATTGCCAAAGGATATAAAGTTGCTATATGTGAACAATTAGAAGACCCTAAAAATGCAAAAGGAATTGTGAAAAGAGGGGTTATCAGAGTCGTTACACCAGGTACCATTGTAGAGAGTAATATGCTTGAAGAAAGAAAAAATAACTATATCATGTCTATTTTTAAATCTGGAATCTATTTTGGTATTAGTGTATGTGATATATCAACAGGAGAATTTTATGCAGCAGAAATCAAAGACAATAATAATTTTCCACAATTGTTAGATGAGATTGCAAGATATTCACCATCAGAATTGGTCATTAATTCTAATTTAGCAGATTGCACAGAAGAAATGAGTAAAATTAGAGAACGTTTTAGTACATATATTACAAGATTTCAAGACAAATTTTTTGATAGTAAACCAGATATTATCAAATTACGATTTAATCTAGTGGATACCAATCAAAAACCAATTGAAAATATAGAAGAAAGAAATTTTGCAGTAGCAAGTATTAATGCTTTAATTGAATACATAGAACAGACACAAATGACAAGTTTAGATCATATTAATAAAATTACGATTTATCAAATATCAAAATATATGTCATTAGATATCAATGCTAGAAGAAATCTAGAAATTACAGAAAAGATGAGAGACAAATCTAAAAAAGGAACCTTATTATGGGTATTAGATAAAACATCAACTTCTATGGGAGGAAGACATTTAAGAAGATGGCTAAATGATCCATTAATTGATACATTAGAAATTAATAGAAGATTAGAAGCCGTCAAAGAATTAAAAGAAAATGTCATGTTAAGAGGAGATGTCATTGACAACCTTAAAAAAGTTTATGATATTGAAAGACTAGCAGGAAAAATGGCTTATGGTAATGCCAATGCAAGAGATATGATTACATTAAAAAATTCTTTAGCAAGATTACCAGAGGTAAAAAGTGTTTTGCAAACTACGGAATCTCCAATGTTAAAAGACATATACGAAAATTTAGATGAGTTACAAGATATCTATGAATTGATTGAAAAATCGATTGTAGATGATCCACCAATGACTGTAAAAGATGGTGGTATTATCAAAATGGGGTATAATGAAGAAGTGGATAAGCTAAAAACAGCTACAACTGAAGGAAAAAATTGGATTATTCAATTAGAAGCCGAAGAAAAAGAGAAAACAGGAATTAAAAATTTGAAAGTAGGATTTAATAAAGTATTTGGCTATTTCATAGAAGTTACCAAATCAAACTTAAACCAAGTTCCTGAGAGATATGTAAGAAAACAAACATTAACAAATGCAGAAAGATATATTACAGAAGAATTGAAAAACTTAGAAAACCAAATCTTAGGTGCAGAAGAAAAGGTTGTTAGCTTAGAATATGACTTATTTACAAAAATAAGGGAAGAAATTGCGAAAAACATTGTAAGATTGCAAAAAACAGCAACTATGGTATCTACTTTAGATGTGTTAGCATCATTTGCACAAGTAGCAGAAGATATGAATTATTGTATGCCACAAGTAGATAATTCAGGAATTATTGATATCAAGGGAGGAAGACATCCAGTTATAGAAAAAATGTTAGGTGCGGGAGAATTTGTAGAAAATGATACCTATTTAGATAAAGATGAAAATCGATTATCCATTATTACAGGACCTAATATGGCTGGTAAATCAACATATATGAGACAAGTTGCCTTGATTACATTAATGGCACAAGTCGGAAGTTTTGTACCAGCAGAAGAGGCTAAAATTGGTGTTGTCGATAAAATCTTTACAAGAGTTGGTGCATCTGATGATTTAAGTATGGGACAAAGTACTTTTATGGTAGAAATGATGGAAGTAGCAACGATTTTAAAAGAAGCAACGCCAAACAGTTTAGTAATTTTAGATGAAATTGGAAGAGGAACTTCAACTTATGATGGATTGTCAATTGCTTGGGCAGTAGCAGAATATATAGCCAATAAAGAAAAATGTGGAGCAAAAACTTTATTTGCAACACATTATCATGAATTAACTGAGCTAGAAGAAAAAATAGAAGGTGTTAAAAATTATTCGATTGCCGTTAAAGAAAAAGGAGAAGATATTATCTTTTTAAGAAAGATTGTTAGAGGCGGAACAGATGAAAGTTATGGTATTCATGTAGCAAGATTAGCAGGTGTTCCAAAATTGGTTACAGAAGAGGCAAACAAAATCTTAAAATCTTTGGAAAGAAAAAATATCTTAACTGGTAAGAAAGAAGAAAAGAAAGATAAAAAACAAGTAGAAGGACAATTTGATATGTATAATTTCAAATTAGCAGAAATTGCTCATGAAATTGATAAAATTAATTTGAATGAGTTAACACCAATTGATGCATTAAATACATTGGTAAAGATTAAAGAGAAGATGAAATAATATGATATAAACCTATCTAAGATTGGATAGGTTTTATTTGTACAACCATAAATTGACATAATATCGCATAAAATGATATAATAATAAATATGTAACTATAATAACTCAACCACAATTAAGGGGAGGTACACGAATGAGAAAATCAGAAGAATTATCAAAAAATATAGAAGATATGCGGAACCAATTAATGGATTTAGTAGATGAAGATTTCAGAATCCATGAAATTGTAAGGCAATTAGATTATTTCCATCTGGACACAAGACTTGATGCAGAAGGGATGATAGAATTTCGTTGTGAACATGGAGTCATTCCTATTGGAGGAAGAGTCAAAGAAAATGAAATGATATATGCGTTGGCGATAATGAGCTTCTACGGTATTTTGCATTATAAATGCAAAAAAATAATCCGAAGAATCCGGAAAAAGGAATATACTCGAAGGATAGATTCTTTACTTTTAAATATGGGAAAAGTAATAAGAAGACAAGCTCTAGATGATATAAAACCGAATGAAAAATTTGAAACAGAACGGTTTTATAAAGAATTTAAAGAGTTCATCCATGTTGCCATAAAAGCATTAGGACACAAATATGACCAAATAGGATCTAGACACCTTACAGATGTCTATGATGCTGAAGAAGCTAAAGAATTGAAGCATATAAGAGCAATATATGAAAAAGTATATTTTAAAGATAATACAATTACGTACTTTGATTATATTACTAAAACCTCTAAAAACTTTTGCATTGATAATACTGTAGAAATGCAATATATGATTCTGAACTTATATGCAAAGGCATATACAGAATCTGTTCTATGGTTAAAAAAAGAAGATCCATCTGGAATGTGGTGCCCTATAACACCATGGCAGCTTATAAGAAAGCTAGATGTGATGATTCCGAATTATTTTCTATATTAAAGAGAAAAGAGGTCATGTAAATGTACTGAACCAAAAGAATGTCCAATTTTTTGGTTCAGTACAAAATGGCTTCTTTTCCTTTATAATAATGATAAAAAGTAAATGTATTGATAAAAATCGTTGCTATAAAAATATTTAATTGATATAATAAAAATGAAAATTATTAAGAAATTATATAGAGAGGAAAACAAGATATACATGGAAAAAGAAATAGAAAAAATAGAAGAATTCATAAAATCATATGTTTTAGAAAATGAAAGAGTACTTATCTTGGTATCAGGAGGAATTGATTCAGATGTTGTTGCAAGATTATGTTATAAAGCATTAGGAAAAGATAGAATTAAATTATTATTTGTTAAAGAGACAGAAACAGAAGCAAGATTTGTAAAAAATGTTAAAAATTTAGCAGAAGATTTAGCAGTACCACTTACAATCGTCCCATTTGAAGGAAAAAGTATGGAGTTTATAAAAATCTTAGAACAAGCAGAAAATGAACCTATTTTTAATTCTAGATTAATATTAGACCCAGCAAAAGCAAAATGTTCTATGAGAACAGCTATTATATCTTCTTACCAAGATAAAGGTTTTATCATTGCAGGTTGTACAAATCTTACAGAATATGAATTAGGATTTTTTATGACATTTGGAGATAATTTGGCACATTTTAAACCAATAGAACATTTATATAAAACTGAAGTCATACAATTAGCCAAAGAAATTGGAACAAGAAAAGAAGTAATTGAGCAACCAGCAACATCAGGATTTTGGAGAAAACAAGAGGATTTAGAAGATATTGCTTTTTGGATATTTAATCAAGGACCAATTATGAAGGCAAGAAAATTTAGTAAAGAAGAAAAGAAAGAAATTTTTAAGATAAAAGACCAATTGACTTGGAAAAAAATTGATAATTGCTTGAAACTTTTAAAGATGAAGAAAACAAAAGAAGAAATGTCAGAAGAAATAGGATTAAATATAAAGGTAGTTGAAGGGATTATTGAAATTACGAAAAAAGCAAGACAATATAGAAATCGAGAGATTATGGTTTCAATGAGAAATGAAAAATGAAAGATAAGGAAGAAAGAAAATGAAGATATTGATTTTAAATGGTTCACCACATAAAGATGGAAATACAGCATATATGGTAAGTAAGATAAAGGAAAAGATGGATGGAGAAATTGAAGAAATTTATCTGTATGATGAAAATATAAAGCCTTGTATAGATTGTAAATACTGTTGGAAACATGAAGGATGTAGTATCAAAGATAACATGGAAAAATTATATAAGGACGACTATGATATTCTTATACTAGCCTCTCCTGTATATATGTATAACGTGACACCACCCATGTTTAATATGGTAACAAGATTAAATTGGATTTGGAGTAATCGATATTTTTTAAAGAAAAAAATTGAGTTTAAGAAAAAAAGAGGTATCTTAGTTTTGGCTGGTGGAGGAACAGGAGAACCAAAACATGCATTAGATACTGCAAAATTAGTTTTTAAATTTCTGAATGTAGATTTTGATATACAAAAGGATTATATCTATTCATTACATACAAATGAAATACCTGCAAAAGAGGATAAACAGATAGAAGAAATGATAAAAAAGATATAGGAGGAATGGTATATGAAAAAAATATCTATTTTTGGTTCAACAGGTTCTATTGGAACGACAACATTAAGAATTGTGGAGGAAAATCCTGATTTGTTTCAAGCAATTACATTAGTTGCTGGAAGAAATATTACAAAATTAATTGAGCAAATTCATAAATTTCAACCAAAACATGTGTATATTACAGCAAAAGAAAATGCAGATAGGTTAAAAGAGGAATTTCCTGGTTTAGATGTTTACTATGGAGAAGAAGGACTAAGAGAAATTTCTAAATTAGAAGATGCAGAT
>CASEIZ010000046.1 GCA_949288185.1 uncultured Eubacteriales bacterium | reverse complement strand
TTTAAGTTTCTTCACAAACTTTAGTGTAATTGCTATAAAGACTGTAATTCATAATATTATATACTAATAGTTTTCACCTACCACTATCTCTCTGTTATTTGTAACTATAACTTACTACTAAAATCTTTTTTAAACACAATTAATTAAATTTCATATCCATATCCAACTAATGGATAATCTTTTCCGCCTATATTACGTGTTTTTTCTCCTAATAAAATACCTCCCATACTTTCGTAAAATTTTCTTGAAGGTTCATTTTCTTTTAAACACCAAATAATCATTTTATGGTTTCCTTGTTCTTTTAATTTTTCTTTCGCATGTAACAATAATCTACTTCCTATCTTTTTTCTTAATAATCCTGGTTTTACATATAATCCATATATTTCTCCATCATATTCTGTAAATCTATCTAGTTCATCTAATCTTTTTCCAAACCTAGTAACACCTACAACTCCATTTGTGTCTTTATTTCTTGCCACTGTATGCGTCCTAGTTTTATATTCTTCATTTAATGTTTGTATTTTTTCTTCTAAACTTAAATTTTGCAAAAATGTTTTATCAATGATATCTTTATATGCAATTTTCCAAGAATTTATAAGAATCTTAGCAACCTGTTCTATATCCTCTTCTTTCATTTTTTCTATGATGATATTATCCATGTTATCACCTACTCAATATATTTATTTCTAATATATGTTTCATGAAATTCACTTTTTAAAATATCCATTAAAATTTTGTCATAATACTTTCCATTTAAGTAATATGCTTCTCTTAGTCTTCCCACTTCTTTAAATCCACATTTTTTGTAACAAGCAATTGCTCTTTCATTAAATGCAAAAACACTTAATTGTATGCTATTTAGATTTAAATAATGAAAACCATAATCTAATATTAATTGGATAGCTTCTTTTCCAATACCTTTTCCTCGATGTTTTTCCTCTCCAATAAAAATACCAAGTTTTGCTGACCTATTGATATAGTTAATATTTTCTAGACTAATGGTTCCTATCATTTCGTCATTTTCTAGTGTTACAATAACAAAATAGTATCTTGTATTATCATTATCATGAACATTTTCTAAATATTCCCTTTCGCCATTTAATGTTACGATTAATCCACTTCTCCCTAATCCATCTGTTACCTGGAAATCATTTAGCCATTTGGTAAATGTTTCTACATCTTCACTATTTCTTGGTGATAAATATATGGTATCTCCTACTATTTTTTTAAAATATTTCATTATCTCACCTACTTTATTTTTGATTTCGTATTTGTATACTTGCTTTTCCATCCTTAGCTTCTATTTTGGCATATCCTCCAATTGGGAATGTACAAATTGGTGTTGTATGTCCAAAATCTACATTGGCTATAACAGGTATACCATTTAATTCTGCTTTATTTTTGATTAATTTTATCCATTTTTCATCTGTCATGTTGCAGTTTTTCTGTGCTCTTCCAATTACAATTCCTTTTACAGTTTTTAATGCGTGTAATAAAGATTGTAAATTTCTATCAAATTCCATTAAAAAAGTATTACCTGCCATTCCATCGTCTTCTAGAAATAGGATTTTGTTTTCTACATCTGGCATATATTCTGTACCTTGTAATAGATTTAATGTGCATAGGTTTCCACCAACAATTTCTCCTTCTGCTTTTCCTTCATTAATGATTAAATAACCTTTATTTTCGATAAATTCTCTATTTTCTTGGTCAATAAACCAAGCATCATCACTCCATTCTTTAGATGGTAATACATCGATTTCTTCATTTTCTTCTATGAACATTTTTCTAAAATATTCTAAAGTGTATTCAAATCCTTTTTTCATGCCAAAGCTTGAATAATGTGGTCCATAATAGGTCACCAATCCAGTTTTTGCATAAATAGAATCTAATAAAGCTGTGATATCTGAATATCCACATAAGATTTTAGGATTTTCTTTTATGACATCATAGTCTATATATTTTAATAATTGATTAGAATTGTATCCACCAATAACAGTTAATATCGCTTTTACATTTTTGTCTTTAAAGGCTTCTTCTAAATCTTTTACTCTATCTTCTATTTTGGCACAATTATATTCATCATCAAAAGAATCCATCACATGTTTTGCAAATGTAACTTTAAATCCTTCCTCTTCTAAACGTTTTGTTGCAAGTTCTATGCAATCTTCTCCTAAAATCCTCATACTTCTAGAAGGTGCAATTATTCGAATTTCGTCACCCTTCTTTAGTTTCTCTGGTATAATTGTTTGCATAAAAATTCCTCCTTTATATATTTATTTTTTTTGACATATATGTAATACATGACTACTATATCCCATTAAATCTTTTCTTTCACAGGTTGCCAAATGATATTTGATCCATTCTTCAAATTCTGCTTCTGATAAATGATCAATATACATTTGCATTGCTTGTGCAATCCCATCTGTTGCTACTTCATGTAGACAAATTGTATTGGTATCTTTCATTAGTTCTTCAAAATCTTTAATCAAAAATAAATAGAAAACCTCTTCTGGTGAATTGTCTAATTTAAACTCTTTATCATGCTTTTCTCTATATTCCAATAGCTTATGCTCCATCAACAAGGCTCTTAATACAACTGCATCATTTGTTATATATGCAAAATAGATAAGTCCTCCTCTTTTAGTAACTCGAATTGCTTCTGCAATTGCTTTTTCTTGTTCCTCCCTTGTAAACAAATGATACATGGGTCCTAATACAAGTGTCATATCAAATGTTTCGTCTGCAAACAGACTTAAATCCACTGCATTCCCTTGATGTACTTGTATGTTCATGGTTTCTTCTATCCCTTGTTTTAGTTTGGTTATATTTTCTTCTACTAATTCTACTGCTGTCACATCATAACCTTGTTTTGCATAATACAAAGAATAGGCACCTGTTCCTGCTCCTACTTCTAAGATTTTATCTTCCTTTTTTAAGTATTTTTCTATATATTTTGTGGTAGTAATAAATTCTAATCTGTTATGATTTGATTTTTTGAACCTGTTTTCTTCTTCATACTGATTATAATATGTTTTTAATATTTTATCTACCTTTTCCATAAATATTTCCCCTTTATTTTATATACAAAAAACCTTGCTAAAGAAATCTTTGTATTAAGACTCCTCCAGCAAGGTAAATTTCCTGCTTTCT
>CASEIZ010000045.1 GCA_949288185.1 uncultured Eubacteriales bacterium | reverse complement strand
AGATAAGATATCCCATACCGTAAGGTAGTAAGATTCCACGTAGACTATGTGGTTGATAGGTTGGAGGTGTAAGTGCAGTAATGTATTAAGCTGACCAATACTAATAAATCGAGGGCTTAACCACAATTTTAATAAAAGAGAGAAAAAAATCTTAAAACTTATTTTTCATCTATGTATTTTTGAGTGTGCTAGAAATTAAAAAAAATATAAAAAAGTACTTGCAAAAAATATGACAATATAGTATAATGCAAAAGTACAATGAAAAGTTAATAATTTTCTGGTGATGATGACATTTAGGGTAATACCTGTTCCCATTCCGAACACAGAAGTCAAGCCTAAGTGTGCCGAAAATACTTGTGGGTTACCCTGCTGGAAAGATAGGTTGTTGCCAGATTTTATATATATTCCTCTTTAGCTCAGTTGGTAGAGCGCTCGGCTGTTAACCGATAGGTCGTTGGTTCGAGTCCAACAAGAGGAGCCATAAAATAGCAGATAAGAAATTATCTGTTATTTTTTTGCTTGTTTGCTAGTATTTATATTAGAAATCATATATAATATTAAATAAGGATGTAAAAATTTCTAATAGTAAAATTAATAAACAAAATATGAAAGAGAGATACAGATGAAAATTTTAATATTAAGTTTTAGCAATAATCAAGTAAACGAAGATAGTTGCGTATCTAACAAAGATTAAAAAAATTGATAAATGATATAATAATATAGAAAGTAGGTAAATATGAGTTTAGAAAAAGTAAACAATGATTCAATGATTATTAAATATCAAAATACAAATAATGTATTAGAAGATATATGTTCTATTATTGAATCAGCAAGAGATTATGCTTATAAGTCTGTAAATATTGCTCTAGTAGAAAGAAATTGGCTAATTGGATATAGAATTGCCGAAGAAGAACTAAAAGGAAATGATAGAGCAGATTATGGATTAGAAATAATAAAAAAACTATCTAAAGAATTAACAAAACAATATGGAAAAGGTTATGATTCAAGAAATTTATACTATTTTTTGAATTTTTATAAATTATTTCCAAACATTTTGAACGCATTGAGTTCAAAATCAAATATGATGCTATCTTGGACTCATTATAGAACTCTGTTACAAGTTTTTGATAAAAAAGCAAGAGATTGGTACGCAAAAGAAGCATTAGAACAAACGTGGAGTACAAGAACATTACAAAGAAACATTGATATACAGTATTATTATAGATTGTTAAAGTCACAAGTTAAAGAACCAGTAATTAAGGAAATGGAAGAAAACAACAAAGAAAATTATATGAAAATTGCAACATTATGTTGCAAAATTTAAAGAATAAAGAGAAAATGGAGGATAACTAATATGGAAAATATAATAAATAATACATTTATTGACTTTTTAATAAAGGCAAAGAAATCAACTTATGCGAATAGCACAATAGAAAAAGCAAAGTCAAGTAGAATAGGTTCATCAGATTATCATTATGAAGAAAAAATAGATATCAAAAAATACATATATCATGATACATATTTTGGCAGTACTAAATTTATGGGAGAAGAAGTTGTATATTGTGACAGTAATAAACCTGTGTGGGGAATGAACTATTACGGTGTTACATTTGATGATACACTTGGAGAGGAAGCAATGGACAATGCTTTAAGACCAGCACTTATGAAAGTTGGAGAAGACAAAAGTGTTATTCCTGTTAGAGGTATAAGTCAATTTGAGAATAATGGATATGTTTATACATTTAAAACTACAGGAACAATAGAAAATTTTGATGGAATAGAACAAATATATAAGGATAACAAATTGATTTATGAACTTCATTGTTCTGGAGGATTAATAAAATTATGAAATAGGAATTGAAACATAAATGAACATTTTACGAATTTATGATATTTGAAAAAATTTAATCAGAAGGAGTTGTATATCATGAAAAAGGTACAAAGCAATGAGGCTAAAGAACTAAAAAATAGTGATACTAGTAAATTGTTAGAATATTCTATTGAATTGAAAGATAAAGATATAGACTTTTGTATAAATACTATTATGGGTAGATATCCAGAAAAAGGATACTGTACAAATGAAATGTGTAAAGAAATATGCTATATATTAGAAGGAAATGGTACAATCAATAAAAAAGATGAAAAAATATTTTTTAAATATGGTGACGTTATCTTAATCGATAAAGGAGAAGTATATTATTGGGATGGAAATTGTAAAATAATTATGGTTTGTACTCCAGCATGGTATAAAGAACAATGCAAGTTTTTGGATATATAATATAAACATTATATTTTGAAAAAATAAGGAGAAATAAGGAAATGAAGATTACTTTAATTCAAATGAAATCAGATGGAAATAAAAAAGAAAATGAAGAAAAAACTTTTGGATTTTTAAATAAGGCAATTAAGAATAATCCAGATATTATATGTTTATCAGAATTTTTTCTTTCATGGGGAAAAGATTTTGATAGCGGAATAATTGATATAGATGATATTAAAATCTATCAAGAGTTTGCAAAAAATAATAATGTAAATTTAATTTTAGGGAGTGTTGCTTTAAAAAATAAAAATTTAAATAAAACTACTAATACATGTTTTATAATTAATAGAGTGGGAAATATAATAGGCAGATATGATAAAAAATATATGTATGTGGTAAATAGACAAGATTTTAAACTTGATGAAAGAGACGATACTATTCCAGGTAAAACCTTAGGAATAGTGGAGATAGAAAGGGTAAGGATAGGAATAGGAATTTGTTTTGATTTAAGATTTCCAGAATATTTTAGACAATTAACTAAAAATGGGGCTAGCATAATATTTTTGCCAGCTCATTTTAGAGAAAACACAGGAAGTATTGCATGGAATATATTAACTAGGGCTAGAGCAATGGAAAATCAAGTATATTTTTGTGCGTGTAATCAAACGGGCGATGGACTGTGTGGAAACAGTAAAGTGATAGATTATGAAGGAAATATTGTTAAAGAATTAGGAAAAGAAGAAGGTATACTAACCGTAGAATTAGACTTAGATAAGCAAGAAAAATATAGAAGAGAATTGCCAGTTCTAGATCAAATGTAGAAATATATTAATGAAGAGAAATGAAGATAAAAATGAAAATAGGAATTGATATAGATGATAAGGAAATTGTAAGAGTAAATAATTGGAATGAGATTTATGACAAAGTAGAAAAATATAAAAATAATCTTTAATTTTTGTTGCAATACCTAAAAAATTATGTTAAATTATAAATAACAGTTGTAGCAAAAAAATGCCAACTTGTACATACAATTCTTGCAATATATTGCTATAACTACATTTGAAACGGAAATAAGAACCTGACCCACTAACAAAATCGCAGATTTTGAGTGGGTACCCCAGAACCTTGTTGTTTACACAATAAGTAACTTTTTTGTGATAGACTTTTCGAAAACGTCTCTCGCAAAGGAGCCATAAAATAGCAGATAAGAAATTATCTGTTATTTTTTTGCTTGTTCGCTAGTTTTTTTATTAAAAATCATATATTATATAAAAATAAGGATGTGAAAATATATGGTAAAAATATGTGAAATATGTAATGGTAGATTTGAAACAAAATCTGCGACAAGAATATATTGCTATCATTGTAGTGGAGAATCTACAAGGAATGATAATACAACAAGAAAACATCAAAAAACAATATTGCGAAGAAGTATGAAAATACAAGCAATTAAATTATTAGGTGGAAAATGTTCTATATGTGGCTATCATAAATGTATAGATGCATTAGAGTTTCATCACGAAAATTCAAATGAAAAAGAATTCAAGTTAGGATCAGGAAATACAATGTCTTGGAAAGAATATAAGCAAGAAGCTTTAAAATGTATTTTAGTATGTTCTAATTGACATAAAGAAATACATAGTAGATTAGGATACATATATGATGAAAATATGTAAACTATATTTAAAATTTACAAAACAAAAATATGAAGCTACAACCTATTATTTTTAGTAGCTTCATATTTTTTACAAAGTATATAAAATATTTTTGATTTGTTCTTTAATCATATTCAAGGCAACTGTATTGTTACCACCTTCAGGAACAATAATATCAGCATTTTTTTTGCTATATTCAACAAATTGCTCATGCATAGGTTTAACAGTAGAGCAATATTGCTCAATAACAGAATCAATACTTCTTCCACGTTCATTAACATCACGTACAAGTCGTCTAATAAAACGGATATCTGCATCTGTATCAACAAAAATTTTAATATCCATCAAGTTTCTAAGTTCTTCATTTTCAAAAATAAGAATACCTTCAACAAGAATAATTTTTTTTGGCTCAACAAGTACAGTTTCTTTTTCTCTATTGTGTTTAACAAAAGAATAAACAGGGCGCTCAATAGGTTTACCTTGTTTTAAAAGTTGCAAATGTTGTACTAAAATATCTGTATCAAAAGCAAGAGGATGATCATAGTTTAATTTTTGACGTTCTTCAAAAGAAAGTTCATCATGTTGTTTATAATAAAAATCATGACAAAGAACTGTAATATCATCTTCAAATTCTTTTTTTAAATTTTCAGCCAAAGTAGTTTTACCAGATCCACTACCACCGGCTATTCCAATGATTATAGGTGTCATAATATATCCTTTCTTTATATCATTAAATTCTCTATATATTATAAGACATTTTTCGCCATATCACAAGTATAAAGCTAAAAATACCTTGATAAATTAGGAGTTTTCTGATATTTTTTTGCTCTATTCACTAGTTTTTATATTGGAAATCATATATAATATAAAAAATAAAAGGATAAATTTTACGGAGGTAAAAAATGAAATTATATTTATCATCATATAAATTAGGTAATAAAACAGAAGAGTTAAAAAAATGGATAAAAGAGCATGACAACAAAATATGTTTAATACCAAATGCAAGAGATGTGTATCCTGATGGTGAAAGAAAAACAACAAAAATTTATTTAGATGTGCAAGAGCTAACTGATTTAGGTTTTAAAGTTACAATATTATCATTAAAGGATTATTTTGATAAAAAAGATGAATTACTAGAAAATCTAAAAGAATTTCATGCTTTTTATGTGATTGGAGGAAATGCATTTGCCTTAAGACAAGCAATGTATTTAAGTGGATTTGATAAATATTTAAAAACAATAGAAAATAATCCAAACTATTTATATATAGGATATAGTGCAGGAATATGTATATTAGCAAAAGATATGCATGGATTAGAAATGTGTGATGATCCAAATATAAATCCATATGGTATAGACACAATATGGGAAGGATTAGGATATTTTGATTATCTATTTCTTCCACACTATCAATCAGACCATAAAGAAACAAAATTAATAGATGATTGTGTAGCATATTGTGATAAACATAATATAAAATATAAAACACTTCATGATGGAGAGGTTATAATAGTGGAATTTGATAGAGGAATAGGAAGAGAGATAGAAAAGGAGTAGACAATGGAACTAAAAGAAGAATTAGAATTATTAAATGAAAACAGTACAATAGCAGATATTCAAAAATATATAAAAGATATGAAAAAAGCTAGAAAATTTGATGGTGTTACAATTGAAAGAGAAATGATGTTATTTATAGAAGAAATAGGAGAATTGGCTAAAGCCATTAGAAAAAATACAAATGGATCTTTAGATGTAAATAAAAAATATGATGAAAATGTTGAAGAAGAATTAGCAGATTGTTTTATATATTTACTTAGTATAGCCAATATGAATCATGTAGATATGTTTAAGGCTTTTAAAGAAAAAGAAGAAAAAAATTGTAATAGAATATGGAAATAAATCATAAATATCATTTTGGATGGTGAGAAAAAAATGAAAAAAAATTTAGATTTTCTAAAAGGGATATATATTGCACATAGAGGACTGTATCATAAGGAAAAGGGAATTCCAGAAAATTCTATAAGAGCATTTAAAGAAGCAGTGAAAAGAAATATTCCTGTAGAATTAGATGTTCATTTATTAAAAGATGGAAATATCGTTAGTTTTCACGATGACAATTTAAGTAGAATGACAGGATATAATAAAATGATAAAAGATTGTACATATGAAGAAATTAGTGGATTGAGATTATTAGATACAAATGAGAAAATTCCACTAAAGGATTAGGGATAATAAAAAGATTTGTAGCAAGAAATATGTTGTATAACTTTATTACAAAACCAGACTTTATAGCTTATGATTTAAAGGCATTACCAAATAAAAAAATAGAAAGATATGGGAAAAAATCATATCCTATACTTATTTGGACAATTAGAACTTATGAAGAATCGAAAATAGCAAAACAATATGGAGATAGTTATATATATGAAAAAATACAAGTTTGAAGTTTTGATTAGGAGAAAAAAATGAAACAAGGATTAAAACAAATTGTAGACCCAATTGTAAAATGGTATCAAAAGCAAGAAAAAACATTACCTTGGAAACAAGATAAAGAACCTTATCATATATGGGTTTCAGAAATTATGTTACAACAAACAAGAATTGAAGCGGTAAAAAAATATTATACAAGATTTATGAAAGAATTACCAACCATACACGATTTGGCAGATGTACCAGAAGAGAAGTTATTAAAATTGTGGGAAGGATTAGGATATTATAGTAGAGCGAAAAATCTAAAAAAAGCAGCAATACAAATTGAACAAGAATATAATGGAAAGCTACCAACAAGTTATACAGAATTATTGAAATTATCAGGAATAGGAGAATATACAGCCGGAGCCATTGCATCTATTAGTTACAATGAAAAAGTGTCAGCAGTAGATGGAAATGTATTAAGGGTAGTTTCTCGAGTACTTGCAAGTAAAGAAGATGTGTTATTACCAAAAACTAAAAGAAAAGTTACGAAGAAATTATTAGAAATCATGCCTGATGAACCAGGAGATTTTAATGAAGGACTAATGGAATTAGGAGAAAAAATTTGTCTGCCAAATACAGTTCCATTGTGTGAAACATGTCCGATTCAAGAATTTTGCATAGCAAATAAAGAAAAGCTAACAAATGAAATACCTGTTAGAGTAAAAAAGCAAAAACGAAAGATAGAAAATAAAACCGTTTTTATATTAAAATATAAAAATGAAATAGCGATTAGAAAACGTGAAAAAATAGGAATATTAGCAAATCTATATGAGTTTCCCAATGTGACTCGGAGAAGTATCAGAAGAGGAAATATCACAAATTTTAGAACAATGGCAAATACAATTTAAAAATTTACATATAAAAAAGCATGCAAAACATATATTTACACATATAGAATGGAAAATGGTAGTTTATGAAGTGGAAGTAAAAAACAAAAATCAGACATGGACATGGGTAACAGAAAAGCAAATGGAAAAAGAATATCCACTACCAACAGCATTTAAGAAACTATTAACAAAAGAAAAGTAAAAAAAATGACTTCAAAAAATTATTTGTTATTAAAAGCAGTAAGGGTGGCTAATGTATCACCAAGTTGTGTAAAAAAAGCAGATAAAATGGCAAGCTCATCTTGAGATTTATCTTTTGCAATTTCGCAAGCAAGTAAAGAAATAAAATTGACAAAAGCACATGAATTCATAAAAACACCTCATAGTATAATATGAAAAAGCCTTGTAGCTGTGATAGAATTGATATAGTAAACGACTTATGATATAATAAAACAAAAAAGAAGGAAGTAAGAAATGAAAATTGGATTTACGATAGGGAAATTTGCACCATTACATAAAGGGCATCAGTATTTAATAGAAAAAGGCATTAAAGAGATGGACGAGTTCTATGTCATTGTATATGAAACAAATGTCATAGATATACCTTTGGAACAAAGAGCAAAATGGATAAAAGAACTGTATCCAGAAGTAAATATTTTACTAGCTAAAAATCCACCATCACAATATGGATTAGATGAAGAAAGTGTAAAAATTCAAATGGATTATTTAAAAAATATTATAAGAGGTATTCCAGTTACCCATTTCTATAACAGCGAGCCTTATGGAAAATATGTAGCAAAAGATTTACATATAGAAGAGGTACAAGTAGATAGACTCAGGGAAAAATATGCGATTAGTGGAACAAAAATCAGAAAAAATGTAAATGAAAATAAAGAATATATAGAAGAAATTGTATATAAGGAGATAAAACAAAAATCATAAGTATTATATAAAACTTCAATTATATATTTACCACTGAAAAAAGGGGATTTTTATGAAAAAATTTTTTAAGAGAATTTGTACTATTGGGATTATGTGTATTTGTCTTTTAATGGGAATATCAAGTGTAAAAGCAACACAGGAGCAATATGAAGAAAAAAGTATAGATATATTTGGGATTAGGATTTTGTATCAAGATAAAGTATATTTTAATGGAGAAAATAACATTGTAACGCAAGAACAGAAAGATACAAACAATATGCTAGCGGGTGGAATTTGTATATTTTTAGTTGTTTATTGGATTGTGTTATTAGTCTTATTTGAAAAAGAAGAGTTATATGATTATACTTATGAAAATGCAGATGATTTAGAAACACTAAAAAAATATAATCCAATGGTAGCAGGATGTTTGGTAGGCAATAGACAAGTATTGGCAAGAGATGTAACAGCTGTTGTTTTAGGTTTGATTCAAAAAGATATATTACATATGGAAATGAGACCAACCATGGAAGGAAAAGAAAGCTATACATATATGATTTCTAGAAATTCCAATACAAATATAAGTGATTTAGACGAAATCGAAAAATATGTATTAAGTTGGTTATTTGGATATTATGAACAAGAAGAAATCGATTTAATTGAAAAATTAAAAGAAATATCAAAACGAAAAGATTTTATGAAGCATTTAAAAAAATTAAACAAGATGACCCAAAACAAATTAAATTCTATTGGAGCCAATATAAAATCTGTACCAGGATTTATCAGAAAAGCAAATGTTATATTATTAATTATCGTTTGTATTATGGCAGTGATTCATATTACGAATAATGGATTAAATATTCATATCTATGAATCTACCCTATTTCTTATGGGAATTGTAGCAGTAGGAGTTATTTTTATATTACCGGTAGTAGCTCTTATTATTCATCTTTTGCTATTTGTCATTGTATTATTAAAGAAATTAATTAAAAGTCAAGCAGAAAAATATAGTGGTAAAAAAATTGTTTCCATGAGTTTATTAATTTTAATATTTATGGCTATATTTATAGGAAGTGTATATTTAGTAGTACCAAATAAATATATTTGTTTAGATATTTTTATGATAGGAATGGCACTTTTAATTGTAAAAACAGACAACTTAATGACAAAACATAGTAAACAAGCTTTAAATGATTATTATGCATTACAAGAGATAAAATATAAAATAGAGGAATATAGTTTAATAAAAGATGAACAAATCAACTACATCAAATTATGGGATGAATATTTGGTATATGCTGTAGCATTTGGTATACCAATTCAAATCGTAAACAAATTAAAAGAAACCCATCAGGAAGATGAAGATATACAATATTTATTGAAATGTGAAAACTTATATTATATCTGTAAAGCATATTTAGAAGTTATGTGGGATATGGAATTTAAAGAAAGAAAAAGTTGGTTCAGTGTCAAAGAACTATTTCATGTTGAACAATAGAGACGTGTCAAATCGTTCGAAAATTGAACGATTTGACCTGTCCCCAATGTTCAGTTTATGAAGTGGAAGGAAAACAAATCATTTACTAAGGAGGAAATTTTGAATTTACAAGAACTAGAAAATTTATTAAAATCATCAAATAATAAAGTCAATGTACTCATGGATAATGTATTTACGTGTGAAGGAATGACAGATAATTATCTATATGATTTAGTCAACAATTATTTCTCAGATGAAGAAGTAATACAATTGCTAGAGGTGGATTTTTTTAAAGAAATGAATCCATTAGGAAAAGTTAGATTAATGGGGTGCATTTCAGAGGAAAGTAAAAGAATAGATACATTTTTTAAAAATATAAAACCAGAAGAATCAACAGAAAGTATAAATAGTTTTTTTATACAAGGATTATCAGAAGATAGCAGAATTGAAATTTTTCAAAATAGGAATTTTGTAGATAATTATCCTTTAAAAAATATAGATGTTATACAATATATTAGAGAATTTCGTAGTGAAAATAAAGTAAAAATATTAAGAAATAAGGATTTAATAGATAATAAATGGAAATTTGTACGAACAGAATTAGGTGACATCATCCTAGAAATAGAAGATGAAAAAGAACAATTAGAAATGGTAGACCAATATCATTTGAATCATGATAAGTCACTAATGATGCCGATATTAAAACAACTTTCTTATAAGAGAAAACAAGAAATTCTTATCCAGCAGGCTGAAAAATATGATTTAGATATTTCTGATATAAAAGAAGTTATTTCTTGTATGGAAATAGATGAAATCGGTGAATTCTTTAGGGATAATGCGAATTTTTGCACCTTGAAAGGAATAAAAGTTTATGAAATTATAAATGGACTAAACACAGATAGACAATTGGAATTTGTAGAAAAAATGCCACAATTAGGATTAACCAATAGAGAAGAGAAAGAAATAATAATGGTGTTAAATAAAGAAGCAAGAGATAAAATGGATAAATCTAAACTTTCACAAGAACAACAAGATGTATTAAAAATGGAGATAGGAGAAGATGGAAAGATTGTATTAGATTTGCAGAAAGATTTGGAGATATATAGAGGATTAGATAGATTTATCATGCCAAATGCAATGCAAATGACAAAAGAACAAAGAAAAAAATTAATACAATTATGCGATATTTGTCCTGAAATGCAAGTAATAGATAATCAGTATGGAAAAACAACTGAAACTACAACAAGAGACGGTATAAAGATAATAGATAATGGATCAACTCCATCAACAGCAGAGGAATATAAAATAGGAGAAACATGGATACAAGAAACTTTAGAAGGAATAAAATCAGAATGGGGAGATTTGGAAAAAATAGCATATATTAGGAATGCTATAGGAAAGAGAATTAGTTATAGTCCAGATTTTGAAGCAGAAATATTTAATATAGAAGATTCTAGAGCTCTATGGAAAATGATAGCTTCCCAAAAGGGTACTTGTCTTGGAATATCACAACTTGAAACATATATGTTAAAAGAAATAGGCATAAAAGCAGAAATAATGAAATCAAAATGGCATGCTTTTGTTAAATTAAAGGATGTAGAAATTCCAACAAATCAAGGAGTTATTAAAGGAGATACAATAGATGATACGACATGGGATTTGTCAACAGAAAGATATGGCGCTATGCCAAACAATTTTTGCAAAAGTTATAAAGAAATAAGAGAACATGATATAGAAGATGAAGGAAAAGATAGTGAATTTCATAAAGTGGATGAATCATTATCTGATGTTACATTAAGCTTAGAAGAAAAATATATTAGACAAATTTATACAACAATAGGTATATGTAATGAAAAGGGAGAATTTCCTATAAAAAAATTAATGGATATTTCTAAACAGATAGATAATTTGAAGATTTCAGATAGAGAAAGCATAGAAAGACAATTCCAATTATTAGCCAAAATGTATCCGGAATTTGCGACATGTCAATTTGAAACGATAAATATATTACAAAATGTTTTATTAAACAACCCTAATTTGCAGTTTGAACGTTGTGTCATAAATAGAGTATATAATAGAGAAGATGCAGAAAAGAAACCAGTTATGTATGTTTATGTGGATTTACCTGAAGAAGGAAAAATATTTTATTGTGCTGATGAAACAAAGAAGAAAATGATACCTTTGAAACAACAAGAATTTGAAGAGAAATTTGAATGTTATGAGACAGACTTAAAGGCAGAAGAAGGTATTAGACCATGGGAAAAACAAGGACAAGAAACAAATAAATATAATATGCGAGAAATGATTGCTGGTGAAGGAAGGTAAAAAATATGAATATTATAAAAAAGATATTTGAAATGATAGAAAAAATATTTAGAAAAAAGGATGATGTAAAACTTTTAGAAGAAAAAAAAGAACCAATGCAACAACCCATTCAACAAGATAAACGACAATTATATACAGATTCTTTAAAGGTGGAAATAAAACCGGTAAAGAAAAAAAAGAAAATAGAAATTTTAACATGTTTAGATGCTGGATTAGGAATTCAAAATAAAATTAGTGCATAGAAATAAAATCATTTTTTATTGTAAAAAACACAATATATATTGTGTTTTTTTTGATGAATAAAAAAATAGTTTTTTCCTATTCTCCAACGTTTCACAGAAAAATTGCTACGTAATTTTTTGTGTCACAAATATTGTTCTGTATAAGAAAAAATTAAGAAATACAAAAAAGACTTCATAAAATATTAAGAAAAAATCAATTGGAAATCAATAAATATATGTTAGAATTTGAAACAGTAAACAAGTAAAAAATTTTTAAAGGGGAGGAATGATACATATATGGAAACCATATTAAAATGTGAAAACTTGTGTAAGACATTTGGAAAAAGAGAAATTTTAAAAAAAGTTTCTTTAGACATAAAGCAGGGTGATATTTTAGGATTTATTGGACCAAATGGTGCACGGAAAAACAACAACGATTAAATTAATCTTAGGATTACAAAGCATTACCAGTGGAAAGGTAACGATTAATGGATATGACATTGAAAAAGAATTTACACATGCCATAAAAAAAGTAGGTGCTATTGTTGAAAATCCAGACATGTATATGTACTTATCAGGATATCAAAACCTAAAATTAGTAGCCAATTTATATAAAGGAATCACCACAGAAAGAATTGATAAAGTCGTAAAATTGGTAAAACTAGAAAACAGAATTCATGATAAGGTATCTAAATATTCTTTAGGAATGAGACAAAGATTAGGAATTGCACAAGCGATATTACATGAACCAAATCTATTAATATTAGATGAACCAACCAATGGATTAGATCCAGAAGGAATCAAGGAAATGAGAGAGTTGTTAGTAGATTTAGCAACCAAGGAAAAAATGGCTATTTTAATTTCTAGCCACAATTTAGCAGAATTAGATAATTTCTGTACTAAAGTATGTATTATTAAAAATGGAGAAGTGATAGAAACAAGTAAAATCTCTGAAATCAAAAAAGAAACCAGTCAGGATTTACGACTATTTGAAGTGGATGATGTAAATCGTGTTAAAAATATGGTAAAAGATGTGATTGTAATAGATAATCACAGATTTAAGATAAATGTACCAAAAGAAGAGGTACCAGAAATGATTGAAAAATTAGTAGAAAACAAAATCAAAATATATGAAGTGAAACAAGAAGAGAAAACACTAGAAGATGCATTTTTTGAAAAGACAGGGGGGAATGTCATTGAGTAATTTAGTAAAAAATGAATTAGTCAAAATATTTAAAAAGAAAACCATTTATATTACAATGGTCGTTATATTCTTATTATTAATTTTTATGAATTGCATGTTTAAATATGCAAATGGTGGAAGTAAATATGATTATTATCTATATAATGAAAATTACATTAATTCACTAAGAAGTGAATTGGAAACACTAAATCCAGAAAAAACAAGTGATGTAACTGTGTATATTGAGCTATTATCAGAAATACAGTTAAGTGAAATGATGGAACAACACAAAGATGCAGAATGGAAATTAGCCATTATTGATGAAAGAATTGCACCATATATAACAGAAAGAAATACCTATCAATATGGAGCAGAAAAGGATGAAACACAGGTAGAAGCAGTTAATCAAGAAATTAATGATTTACTTGCAAAATTAGATGAAGGTGATTGGAAATATTTTGCAAGAGAAGATTTAGCAAAGGCAGAACAACAAATTGAAGAATTAAACGCACAAAAAGAGCAAACAGAAGATAAATCAGTGTTAGAAAATATAGAAACACAACTAAACAATACACAGATGGAAAAAGAAATTGCAGAAATTAGATTAAATAAAGAAATCCCTTATGGTAGTGATTACTTAAACAGAGCAATTTCAAATTTACAAACAGCAAATACGAATTTAGTAAATTTCAAAAATATAGAAGAATTAACATATCAAGAAAGATTAGAATATAATAGTTATTTAGAAGACCAAGCAGAAAGTAGATATATATTAGAAACAGGAAGAGATATTCATAATACAAATACTTTAAAAGGAATCCTAGAAAACTTCTATTCACAATTTGGAATCTTTTTAATCGTTGTTGTTGTCATGATAGCAGGAACAATTGTAAGTGAAGAATTTAATAAAGGTACGATTAAACTATTATTAGTAAAACCATATACGAGAAATAAAATCTTAATGGCAAAAGCAATTACAACATTGATTATGATTATCTTCATCATTGTTGTTATACTTGTTATGCAAATTCTAATAGGTGGTATTATCTTTGGATTTGATAGTTTATCAGAACCAGTGGTAGCATATAACTTTAATACCAATACAATGGAAGAAATGAATATATTTGCAAACTTAGGAGTACAAACATTAACACAATTACCAATGATTATTTTATTAGCAACATTAGCATTTGCAATTAGTACTTTATTTAACAATAGTACACTTGCGATTACTATTTCTTTATTGGGATATATGGCAGCATCTATTATCAATCAATTGGCTATTGGATATGATTTACAATTTATGAAATATTTTGTGACCATGAATTGGGATTTGAGTATATATGCAAATGGAGCTTTACCATATATGCAAGGAATGAGTATGACAATGTCAATTATCATTTGTGTAGTATATTTCCTAATTATGATGATACCAACATTTATAGTGTTTAAGAAAAGAAATATTAAGAATATATAAAATCTAAGCCTAAGCTTTATGTTAAAAATATTTGATATTAAATGAGTTCTTGGATATTTATTTTTCATTAATTCCTCGGCTCAATACATGTTCTAGCCTTTCTAACTATAAAAGAAATGAGCCTCTCGCTATTCGCGCTTCCTCATTTATTTTATATTAAGAAAGGCTACAAACATTCCAATCACATTCGTCATTAATGAAAAATAAATATCCAAGAACTCATTATTAAAAAAATGATAATGCTGAATAGTTACATTTTTAACAGAAAGTCTGGGCTTGTATTGTAAAATCCTAAAAAATGGTATATAGTTATAATGAGAAAAAATTAAAGGAGAGAGTTTTATGAATTATCCAGAAAACTTAAAAAAAGGGGATACCATAGGAATATGTGCACCATCAGGAGGAATTTCTGAAGAGGATGGAATCAAAAAATTAGAACTAGCAGAAAAACAATTACAAGAAATGGGATATAAAATCATAGAAACAGAAAGTGTAAGAAAAGAAGAAAGAGGAAGAAGTGCATCGGGAAAGCAAAGAGCAAAAGAATTTATGGAATTATTAGAGAATGATGATGTAAAGCTAATTATATTTGCACAAGGAGGAGATTTTTTAGTTGAGATGATTCCATATTTGGATTTTGAAAAAATCAAAACTTTAAAACAAAAATGGATGCAAGGATATTCTGATATTACAGGTATCAATTATTTATGGAATATGATGTTAGAAAGACCATCTATTTATTGTGAAAATGTAAAAGATTATGCAATGAGACCATTATTCAGAAATTTAACAGATGCCCTAAGAATTGCAAGTGGAGAAGAAATCGAACAAACATCATTTGAAAAACATGAAGAAATTATTGATTTTAGAATAGAACAACCAGAGCAGCCTCTTGAAAATCAAGAAAGCATAGAAGAATTGAGTCCAGAACAAGAAGAATTGAAAATAGAAAACTTAGAAAAAGGATATGACTTAACACAAGAAACCAAATGGATCAACTTAAAAGGTGAAGAAAAGATAGAATTCAAAGGAAGAGCTATTGGTGGTTGTTTAGATTGTGTAAAAGCTTTTATTGGAACAAAATATGATCATGTAAAAAACTATATTGAAAAGTATAAAGAAGATGGAATTGTATGGTTTTTAGAAGTTTTTGAAATGAGTTCACCAACTGTACTTTTAACATTATGGCAAATGAAAGAAGCAGGATATTTCAAAAATTGTAATGGTATTATATTTGGTAGACCATTATTTATTAGAAATGATTATGATACAGATTTCAATCAAACGGTAAAAGATGTTTTAGGAGATTTAAATATTCCAATTATTTGTGATGCAGATGTGGGACATGTTTCACCACAATTTGCGATGGTAAATGGTGCAATATTAGAAGTGACTTCTCAGGATGGAAAAGGAAAAGTAAAAACGATTTTGAAATAGTAGTGATAGTTTTGATTGTTTTAAATATCTCAAATGATAAATCTTTTCAAATTTATCATTTGAATTGTAACAAATAGTCAATGAAAAATAATATATTAATAAGGATAAAAACTATTTAGTATCAAAAAACAGAAAGGAAAGTGAAAACTATGAAAGTATTATTAGTTAATGGAGGACCACATAAAGAAGGTTGTACATATACAGCATTAAAAGAAGTAGAAAAACAATTAAATAAACAAGATATAGAAACAGAAATATTTTGGTTAGGGGTAAAACCAGTAACAGGTTGTATTGGTTGTGGTAGTTGCAAAAATACAGGAAAATGTTTTGTAGATGATAAGGTAAATGAATTCATTGAAAAAGCAAAAGAAGCAGATGGATTTGTATTTGGAACACCAGTGCATTTTGCTTCAGCAACAGGAGCCATTACTTCATTTATGGATAGAGTATTTTATGCTGGAAAACCAGTATTTCAAAACAAATTAGGAGCTTGTGTAGTAAGTTGCAGAAGAGGAGGAGCCACATCAACCTTTGATCAATTAAATAAATATTTTACGATTAATAATATGCCAATTGTATCATCACAATATTGGAATATGGTACATGGAAATACACCAGAA
Organism: uncultured Eubacteriales bacterium; assembly: GCA_949288185.1. GTDB lineage: Bacteria > Bacillota > Clostridia > TANB77 > CAG-508 > CAG-269. Next base: position 1,855 of record CASEIZ010000045.1, on the reverse strand, counting down.
GAAGTCGTACAAGATGAAGAAGGAATGCAAACGATGAGAACATTAGGAAATAATATGGCATGGTTGTTAAAATGTATAGAACAAGGAAAAAAGGCAGGAATAGAGCTACCTGAAAAAGAACAACCAATCAAAACAAATTATATAAGATAATAAAAATAGAACAAAAATAACAAGAGGAAGAAGAAATGAACAAAAATGAAGCAATAGGAATCTTTGATTCAGGGATTGGAGGCATCACTGTATTAAAAGAAATATTAAAGATATTACCAAATGAAAACTATATCTATTATAGTGATTCCAAAAACAATCCTTATGGAGATAAAAATGATAAACAAATTAATGAATTGTGTGAAAATATAGTAAAACTATTTATTAAACAGAAATGTAAAGCAATAGTCATTGCTTGTAATACAGCAAGTGCAAAATCAGCGCAGTATCTAAGGGAGAAGTATACAAATATACCATTTATAGCCATTGAACCAGCCTATAAAATGGTGTATGATTATGCATATAGTGAGCCAACATTGGTGATGGCAACAAAAGGAACCATTGAAAGTGAAAAATTCAACCTTTTATATCATACATATGATAATCATAAAACCATTTTGCTTCCATGTATAGGACTAGCAGATGTTATAGAAGAGGGAAATAAAGAAAAAATAAAAAAATATTTGAAGGAACATTTGGAAACATATAGAGGAAATGTAAAAAACGTGGTTTTAGGTTGTACACATTATCCATTGATACAAGAAGAAATACAAGAGGTGTTAGGACAAGTTACATTCTTTAATGGAGCACCATATTTAGCTAAACATTTAAAACAAGTTTTAGAAGAAAAGAATTTAATTAACAATAAAAATATAAAAAGTACAATACAATTTATAGATTCATCTAATGATGATCAAAAGAAAAAAAGATTTTTTGAAATCTTAGAGAAATAAAAAGCATTTCAGATAGGACAGATAAAAAAGAAAATGTAATATGAAGGGTGTAAATGTATGAAAATATTAAGAAATGAATTAAAAAATGAGCTACATATTAGAACACAAAAAGACTTTCCACAAGAAGGTGTAGAGTTTATTGATATCATGCCATTAATTATTCAAAAAGAAACGTTTAAGGAAATTATTGATAAATTTGTAGAAGAAATAAAAGACAAGAAAGTCGAATATATTGTAGGAGCAGAAGCAAGAGGATTTATCATAGGAGCAGCAGTTGCAAGTAAATTGAATATTGGATTTATACCTGTTAGAAAAGCAGGAAAATTACCACCAACAACCGTTGAAAAACAATTTTCATATGAAAAAGAATATGGGAAAGACAAAATGGAGTTACCTAAATTAGTTGGTGAAGAATATACAGGAAAAAACATATATATTATTGATGATATTTATGCAACAGGAAACACTATGAAAGCAATGAAGCAAGCAATAGAAGAAGTGGGAGGAATTGTTGTAGGAGAAGGTGTGATTATGAATATAAAAGAATTAAATGATGCAAAAGATGTATATTCGTTAATTGATGTGAATGAAGAATAATGGGTCCCAATAGCTCTGATCCCAATAGACCCAAAAGGAGAACATTTTTTATAAAAGTGCATAATATAAAATAAGTAGTAATTAAAAACAATAATATGTAAGATAGAATTGCAACAATACTTGACATAAAATTTTAATAAATTTTATAAAAGCTATTGACAGAAGATAAAAATATGTGATAGAATTTTAATCAATAAATTTAAGGGAGAGAATTTTATGAAAATATATAAACTAAATGGTAACAAACATCATCATAAAATATAGCTTGTGTCTGAAATTGATTGGCACAAGCTTTAGATGCTTGTGCCTTTAGTTTT
>CASEIZ010000044.1 GCA_949288185.1 uncultured Eubacteriales bacterium | reverse complement strand
TGCCAAGTAGAAAAACTCCAAACGGAGAATTCAAAGATATAGCTCATCCAATCAATGCTGAAACTAGAGAGAAAATTCAAAAAGCTATATTAGAAGCTTATGAAGCTCCAGAAACAGAGGAATCAGCAGAATAATAATAAAAGAAAAAGCACTTTTAACTAGTGCTTTTTTTGTTGAATAAGAAAAAGTGATTTTTCCTATTCAATAAAATGATAAGTTCAATGTCTATTATGCTAATTTCTAATTTTTTAAAAGTAAAAACTTGAAAAACAAGCAAAAACAATGTAAAATAGTATAGATTCTTATTAAGAAAGAGGAAAGAATATGTTTTTAATAGTAGGTTTAGGAAATCCTGAAAATGAATATACCAATACAAGACATAATATGGGATTTGATACAATAAACAAATTAGCAAAACAATATGGCATCGAAATGAATAAACATAAATTTAAAGGAATTTACGGAACAGGAATGATTGAAAATGAAAAAGTCATTCTTCTAAAACCACAAACCTATATGAATTTAAGTGGAGAAAGTGTGATAGAAGCCATTCAATTTTATAAAATCAATTTAGAAGATATCATCGTTATCTATGATGATATGGATGTAGAACCAGGGAAAATCAAGATAAGAAAAAAAGGTGGGCCAGGTTCTCATAATGGAATGAAATCTGTTGTACAAAACTTGAATTCAGAGGAATTTACCAGAATTAGAGTGGGGATTGGAACACCGGAATACAAAAATGATAGAATTCAGTATGTCATAGGAAAAATTTCATCAGAAGAAGATAAGGAAAAATTAAATGTAGGAACAGATAATGCAAAAGATGCAGTGATAGAAATGATAAAAAATGGTGTAGATTCAGCAATGAATAAATTTAATTAAGCAAGAGAGGGAAGGCAAGATGTTAGAATTAATAATAAAAAGAATAGAAAAGCAAAGAAAAATCGTATTAGTAGAAGATGGAAAAATAATAGAGTATTATGAAGAAGGGGAAGAGGATCATAGAAACGAAGGAAATATTTATATAGGCATTGTGAGAGATATTGTAAAAGGGATGCAAGCAGCCTTTGTAGATATCGGTATAGAAAAAAATAGTTTAATTCATTTAAAAGATATTCTAGAAAAGAAAGATGAAAAAAAGGAAAAAATAAATATAAATCAAGATATTAGCACAGTGATAAAACCAAATCAAAAATTGTTAGTACAAGTCAAAAAAGATAGTAATGAAAAAAAGGGTGCTAGAATATCAACACATATTAATTTACCGGGGAAATATATTGTACTTATGCCAAATACAGATATTGTTACAGTTTCACAAAAAATAGAAAATAAAGAAGAACAAGAACGACTAATTAAACTAGTGAGAGAAAATATTACAAAAGGAAATGGAGCAGTTATTAGAACATCAGCAGAAGGAAAAGAAAAGGAAATTATCGATGATATAAAATATGTGGAAAGTAAATGGGAAAAAATTATGAAAGATAGTCAAGATGAGAAGCAAAAAGTACCAAGACAAGTATATAAAAGTGAAGATATTGTCGAAAAAATGTTAATGGATTTAGCAGATAAGGGTCTAGCACAAGTGGTTGTGAATGATAGTTTAGATTATAATGAAATTAACAAAATAAAAAGCGAAAACCAGGAATATAACAATTTATCAATAGTAGTAAAAAGTGAAGAATCGATTTTTGATGTGTATGATTTAGAAGAACAAATCCATAGAATCAATAATAGAAAAATATGGTTAAAATGTGGAGGATTTATCACAATCGATAAAACAGAAGCATTAACAGCTATTGATGTAAACACTGGTAAATATACAGGAAATAAAACAATGGAAGATACTGTTTTTAAAGTCAATAAAGAAGCAACAGTTGAGATTGCAAAACAAATAAGGCTTAGAGATATAGGAGGCATCATCATTATAGACTATATAGATATGAAAGAAGAGGAAGATAAAAAAGAAATAGAAAATTTACTAAAAGAAGAATTAAGAAAAGATAGAAGTAAAACACAAATAGAAGGATTTACAAAGTTAGATTTAATGGAAATGACTAGAAAACATATATGTAGTCATAAAGATTAAATATAGGGACGTGCCAAATCGTTCCGTTAATGATTGAACGAAAGGGACAGACCTTTGGTAATAATAAAGAAAAATAAGCACATAATAATAATTTTATCAAAAAGAAGAGAGGATATACCAAAAAATGAATGTAGGATTTATATCACTAGGTTGTAGTAAAAATTTAATTGATACAGAGTGTTTAATAGGAATATTTAAAGATAATCGATTCAAAGTTGTCAACGAAGAAGAAAAAGCAGATATTTTAGTTATCAATACTTGTGGATTCATAGAATCTGCAAAAGAAGAAGCGATTAATACTATATTGGAAATGGCAGAATATAAAAAACAAAGATGTCAATATGTAATTGTTATGGGATGTTTAGTTCAAAGGTATTATGACGATTTAGTAAAAGCTTTACCAGAAGTAGATTTGTTTATAAAAATAGAAGATTATGATAAATTATGGGATAAAATAGAAGATTTATTAAAAAGAGGAATTGTTCAAAAAGAAAAGAAAAAGACAAGTAAAAAAATAACGGAAATAGCACAAATGCCGATGCTAACGGAGCAAGAATTTTTAAATAGAGCGATTACAACAGGAAGTAACTATGCTTATATAAAAATAGGAGAAGGATGTAGTAATAAGTGTACATATTGTGCAATTCCATATATTCGAGGACCATTTGCTAGTAGAAAAATAGAGGACATTTTAGAAGAGGCAAATATGTTAGCTAAAAAAGGTATTAAAGAGTTAATCGTAATAGCGCAAGATACAACGAAATATGGTATGGATATATATGGAGAATCAAAACTAGCAGAACTATTGGAAGAATTAAGTAAAATAGAAGGAATTAAATGGATTCGTTTCTTATATGCATATCCAGAAGGCATTACTAGAGAATTAATTGATGTTGTTACAAACAATGATAAAATTGCCAATTATTTTGATATACCAATTCAGCATATTTCTAATATAGTCTTAAAAAGGATGAACCGAAGAACCAGTAAAGAACAAATAGAAAAGTTATTAAAAATGATTCGTGAAAACATACCTGATGTTGTTTTAAGAACAAGTTTAATAGTAGGGTTTCCAGGAGAAACAAAGGAAGATTTTGAAGAACTAAAAGAATTTGTAAAAAATGCAAAATTTGATAAATTAGGCACATTTATGTATTCAAAAGAAGATGGAACACCGGCAGAAAAATTGCCAAACCAAATTCATGGAAATACGAAAAAAGCAAGATATCATCAAATTATGCAAATACAACAAGAAATTTCAAAAGAACTTCAAAGTAAAAAAATAGGAAAAACATATGAAGTATTAGTTGAAGATATGTCTTTTGATGGTAAATATTATATTGGAAGAACCATGCAAGATGTACCAGAAATGGATGGAATTGTATATATAAAAAATGAAATGGATAAAAAGCCAGAAGAGATTGTAAATCATTTTATCAATTGCAAAGTAACAGAGGTTAGTGATTATGATTTAATGGCTGAAATGATATAGTCACCTAAGAATATATAGGTGACTTTTATATATGTGTTCTATTTTACTAAAATCTTAAAAAGTGCTATAATAAAGTTCTGACTATATAGAAAATGTCTTTTACATATTTTAATTTTCATAGATTTTTCCAGATAAATGGAAATTACTTGAAAAATCGCATATAATCTAGTATAATAATGATATTGAAATGAGAGAAAAAGGTGGAATAAAATTATGAAAAAAAGAGTATTAACAGGAGATAGACCAACAGGGAAATTACATATAGGTCATTATTTTGGTTCATTAAAAAAGAGAGTAGAAATGCAAAATAGTGGAGATTATGATATTTATATATTAATTGCAGATGTGCAAGCATTAACAGATAATTTTAATAATCCAGAAAAAGTAAGAAAAAATGTCAGAGAATTGGCAATGGATTATTTAGCATGTGGAATTGACCCAGAAAAAACAACGATATATATTCAATCTATGATACCAGAAACAGCAGAATTAACCGTATATTATTCAAACTTAGTAACGATTGCAAGACTTCAAAGAAATCCAACCGTAAAAACAGAAATTGCGCAAAAGAAAGAATTATTTGGGGAAAGTGTAACATATGGATTTCTAGGATATCCAGTAAGTCAAGCAGCAGATATTACCACATTTGAAGGAGAATTAGTTCCAACAGGGGAAGACCAAGAACCATTAATCGAACAATGTAGAGAAATTGTTAGAAAATTTAATAGTATTTATGGAGAAGTATTAATAGAACCTAAAATAGTTTTATCAGAAGGAAAAAGAATTAAAGGGTTAGATGGTAATGAAAAAATGGGAAAATCTCTTGGAAATGCTATCTATTTGTCAGATTCAGAAGAGGAAATAACAAAAAAAGTTATGAGTGCAGTAACAGATCCTAATAGAATAAAAAAAGATGATTTAGGAAATCCTGATATATGCATGGTAGCATATTATCATAAACTATTTTCTACAAAAGAAGAAATCGATACCGTATGCGCAGAATGTAGAGCAGGAAAAAGAGGATGTGTTGCTTGTAAAAAACAATTAGCAAAAAATATTAGTGAATATTTAAAACCAATTAGAGAAAAAAGAAAATATTATGAAGAACATCCAGAACTAGTGGATAAAATTTTAAAAGAGGGAACAGAAAAAGCAAGAAAAACAGCACAAGAGACAATGAAAAAAGTAAAGAACGCAATGAAATTAAATTATTTTGAATAAATGTCCTTTTGGGGACGTTTCTGTTTGGGACATTTTTGTATAAAAATGCTTCAAACAAAACATTTATGGAGGTAAAGTATGTTTACAGATTATACAAAAATAATTATAAAATCAGGAGATGGAGGAAATGGTGCAGTATCTTTTAGACGTGAAAAATATGTAGCAGCTGGCGGACCTGATGGTGGAGACGGAGGAAAAGGTGGAGACATCTATTTTCAAGTGGACAAAGATAAAAATACATTAATTGACTTTCGATATAATAAAAAATTCAAAGCAGGAAATGGTGAAAATGGTAGTGGAAGCCATTGTAATGGAAAATATGGAAAAGACTTATATATCAAAGTTCCTATTGGGACAGTTGTCAAAGATGTAGAAACAGGAAAAGTGGTAGCAGACTTATCTACACCAGGACAAACTGAACTAATTTTGAAAGGTGGAAGAGGAGGAAGAGGAAATTCTCATTTTGCTACTTCTACCAGACAAGCTCCTAGATTTTCAGAAGATGGAGATAAAGGAGAGGAAAAAGAAGTTATATTAGAATTAAAATTATTGGCAGATGTAGGATTATTAGGGTTTCCAAATGTCGGAAAATCTACCTTTTTGTCAATCGTTACAGATGCAAAACCTAAAATTGCTAACTATCATTTTACCACTTTACAACCAAACTTAGGTGTTGTTAAAACAAAAAATGGTGATGGATTCGTGATTGCGGATATTCCAGGAATTATTGAAGGGGCAAGTGAAGGTGTAGGATTAGGAATTCAATTTTTGAGACATGTAGAAAGAACTAGATTGTTGCTACACTTTTTAGATGTATCAGGACAAGAGGGAAGAAATCCAGTAGATGATTTTTATACCATTAACAAAGAACTAAAAAATTATAGTGAAAAATTAAGTACCAGAAAACAAATCATTGTGGCAAATAAAATTGATGTACAAAACGAAGAATTGATAAAAGAAGTAGAAGAATTAGCTAAAAAAGAAGGATTAGAATTGTACAAAATTTCAGCGGCTACAAAACAAGGTGTTCAAGAATTAATTGACCATGTAGCAGAAGTGTTAAAAACATTGCCAAAAGAGGAATTAGTAGAAATCGAAGATAGAAAAGTGTACACATTAGAAGAAAAAGACGATGAATGGACAATTAAGATAGAAGATGGTGTCTTTATTGTATCAGGAAGAGCAGTGCAAAGATTAATGGGAAGAGTGAACATCGAAGATAATGAGTCTATGTATTACTTACAAAAATGTTTAAAGAATATGGGAATTGACGACAAATTGAAAGAAATGGGTGTTTGTGAAGGTGATACTGTCATTTTAGATGATTGGGAATTAGAATGGTATGAATAAAGTGTCCAATTGGGGACGTTTCTGTTTGGGACATTTCTTTCAATCGTTAACTAATTAAGAATATTATATAAAAAAATTTATTTCATTCCTCGGCTAACATTACATCATGAAGAAAAACTAAAGGTATCTAATAGGCACCTCTCAAAGCAAGATTTGAGATTCTCCTATTAGATACCTTAAATTTTTCTAACATGATTTCATTCACATTCGTCATTCTATAAATTTTTTTATATAATATTCTTTTATTTATTACAATGTATTGAAAATGTCCCAAACAGAAACGTCCCCAATTGGACAAAATTTATAAATAATAGTTGACGAATTTTAAAAAAAATGATATAAATAGTAAGTAAAATTTATGGCCCCTTGGTCAAGCGGTTAAGACGCCACCCTCTCAAGGTGGAATCATGGGTTCGATTCCCGTAGGGGTCACCATATATTAAAAGGGAGTAGCTTTTCATTACTAATCAACAGTCGCGATAATTATTATCTGGTTAGTAAGCTTTTTTATGAAGTAAGCAAGACTTTTAAAAGGATAAAATCTTTTTAAGAGTCTTTTTTTGTTGAAAAGGAAAAGTAGAAAAAAATTCTCGCGAAACGAAATTTGTCCTTGGATAGAAAAATATTCAAAAAAAAATTAATTGTTGTTCTACATTCTACTATCATTAAAAAGATTTTATTTCCTAATTTAGAGGAAATGGAGGCTATGAAAATGTAAAGATAGGAGTTAATAACATATTGAAATTTTTACAGAAAAATAAGGCCAAAATATTGATATATTTTCATTGTTTGGATAAAATAAAAATGAAAGTATGCGCAAAAAATAAAGGAGGAAAAAAATTGGAAAGTAAAAACTGGTTTAACAAAGAAGTAAAGGATGTTGAAAAAGAACTAGAAACAAATCAAGAAACAGGTTTATCACAAGAAGAAGTAGCAAAAAGAAGAGAAACATATGGCTTAAATCAATTAAAAGAAAAGAAAAAGAAATCTTTATTTATGAGATTTGTAGATCAATTTAAAGATTTTTCTATTATCATTTTAATTATTGCAGCCATTGTATCAGGATTTGTAGGTGTTGCAGAAGGAGAAGGTATTACAGATACCATTATTATTTTAATTGTTGTTATTTTAAATGCAGTAATTGGTGTCACACAAGAATCAAAAGCAGAAAAATCACTAGAAGCTTTACAAAAATTAACAGACCATGCTTCTAAAGTTGTAAGAGATGGAAATGTAACCGTTGTTCCAGCAAAAGAATTAGTACCAGGTGATATTGTTGTATTAGATACAGGAGATTACATACCAGCAGATTTAAGAATAATAGAAGCAGTGAATTTAAAAACACAAGAATCTTCTTTAACAGGAGAATCTGTACCAGTTGATAAAACAACAGAAAAAATTGATGGAGAAGATGTAGGAATTGGTGATAGAACCAATATGTTATTCTCATCTAGTTTAGTAACATATGGTAGAGGAAAAGGAATTGTTGTAGAAACAGGAATGACAACAGAAGTGGGAAAAATTGCAGAAATGATTAATGAATCAGAAGAACAAATTACACCTTTACAACAAAAATTGAATAAATTAGGAAAAACATTAGGAATTGCAGCAATTGTGATTTGTGTTGTTATCTTTATCATAGGATTATTCCAACAAAAAGAACCAATTCATATGTTTATGACAGCTGTATCATTGGCAGTAGCAGCCATCCCAGAAGGATTAGTAGCTGTATCAACGATTGTATTGGCAATTGGTGTACAAAAAATGGTTAAGAGAAATGCAATTGTTAAGAGATTACCAGCAGTTGAAACATTGGGAAGTGCAACGGTTATCTGCTCAGATAAAACAGGAACCTTGACACAAAACAAAATGACAGTAGAAAAAGTATTCTTAAATGGAGAAATTAAAGACCTAGAAGAAATTGATAGTAAAAATGTGTCAGACGATATGACCACATTGGTATATGCCAATATGTTATGTAATGACACAAAAATTGCCAAAGATGGAACCTTAACAGGAGACCCAACAGAAACCGCATTGGTAGATATGGCATTTACATTAAATTTTGACCCATCCATTTATGATAGAATGACACGTATTGCAGAAGTACCATTTGATTCAGACAGAAAATTAATGACAACGGTTAATAAAGTAAATCAAAGTTATATTGCTTATACCAAAGGTGCTGTAGATGAATTACTAAGAATTTGTAAAGGATATGTATATAATCATGAAATAAAAAACGACTTAGACAATTATGCAGTTACGATAAGACAAAAAAATGAAGAAATGGCAAAAGAAGCTTTAAGAGTGTTAGCATGTGCATATAAAGAATTTGACCATGAACCAACAAAAGAAGAATTAGAAAACATTGAAAGTGATTTAATCTTTGTAGGAATGGTTGGAATGATAGATCCACCAAGAGAAGAAGCAAAAAAAGCAGTAGAAAAATGTAAAACAGCAGGAATCAAAACCGTTATGATTACAGGAGACCATAAAATCACAGCAACTGCTATTGCAAAGAAATTAGGAATCTTGGAAAATGAAGATGAAGCCATTACTGGTGCAGAATTAGAAAAAATGACTGATGAAGACTTACAAAAAAATGTAAGACATTACTCTGTGTATGCGAGAGTATCTCCAGAGCATAAAGTAAGAATTGTAAAAGCATGGCAAAAAAATGGCGAAATTGTAGCCATGACAGGTGATGGTGTCAATGATAGTCCTGCATTAAAAACATCAGATATTGGTTGTGCAATGGGAATTGTTGGAACAGATGTTGCCAAAGAAGCAGCAGATGTTATCTTAACAGATGATAACTTTGCAACGATTGTATCAGCAGTAGAAGAAGGAAGAAGAATTTATGATAACATATTAAAAGTTATCCAATTCTTATTATCAAGTAATATAGGAGAAGTGGTTGTATTATTCTTAGCAACACTATTAACACCATTATTTGCACAATGGTTTGGAATTACAGATATAACACACTTAGAAATTTTATTACCAATCCATATTTTATGGATAAACTTAGTAACAGACTCATTACCAGCATTAGCCTTAGCTTTTGACCCTGCAAATGCCGATATCATGAATAGAAAACCAAATAAGCCAGGAAAAGGTGTATTTACCAAAGGAATGACATGGAGAGTGATATATCAAGGTGTTATGATAGGATTATTAACACTTGGAGCATTTATGATAGGACTTGCAACAACAACAGAACCAATCGATGGATTAACATTAGACGAATCAAAAATAGAAGTAGGTCAAACCATGGCATTTGTAACATTAGCCTTTTCAGAATTAGTACATGTATTTAATGTAAGAAATAATAAAAAATCTATCTTTAAAACAAAAGTATTTAATAATAGTAAATTAATCTGGGCAGTACTTGGTTCAGCATTACTAATGGGCGTTATCTTAGCAGTACCTGCTTTAAGAGGCATCTTTAGTATACCAGTATTGCCAACACAGAATATCTTAGAATTAATTGGTTTAGTGATTTCACCATTAATTATTGTTGAATTGTTTAAATTGTTTAAGATTAATAGTTTTAAGGATGAATAAAAGGAAAAGGAGGGTAGGAGCCCAAGAGACAAAAAATCCAGCTCAATAAGAGTTGGATTTTTTGTCTCTTGGGTTCCTATTTCAGGACACCCTCTTCTAAGAAGAAATAATTGCCATCAGTCATTTTCGTCCCAATAGCCCCTATATGAAGAAAAAGCCTTTCCGACAGCATCAGCCTCGATTATTCTTCTCACCTCCTCCTGTTCACGTTTAGCAATATATTCCGGATCACGTTCATTAATATCAGGAATTCCGAGCTGAGATAGAATAGGATCATGAGGGATATCCAATCGCTGTCTTAGGGAAAGCGATGCATAATACTCTTCAGGACTATAAAGCTTTGTTGCATATAATTTTTCATTTTTCCATAATGAAAAATTATATAATGCATCATGCAACACCTTATATTCTAAAGGTGTTAAATTTAATGAAACCTTTAAAGGCTCGGCTTCATAGGCCCTCCAACATTGGACAATGGCAGGACAGTCTAAGCGTTGCCAGTCTTTAAAAGGACAGGCACTCATGGTGAGTTTTTTGTTTCGAGAGCATAAGACACCTTCTACAGGTTTATGTCCAGAAAATTGACTCTCAAAATAGGCTGGACAAATTCTGGATTTGATTTCATCTGTCAGCACTATATTTTTAATATCAAACTTCTCTCTGTAAAAATTTTGATAATCAATATACCCTATATGTACAGGGAGATTTTTTTGGGGAATAAACATAAATAACTGAACTGTGTCTATTCCTTCAAGAGCAATTTTTTTCTTGAAAGATTCTTTGAGGGACTTTTTAAAAACATATCCCTTTCCATCGCAATCAGTGCATGTTACTCCGGATTTACCACCTGCAAGAGTATCTGAGATTCCTGTTCCTTTACACCGGGGACAAATTTTTTTGCGTGCAGCCATGTAGACCACCTCTCCTTTCTCTAAAATACTACATAAGTTTTTACTTTACAACAAATAGTATAACACAAAAACATACTTATATCAATACTTGTAGAGGTTTTTACTTAATATTCAAGTGTGACAACTGAACAAAAAGTACAAAAAATAGAATTTTGTTCAGTACACTGTACAAAACAATTGACAAAAATCTAAAATAAAAGAAATGCCATGAATACTTAATAAAAAATTAATAAATCCTCTATTTATTATTAATAAAAATATGGTATAGTATATATGCTAGGAAATAGAAGCAAATATGAATTTCTAAATAATAGGGAATGAACTTTATCAAATTTTATAAGGGTTTATTAAAGTTCAAGAAAGGAAAAAAATGATGTACAATATATTAGTAGTAGATGATGATAAAGAAATCGTAAATGCCATAGAAATTTACTTATCACAAGAAGGGTATCATATTATAAAAGCTTATGATGGAGAAGAAGCTTTAGAAAAATTAAAAGAAAATGAAATTCATTTAATTATTTTAGATATCATGATGCCAAATAAAGACGGAATTGAAACTTTGCAAGAAATTAGAAAAGATAAAACAATTCCTGTCATTATGTTATCAGCAAAATCAGAAGATTATGATAAAATATCAGGATTAAATACAGGAGCGGATGATTATGTGACAAAACCATTTAATCCATTAGAATTAATTGCAAGAGTAAAATCCAATATTAGAAGATATGTGGATTTTAGTCATGCAAATGATACAAGTATAAAAAATGAACATCAAAAAGAAACATTATTGAAAACAGGTACTTTAGAGATGAATGATGAAACAAAAAAGGTGATGCTTGATGGGAAAGACATCAAGCTAACAGCGACAGAATATAACATATTAAGATTTTTGTTAAAAAACAAAGGAAAAGTATATTCCATAGAGCAGATTTATGAAAATGTATGGAATGAAGAAAGTTATGGAGCAGAAAATATTATAGCCGTTCATATTAGACATATTAGAGAAAAAATCGAAATTAATCCAAAAGACCCTAAATATTTAAAAGTAATTTGGGGAATTGGATATAAGGTAGAAGATATAAAATAATAAAGATATCAATAGAGAAGAAGGTGAGT
>CASEIZ010000043.1 GCA_949288185.1 uncultured Eubacteriales bacterium | reverse complement strand
TGGATGTACTAGGTTTTCTTTCATAACATCTAGTATGGCTTCTCTTTGTTTGGAATAGTTGTTCATAAATCTCTCCTTAAAATTAGGAATAATTCCTAATTTCGGTTTTATCATATATCTTTTTTTTGTGTTTGTCAAGAAGATTTTGTAAAGATTTTATGAATTTAATTTTATCATTTAATTTCTTTACTGATTATAACTCAAACTTATATTTATTTTTATATGTACATTCCATTATATGGATAATAAAAATAAAATCTACAATACAAAATTTCATTAATCTTGCCAAAATTCGACATCTTATGATATAATTATTTTCATAAATATATATTTAGGAGCTGATCTTGTATGGATTTATTAAAAGAAAAAATTAAAAATGATGGTATTGTTATCAATGAAAATGTTTTAAAAGTTGATAATTTTTTAAATCATCAAGTAGATACAAAATTAATGGATTTAATTGGAAAAGAATTTGCTGACTACTTTAAATCAAAAAACATTACAAAAGTCGTTACTATTGAATCATCTGGAATTGCACCTGCTTATGCAGCTGCATTAAAATTGGATGTACCTTTAGTTATTTTTAAAAAGCAATCTTCTGCTATTTTAGATACAGAAACAACGATTCAAACACCAGTACATTCTTTTACTAAAAACACAGACTATATCTTAATGGCTTCAAAAAAATATTTATCTGAAAATGATAATATTTTAATTGTTGATGACTTTCTTGCAAATGGACAAGCAGCAATGGGTGCTTACCGAATTTTAAAAGAAGCTGGTTCTTCTGTTGCAGGTATTGGAATTGTCATTGAAAAATCTTTCCAAGATGGAAGAAAGAAATTAGAAGATTTAGGTTTAGATGTTTACTCTTTAGCAAGAGTTTCTAAGATTTCTTCTGATGGTATTGAATTTTTAAATTAAAATGTCCCATTGGGGACGTTTCTGTTTGGGACATTTTTAAGGGATTTTGGGGACGGACTCATTTTTCCCTTTTTTTATTGAGATATCTAAAAAATATAGAATATAAAAGTTATTACACAATTTTGTATAAGCTAAATTTTCATAGAAATTCAAATTTAGATACGCAAAATCGTTTCATTTTTTATATTCTATATTTTTTACTTATTTATTTTTAAAAAGGGAAAAATGAGTCCGTCCCCAAAATCCCTATTTTTTCAAAACTTTTTTCAATTCTTCATTTCTTTTCGTTTTATGAGTTGTTGTTTTAATTAATGGTTCATCTGTTAAAATCATATGCATAATATATTTATATCTTGGTAATGTTTTATTCACTTCTTTTATCTTATTCCATATAATTGGGAACAAATCTTCTTCTGAAATATCTCCATATTTTTCTTTTACAATTTCTTTATTGTATACAACTTCTACTGCTACTTTTATCTTGCTTTTATCTTCTTTATCTGGCATACCATATACAAATGATTCTTCTATTTCTTCATTTCGATTAATTAAAGTTTCTAGTTCTTCTGGAAATACTTTTTTACCATTTTTTAAAACAATCATATCTTTTTTTCTACCTGTAATGAATAAAAATCCATCTTTATCTAAGTAGCCTAAATCTCCTGTATGGAACCAACCATCTTGTAATACTTCATTTGTTGCTTCTTCATTTTCATAATATCCAAGCATGACATTTGGACCTTTTACTGTAATTTCTCCAATTCCCTTTTCATCTTTATCTACAATTTTCACTTCTGTATGTTTCATAGGAATTCCTACTGAACCGTACTTGGCATATTTATCATTTTCTGCTGCAATAACTGGTGATGTTTCTGTTAGTCCATAGCCTTGTACCATATGGATTCCAAATTCATTGAATTTTCTCTCTATTTTACTATCAAATGGTGCTCCTCCTGCGATAACAAATCGCATTTTTCCACCTAATCCATCTATGATTTGTTTAAATAGTTTTCTTCGTATATCTATATGGAATTTTAATAGAAAATTACTAATTTTTGTTGCTACTTTGATTAATTTTGTCTTTCCTTGTTTTTCGATTTCTTTTTCAATATTCGCATACATTTTGTCTACTAATAGAGGAACACCCACAAAAACAGATACTTGATATTCTAATAAGTTTTGCTTAATATATCGTAAGCCATCTGGAAATACCGTTTTTACACCACATGCTAGCATCACTACCATAGCTGTTGAACCAAATATATGGTGATATGGTAAAAAAGCAATATTGACATCTGTATCATAAAAAGTTTCTACAATTTGCATATCATAGACATTTGTTGCAATCCCATATTGTGATAACATGACAGCTTTAGATTTAGAAGTTGTTCCAGATGTAAATAATAAGATGCTCATTCCTTTTGAGTCGACTTTATGATTGACAAAATCTTGATTTCCTGTTTCTAAAATTTCTTTCCCTTTTTCTAGTAATTGCTCAATATTTTCAAATCCATCTATTTTACTCATGCAAATATATTCATGGATATTTGTTTTTTTATTTTCTTTAATGACTTGTATTTTATCTGTTAGTTTTTCATCAAAAATAATAGCATCTACTTTACTTCTGATTAATGATTCTTCTAACTCATTAATTTGTAAGTCTTTATCTAGTGGAACAGAAACAATTCCACCTAATAAACAAGCTAAGTGTGAAATTGCCCAATGATATTGATTTTTTCCAATAATGGCTATTCGCTTTCCTTGTAATTCTTTAGCATATAATGTTGTTCCTAGTGCATTTATATCTTCTAATAACTGTGTATAGGTTACATTTTTGTATTCTATCTTATCTCCTTCTTTTTTCTCTTTAATGGTATACGCTATATTTTCCGGATATCGTTTTACAGAATTATATATAATTTCTTTAATGTTCTCAAATTTTGGAACTTCTCTTAATTGATTTTTCATATTCAAAATTTCTCCTATCTAGTTTTCTAAACCAGATTAACACATCGATATAACTTTGTCAATATTGACTATCCATTTCAATCATGGTAATATATATGTATATGTATTGTCTTAGGGATTTTTTTAAGATTGTGAAAATTTTATGAAATATTGTAAAGGTTTTATCCCATAGAAATCTTTGATTTCGTATGCTTACTTTTCTTATAAAACAAATTTTAAAATAAAGGATTGAAAAACATGAATAAAGAAAATATAAAATTGCATATTCCTAGATGGAAAGAATTGCCTAATGTAGATTTATATTTAGACCAAGTCGTTACATTGGTGAATGAAACATTATCTTCTTTTTTATCTAACTCAAATTCTGAGGAAGATACACTTATTTTAACAAAAAACATGATTAATAATTATGTTAAAAATAAGATTATAGAACCTCCTGTAAAGAAAAAATACAATAAAACGCATTTAGCTAAATTTTTTGTAATTTGTGTTTTAAAAGAAGTTTATAAAATCAATGATATCAAAATATTAATTGGATTGGCCTTAGAAAGTGCACCAATTGAAATTGCATATGATAATTTTTGTAAATTATTTGAAAAGGCTTTAGATTGTGTGTTTAATAAAACAGATTTCATTGATAATTATTCAACAAATGACCGTAAATATTTGTTAAAATCTGTTTTACTTTCTTGTGCTTACGCAATTTATACAAAAAAAGAAATAAGTGAAAATTAATTCATTTATTTCTTTTTCTTATTGCCTTAGATAACAAAGTTCTGGGGTACTAGGGCTGCAATCTTTGATTGCTATGTTGGGTCAGGTTCTTATTATCTCCTCTCTTCGTTTTTATTGACTTTAATAAGGTTTCCTGGTATAATTTTTAAAACTTATATCAAAGGAGGATACATTTATGAGTAATCCAGATGACGAAAAAAACCGGCCTATTCATAAGACCTTGGTAAAACACCTAGGAGATCCCAAAAGTTGCAAGTGTGGCGATACCAGTGGGTGTTTCCGTTTAAAGCAAACCTTGTCTAATTTAGGCGAAAAAGCCTTTTTAGAAAAGGCTATTGCAGGTCAACTGCCCATAGCAATTCAGGAGCTTTATGACAAAAAATTCTTAGCCATGGCTAAGAAAAGTAACCCGTAAATGTTTTCACACTGGCTCTCCGTTCCGTCTTTTTGGTTCAGAGAGCTTTTACTTTTTTAATTATTCTATTAATAAAAATTCTGTTCTTTTATTATTTTAAAATCAATGCATGCTTTGGACAAAAATCTGAGCATTTCCCACAACTAATACATTTTGTATAATCAATTGTTGGTGCTTGGAAATCTTCTTGACTTAAAGCTCCTACTGGACACACATTTACTGCTGGACATTTATGATTTTGTGGGCAATTTTCTACGATAATATTTAATTTTTTATTTTCCATAATTTAATTCCTCCTAGTTTCATTGTATTATCTTTATTTATAATTTATTACTACCGAACCTATTTTGAATAGCATCTATTTGCTTGCTTTATAATATAATTTTTCTATTCCTTCTTCTTTCATTTTTTCCATACCATTACATATTCTTTTTCATTTGTTGTTTTATCTATTTCTTCTTTTACGATTTTAAATTCTTCTATTTCATAAAATGCAATTGCTCTTTCATTTTTCTCATACACGCTTAACATTAGCTCTGGATATTTTGATTTACAATATTGAATTAATTTTCTTCCTATTCCCATAGATTGTTTTTCTTTTTTGACAAATATTCCTGCTATATATGTACTAGATAATCCTATAAATCCATATATTTCTTCTTTTTCTTTATATACATATATTTCTGCTTTTAAAATTTCCTTTTTAACATCTTCAAAATGGTTATCCCAATATTCTTCAGAAATATAGTTATGTGTTCTTTTATTTTCTTTTAGCCAAATATCCATAATTTGATTTATATCTTTTTTATTTAGTTCTTCAATCATCTATATCTCCTCTATTACCCTAGTTTATCTCCATTATTTGCCTTTTTATCTGGTGTAATTAATATAACACCATCTTTGCTATATGTTCCTAAAACCAATACTTCTGATAGAAAGTCTGCAATTTGTTTTTGTGGAAAGTTAACGATTGCTAGTATCTGTTTTCCTATTAATTCTTCTTGAGCATATAGATTGGTAATTTGTGCTGACGATTTCTTGACACCAATTTCTTCTCCAAAATCAATTTCTAACTTATAAGCTGGTTTTTTCGCTTTTTTAAATTCTTCCGCTTTTAGAATTGTTCCTACACGAATATCTAATTTCATAAAATCTTCAAAAGTTGCCATTTTACCTATTCTCCTTTTATTTCATTTCTTTATTCAAAATCTTCTTGTGCTACATATACTTTCATAATTCCTATTTCTCTCCTATATCTTTCAAGAAGTTTTTTCTTTCAAAAGTGTAAACTGGAACTAATTCTCTTTTATGTTTTGATGCGTGATATCTTTTTAAAATTTCATTTTTAACATTTTCATCTGTATTTCCTGTTTCTATCATTTCTGCAATTTGACTATACTTGATTCCCATTTTTTCTTCATCTGTCATGCCACCTAATCCATCATTTGGTGCTTTTTTTAATATTTTTTCTGGAACACCTAAATATCTTCCAATCGCTAGCACTTCATCAACAGTAAAGTTTCCAATCGGATTAAAATCTGCACTATTATCTCCCCATTTTGTTGTATATCCTACCATTGCTTCACAAAGATTTCCTGTTCCAATTACTAAATACCCTAAGCTTTGTGCAAATCCATATAATGTAGTCATTCTTAATCTTGGTTTCATATTAATGGTTGCTTCTTTTGATAATTCTTCTCCCATTGCAGATTGCATTTCCTTTTCCATCTCATTATATGTATTGGTTAAATCTACTTTCAAAAATTTCACGCCAAAAGTATCTGCTACTAATTTTGCATCATCAAAATCATGTGAAATTGAATGACATGGCATAGATACAGCAAGCACATTTTCTTTTCCTATTGCTTTTACTGACATAGCAAGCACAGTTGCAGAATCCTTTCCTCCACTACATCCAACAACAATTCCTTTTGCTCCAACTTGTTTTACATATTTTTTAATCCATGTAATGGCACCTTCTGTTTCTTTCATTAATTCTTCTTTTTCTAACATTTCAATTCTCCTTTCTATTTTTTATCATTTATTCAATTATTTCTTAAAATGTCCAAAAGGAAACATACTCAATTGCCCCAAAATGTCCCAAACAGAAACGTCCCCAAAAGGACATTTTATTTATATAACTGATATTGTTTTATATATTTGATAACTTCATCTGGTGTTAAATATCTTATACTTTTCCCATTTTTTATTTTTTCTCTTACAAATGTTGAACTTAAATTGCTTTTTATGGTATCTTTTGCTTTGATAAAAGCTTGTCTATGTTTTTTTAGCAATTCATTATTTTCAATTATTTCCTCCATACAGTCATTATCTCTTTCTAAAATATACAGTTTAAATTTGGTTGTAAGTTCCTCTACTTTTTTCCATGTGTCTAATGTTTTTAAGTTATCACTTCCTGTTAAAAAAGCAACTTCATAATCTGAATATT
Source organism: uncultured Eubacteriales bacterium (assembly GCA_949288185.1). Taxonomy (GTDB): domain Bacteria; phylum Bacillota; class Clostridia; order TANB77; family CAG-508; genus CAG-269. The sequence continues at coordinate 152 of CASEIZ010000043.1, read as the reverse complement.
TTTCTTGTATCTTGTGTAATGTTTCAACTGTATATAATTGTCTTTCACTATCTATTTCAATTCTAGATACTTCAAATTTTTCATTTTTATCACAAACTGTTTTTAACATTTGATAACGATGTTCATTTTCAATTAAATCCATCTTTTCATAT
>CASEIZ010000042.1 GCA_949288185.1 uncultured Eubacteriales bacterium | reverse complement strand
TTTAAACTTCTTTCTTTTTTGGCTAAAAAACTTTTAAAAAATTTACTTGTTCGGTACTCTATTTCTTTCGAAATATTTTCCGCTTCGGTTTATTCTCTAAAGGATTTTATTGTTTACTTTTCAATGTACTTTTCTTCGTTCTTGTTCAGAACGAATTTTATTATACACCACCCTTTTATCTTTGTCAACACTTTTTTAAATTTTTTTTGATTTTTTTTGTTGGTAATTTTTTCATCACTTTTTTTCGTATTCTTTTCTATATAAAAATAAGGATTTTTTCTTTGTTTTTTATATTAAGATGATAAATTTCTTGTTATTTTTTCTATCTAGAAATAAGAACATTGTTGTCTAAGATAATAAAAGTACTAAAAGGTTTTCAATTTATCTTTTAGTACTCTTCTATTTTTCTAATTCTCCATAACTGTAATATAAATATTATTTACTAAACCTGTCATTTCATCATATTCTAACCTAACAGAAAATTTTTCATTATAGTTTTCTTCTATATATGCTATAACATTTTCTGCTAAGTCTGAATTATCTGTATTTCTTTCTATTACTAATCTATATTCTAATGGAATTCTTTCCTCTCTTTCTTCTCTGTAATTTGTTATTCTAACATCTCCTAAATTTTCTTTTGCAATATTAATTAATTCTTCCACTCTCTCTTTTGTAATATTTTCACCTTCAAAAAGTTCAAAAGTTGAATTAAATCTATTCTTTTCTAATTCTGTAACAGTTTCACCTGATAAGTCATCTAGTTCTTCTTCTTTTAACTTCAAATTTATTAACATTTGATTTATACTTTCTGATGGAACTACTTGTAAGAATGTATTTATCTGGCTGGTTATATTTTCCTCTACATTATTTTTTACGTTTTCTTTTTGTTCATCATTCAAGCTTCCTATTATAATATTATTTTCATTTTCTGCTAATTCTTCTTTTTCGTCAAAGTCATTAACAATATTGGTAATCGTTTCTACAGCAATCTCTAAGGTATTTTGTCCTACATTTCTACTAAAATTAATATTACTGTTTACATTCGAATTTTCCATTTTTCTACTAATGTTACATAGATTTGCTGTTTCTTCGCCTTCCTCTACTATATTATATTGAATACTAATTGTTTCATCATTTGGTGCAACCGTTTTTTCAATTTTCAAGTCAAAACTATTTTCCGCTTCTTCTTCTTCTATTTTTTCATTACCTAATATATTTATAAAATTATTACCCTCTCCATTGATAACATTTACTCCCATAAAATTCTCTTCTGTATCAATAGATAAACTAATTGCCACACCATCTGATTCAAATACACTAATTGTTCTTTCATCATTTCCTATATTAAAATTCTCTATTTTTTGTATAGTATTATCTATTTGGTTTATAAAATCTTGTTTTATATTAGAAGTCTCTCCATCTTGTATAAAGTTATGATATTCATTCATTTTATTATCTATAGCTTCTATTTTTGATAATATTGTTTCATCTTTTTCTAATTCTTCTAATATTTGAATATAGATATGATTAAATTGTTCTTTTGTAACAGTTACACTATACACATTTGCATTATATTGTGCCCCGTTAATCTCTAAAGCCATTCCTTTTTGTTTTGAAAAATTTGCATTTGTAAGATTATTCAATACAATTCCTATATATTTTTCCTTCAAGGTATTCCATTCATCTGCATTTAAACCAAGCAATCCTGGTATATCCGTATGAATCAATTCATATAAGTTATATATTTCGTTTTCATCTTCATTATCTATATTGGTAGATACAAATTGTCTAATTCCATTTAATCTAACACCAGCAATATTTCCATCTTCAATATATTCAGCCCCTACTACTATTTCATCATTTTGTGTTATAGCAATATCTTTATAATTGTATCCCGTTGTTCTTTCTTCTTCACCTGATATATTCATCTGGATATTATTAATTGGATGAGAAGTGTCTCCATTTTCATTATAGCTTATTGTAGCAGTTGTTTCAGAAGTCAATTTATTATTATTTAAAATTTCTTCCATTTCAGCCATATGATCTTCATTAAGAATGTCATCCAAATTATCTAATAATTGACTTGCATATTTTTCAAATAACACATCATTTGATTTGAACATATCTGTTGTAGCATATAATATAGCACACGCAATTGCTATAATTAATAAAATAATCAATATTACAGATAGTAGTATCGCTCTTCTTTTTTTTCTTGGCATCATCATCTGTTTTTCCTCCCTTTACCTCTTTATTTCATTTTCTGTTTCATAGCTTCATATATGACAATCCCTGCTGAAACAGATGCATTTAAAGAAGTTACTTTTCCTTTCATTGGTATTTTCACTAAAAAGTCACAACTTTTTTTTACCCTATCACTCATTCCAGCTCCTTCATTTCCTATCACTATTCCTAAAGGACCTTTCAAATCTTGATTGTAATAATATGTATCTGTATGGATATCTGTTCCACAAATCCATAAACCATTTTCTTTTAGTTTTTCAATAGAATCTGTTATATTGGTTACTCTGGCAATTTTCATATATTGAACCGCTCCTGCTGACACTTTATTTACTGTACTATTTACTGCTGCTGCTCTTCGTTTCGGAATAATAATTCCATGCACGCCTGCTGTTTCCGCTGTTCTTATAATTGAACCTAAATTATGTGGATCTTCTATTCCATCTAATATGAGTATAAATGGGTCCTCATTTAATTCTTTCGCTTTATCTAAAATATCTTCTATCTCACAATATTCAAATGGTGGTACAATGGCAATAACACCTTGATAATTTTCATTTTGTGCCATTTGTTCCATTTGTCTTTTATCTTTTTCTACCAAGATAACTTTTCTTTCTTTTGCCATGCTAATGATTTTATTAATAGAACCATGTCTTTCACCTTTTGTTACAAATATTTTATTAATGTCTTTACCACTTTCCAACAATTCTATAACCGCATTTCTTCCTTCTACTTGATCATCATAAGTTTCTTGTGAATTTTTTACTTCTTGCTTTTTTGGTCTTTCGTTTTTTGAGTTATATTTTTTGCTATTTTTCATTTCCCATTATCACCTCATGTTATATTTGTTCCATTTGTTTGCTAATTTTTTATATCTCATTGTTTTCCTGTTCTCATTACTTATTCATCATCTAATTTTAATACACTTAAAAATGCTTCTTGCGGTATCTCTACATTTCCAATTTCACGCATTTTCTTTTTACCACGTTTTTGTTTTTCTAGCAATTTTTTCTTTCTAGTAATATCACCACCATAACATTTTGCTAAAACATCTTTCCTCATAGCTGATATCGTTTCTCTTGCAATGATTTTTCCTCCAACAGCTGCTTGAATCGGAATTTTAAATAATTTTCTTGGTATAACGGTTTTTAGTTTTTCTACCATTTTCTTTCCTCTATCATAAGCACTGTCTTTATAAACAATAAAACTCAAAGCATCTACTGGTTCTCCATTAATATAAATATCTAATTTTACTAAATCTGACCTTCTGTATTCTTTAAATTCATAATCTAAAGAAGCATATCCTTTGGTTTTTGATTTTAGGTTATCAAAGAAATCATAAATAATTTCATTTAGTGGCATTTCATAAATTAATGTGACTCTATTTTCGTCTAAATATTTCATATCTATGTAAACGCCTCTTCTTCTTTGACACAATTCCATGATATTTCCCACATAATCCTTTGGTGTTAAAATATTCGCCGTTACATAAGGTTCTTCTATATAAGATATTTCTTGTGGTGTTGGTAAATCTTCTGGATTATATAATTCGATGACTTCTCCTGTTGTTTTATGTACTTTATAGATAACAGATGGTGCTGTTGTAATTAATCCCAAGTCAAATTCTCTATCAATTCTCTCTTCAATAATTTCCAAATGTAATAATCCTAAAAATCCACAACGGAATCCAAATCCTAATGCAGTAGATGTTTCTTGTTCAAATTCTAGAGCCGCATCATTTAACTGTAACTTTTCTAAAGCTTCTTTTAAATCTTCATATTGGCTTCCATCTACAGGATATAATCCACAATATACCATAGGTGTTACCTTTTTATATCCTTTTAAAGGTTCCTCTGCTGGATTATCTTTTAAGGTAATCGTATCTCCTACATGAATATCTGATAAACTTTTAATACTTGCGGCAATATATCCTACTTCTCCTGCTTTAATTTCTGATACTGGCATATAAGAACCTGGAATGAAGTATCCTACTTCTGCAACTGTAAACGTTTTGTTAGTTGCCATTAGCTTAATTTCATCTCCTACTTTTACCGTTCCATCCATTACTCTGACATATGCCACTGCACCTTTATAATTATCATAATAAGAATCAAAGATTAAACATTTGGTTTTAGCAGTTTCATCACCTTTTGGTGCTGGTAAGTCTGTTACAATTCTTTCTAATACCTCTTCTACATTTAGTCCCGTTTTTGCTGAAATACATGGTGCATCTTCTGCTGGTATTCCTATGATATCTTCTATCTCTTGTTTTACTTCATCTACTCTCGCATTTGGTAAATCAATTTTATTTAATACTGGTAATATTTCCAAGTTATTATCAATTGCTAGATACACATTGGCTAATGTTTGTGCTTCCACTCCTTGGCTACTATCCACTACCAAAATAGCGCCATCACATGCTGCTAAACTTCTTGAAACTTCATAATTAAAATCCACATGTCCTGGTGTATCAATTAAATTAAAGGTATATTCTTGTCCATCTTTTGCTTTATAAATCATTCTAACAGCTTGTGACTTTATGGTAATACCTCTTTCTTTTTCAATTTCCATATTGTCTAGCACTTGGCTTTCCATTTCTCTTTTTGATAATACGCCTGTCATTTCGATTAATCTATCTGCTAGTGTTGATTTCCCATGGTCTATATGTGCAATTATACTAAAATTTCTGATATGTTCTTGTCTGTTATTCATGTTTCCTCCATTGGTCTTTTGGGGACGTGCCAAAATGAACAAAAATTGTCCAAAAGGGACATACCCTATATATTATTAATTGTATTTCAATACTTTATAAAAATTGGGATATGTCCCTTTTGTTTCATTTTGAAACAATTTGGCACGTCCCTGTTCATCATTTTAACATAATTTAACAAAAATCTCAATAGTTTGTAAGACCATTATAGCCATTGAAATTCAATAAATATGAAAAAATAATCTCTATTTATGGTCTGGTGTTTCCAAAGTGTTACCTTTATTCCTTTCCCTTTTTGCCATATTTCCCAATTTATAAATTGTTGATGATACATGTTCTAAATTTCCTTGTTCTTTTTCTATTTTTACAGAATTTCTCATTACTTTTTTTGCAATATTCAAAGAAACACTAATAGTTTCTTCACTAACTTCTGTTTCTATCTCTGATTTATATTGTTTTAATTCTTTTACTTTTAATGACGAATTTAATAATTTGCTATATCCAAAGTTTCCATATGGCACTATACCTCCCTTTACTCCTAAGTTTATAATTGCTCCATATGTTTCTTCTTCATTTAAGCCAATTTTTTCAAAATTTCTCATAAGTAAAGATAACATTACACTTTTTTCAAAAGCAGAATTATTTAATATACACTGCATCAACGATTTTTTTACTTCGTTATCTATATTTTCATATTTAAAATAACCATCTACTATTGTTTCTGCCATATAAACATTTTGCATGCCTTTTGCTTCCATAAATTCTCTAGAAATCCCCAATTTTTCTAATTTTTGTTTTAGCACTTCTTTTTCTTCTTCTGTTAATTGTTCAGCTCTTGTTTTTTGAATTGTTATATTTGTTACATTGGTTTCTAATTCATCTTTATGCTTTTCTAGTCCTTGAATCATGTCTTTTTTATTTGATAATAATGATGTATAACTATATCCTTTATAGTCTAAAGCACTTCCATGAACAGCCATATTAATAAGAAAACCATATATCTGTTTATCCGTTAATTCTAATTCACTTAATTTTATGATTAGTGTAGATAAATAAATCCCCGTCCCTTTATTAAGTACACCCTTATTCAAAACACTATGTAATAATGTTTTTTTGATTTTATTATCTATTTGTTCATCTTCAAAATATCCTTCTATTATTTTATGTGCTGTATATAAATTTTTTATATCTTTTTCTTCTATAAATTCTTTGGAAATTCCTAATTTTTCTAATTTTCCTTTTATATCTTCTTCATCTATATTTTTTTCTTCTTCACAAAAAGTATTTTTTCTTATTGCTTTTTGAATAGTAGCATTACTTACATTTGAATCTAATTCTGTTACATATTTTTTTAGTCTTTGAAATATTTCTTTTGAATTCATTAATAAACTACTATATTTATAAGTAACACCATCAAAAGAAATTCTATTAATTCCCCAATTTATAATAACTCCATATATTTCTTGTTCGGTTAAACCTATTTTTTCAAAATTTCTTATCATTGTAGATAAATAAATATAATTTCCTTTATTTAATAATGTCGTATTTAAAATATTGTATATCAATGCTTTTTTGGTTTCATCATCGATTTCTATATCACAAAAATATCCCTCTACTATTTGATTTGCTGTATATAAATTTCTTACATCTTTTTCTTCTATAAATTCTTTGGAAATTCCTAGTTCTTCCAATTTATCTTTCAATTTTTTGATTGTATTTCCACGTTTCATAAGCAAGTCTAGCGATATTGGATTTACAGTTGTTTGCAATTTTTTTGCATTTTTCCATAGTATCTTTGCCTGTTCATCATCATTCATTTCCAATAATTGATTATAAGATGTTTTACCTATTTTGCCATCTATTGCAATATTGATAATAATTGCACAAATTTCAGATTGCGTAAATTTATCTTTTTCAACAACCATCTTTGATAAGTAATTATACAATCTTCTTAATTTTTCACCATCAACATCCAAAACAGCAATTTTTTTAGCTAATCTATCTTTTTCTTGTTTCGTCAATTTTCTAGTTTTTTGCCAATTATAACCTTCCATAATTGCTTCTACAACATATTTAGTATTCATATTGTTTCTTCTTTGTACTTTTATTCGTTGTTCTTTAGGTGTGTTTAATACTAATAATTCCTTTATTTGTTCCGATTTCATTCCTTTTTCATAAATTTCCAACAATTGTTCTTCACTTAAGCTTGACACTCTATGAATTAATAATTCTGTTTTTCTCTGTTCTAATTCATAGCCATGTTCGTTTATTAATAAATTTACTGTACTGCTTAATTGGTGTCCTCTACCATTTTGTTTGATAACTATTTCTGGATTAATACAATATGTATCTTTTAATAGCTCTTCTAGACTTGTTTCATTTGGTAATGTTGCTTTTAAAATTCCCATTAAAGCTTTCTTTTTTAGTAACATTTCTGTTAATAACTGAATTGTTAATAATTGCATTTTAGTTTCATGGTAGCTAATTCTTCCATTTGTTAATTCAAAAGCTCCATCTATACTCAAATCTTCTCTTTTTTCTTTCTCACTATGATAATTTTGCATAAGAAATTGAAACTCATGTTTATCAATATAAACTGCTGTTTTTTTATTACCAAATGTTCTATATTTTTCATTGATATTACATTTATTTTTGACTAATTCTAGCACTTCCTTAATTACTCTATCTATGTCACCATTTGAATCATTTTTTTCTTCTGCTTGTTGCAATAATGAAAAAATATCCATAAAAATTCTAGGGCATTCAATAATCTCTTCTTTTGGAATATCTCCATAATATATATATTCACATGAAGTATATGCACCTCCCATTGTAGCTAGCAATCTCGAATTTGGTACATCTTCAATAATATTTTGTATTGCACCTATATACTCCAATATTTTTAGCTTTGCATTTGTCTTTGACATTTTTAATTGTTCTTCATCAGTTAAATATTGTCTTTCATTTATTGTGTAACTTGACATTAACGGATTAAATTTATTTAATATTTTTCTTATTTCGTTTAAATCATTTGCTCCTTCTATTTCTTTTAAAATTTTAGTTATTTCTCCTGTTTCGTCCTGTATATTATTTTCTGCCTCTATTACCTTTTCTTCTATTGCTTTAAAAAAATATTCTCCTGCATCAACCACTTCTTCTAATTTTTCTGGAGATATTTTAACCAAAACATATCTAGGATTTTCTGTATGATATGTTAGCACAACATTCGCATCTTTTGATAACGAAATACAATTTGTATCTCTCCTATATCTCATTTTAATATGATCATATAGTTCTTCTAAAGATATTGTACTTTTATCATTATATTTTCCCCATTTTCCAAAAGTTTCATAATATCTAATACAATCTGTCCTTATAAAATCTATTCCTTTTTCTAAATCTGCTTTGTTTCCGTCATTTAAAGCTCTAAATAAATAATAATTTTCTCCATCAAAAATTATATTTTTCATATTTGGTCTCCTCAGTATTCATCAATATTTTCATATATTCTTCTAATCTCTTGGTACATCTTTTTTATATTATTTCTAGAATTTTCAATTTCTAAAAAACTATTTTTTAGTATACTAAGTTTTTTTAATTGGTCATCTGTTAATCCTATCTTCTCTAACTCTTTTAATTCTTTTAATATTTCTATAAGTTTATCCGTATCCATTAAATATGTTTTTAAATCTTCATCAGCATATGCTACTGTTAATATTCCATTCTTACCATACAAGAATTCTTCCATCTTTTCATTTAGTGCATACCATCTTTCTTCTGGTTTCATTAAAATTACCTCCTAAATATATTTTTTATTTTTTCAAAAATTCTTGTGAAAAAATTTTGTTCCTTTATCGTTATAATATCTTGTATGTTGCTATTCTCTTCTATCTTATTACTTTTTTCAAAAATAGGATATTTTACATAAGTTTGCTTTTTTATATTTATTAAATCAAATATTACCTTTTTTTCTTCTTTATCTGCTAAATAATAAGTATATATTGCAGACAATATTTGTCTAGCATCCGGTAACATTTCATCTCTTACAATCTTTTGAAAATCAACTTCATATTCATTATCTTTATTTAACTTTATTGCTTCTACTATTTCCTTTGGAATTTTATTAAAATCCTCATTTTTCAACATTATGATAACTTCATAAACTTCTGCTAAAGCTTTTCTATCAAAATCTGTATTTACCATATACTTCTCCCATTTTTCTTAAGTTACAATTTAATTTTTTCATTAAATATAATTTTTAGAAATATATTATTTATATCTCATCTTACTTAAATCTCATTCATTCTGATATAATTATAACATACTAGAATGATTATTCAATGGTTTGCTTTTTATTTTTTAGTCATATAAGAAGTACAGGCATGTCCTGAAAAGCAATTTTGAAATCTCTCCAGTATTCTACCTCTAAAAAATCAATTTTAAAGCTTGTGTTTAAAAATTTTTAAGATATTTTCAAAAATTATTGACATAGTTTGTAAGACCATTATATAAATTATAAACCTGGCTGTACCCTAACTTTTTTAATTGTTTCTGTGCTTTTTTACTTCTTCCTCCTGAACTACAATATACAACAATATCTTTGTTTTTATTTATTATTCTTTTTTCAGCTTCTTTTTTTATGTCATATTCTGGAATAGATATGGCTCCATCAATATGTCCTTCTCGAAATTCTTGTGGACTCCTAACATCTACAATCATGGCACCTTCTTTTTGAAGTTGCTTTAATTCTTCTAATCCAATGTCATTTTCTTCTATTTCTCTATACCATTTACCTTTTATGAAATCTTTTATTTTATTTATCATTACCTTTCTCATTCCTTTCACAAAACACAAAACTGATTGAAAAAGAATTCATTTTTTCAATCTTTCATCTCCAACAAATATCTTCTTATTTATATACTATATTCAAAAAAATGATATTTTGTTCTTGATTTATAAAATTATCCACATGTTTTATATTTATCCACAGTTATTTTTTCCTACTATTCTACATTTCCTTTTATTTTTCTACTTTTTTCTAATGACATTCTCATGACAGATTTATTTCAATTCTACATTTTTATTCTCTTATATTGTTTTATTTTCCTGTATTTTTACTTATTTTTCTTGAAAATCCACCATTTTTCGCATACTTTTATTACATTCTTTTTTCATATTGATGACAAATTGATATATTTTCCTGTTTTATGTATATCTCTTTAACTCTTCTTTTGTCATATTTATCCACTTTTGTTACCTGTGGATATTGTGGATAACTTTGTGAATAATTGAAAATGCTATTTTTTCGTTCACGAGTTGTTCACATTCATTTTTTAACTTATCCACTTTTTTATTTTTATACAATTTATTTTTTCTATTATGTGTACCAAAATATTATTTTTTTATTAAATAGAAAGAACTTTTTTCCTCTTTAAATAAGAACCTGACCCGACATAGCAATCAAAGATTGGAGTCGGGTACCCCTGAACCTTGTTGTCTAAAACAATAAAAAAATACACTTCGTTTTATAGAAGTGTATTAGAAAAATATCCAATAGATGGCCAATATAATCTCTAAAATTGTTATAACTGGTAATCCCACTACAAATTGCAATTTTTGTGTTTTATGTCTAAAGGTATACATGCCAGTAATGGTTCCAATTCCACCACCTAATGCCGTTATAATAAATAAGGTTTTTTCTGGAATTCTCCATGCTCCTTTTTTGGCTTTTTGTTTATCAATAAACATGATTAAAAAACCAATGATATTGATTGCCACAAAATAAATAATGATATTTCTTGTTGAAAATATATCTTGTATACTTATTGTACTTTCAAACATTTTGTTCTTCTCCTCTTCTAAAAATTAAAATCTAAATATGCATATTTCTTTGGTTTATAATTTAAAAAGCTGTCTATATCTTTTTTTGCACTTTCAGAAATTGTATCTATTCTGACAAATTGGTTATTCTCTTCTACTAATGGAACAATATATCTTTGTTTTACCTTGATATCTACACAATATTTTTCTTTAGGTAATTCATTGCTTTCTTTTATTTGTGTTGCATCTTCCCATTTTTTAAAACAGTTTGAAATATTTTCGATTGGACAGTCTTCTATTTTTTGAATCACTTCTTTTTCACTTAGTGTATATAAATCTTTTTTCGTAATTAAATTTTGTTCATACATCTTTTTCATAATATCTGCAATGAATTGCATTGAATATTTGGTTTTATTATTCACATATTCGCATGACAATTTGCTCATTATATTTACAAACTTTTCTGCTAATTCTTTATGTTTAAATCCTAATTCTGGAATCCCTTCTTCATTTTGTTGGATTCCAATATCTTGATAAATTTCTTTTATCTCTTTTAAATCCCACATCTCTTTTATGGCACCCAATCCATTTGATAATGTATATTCTAATCTATCTGCTGAAAGTTTAGGAGTATCGTTATCTGCGATTGGATATATGTGATAATCACATACTTCTTCTAATGTTATATGATCTCTATTTAATAATGCCATAATTTCTTTTGAATTTTCTATCATTCGTCTCGTTAATTCTTCTGTCGATTCTTGTTTTTCATAGTCTCCATTCATAAAATCAATACAATGTTTAAATGCAGGTGTAGCAATATCATGAAATAAGCCAGATAAAGTTTGTTTTTTATCCTTTGTGAAATTCCATATAATTAATGCCACTGCTACACTATGATCTAAACTTGAATACCAAAATCGTTCAAACATTTTAGAATAAATCGTTCCACAAGAAGTACTAATAGTACTTTGTTTTTGCATTTCTGGTGTTTGAATATACTCTAATAGAAAATTCGGGAATTCTGGTGACAAAATATGAAAATAACACTTTATCAAAGGAGACATTGTTTCTATATATGTATTCATTCCGATTTCCTTCCATAATTTTTTTACTTTTATATACTACTTTTTTCTATTTTATATAACATTTTATATATTGTCAATTTTTCCTATAAAAACTCTTTATTTTTTTGTTAATTTGTGATACAATGTGTACGATTTTAACATCAAAAGAAAAAATTTAGGAGGAATTGAATATGGAATTTAATAGATGTAGTAGATGTGGAAGTTTTTATGTAGCACAAGGTAATGTTTGTCCAAAATGTAGTGCTAAAGATGGTATGGAATTTTCTAATTTTGTCAATTATGTACAAGAAAATGGTTTAAATGATTCTTTAGATACAATTTCTGGTCAAATCGGTGTTTCAGTAAAAAATTTAAATAGATTTTTAGAATATGAAGATTTTAAACAATATAAAGCAGAAATTAACAATATTGGTAAAAACGGAAATGTAGGAAATACTGGTATTACGTTAAATTAGTTTTTTAAAGACGGATCTTCTATCCGTTTTTTATTGTATAGGAAAAATCGACTTTTATCTTGACCACATATAAGATTTTTCCGTATACAACAAGGTTAAGCTACTTATATTCGTGCAATAATCGCAAAGCGATTTTGCACATATGTGCGTCGAAATCTTTGATTTCGTTAACGCACGCTTTTCTTATTATATATATTAATTATTTGAAAGGATTGAATTTGATGAAAAATGTTTTTGATATTTTAGACGAAAGAGGATATATTGAGCAATTAACACATCCGGCAGAAATCAAAGAACTATTTGGCAAAGAATCTGTTCCATTTTATATTGGAATTGACCCTACTGCTGATAGTCTTCATGTTGGACATTTTGTTTCATTAATGGTAGCAAGTCACATGCAAAAATGTGGTCATAAACCTATTATCTTAGTAGGTGGTGGTACAGCAACGATTGGTGACCCTTCTGGAAAAACAGATATGAGAAAAATGATGTCAAGAGAAGAAATTAATCACAATGTGGAATGCATCAAAAAACAAGTAGAAAAATTTGTTAGCTTTGAAGGAGAAAATGCAGCTATTATTGTTAATAATGCTGACTGGTTATTAGATTTAAAATTTGTTGACTTTGTTCGTGAAATCGGTAGTCTATTCTCAGTCAACAGAATGCTTGCTGCAGAATGTTATAAACAAAGATTAGAAACTGGTTTAACCTTTTTTGAAATGAGTTATATGTTAATGCAATCTTATGACTTTTTATATTTATATAACAAATATGGTTGTAAACTTCAAATGGGTGGAAATGACCAATGGTCTAACATCATTGGTGGTGTTGAATTGATTAGAAAAATTGGTAAAGAAGATTCTTATGGTTTAACCTTTAAACTTTTGACAACAAAAGAAGGTAAGAAAATGGGTAAAACTGAAAAAGGTGCTTTATGGTTAGACCCTAATAAAACTTCTCCTTATGAATTTTATCAATATTGGAGAAATATAGAAGACAGTAGTGTAGAAACTGTTTTAAAAATGTTAACATTTCTTCCAATTGAGCAAATTAATGAATTATCAAATTTAAAAGATGAAAAAATAAATGAAGCTAAAAAAGTAGCAGCTTATGAAATCACAAAATTAATTCATGGTGAAGAAGAAGCAAAAAAAGCCGAAGAAGCTTCTAATGCTTTATTTAATGGAACTGGAAGTTTAGACAATATGCCTACTGTAAAATTAGACTCTGCAAATATTTCTATAGTAGATGCCATTATTCAAACAGGAATTGCACCATCAAAAGGACAAGCTAGAACTTTAATCACACAAGGTGGTATTTCTTTAAATGATGAAAAAATTTCTGATGTAAATTATCAACTTTCTGAAAAAGCTTTTTCACAAGGATATGCTATTTTAAAAAAGGGTAAAAAAGTCTTTTATAAATTAGAAAAATAGATAAGTTGCCAAAGGGGACGGGCCTTTTTGGCAACTTACCTACTCTTTTGTACTATCTCAACAATATCAGCAATATACTCTCCGATTACTGGGATATTTAATGCTACGATTCTTTGTAAAATAATAACTAAAATGGCTGTTATGATAGTAACACCTATACCAATTCCAACTCCTCTAAAAATTCCAGCAATAAAATTCCTTTTTATGATTTCTTTTTTACTTCCCAATATATATGTCCATTCTTCAATATTAGATTTTTGAAATGTTTCTATTAAATTATTGATAGAGGTATTTAGGACATCTATCTTTTTATTTTTTATCTTATTAAAAAATCCTGACATAAAAAAATCCACCTATTTATAGAGTGGATTTTTTATAGTTTTTTATTCAATATTTTTTATACTTCATATAATTTTTAATTATATTCCTTCATTTTCATTTACTGTTACATTTGTTTCTTCTGAATTTTCAATATTTTCATTGATCGTGTTATCAATTGTATTTGTATTATTTACATCATCTGTATTTTCTGTATTAGCATTTTCTTCTTCTCTCATGGTTTCTAAAGAGTCTATCAATGTTTGTAATCGTTCAATATCACTTCCCATCATACTCCAATCACTATTATTCGTAGATTCTTTTAAATTTTGATTTGCTTTAATAATAGAATCGATTAATCCATCAATATCTTCTGTATTTTCTACTTCTATATCTACTGCAGAATTTGAAAGAAGATTTTGTAATGCTTTTTGTAAAGTGTCTCCAATTGCTACCTTATTTCCTGATGCGACAACTACTTTTTTAAGTAATGGTATTTCTGATTCATTAATCATTGTTTGATAAATTGGTTCAACATATAATAAGGTATTTCCTATTGGTACAATAATCATCTGTTTTGTAATTCTCGTTCCTGTTGTTTCTAATGTTTTTAATTCTGATGAAATCGCTTCATCTTCTGCAATTTGATTATCTAGTTGTGTTGGACTAACAATATTGCTATCTGCTGAGAATGTACATAATTTTAATTTGTTTGTTCCTCCATCTGTTGTTCCAACTAAATATGAAATAATATTTTGTCTATTGTTTTGTGTATAGATTTGCATTAATCCTAATTCTTCTCCATCATCTGTCTTGACCATAATATAGTATGGTTCCAAATAGGTTCCTGTTGATCTTGTTGTATTTAAGTTATTATATCTAACAAAATCCCATAAATCATCTGAACGATATAATACATCTGGTCTCACATTATGATAGATTTTTAGTAGTTCAGCTTGTACATTATATAAAAATTCTGGATATACAAAATGTTCTGCAATATCTTTTGGAATCTCTTCGTCTAAGTCTGCAAATAAAGAAGGATATATGTTTCTATATGCCATTGCAATTGGATCTGTCCTATCTGTTATATAGAAGTTCATTGTTCCATTATAAGCATCAATAATCACTTTTACAGAATTTCTAATATAATTAATATCTCTTGTTCCACCTTCATGTTCAATTTCTGTGTATTGTGAATATGGATAACTGCTTGAAATTGTATAAGCATCTAATACCCAATAAATTTTCCCATCATCTCCAATGACTGTATATGGATTTTCATCATACATTAAATATGGTAATGCTTTTTTTGCTCTTTCTATGATATTTCTATTAATTAATATTTTACTATCACTTGTGATTTGAGTAGAAAATGCTAAATTAATATCTCCTTTATACATTGCCAAAACAAATCTATCTAAAAATCCTAATTGTAATCCTGCTTTTCCGTCATATGATGATGTCACATCATTTCCATTTTCATCTGTATAATCATATTCTTGTTTATTTTTGGTATTTGTTGCAATAATAGCACTATCATCTGTACTAAAATAAATTCTTGGTTCTGTTATATTGACAATCTCATCATTTCCTGATACATTTTTTTGAATATACTCTATATTCCCCGTCTCTGAGCTTTCTGTTGCTGATGTGATAATTTCTCCATAGCCATGTGTATATTCATAAGTTTTATTACTATAGGTTCTATCTGAACTTGTAATTTCTCTTGGAGATAAATATACAATTTGTTCTTCATCTCCAATTTTATATTTTGCCAAATTTGCACTTCTATATGTATAATATCCTGTACTTGTTTGTGTATTTTCTAAAGTAATCAATACAGCATCTTCACTAATAATTGGTATATTATTTACAATGTTGGTATTTGCATTTAAATCCTGTTCTGTTACTGTTCCTGAATATTCTACTGCTTCCTCTTCTACATCTAATCCATAAGCATTTTTGGTATTTTCAATATTTTGTGCAATATATGTTCTTTCCCTATCTAATTCATTAGCATTTACATAGATTAAATCTACTGCTACCATAACCACAAATAATGCTACTAAGTAGATAGGAATAACTGCCAAATTTTTCAATACTTTTCCTGTATTTCCTTGTTTAAAATATTTTAAAGCTCTATATGCAAAAATGACAATAACAAATGCAAATATAATATATCCCCATAATCGAATAGTAGATTCTATCATTCCTGCACCATTAATTTCTATATTTTCATCAATCGTTAAAATTTTTCCAAACATTAAATTTTGCGTACCTAATATTGTAATAATAGCAACTCCTAAAATAATGAATAAAACATTTCTTGTTAGTTTTTTCATAAATAAACTGTCTTTTAACATATTTCTATCTACACCATCAAAATATCGATTAAATACAAATATGTAATACACAACCATATAGATTGTTAATCCAATTACAATTCCTACTATATAATATACCAACATTTCAATCAATGGTTTTTGGAATACATAATAAGCAATATCTAATCCAAATATAGGATCTGTTATTCCAAAAGATGTATTTGCCATCACTAGCATAATATTTTGCATCATTCTATCTGAAACAAATACACTAATAATAATAGAAATTACCAATGAAATAGATTTATTTAACAATTTAGGCATTTCCTTTTTTTCTTTATCAAAAAATGGTTTTAGTCCTTTCTTGATTCCTCTGTTGGTCATATAGATGACAAAGAATAATATAACAAAATTAATTGCCATAAGTGCATATCGATAAATTATGTTGGTATAAAATACATCTAGGTATTTTTCCCCTAATTCTAAATATTCTAAATAACTTCCTCTTACTTGGATATATGAAGTAATCGCAAATATTAAAATAAATAGAATTACTAATATCATTCTTATTTTACTTTTTTTCTTTGTTTTTTTTGGTTGATTAGTTTCTTGTTCTTCCTGGTTAATATCCTGCTTTGTAGGATTTTCAATTTCCACAACAGCTTTTTTTCTTTCTTCTTCCAAGATGATTCCTCCTTTTCTCTAACATCTCCTCTTATTTTTAATAATCTTTTCTAACTTTCAATTTATATAATTGCTTTTACAAAATCTTCTGCATTGAAAATTTCCATGTCATCAATTTGTTCTCCTACACCAATAAATTTTACTGGTATTTTATTTTCTTCTACAATTCCGATAACAACACCACCTTTGGCTGTACCGTCTAGTTTCGTTAATACTAATCCAGTGATATCTGCTTCTTCTTTAAATGCTTTTACTTGTGAAATCGCATTTTGTCCAGTTGTTCCATCAATCACTAGTAATACTTCTTTATCTGCTTCACTCATTTCTTTATTAATCACTTTTTGAATCTTGTTCAACTCATCCATTAGGTATTTTTTATTATGAAGTCTACCAGCAGTATCGACAATTAATACATCAGCATTTTTTTCTCTTGTTATTTTAATAGCATCATATACAACAGATGCTGGGTCTACACCTTCTTCTCGTTTTACAATATCCGCCCCTGAACGTTTTGCCCAAATTTCTAATTGCTCTACTGCTGCTGCTCTAAACGTATCTGCTGCTGCAACAACTACTTTTTTTCCGTCTTTTGCTAAACGATTTGCAATTTTTCCAATAGAGGTTGTTTTTCCTACACCATTGACACCAACCACTAATATAATGGATGGTTTTGTATTTAGATGCAAACTGATATCTGTTACCTCTAGTATTTTTTGCATTTCTTCTCTTAATGCTTTTTTAACATCTTCTTCATCTTCAATTTTTTCTTTCTTAATTCTCTCTCTTAAATTGTTGATAATTTTTATAGAAGTGTCCATTCCGATATCTGACATAATTAAGATTTCTTCTAATTCTTCTAAAAAGTCTTCATCTACTTTTCTAAAGCTACTAAATACATTATTGATTTTTTCATCAAATGATTTTTTTGTTTTATTTAATCCATTTTTTAATTTATCAAAAAATCCCATGGTTAATTTCCTTTCTCTTTTTATTACTTTTGTTTGTGATTTTCTTTTGACATTATCTATTTTAACATATTTTTTCTAATATTTCCATTCATTTCAAGATTTTGTTTAATTTATCTTCCTATTCATATACAAAAAAGAAATCTCAAATACTTTTGAGATTTCTTTTTATTTGACTTTGTATCTTATTGGGTCTGTCCCTTTTGTTCAGTTTTTGAACATTTGGGACGTACCAAATCGTTCAAAATTAAAGATGAGGGATTTTTGAGTCCGTCCCCAAAATCCCGATTTATTCTAACACAAATAATTCTCCTAATGGTCTTGCTTCATTTAATCTTCTAATTGCTTCTGCAAATAATGGTGCAATGGTTAATACTTTTATTTTACTACTTTGTTTTTGTTTTTCTTCTGGTAATGGAATTGTATTTGTGACAACTAATTCTTTTATTGGAGATGCTTCAATTCTTTGTACAGCATCTGCTGATAATACACCATGTGTACAACCTGCATAAATTTCTTTTGCATGGAATCTTTCTAAGATTTTTGCTGTTTCAATTAAAGAACCTGCTGTATCTACTTCATCATCAAAGATGATTGCTTCTTTATTTTCAACATCACCAATAACTGTTGTAGCGATTGCTCTATCATCATTGCCTGCTCTTCTTTTATCGATTAATGCGATTGGACATCCAAAATATTCTGAATATTTATATGCTTTTTTTGAACTTCCTGCATCTGTTGCTACAATGACCATATCTTTTAAATTCTTTTCTTTAAAATATTTTTGTAAGATGTTTTGTGCTGATAATCTGTCACAATTGATATTAAAATATGCTTGGATTGCTGGGTTATGTAAATCGCATGTAATAACTCTTGTTGCTCCAGCTGCTTCTAATAGTTGTTGCATTAATTTTGCTGTTACTGGTATTCTTGGTTGATCTTTTTTATCTGATCTTGAGTAAATATAATATGGTAAAACTACATTGATATTTCTTGCTGATGCTCTTTTAAATGCATCAATTGCTATTAACAACTCCATAACTCTTTCATTTACTGGAGGTGTTGTTGTTTGAACAATATATACATCTTGTTCTCTTACTGTTTCTTTAATTTGTACAAATGTATTGTCATTTTTAAACTTTAGTATGTCCATTTGTCCTACTGGTAAGTTTAGATAATCACATATCTCTTTTGTGAAATTTTCTGCACTTTTACAGGCAAAGATTTTGATATTTTCCATTTTTCTTCTCCTTTTATTTATTTTACTACAATAGTATATCATCTTTCTTCAATTTTTCCAAGTATTATTCAAAATTAGACATATTTTTTTTGACTTTTGAGATAATTCTCCTTTTTCCTCTCACTTTTAGTCCCTATATCTATCCCTCTTAATCTATATAGTTCTGCTCACACATAGATTATTTAATTTTTTAATACAACATAATGATGCTTTTTATATATTAGTATATCTATATTTTCCCCTACAGTATATATATTGTCTGTAAAATACGTACTTTTGATTTTCTTTCCGTTCATATCTACTACTAAATAATATCTTGTAGAATTTACCGTATTAAATTCACTTTTAATTTTTATAATTGTGCCGATTTCCCTATATCCATTTTCAAATGCTTCTTTTCTATGAATATAATAATCGATAACGCGTATTGCTCCTAATATTATATTTTTAGCTATTAATACCATAAGAATTGAAAAAATGATTATCAAACATATTGTTACAACATTTAATATCATATTATCACTTGCTAATATAAGAAGTCCTACAGCACCAATTATCATTATTGCTATAAAAATCAATATTAACATAATAATTCCATCTACTATAACATTTAAGTTAACCATTTTCCTATTTGATGCTATTCCCCCTATTATAATGAGTAAAAATATAAGTATAACTTTCATAAAGACCTCCTTCGGTTCTATATACCTTCATGCAAGGTAATTTCTGTAAAAGGAATGATACATACTATCAATATGGCAATGACACATAAAATATTAGATATCCTTCGATGTTTTTTTCTTATGCATATAGATATAATAAATAGGATAATAGGAATTAAGAAAATCCAAATAGATGCTCTAAATATCCCTTGTAACAATAAATGACTCATAATAGCTACTACGATTGCACTAACATAAATTCTTCTATTATTTTTATGCATCTTTTCTATATTTTCTTGTTTCTCATTTTCGGTTTCTATTGAACTATATATATGTAATATAAAAAAAGATATTATGGAAATTATTAAAACTGCTAATCCAATGATAACTATACCTACCCAAGTTAAAGAAATCAAGGATGCAGCTATGTTTTCAGCTGGTGAAACCACATCAGCATAGCAAAAATTATTCCATAATATACTCAATAAAAAAACAATTAAACCTATTCTTTCTAATCTTTTTTTCATAAAAATCCCCTTTTACTTATTATATATAATTGATAATAACACCAATTGAAAAAGATATGACATTATTTATCAACGAAATTGCAAATGGTGATAATTTATCAAATTTCAAATACTTTTTATATAATACAAATTCAACAATCACAACTAATATTTCTAAAATTGCTACTCCGATATTATATATAAAATCATTTGTAAATAACATTAAACAGTTCGCTATATATACCACAATCGGATTTGTGCATATATTCACTAAAATAACGACTTTTATATCGTCTTTATCTCTAATGCCTATAATAAAAGATGCTATAAGCTCAATCATAATTGTTAAAAATAAGGAAATCAATAAACTCAAAATCATTCTTCATTCTCCATAATAATATCATATTTTTTAATTCCTACACATAAAGCTACTAATGATATAATGGTTACTAAAAGCAAACCAATTGGTGTAAAAATTGCCTGTGTATATCCAAAAAATACAGGTACTGCACCAATGAATAATGCTAATGTTAGTAAGCCAAATGCCATTCCCTTGTTGTGATATAAAATATTACTTAAAGCTGTTAATGTAATAGGCATTGTCATATTAAAAAATAATATGGCAAAAATTCCTAGCACACTATTATCAAATGCAAATATAAAGAATATTGCGGAAATCATTAATGACAATAAAGATATTTTAAAAAATCCGATTTTATCTCCTATTATGCCACCTAACATTTTTCCAAATACGACGGCACATATTGAAATTATTGCTAATATGAAATTACTTTTCCATTCAAAAGATAATATTAAACCAACATATCCTCTAATACATACTGTTATGATTAGACATGCTATGATTGCAATCTTTGCATTGTTTAATTTTGGAACAATCATTTCTTCATTATGTACTTTCTCTTTAATTTGATTATATAACCAAATTAAGGATAAAGCTGATAATAATACGATTATGATGATGATATAATTTTTATCAAAATCTAAAAAGAAAGATTGCCCACCTAAATATATTCCCATTGCTCCTGTAGATACAAATATACCAGATAAGGTTGCTTTTTTATTACTGATATTTAATACATCAATTCCTCCACCAACATGAAACATAGAATTTCCTAAACCTGCTATTAAACAAGCTAAAATCCCCAAATTAGATAAAACTAAGGCTATCGCAACAAGTATACAACCTATAGCTGAACACAGAGCATTTTTATTGACTTTATCTGCAATGATACCTATTGGTAATTGCATAGCAAATGCAAAGAAATTATATATGACCATTGCCCAAAATACTGAAAGAGTTCCACTTAAATGTGGTGTTACTGTATTTATGACTAGTACTGCACAAGAAAAGTCAATGATAAAATGAATGATACTATATATAGATACGATTTTTACTTTCATTCTTGTTTTTTCTCCTTCTTGATATCATTTTCATCATGATTAAATTCCTCTATTGCTTTTTTATTCTCTTCTTGATTTTTCACACCTGCAATTTTTTTCTTCTTTTTGACTGATCTTAAAACTAAATATGCTACAACTACGATGGCAATAACAACAATTCCTATTATAATGATTCTTTGTACCAAAATTATATTTCTATTTTTTACATATTCCAATGTACCTCCCCCACCATGCAACACTCCATTTGCATCTCTCCATATTACATCTGCATAACAAAAACTTTGACATGTTACTATTAAGATAAAAAGAATTGCCATAATCCTTATTACATTTTTCTTCATAATAAAACTCCCCTTTTAAATTACTATATTTACTATGATTATTTTAGCATAATTTATCGTTTTTTGACAATATATGCAATAAAAAAGCGGAGAGTTGCTATTGAACTCTCCAAAATCTTTTTAGTTTCCGTCTTACCATATAAGTAGTAAAGGTTTATTATAATCCTATTGAAATTTAGTTATATCTTCAACTCTTCCAGCAAAGTAAGGTAAACTTTTACCTTTTTCTCTTAAGAATATTGTAAATGTATCATCTACATAAAAATATCTAGGTTCATCTGTTTTTGGTTTTGTATCTACTGATGTTGGAACTATTCCCATATCCATAGCTGCTTCGCTTTTTATTTCTCCACCTTTTTCATCTAATGAAAATTATATTGTCTGTATTGCTTTTTCAATTTCAGCAGTGTCATAATTTTTTACAACATCATTTTTCATATCATTCCATACTAATTGAAAAGTTCCACACCAACTACTATCTGTTGTTATTGTATCCCTCATTGTTGGAATAACAGTAATTCCATCTGCTTGTTGTAATTTCGTAGCTGTTTCTCCTATAATATTTGTTTTGTTGATTAGAATTACAACAATAATTAGTAGAGTTATTAAAATTGCACCAATAATTAGAAATTTAGCTTTTTTACTCATATATAACATCCCCTTTTTAAAACCTTTCTCTTTTAATTTTACCATAAATTTCAAAAAATCTGTATATTAAAAGAAATATTAAAAAATTTCAATAAAAAGCGAGAAAAAAAATCGACTCTTTTTACAGTCGATTAAATTTTTCGTCTGGTACAACGATTTTACCTTTTGGAGCCACTAAGCAGTTCAAATATCTAAAAAGATTAGTAATATCAACTATTCTAACTTTAGATTGAAGTCTATTTTAAAATAGCTTTATTTATAAAAATATTATCTTGCGAAAGCAAGTAAATATTTTTATGGTATGACGACATGATTCAGATAAAATAACATTTGTTATTTTTTATGATTTTTTATTCTTTGTAAAAAAAATAAAAAATACGATATGTAGTCATACCATAAAGGGTTGTTAGGGAAAAGTATTTTCCCTGACCATACAGAAACTCTGCTGAGTTTCTAGTATGTTAGAAACTTGATAAAAGTTTAATATAGAAAAATCAAAGGGGGTATTTATTTTGAATTAAGCCTTCGAAGGCTATCTTATAAAAAAAGGAAATATAAAAATGAGTTATGCAATCATTAGAAATGCTAATTATAAAAAAGATAATTTAGCAGGTCTATACAAACACAACGAAAGAAAAAATACAAATTATTCAAACAAAGATATTAACAAAAATAATTCATTAAAAAATTATTCTATTAAACCATGTCATACCACCTATTCGAATGCTCTTAAAATATTACAACAAGAAAATAATTTACAAGGTAGAATAATAAAGACAACCAATGTCGTATGTGAATTTATTATTACTTCTGACAAGGAATTCTTTGAACGAATAGGCAAAGAAGAAACAAAAAGATATTTTCAAACTGCTTATGACTTTGTTGCAAGTTATAAGAATTTAGGAGAAAAATACATACTATCTGGAAAAGTACATAATGATGAAAACACACCTCATTTACACTTGGTTTTTGTTCCTGTTATTCATACTAAAGACAAAAAAGGAAATGATATTGAAAAAATTGCATGTTCTCAATATTGGAAAGGAAAAGACAGTTATAGACAATTACAAGATAATTTTCATAAATATATTGTTGAACATGGTTTTGACTTAGAACGTGGGAATACAAAAGAAAATACACATATACCAATAGAAACATTAAAACAGATAACAAATTATGATAATATAAAATATGAACTAACTAACGAACAAATACAACCTATTAATACACAAAATACTGCTTTGATATTGCAACAGAACCAAGAATTAGTTGAATATACAAATAAATTAAAAGTACAATTAAGCAAGTCCTATACAGCTATCAATAAAATAGAAAAATTACAACAAGAAAATATGAATTTAAAATATGAAAATGAAGAATTAAAAAAGGAAAATTATAAATTAAAAAATTATATTGAAAAAACATTTGAAGTAGTAAAACACTTATTCAATTTTCCTATTGATAGTTTTAAACGTCTAGTAAATAACTTTGTAAAACATTTTGAAAGATAAATAAAAAGGCAGATAATTTTATTTGCCTTTTCTCATCTTTTTATTCGTCTATAACATTCTTAAATATTGGAGAATTAAAAAATTCTCTTAATTCTATATCAAAAGCTTCACATATATGCAATAAAGTTGAAATTCTAGGGTCATGCGTTTCATTATTCATAAAAGATAACAATGTTGTGTGTGTTAGTCCTGCTAATGTAGAAACCATATTAATTGTTATATTTTTTTCTTCTGCTAATTCTATTATTCTTTTTCTAATTGCATTTTCTAAAGACATTTTTCAACACCTCTTATTCAGCTTTTACATCTTTAAATAACTTGTCATTAAAGAAATCATTTAATGATATGTCAAAAGCTTCACATATATGTAGTAAAGTTGAAATTCTAGGGTCATGTGTTTCTTCATTCATAAAAGATAATAATGTTGTATGAGGTAAGCCCGATAAAGTAGCTACTTTATTAATTGTTATTTTTCTTTCTTTTGCTAAATTATTAATTCTTTTTCTAATTGCTTGTTCTAAAGTTAACATCACTATTTTCACCTCTAAAATCAGTTTAGCAAAAATGAAAAAATAATGACGTCGGTATTTTTACGTAAAACTATTGACAACTGAAATTTTAACATTGTATAATATTTAATGACATCGGAATAACGACATGTGTAATATTAGATTTTAGGGAGGATTAATTAGATGAATAAAACAACCATTGACACTAATGAAAGTATAATAAGTGAAATTTTTGAAGAAAGACAAGAAAATCTTTATAAAAAAATAAATATAGAAAAATCATTATTAGAAAAGAATAAATTAGCATATAATAATATATTAATATCCATAAATAATATTCCCAAACCATTTACTGAAACTAGAAAAAATATCGAAGATAGTATTAATATTTATTTAGAAAATCATAATTTTATACATAGTCTTGAAAATAAAGAATTTTATAAAATGGGTTTTTCGGATGCTATTAAATTAATTTTTGAATGTATAGATAATAGCTATTTAATAGAAAATAAAAAATCAGTTAAAGACACATAAAATAGAATATTAATAATAAAAAAGGAATTTGCTATTATTAAATTTAGTAAATTCCTTTTTTATTATTAATATTTTTAATTATTATTTATTGTTGTAAAATAATTTCAGCTCTTGCATTTAAAGACTCATCTTTTTCTATATCATCTTTTAATGAACGTATTAGTTCTATTAATGTATCTCTATCTTCTTGTGATAGGTCTTCATTTTCTAAAACAGTTAAAATCATATCATAGAAATGAATACTAGCTTCTGATAAATCTTGTTCGATATCCATTCGTTGAATACCAGAATTTTCAGCTTCCATTTGTTCAGTTGTGGCATCAAAATCTTCATAGTATCTATTCATAATATTTCTAACTTCATTCTCAAAATTTTCTTGAGCTATATATTCTTCTTTGAATTGAGTATCTTCAGAACTAACATTATATTCTTCTGTTGAAGAACCAGCTTGGTTTACATGGTCTTGAGCAAATTGCTCTTTTTCTGCAAATCTATTTTCTTGTTCTTTCTTATTAGCTTCTTCTATCATTTCGTCATTAATCTGAGGTAAAATTGTAGCCATATATCCACCAGAGAATAATCCAACTAAAATTAAAGCAATAATTAGTATAATAAAAATAGAAACAATAATGATTACTTTTTTCTTATTCATAAGATTCCCCCTTTCTTAAAATATAATTAATAATAATTTTGTAAATTTAAAAATATCTAATATTATTAAGTATCCTTTATTAATTTTACAAAAAATTCTTCATCATCATAAATAAAATGCAAGTATAAGTTATTAGTCATATCATATTCAGTTAATCCAAAAGAAAAAGTAGCTGTTCCTAATAATGTTTCTTTATTAATTTTCATAGTATTTCCCTCAATTAAATTTAAGTCTTGATAAAAGATTTCGTTATCGGAATTTTCTATGTAAATATCTTGAAATAAATTAAAAGATGATATGTTTTCAGTATTATTGTTGTTTTTTCTATCAGTATTTATTATATCTGTAATTTCTTGACTATTTTTTCCTTCTTCTCTCAATTTATTTGCTAGGTTTTTATAGTAAGAATTTTCATAGTCTGATTTTAATTTAAAATCTAATTGAACAGTTGTTGTTGTGTCTTGAACTGAAACACTTTTTATAATTATCTTTTTACTATTGTTTTTTTCAGGTCTATATAAAGAAACTTCTCTATTATAAAATTTTTCAGGTATATCTATTTCTATTTTCCAATTACAGTCTAATTCTTTATTATTGACATTAAGATTATTTATAGTAATATATAGTTTTTGACTTTTAGGATAGCCATTTGAATAAAAATTATATGTACAGTTTGCTTCATAATTATCTTCCTTCTTTTCTATAGTTGAGTAATGATTTTCACCACTATTTATATAATTAGAATTGAAATTATTAAAGGTATAGTTCAAATTATAAGTTGAACAATATTCATCAAAAATAGATTGACTATTACAATATAGAATATTATTATTTTCATCACTAATAAGAATACTTTTTAAACTTATATCAGTATTATTTTCACTCAAATT
The DNA here is from genome assembly GCA_949288185.1 of uncultured Eubacteriales bacterium. Lineage (GTDB taxonomy): Bacteria > Bacillota > Clostridia > TANB77 > CAG-508 > CAG-269. Next base: position 33,675 of record CASEIZ010000042.1, on the reverse strand, counting down.
TTCATCTAATAAAATTGAAAAATTTATTCCTAAAATGGAATTATCCATTATAATTTCCGATATTTTTAAATTTACATTATTAGATTCTATATATGACATATTAGAATTTAAGATATAATTATTATCTATGGCATTTTGAATACCTTTACTATTTCCAAAAAAGACATTCGTAACAAAATTCTTTATATCTTTCGCATATACAATTCCACTTGTTAGAAATATGATACATAATCCATATACAATAGCTTGTCTAATTTTTATTTTTGATTTATGTGATGTTTTTAAGTTTTGACAAGTTAATTTGATGTTATTTTTTACCCCTATGGGAATTTCTTTAGTATAGTTGAAATAAGTATAACATAAATTATCAATATTATCATTTTTTTGATTATCTATTTCGTAACTCATCCAATCCCTCCTTTCTTTCATAATATTGTTTAATTTTTTCTTTTGCTCTTTTTAATCTACTTTTTACTGTATTGATATTAACTCTTAGTATTTTTGATATTTCACTACACGAAAGTTGACTGTTATATTTTAAAGTTATAATCAAATTCTCCTCATATGACAGATTCTTCAATGCTAATTCAAAATCTATCTTGTTATCAATATCATTAATACAGTGTGTTTCACTAGGTAATGAATCAATTTCACTTTCATAGTTGTTACTTTTAGATTTTTGTTTATATATTTTATTACATTCATTTATCAATATTCTTATAGCCCATGTTTTAAAATATTGATAATTTTTAATCTTGTTGATATTTTTGTAAATATTAATAATAGTATTTTGCATTGCATCATTAATATCATCAATATTTTTTAAACGAATTAAGGCTATTCTATATAAATCGTTTTCTATAGATTGGATTAAATTTGTAAAACTTTCAATATCATTATTTTTAGAATTTTCGATTAAAGTCTCCAAGATAAACTAACCCCCTTTATATATTAGATATCATAACTCAGAAAAATGGGTTCACAAATTGAGAATTTCTTAAAATTTTAAGAGGATTAAAAAATCCTCTTTCTTATATTTCTAATTTATTAAATTTTATTAAAGCTATTTTAAATAATATAATAAAATATACTAAATATATAATTATAGAATAACCTAAGTTTATGCCACTAATACTAGAGGTATTTCCAAATAAATAGATACTAAAATCCCAATTATTTGTTATAAAAAATCTAGTTATAATAGATAAACTTTCTACTTTTGACCATTCAAGAATTATCGTATTTGTTATCAAGAATATGATTAAGGTTAAAATCATAGACATAGCAATATTTTTGTTAAATGTTCCAATAAACATACAAAATAGTATAACTATTATATACATAGGAATTTTAGTGATTCCTACCAGTAAGATATAAGCAAATAAATTCATAGTAAATACTTGTTCATTAATATAATCATAGCCAATATAATTATAACTGTAACTATCAAAACCAAATATAAATCCACCAACCAAATATTGAATAAGAACAACAAAAATCATAGAAATGATTACTGTAATTATACAAGCTAATATTTTAGATGTCAGAATAGAAATCCTTTTATGTGGTTTAGATAATAGACTCTTAATTGTTTTTTTATTTATTTCTTCTGTTATTATAGTAGAAGAAATATATATAGCAATAATAACAATAATTAAATCAAAATGTTTAAAAGTTCTTATAAAGGAAATTCTTGCATCTATTTTATTGTCATAAATTAAATTGTTTTCATTTGAGATGTCATATTCAACACCATTTTCTATTGCATACTTGCATAGTTGCATTCTAGCTTTATATTCATTTATGTTATTATTAATAAAGGCTTGTGATTCTTCAGATGAATTTAGATGAGATAATTGAATTCCATAGTAATTACTTTTGTATTGTTCTAAATATTGATTTTGTATATTGTAATTAAAATTTATATTATTATCTAGCCTTAAATGATAAAATTCTATCTCAAAGTTTATTTCCTTAATTTCTCCATCTGAAAGTGTTTCATTGTTTTTTCTTTCTTCTAAATTTTTTATTTTTAAATTAACAAATCTTTTCCAATCATTTGAATTTAAAGCCTCTACATACTCATTATATTTAACTTTGGAATTTTCATACTCATCTAATGTTATTTGAGTATGTGGATTATAAGTGTAATCATTAATGTTGTATAAATAAGTATGTATATCTAAATTATAATCTGTATAAACATTATTTATGATATGACTACTATTTTCCTCTTTTAAAGCATATCTTTGCCACGAATTTTCTTTAAATGTATTATATAATTTATAAAAATCAATCGATACTTTTTGACTAATATATTCTTCCATGTTGTCTGACATATTTTCTAATGCTAATTCCATACCTGCAATAGGAACATCTTTTGTATCATTACCAAAAGAAGATACCTCGTTCTGATTAGGATTAATATAGTTATAAACAGTAATTGCTATTATTGAGAGAAATAACAAAAAATATATACTTTTCCTTTTAAATATTTTAATTAATTCACTTTTAATTAATTTAATCAATTTTATTCTCACCTACCTTTTTGATAAAGGCTTCTTCAGATGTTAGTTTTTCTTCTTGAACTGAATAAATTTGATATTTATTTTCTATAAGCTTTTTCATTAATTCTGAAATTTTATCTTTTGATACATATATTCTTATTTTATTATCTTTTATAACCTCAAATTTATAATTAGAAATTATTTTTGGTAGATTATCTAAGCAATTTAATTCTAATATATATGAATTTATATTAGATACGGTAGTAAAGTTTTCAATCGTATCATCTGCAATAATCTTTCCATTTTTTATAGCAATTATTCTATTACATAAATTATCAATTTCAGTTAAATTATGACTTGATACTAAAATAGCCATTCCTTGTTGCGATAAATTTTTTATTAAATTTCGTATTTCTATTATACCTTCAATATCTAAACCGTTTGTAGGTTCATCTAAAATTAATAGTTCGGGTTGATTGATAATTGCTTCAGCTATTCCTAATCTTTGTCTCATTCCTAGTGAATAAGTTGAAACTTTATCTTTTATTCTATTTTCTAATCCAACTATTTTGATTACTTCATTCATTCGATTTTTAGAAATATTTTTATAATTATTTGCTGTTATTTTTAGATTATCATATCCAGATAAGTACATATATAAATCGGGGGTTTCAACGATTGATCCAACTTTTTCTATTGCTTTAATAAAATCTTTTTCTATATCAAATCCATTTATAAGAACTGTACCTTCAGATAATTTCATTAAACCTAAAATCAGTTTTATTATTGTTGTTTTTCCAGCACCATTAGGACCTATAAATCCTACTATATCTCCTCTATTTATTGAAAAAGAAATATTTTCAACAATTATTTTGTTTTTTATTTGTTTTTTTAAATTATCACATTTCAATATTTCCATTAGAAATCCCCTTTCTTTAAATATTTTTAATATCTTTATTTTTAAATATAATGATTAGTAATGAAAATATTAATAATAAACTCATAGAAGAAATAGCTGTAGATTGTTTTATTAATATATCAGTAGTAAAAAGATATTTACTTATATCCCAATTATAAATAAATAGATATTGAGTAATATTATTAATTAGAATTTTTGCAGTGGATAAAATGTATAATCCTAGAGAAATTAATATATTTAAGGCTATGTTGTTAGTAATAATGCCAAATAACAAACTTATACAACTTAACAATAAATACATAGGTAATTTTGTTAAAGCTACAGTTAACATATATGGTAATAAATTCATAGTTTCTATAGATTGTGAAAAATGATTATATCTTATAGCTTCTAATGAATAACTTTCAAATCCAAACAATAATCCTCCTAATACATATTGGAAAATTAATAGGAATATTATTGTTATCATGATAATCAATATATTTGTTATTATCTTAGACAATAATATTTTTATTCTCGAATGAGGTTTAGTTAATAGATTTTTAATTGTACCATTATAAAATTCTTCTGAGATAATGGTAGATGACAAATATATGATAATGAAAATAATAATAATATCAAAATTATCAAATATTTGCATAAGCAAAATTCTAGCATCTAATGGGATAGGAGCATTAGTATTTTGAGAATTTAATAAAATATTATATTGAATATTGTTTTCAATAGCATATTTTTCTAATTGTATTCTTTCAACAATATCTTCATATTCTTCATTAAGGTCAAGTTCATTATAATTCTCCAAAAAGAATGTATCATTATTATATGCCCTTTTATATTGAATACTAACTTCTGTAGTTGAATTTGTAATCTTTTGAAATAAATTATAGCCGACAATTATTAAAATTCCGAATAATTAATAATATGTATATGTTTTTTCTTTTAAAAATTTTTATCAATTCATTTTTTATTAATCTTAACATAAAAAAACCTCTTAAATAATTATTAATTATTATTATATATAATTGCATATATTTTTTCAATCATTTATTAATTGATTCTATAAATTACAAGTCTTGCTATTTCTTCTATCATAATTTTATTGGTAAAATAATATGGGTCATATTTATATCCAAAAATCTTTTCAAAATTTATTATTGATTTTTGCTCATTTCTGGTATCTATGGCATATTTAATTGCATTTCTAATTTGAACACTATTAAAACCTACATAATTTGAAGCTATCTGATTATATATATCCTCTAAAACAATAAAATCATTATTACTATTTATAACTATTTGAATTGCTTTATTTAAAAATTTAGTTCCTTTAAGTGTAGGTACTAAACCTAAATCTCTTAATATATTATAAATTAAAATTGTAGTTTTAGAATTTATTAGATTTTTTGTCTTAATACAATTTTTTACCAATTAAACATCCCCCATATTTTGAAAAATAATATATTTTTATACTATTAATATAACAAGATTATGTAAATACAGCAAAAAAATAGAACTTACGTAATATGCAATGAAATTTGCATACTACGTAAGTTTTATGGTTGTTTTCCATGTTTTATATATAAATCCCTTACAAAATCTTATCATTTAAGACTAAAATTACAAAATATTACGTTTAACGTAAATTAAAACACAGGAGAGTAGCAAATGGAAAAACCCCTGTGTTTTTTACTTTAAATATTTCTATTTAAAGTTATATAATTAATCTAAACTATTGCGACTAGTCTAGAATAATTAACTTAATTATACAAAAAATCTATATCATTTTCAATATTTTTTAGTTGTAGGAGGGAAACTTTGCCCTCCTTTTTAATTGAACGGCTTAAGCTCCCGGACTTCCGTCCGTCCAAACAAAATTCTTGTTCTTCCATTTGCTACTCTCCTTCACTATTTATTCTATAAATAAAAATTCAATTATGATAAAGAAGATAACAAATGTTCCTTCCAGAAGTCCAAGCAGTCGCAATGCTTGGTTCAATCATAATTGAAATCAAGTATTGCAACCTGATGAATAGCTTTTAGCCATTCTTTTTATTTTATAGTATTTCCATTATACCATATTTTGGTAAAAATATCAATTTTCTTAGAGCTTCTGGGATTATCATTGATAAAAGTGGAAAAATATGTTATAATTGCATTATGTTAAGTAAGTTGAAAGTAGGTGGTTATATGCCTAGCTTTGATAAAAAAGTTTTTGGAGAAAATATCAAAAAATTTAGAAAGGCTAAAGGATTGAGTCAAGAAAATCTAGCAAAAGCAATAAATAAAACACCTGCTACGATTGCTAGATATGAAAATGGCGAAATTACACCTAATGCTGAACAAATCTATCTAATTTGTAACGAATTAGGTATTTATGAATATGAGCTTTTTGATAGTACACAAAAAATTAATAATCTTGAAAATACTAAAAATCCATTTAATACAAATATACTTTACTTATACTATATAGCATATTATCCTAAAGCAAAAAAATATGGTAAAGGAAAATTCAGATTAAAACTTATTCCAAAACCTGATTTATGCAAAGTTGATTTTATAGATTACAAAAAAGATTTTATTTACCTATCTGGTTATTTAGAATCAGATAACCATATTGCCGTGTTTGTTTTTGAAAATTATAAAAAAAATAACTTACGTTTTGAACTTTCACATATTATAGTTAATATTGCGAGAGGTACGAATAAGTTAATGTTAGGAACTTTTCATTGTACCAATGGACAATATATTCCTAGTATTAGAAAATGTATCGTTTCTAAAAAGGATATTGATTTTACTGATGAATTATTAGATAAATTAAAAATTACAGATTTAGAAAAAGAAAACTTAAATAAACATGATATCCTATATCTTGATATAACTGATACCTACACTTTTGAAAAAGAATAATTCATATAAATGAATGTAAGATAACACCTAAAATATAGAATGTAACTATATTTTAGGTGTTATTTTTATGGTACGTAAACTAATTTTTTAAAATTCCATATTATGCTATTTTATGCACATTACAAGCAGAACATATTTTCAATCTTTCTTACAAATTCTTACAAACTCTTACAATTTCATACATTTTAGTGAATTTTCTTACAAAAATACATTTTTCCCCTATTTCCCTGTATCATGTAAACAGTTCGAACAAGCACAAGATTTCTAGAAATCTAAAATTTTTGAAAAGAGGTTTTAGAATATGAAAAATCCAAAAAAGAAAAAATTATCCTTTACAAAAGACAAAAAAGAGTTTCAATCTATAATAGAAACAATAATTGATACTGAAACAATCATTAAAATGATTGAAGATAACTATTATCAAACATCTATGCAAGATGTAGATAATGCAGATGTAAGTATCAACCATTTAGAAAATATCTTTACAAATGAAACTTATTATCTCGCAATGAAAATCGTACCATTGTTAGAAAGAAAAGTATTGTATCTTTCATATATTGAAAATTGTAGATTAAATGATATTTGCAAAAGATTAAAACTACAAAAAAGAGAAGTTATACTACTAAGAAACAAAGGGATAGCCCACTTCAAACATAATTTAGAACTTTTGTATAAAGCTGATAGATTGAAAAAAGGTGGTAATTCACAATGAAAATAAAAAGAAAAATCGACACACATTTGATGAATAAAGCAAATCATACAAATTCAGTTAGAGTTATATATAAAAAAGCTGGACAAACACCAACAGTTAAAATTATTCCCAATGTATTTACTCTAAAAAAAGCTATTATAAAAAATCAACTTGATATCATCCCTTATGAAAGTCTTTATATAATTTGCAACAATAAACAATTAATGAAATACATGCAACCTAATATTGTATTACCTTTTAGGAGTATTAAAGGAGATTTCATTCTTATCAATATAGACAAACAAGAACGTGAATTTAAAGGACTTTCACAAGAGGACATTATTTGGTATACACAAGACTTAATTAACAAAAGTTTTAATAATAATACAAATAATATTTTAAAAGCTATTTCAAAAGAATATAAGCAAAAAGCAATTACTTACAGTGAACGAGGTTTTGAAAATATTAACAATACAAATTTTGAAAAAGCCTTATTACAAGTATTAGTAGATATAGAGTTGATTTTATCTAAAATATTAAAAAGTGAGGTATTCAAAAATGAATAATATAAATATACAAGAAAAAGTAATTGATACTAAAGAAAAAACTCTAAAAGAACAAATGATAATTGAAGCTTTAAAACACTTAAAAGATCCTTTTATTAATTTAACTGTATCAGATGTCGCAAAAGATTTAAAAATGGGTTTAAATTTAACTAATAAGCTTTTTAAAGATAAAAACTTTCCTTCTGTAAACATTGGAAAACAAAAAACAGTTACTCTTCTTGCTTATCTTATTTGGAAAATGGAAAAACATGAAAACATTGAAAGGACAGAAATAAATAATAAATAAAAATAATATAAGAAATAATAAACCTTTTTATGACAAGAAAAATAAAAGATATAGTTTAAAAGTAACTGTTAAAGAGGGTGAACCTCGCCAAACTGTTTATGGAAAAACAAAATCCGAAGTGTATGACAATGCAGAAAAATTACTATATAAATACAATAATGTTAATTATATTGTCAAAAACGGAATTCAATTTTTAGAATTACTTAAGTATAATCTAAATCGTAGAGATAAAGCAGGATTGATAGGAGATTCTCACTACAATAGAATTCAAAGATTGTTTAAAAGAATAGCAAAGTCAGATATTGCTTATAAAAATGTAAAAGATTTAACAGAAGAAGATTATCAAGAACTTTTTATAGAACTCTCCAAAGAATATGCTAAAAACACTTTCGATAAATTTTATAGTGAAATTAAACTAGGACTTGAATATGCTTTTAGGAAAGGCATCATTGACGAATTTCCAATCGATAGTAAAGTTAAGCCCCGTTGTACTAAAGCAACAAAAAAAATTATTGGATTAACAATAGAGCAACAAAAGATATTTACAAAATACATAGAAGAAAGCTCTTTAAAAGATTATCCATATAAAAACGCCTCTTTACTGCAAATGTATATGGGATTAAGAATTGGAGAAGCAAATGCTTTAAGCTTAGAAGATATTGATTTAGATAAAAAACAAATATATATACATAAAACAGTTATCTTAGATAGAAATGAACAGCCAATTATTAACGAAAATACTAAAACTGAAGCTGGTACTCGTATTCTTCCAATACCAGATAATATATTGCCCTATCTAAAAGAACAAATGGAAATTGCTAAAACTCATAAAAATCATTTATTGTTTGTAAATTCAAAAGGCGATATAGTACGTGAGCCCTCTTCTAATAGTCAGTTAAAAACAAGACTTATTAATTTAGGTATTTATCAAAAAAATATGGCCACACATGCCTTACGACACACTTATGCAACAAGAAATATTGAAGCAGGTATTGAACCTATTATTCTTTCTAAATTGATGGGACATTCTGATGTATCTGTAACACTTAAAACTTATGTAACAATATTTGACGAAGTAAAAGCAAAATCCACTAAAGAAGTTTCCAAATACTATGACAAAATAGGAGTATTTAAAGATAAATTAACAGATGATAATGAAGAACAAGAAATTTTAGAAAATAACAAAAAATCACGTTCAAATATTATTTATTTTCCAACATCAAAAATCGTCGCAAACGATTGGAACGAGCGATAAAGAAGCTAAAAAGACTTCAAAAAATTTGTTTTGAAGTCTTTTTGAAGTCTTTTTTATGAATTTTGAAAAATTTTAAAAAATAATGAGAGAGATTGAAAGAGTCTTCGCTCTAAGCTTAAATCAATTCACACTTACAGTTTCTAAGAATTTTTCACAAAAATCAAAAAAATCAAGCAATTCTCACTCTCTCAAGTAAAAGCTCTGATTTTCTTAAAAATCTCTTGGAGCCACTAAGCAGAATCGAACTGCTGACCTACGGGTTACGAATCCGTTGCTCTACCAACTGAGCTATAGTGGCATATTAAATGTACAGGATAAATTTTATCGCATATTTTGTATAATGTCAATTCCTCCTGTACAATATTTTTGTTTTTAATTATCTCTCAGATACTTCTTCTGGCATATTTTCATATAAAGGAATAATAAAGTTTAATGCTGCATCTACAGTATTAGAAGCTTCATAAATTTCCTTCATGTTACTTGCCTCTGATTGTGGAGCTAATAAATTTTGCATATATTGATGGGTATACAAACTTTCATCTTGATTAACCACATCAAACTTTTGTAAATATAAAGTATTTTGTCCCACATTAATATATCCTTCTTTTAAGAATTCTATTCCACCGATTAATGCTTTTTCTAAGCTATCCCATCCTTGTTCATATGCATATTGCGCTGCATTTTCAATAATTTCTTCTTGTGAATTTCCTTTGGCATTGATATTAAATGGATTATACACAATTGTATTGTTATACTCACAACCTCTAGACAATACAGTTCCATTTCTTCCCTGTTCTTGAATTAATCTGGATGCTATAAAATATGGATCTAAATTGGCATTTTTTCCTGCTTGTATCAATGCTTCTGATATACTATCTCCTTCTAAAAAAGAACCTTCTGTTATTTCATAAATTCCTTCTTCTGTCTGTGCACCTTCTACATATTTCAATTCTGCAAATTGGAATATATTTTCATCATTTAATATATTTCTAGGATCCATTTGATATTTGATTGCCTTATCAGAAGCACATAACCATGTTCCATTATCAAAAGTTCTATCTTTGTCTATTTCGCATTTCCAATCCTCTGGATATTCTGAAGAATCCGGAATTAAATTTGTTGGATATTCTGTATTGTCTTTATGACCTTCATTTGCGATTACTTCTTCCCAGTCTAATTTTGTATAGAATAGTGTAAATGTCCAATTTGGATGTTCTTCTTGTAGTTTGTCTATTAATTCTTTATATCCTGGATATTTACTTTCTTTCAAGTTTTCTCCATTATATTCTACATATTTTTGTTTTTGGCTTTCCATAATCCATACAAAAATTAGACAGCAAACAAAAATCAGAATTACTATTACTACACTAATTATCTTTACTTTTTTAGGAATGTGCTCTATTCCGTTTCTAATATTTCTTATTAAATTATTCATTACTTCTTTTATGTTTTCTCTATTCATGTTTTTCATTATACCACATCCTATTTGTTTTTTTCAATGTATTTATATGACTTCTGTATGAATTTTAGCTAGACATTATTGCTCGTATAAGTATATTTTTATTATCTGTAAACACCTCTTTTATGTAGAAAAATAGAAAACACCCTTTACTTTAACGTAAATAGGGTATTTTCTATTATCTTTTTATTTAAATCTTTTTCCTTTTTTTCTGCTCCTTCGTGGCTTATCTTCTTCATATTCATCAGTGTAATCAGAATTATATCCCTCTAAGAAATCTCTTTTGGCTTTTTCTTTTTCTCTTTTTTCTTCACCATCTTCGAATGCTAATCCACTAGTCATTTCTTGATTATTTTCTTTATTCGTTTCTTCTGTTGATAATGTTTGATTATCATAATTTTCTTGCAAGAAGTCACTTTGTCCATTTACATTTTCATCATGATAATTATCAAATTGATTATCATTGTCATAATTGCCATAATCATCATAATTATTATCATATTCATCCTCATCATTGATTCCTGCAAATGGAACTCCTGAGAATTCTTCCGCATATGCTCTATTTCTTCTACGTTTTATTACAATAATGATAACTATAATAAGTATAACAGCTATGATTCCTCCTGCTATCATAAACATTCTTCTTTGTTCTTGTTGTTTTCTTTCTGCTTCTTCTCTTGCTAAAGCTTCTTCATCTACAAGTGATTTATCAACTGTTAACTGATATGTTGCTACATTATTTCCTTCACTATCAGTAACCAAAATTGTAATGGTATTTTCTCCTTCTTTTAATTCTTCATTTCCTACTATTTCTACTGTATAACTAGGGTCTGTAGCAACCGCCTGTATATCTAATGATGTATCTTCTCCAATATATTTTACTGTATATTCATATACATCTGTTTTAAAAGAAGGGCTTAATTCTAAATCACCAATTGTTATGCTAGATAATCCATTAACGACTTCTGTCGTTTCTTCTGTTGCTTCTTCTCCCTCTCTTGTTACATTAATTGTATATGTTTTTGTGGTTCCATCTTCTGCTGTAACCACAACATTTAAAGCATTTTCTCCATATTCAAGTGTTTTATTTCCTGTTCCTGATATAGTTGCATTTGAATCCTGTGCTGTTGCATATACTTCTACACTTTCTACGTCTTCTGGAACTGTAACATTGTATGTAGTTGTTCCTGGAGTAAATCCTGAAAAATCATTTGGTCTAATTCCTAAATTACTTAAATTTGCATTGCTTGATTCTTTTTCTGGCGTTGGAGTAGTTTTGTCATTTGATGTTGCACTTCCTCCTGATGAAGAACTGCCTGATGAGGATGAACCTCCTGATGAGGAATTTCCTGATGAAGAACCACCTGAACTACTATCCGCACTTACTCTTACACTTGTTGATGCCCCTACATCAACATAATTTCCATTTAATACTGCAGATGAGTCTGAAGTAATGGCAACGTTAATTGTTCCTTCTTGTGAACAATAATAGCTTGCTGAATTTGAATATGTTGAAGGATTCCCAGCCATATCTCCTCCTACTACTTTAATTGTTCCTGATACTATCCCTGTTACGTTTGCAGTAACCGTTGAAGTATGTACATTAGGAACTGTAACTGTAACTGTAACTGTATCTCCTACCTTTGGATTTGTAGGATTTATACTAATTGTTGTAGCTTTCGCATAATTGCTAATTAGTATAATTCCTAAAAAGAATATTATTGATAAAATTATTTTTTTTATACTCATCTGTGCTAACTCCTACTCATTTATTATTTTTTGTATCAATAAATACATATCCATTGAATCTATAAGATTATCATTATTCATATCTGCAATTTCTTTTACATCTTGTTCCCAAGATATATTACCTAAAATATATTGAATTAATTGGTACATATCCATTGAATCTAATTTATTATCACCTGTCACATCACCTTTTTTTGCAGTTGTTGTATTACCATTATCTGCATTTCCTGTATCTCCAGTATTACTTCCATCATCTCCTAATGGTAACAAATATAATTTATATTCTGCCTCATTATCATATGTTTGTCTAGCAACATATCCTTCTTCACCATTTGCTCTTCTTATTTTATCCCAATAAGTTCCTGCTACTTTTGATGTTGCCTTTTCGATTCTTGTAACAATCTCTCCACTAGATACTGCTCCTATCACAGAACCATTTGGTGCATTTCTCATATTTAATCCACCATTTGCATTGACTTTTACAATATCTCCTGATACTGTAGCATCAGCACTTCCGTCTGGTCTGCTACATGCTGTTCTTGGCATATTTTTATATAAAGGTATAATAAATGTATGTTTTGAACTAATTGAGTTTATATCTAAATATGTTTTTCTTAAAGTATTTCCTTCGCTTTGTGCTGCCATTAAGTTTTGCATATATTGATGCCAATATAATCCATTATATTGATTTTCAACATCAAATTTTTGGAAATATAAGGTATTTTGTCCTTGTTTAATATAGTCATTTGCTATAAAGTTAATTCCTCCAGTAATTGCTTTTTCTAATGTATTCCATCCTTGTTTTTTTGCATAATTAATTGCATTTTCAATTTCTTCTGCATCGGAATTTCCTGTTGCACCTATATTAAATGGGTTATAATATCCACTTGCTCCAGAAGATGTTGCAGAACCATTTCTTCCTTGTTCTTGAATTAATCTTGCAATTATATAATATGGATTTATCTGTGTAGCATTTGCTGAGTTTGCGATTTCATTAGCATGTCCTTGTAAAAATGTACCACTTATCATTGAATTGATTGCATTTATATCACAACCATTAATTGTCAATTCTTCAAATTGAAAAATATCTGATGAATTTAATGAATTTCTTGGATCCATCATATATTCAATTGCTACTTGTGATGCACATCTCCATGAACTATTTTTATATGAACAAATTGGGCAAATCCATTGTCCTTGATAATTGGTTGTTGCTTGTATCATATTTCTAGGTCCTGAATTATGTCCTACATATTCATTTGAAATGACATCTGACCAATTTAAGTCTGTATATAATACTTTAAATGTCCAATTCGGATATTGAGCTTGTAAACTTTTTATTTTTTCTTTAAATCCTGGGTATAATGATTCATCAATTCCATCTATATCTGAACTAATCCATTGTGAGACTGCATATGTTTTATTATTATCAAACAATACTAATAAAGTATATGCGAGTATTGTTAAAATTAATACGATTGAAATAAATTTTATTATTCTTACTTTTTTCATGGTTTCTCTCCTTTAAATTCTTTCGTTTATCTATATTAGTATCTTTTTACAATTTTGTATAATTTTTGACATTATCATTATATCATTCGCATTTTTTTTAGTCAATCGTTTTTTCTTTTTTTCTATATTATCAAAAATGTCGCATAGACAAACGATGTCAATGAGACAAAAAATGTCGCATAGACAAACGAACTCTATGCGACAGACAAACGAACTCTATGCGACATTAAAGTAATCGTAATATATCATTATATGAAACATAAATAGCTAAGGCTATTAATATCGAAAACCCTAACAATTGTATATTAATTTCATTCTCTGGTTTCATTGGTTTTCTTCTAATTGCTTCTATAATTAAAATTAATATTTTTCCTCCATCTAATGCTGGTATTGGTAATAAGTTGGTTACTCCTAAAGAAATAGATATCAAAGCCATTAAATGGATGAATTCTCTAAATCCATTTGTTTGAGAAACCATTTCTCCTATTCCAATTGGTCCTGTCATTTGGTCTATACCTACATTTCCTGTAAATAATTGTTTTACATTATCTACAATTGAAAATATAAAATTTTTGGTTTCAATAACACCATAATAGCATCTATTTAAAAATGTATCTGGTGCCATTTTCATATTAACACCTAAATAATAGGTAGAAACATAATCTGGTGTAAATTCTATATTGATTTCTCCATTTCCTCTTTGAATCGTTAAAGAAATCGTTTCTGTTTCATCTTGTTGTAATGCTTCTATGATTTTATTGGTATCCCCGTTGGTTTCTACATTATTAATTTTGGTGATTACATCATTTGCTTGTATACCTTGTTTTTCACTACTACTTCCCTTTTTCACCATAATGACTTGACATTTATCGTCTAAATACATTCCTGTAACTTTTGATTGCACTTCTGTAGGCTTTATGTTAAATTCTAACGTTTCTCCATTTCTTTCCACCTTTACAAGAATATCTTCTCCAGTAGCATTTTCCATAATATCATCTAAGTCATATTTATTATCTACTTTTTCTCCATTTAATTCTACAATCTTATCTCCGCTTTGAATTCCTGCTTGTTCTGCTGCATATTCAGGAATTGTAGAATCTACAACATTTGAGATATACACACCTGATGTTGCCAAAACGATAAAATAAACCACCACAGCAAATATAATATTCACAATGGCTCCTGCGGCACATATTGCAATTCTTTTTGGAATACTTGCCTTAGAAAATGACCTATCATCTTCTGAAGCTTCATCTTCTCCTTCCATACTAACATATCCACCGCAATGGAATTGCTCTTAATGAATGTTTTGTTTCTTTTCCTTGTTTACTCCAGATTCCTGGTCCAAAACCAATGGAAAATTCATTTACTTTTACTTTACAAAGTTTGGCCACTATAAAGTGACCAAGTTCATGTATTAAGATTAAAAAACCTAATAATATGATAATTTTTAAAGCAGATATAATAAATGTTATCAAATTCTTCCTCCTCGTACCAATATAAATTTATCTAAAATGTCGCATCAACAAACGAACTCAATGAGACAAAATGTCGCATCAACAAACGATCTCAATGAGACAAAATGTCCCAAACAGAAACGTCCCCAATGGGACATTTTCTATATAAACATAAATAATACATAGGCAAAAGGTGCTAAAAATATCAAACTATCAATTCTATCTAACATTCCACCATGTCCTGGAATTAAATTGCTATAATCTTTTATATCTACATATCTTTTTATACTAGAAGCTGCAAAATCACCTATTTGGCCAATAATACTTAGTACAAGTCCAATAATTCCTATTGCAACATATGAATATCCCATTCCCCAGAAAGTATTTGCTACATATGTATATATTAGCATGATTAGTATTCCACCAATTGTTCCTGCTATGCAACCTTCTATTGACTTGTTTGGACTAATTTTACTAAATTTATGTTTTCCAAAATATTTTCCAATAAAATAGGCAAATATATCTGTTCCCCATGCGGCAAATATGACATACCAAATAAGAATATTTCCATTTTCCATTCCATTGATTTTAGCAAAGAACATAAGTAACATCACAACATATAAGATACCAAAAAGTGTATAAGCTACATCTTTAAAATTGGTTTTCATCTCTGTTATAATGACTTGAATAAATAATATTAATAGTAATGTAGGAATAGCTAAAATTGCTGTATGTAATAAATAAGGCTCTGGTATGACATGAATTAATACAATACTAACACAGCTTAAGTATCCTATCCATCTTACTGGTTTTGCAATTTTTGAAATTGCATTAAAATATTCATCCATTGCTAATATGGCAATAATTGCTAGTGCAACATCTACTACAAAAACATTTCCAATAATCAATACTAGTAATACTAATGGAAATCCTAATAAGCCAGACGTAATTCTTTTTATATCCATAACGACTCCTCTTCTTTTCTTTTTTATTTTTAATTTGCTCCAAATTTTCTGGTTCTTTTTTCATATTCTACAATCGCATTATCCAAATCCTCTTCTGTAAAGTCTGGCCAATTTTTCTCAATAAATAAAAATTCACTATATACCAATTGCCATGGTAGAAAATTGCTCAATCGTAATTCTCCACTTGTTCTAATTAACAAATCTGGATCTGGTTCTCCTTTTGTATATAAGTTATTTGAAACCATTTCTTCTGATATATCTTGTATATCGATTTTCCCTTCTTTGACTTCTTGTGCTATATTTTTGATTGCTTTTACTATTTCATCTCTTCCACCATAATTTAAAGCAATATTAAATGTAACACCTGTATTATCTTTTGTTCTCTCCATACAATTATTTATGCTTTTTTGCATTCCTGGTGCTAATGCAGATATATCTCCTAATATTTTTACACGAATATTTTCTGTATCAGCTCTTTTTGAATAATCATCTAAATAACTTTGCAAAAGCATCATTAATGCTTTTACTTCTTCTTCTGTTCTTTTCCAGTTTTCTGTTGAAAATGCATATACGGTTATATATTCTAACCCGATTTTATTTGCATATCTAACGATTTTTTCTAATGTCTTTGCTCCTGCTTTATGTCCAAAACTAGCAGGTTTCCCTTGTGCTTTTGCCCATCTTCTATTTCCATCCATAATAATGGCAATATGTCTAGGCATATATTGTTTATCAAACATGTTTATTCTCCCTCTTATTTATTACGTTCTTTTATATATTTTGCCAATTCTACTAAAAATTCTGCTTTCTCATGATATATCTGTAGTTCTTCTATTGCTTCTTTGGTTAAGTTTTCTAATTTTTCTTTTGCGCCAGACAATCCATATTTAGAAACATATGTACATTTTTCTAATATCTTATCATTTCCTACAGGTTTTCCTAAAACCTTTTCATCTCCTTCTTCTGATAAGATATCATCTTTAATTTGAAAAGCCAAACCTATTTTTTCTGCATAAGATGTTAATCTTTCTAAATCTTCTTGTGGCGCTTCTGCAAGTATTGCTCCCATTCTAACACATAAAGTTAATAAGGCTCCTGTTTTATTTTTATGGATATATTCTAAAGTTTCTTCTGAAATCTGCTTTCCTTCAACTTCAGTATCAACAAATTCTCCTCTAATCATTTTATCTACTGCTTCTGAAAATTCTTGAAATGTTTTTATCTTTTTAGATAAGTCCTCTTTGTTAGAATCCTCTAAGTTTTTACTAATGACTCTATAGGCATAATTTAATAATCCATCCCCTGCTAATATAGCTGTTGCTTCGTTAAATTGTTTATGATTGGTTGGTTTTCCATGTCTAAAACCATCATTATCAATTCCTGGTAAATCATCATGGACTAAAGAAAAATTATGTACCATTTCAATGGCTACTGCAAATGGTATACATTCTTGAATATCTTTTTTAAATATTTGATATGTTGCAATAACTAAAATAGGTCTTAATCTTTTTCCACCAGCCATTAAGCTATATTCCATTGAACGATTTAACATTTCTTCCGGACATTTTTTTGTTTCTACATATTTCGCTAATTCCCCATTCACTAGATTCTGATATTGTTTTAATTCTTCTTTAAAGTCCATATCCTTGTCTGACCTTTCTAAAATATGATATCACATATGTGTATCAAAATCTTTAAGTTTATTAGAACACAAATTTCTTATACACATTATACACTCATAATTTCTTTTTCTTTTTTACTTAAAATTTCATCAATTTCTTCTACATGTTTATCTGTTAATTTTTGTATTTCATTTTCTGCATTTTTTAGTTCATCTTCTGTCATATTTCCTTCTTTTTGCTCTGCTTTTGCTTCTTCAATTCCATCTCTTCTAATTGCTCTTATAGCTACTTTTGCTTCTTCTGCCATTTTCTTTACATCTTTTACTAATTCTTTTCTTCTCTCTTCATTTAATTCAGGAAAAGCTAGTCTTATGACTTTTCCATCATTATTTGGATTGATTCCAATATCTGAAGCTAAAATAGCTTTTTCAATTTCTTTTAGAACACTCAAATCCCATGGTTGTATAACAATTAATCTAGCTTCTGGAACAGATATTCCTGCTACTTGGTTAATTGGTGTTGGTGTTCCATAATAATCTATTTTTACTTTGTTTAATATAGCAGGGTTTGCTCTTCCTGCTCTAACTTCTGCTAATTTTTCAGCAAAATTGTTAATTGTTTTTCCCATTCTTTCTTTTAAATCTTCATAATCCATAATTATCTCTCCTCTTTTATATTTTTTATATTTAGTTTATGAAACGATGGTTCCTATTTTTTCACCTTTTACTGCTTTTACAATGTTTTCTGGATCTGCTATCCCAAATACTAATAAAGGTATATTATTATCTCTACACATAGCAGTTGCTGTTGAATCCATTACTTTTAAATCTTTATTTAAAACATCTAAGTATGAAATTTCTTCAAATCGGATTGCATCTGGTTGTACTTTTGGGTCTGCAGAATATACTGCATCAATTGCTTTTCCTAAAAGGATAATATCTGCTTTAATTTCCGTTGCTCTTAAAACTGCTGCTGTATCTGTTGTAAAATATGGATGTCCTGTACCACAAGCAAATATAACAATTCTTCCTTTTTCTAAATGCTTTTCTGCTTTTCTTTGTATAAATGGTTCTGCAATTTCTCTCATTTCAATAGCAGTTTGTACTCTTGAATGAAGTCCTCTTGCTTCTAATGCATCTTGCAATGCTAATCCATTCATAGCAGTTGCTAACATTCCCATATAGTCTGCTGTTGTTTGTTCCATTTGATGTCCATTTCTGCCTCTCCAGAAGTTTCCTCCTCCAACAACAATGGCTACTTGTACTCCCATCTCTACAACTTCTTTTATTTTATCACATATCTTTCCTACTGTTTTTGCATCTATTCCTGTCTTTTGTTCTCCGGCTAATGCTTCTCCACTTAATTTTAATAGTACTCTTTTATATTTTGCCTCTGACAATTTTTCCACTCTCCTTACTATATTCTTATCAGAGATATTCTATCATATATTTTGAAAAAATACAGTATTTTTACTAAATTTATTAATTTTTTCTTAAAATTAAAACGTTAGGGACGTGCCAAATCGTTCCTATTTTAATTATTTTTTATATTCCTTTATTCTTCTCCAAACCCCTTTAGCTCTTGATGATAAATCTGCATATTCATTAAGGTTTATATCTAATACTTCTAAAAAAATCTGTGATTAATAGATATGGCTGCATTATGCTCATTCAGCCATTTATCAAAAGCATTCGAAATATTCTCTTTGCTATCATATAGTCCAATTATTGTATGTTCAAATTTATCAAAATTTTCACCAGATGCATCTTTTACTCTTGCTATAATATAATCTTTTTCCATTTTATCCTCTTTCAAACTTCTTATAACTTATTATAAGCTATCACAGACATCATCGACGATATCTCTAAAATCGAAACAGACCTCGAGTAACTCAAGGTCCATTCTTATTAACAAAATAATCATATTCTTATTTTAATTGATTCATAACTTCTTCAGCAAAGTTTTCTTCTTTTTTCTCGATTCCTTCACCTTTTTCAAATCTTGCAAATTCTACAACTTCTGCATCTTTTTGTTTTAATAATTCAGATACTTTCATATTTGAATCTTTAACAAATACTTGGTCAACTAAACAAATTTCTTCAAAGAATTTTCTAATTCTTCCTTGTACAATTTTTTCTGCAATTGCTTCTGGTTTTCCTTCATTCATTGTTTGTGCTTTCAAAATCTCTTTCTCTTTATCTACTCTTTCTGCTGGAACTGATTGTTCATTTAAGTATTCTGGTCTTGCTGCTGCAATTTGCATACATAAATCTTTTGCTACTTCTTTATCACCTTTTGCCATATTGATTAAAACAGCAATTTTGCCATCTCCATGGATGTATGATTCTAATAATCCTTTTGATTCAAATCTTGCAAATCTTCTGATACTTAAATTTTCACCAATTGTAGCAATTTTTTCTACTAATGCTTCATTTACTGTTTTTCCAGCTTCAAATGTAGCTTCTTGATTTAATAAATCTTCTACATCTTTTGGATTTTTTTCAACAACTTGTTTTGCTACATTCATAACAAATGTTTTGAATTCTTCATTTTTAGCAACAAAGTCTGTTTCTGAATTTACTTCTACGATTGCTCCTACTTTTCCATCTTCTGAGATATATGCTTCAACTAAACCTTCTGCTGCAACTCTTCCTGATTTTTTAGCTGCTTTTGCAATTCCTCTTTCTCTTAATAATTCGATTGCTTTTTCCATATCTCCATCAGTTTCTGTTAAAACTTTTTTGCAATCCATCATTCCTGCACCTGTTTTTTCTCTTAACTCTTTTACTAAGCTAGCTGTTACCATTATAAATTCCTCCTTTTTTATTATAGAAAAATCACTTTGCAATTTTTCCGTAAATATTATTTTTATTGAATAAGAACATCATTTGTTCCTATTTAATAAAAAGAATAGAGCAGAAAAGCCCTACTCTTCTTTTATTAAACAAATTTATTATTCTTCTACTTCTTTGTTTTCTTCTTCGTTTGCTACAACTTCTTCTATTGTTGTAGGTTCTTCAGTTACTACTTCTTCTTGTTGTTCTTCTCCAGCTTCAAAGCTTTCACCTTGTTTACCTTCAATAACTGCATTTGCCATAACATCAGCAATTAATTTTACTGCTCTGATAGCATCATCATTACCTGGAATTGGGTAATCTAATTCTTCTGGATTACAGTTTGTATCCACTAATCCAATAACTGGTATATTTAATTTTTTAGCTTCTAAGATAGCAATTCTTTCTTTTTTAGGATCTACTAAGAAGATAACACCTGGTAGTTTGTCCATTTCTTTAATTCCACCTAAGTTTCTTTCTAATTTTTCCATTTCTTTCTTTAATAGAATAACTTCTTTTTTAGGTAATACTTCAAATGTACCATCTTGTTCCATAGCTTCTAAGTCTTTTAATCTTTGAATTCTTTTTTGAATTGTATCAAAGTTTGTTAGCATTCCTCCTAACCATCTTTGATCAACATAGTACATTCCGCATTTTAATGCTGCTTCTTTTACACATTCTTGTGCTTGTTTTTTAGTTCCTACAAATAGAACTGTTTTTCCTTCTTCAACTTGTTCTTTTAAGAAAGCATATGCTTCATCAAGTTTTTTAGAAGTTTTTTGTAAATCGATGATGTGAATTCCGTTTCTAGCTTGGAATATATATTCTGCCATTTTAGGATCCCATCTTCTTGTTTGATGTCCAAAGTGAACACCTGCTTCAAGTAATTGTTTCATTGCAACTACTGCCATTTTTAATTCCTCCCTTTTTGTTATTTCTTCCATAAAGTTCTTTGTTTCTTAGGACCAATTACATTGGCACACCCTTTAAAACTCACTTTATGTGTTTAATACGCTAAATATTATACCAAGTTTTGCCAGAAAAATCAAGTGTTTTTCAATAAAAAAATGTCCTTTTGGGGACGTTTCTGTTTGGGACATTTTGTGTCATGTCGCATTAATCATCTTATGCTCCTCGTTCACTTCTTTTTCTTTCTTTTTCAATCAGTCTATTGGTTTCTTGATGATATGTTTCTTCGTCTATTTCTCCATTATCTAATAATTGTTTCCATTCTTCAAGCTCTTTTTCCAACTTTTCCATTCTTTTTTGTTTTTTTACATTTTCTTGTCCGTTCTGTTCGTTTGGTTCATTATAAAACCATTCTGTGTTTTTGATTATTTTTTTGCTTGTTTTAGGTCTAAATTCACTTTTATAAATTTCATTCTTACTTCTAATTTTATGCCCTGCTTTCATATACATACCACATTCTGCAAATAAAACAAATATATATATGCTTGAAGGTGTTATCAGTTCTATTAGAATAGCACCTAATCCCCATAAATAACCTGGTATTACTCCTGGTTGTTTCGTTACATTTACCATTATCATAATGATAGAACCAATGGCCAATAAAAGCTGTGCACCACCAAGTATCATAGAAAATGTTGGATAATATCCATAATCTGTGCCATCTCCTCCATTAAATGCTATGTTTACATTTATAAATATCTGCGAAAAAACTAAAATTGTAAATATAATTTTTAATGCGCCTATTCCAAAAAGTCCATAACCAAAAATCTCATTTACTGTTTTTAAATTCATATTTTATCCCCTTTTACTACATTTTTTGATTTGTTTATATCAAAATATTGCATTCAAATTTTATCATAACACTTTTTTATTTTCAATATAAATTTTATAAAATAGCAAAATGTCGCATAGACAAACGAACTCTATGCGACATTAACTTTCATCTATATTATCCATTAACTCTCTAGCTTCTTTCCAACTTAATACTTTTAAACATTCATATTCTTTCGACAATTTCTTTGAGATTTCTTTTGTATTATCTGTTGATTCTAAATCTGCTACAATAATATTTCTAAAATACTCTTCTCTTCCATATAAGATTTTAAATAGAATAGACCTTAAAAATCCCTCTATCACTTCTTCCTGATTTTTTACACCAATAATTAAATAAATTCCTTTACTTTTAAATCGTGTATATGTATTAATATATATAATATTTTTGATAATTTCATATAAACCATATAAGGCTAATGTCCAAAATATTGTATTTAATATAAATTCCATATGATTGCCTCCTATGATTTTATTATATGTTATTCTTTTTTCTTTAGTGTCTATTATCTTCTTACAAATTACCCTATTAACAAAAAAAATAATCCTTTTCCATAATTGGATTAGGATTAATTTTTTATCTTTATTATATTAATTGTAATACAGCAACTTCTGCTCCGTCTCCTCTTCTAGGACCTACTCTTAAAATTCTAGTATATCCTCCTACATTTTTACCTGCATATTTTGGAGCAATTTCATTAAATAGCTTTGCTGGTAAATCTACGTTTTTACCTTCACTATCTGTTACTTTATTAATTGTTCTCATCATTTTTCTTCTAGCATTTAATCTTGATGGCATATCTTTTTGTCTTTTTTCAGTTGTTTCTTCTTTAACAACTTTTAAATATTCTTTTCCATTTTTGCTTTTTACTAATTCTGTTACTTTATTACCTTTAGAATCTAATTTTGCTTTTACAACTTTAACTTCAACTTCTTCAAAGTTATCTTTTTCTTTGATTGCTAATGCAATAAGACTATCAGCGATTGCTTTTACTTCTTTTGCTCTTGCTAAAGTTGTTTCAACTTTTCCATGCATGATTAAATCCGTTGTTAAAGTTTTTAACATTGCCATTCTGATATCTGTTGTTCTACCTAATTTTCTATTTGTAGCCAATTTTTTCACCTTCCTTTAACTAATTGTCAGGGGACACATCTTTTCACATTTTTTCCTATCAGGACACAATACATCCCTTCACCCATTGAATATGTGTTGACCCTATTTAACTTTTTTCTCATTTTCTATTTATCTTTATTCATCTTCTTTTGCAAAATCTAATCCCAATGAATGTAGTTTTGCTGTTACTTCGTCAAAAGATTTCTTACCTAAATTTCTTACTTTCATCATGTCTGTTTCCGTTTTATTTGTTAAATCTTCTACTGTTGCAATACCTGCTCTTTTCAAGCAGTTGAATGATCTTACTGATAATTCTAGCTCTTCGATTGACATTTCTAATACTTTTTCTTTCTTTGATTCTTCTTTTTCAATCATAACTTGTGTATTTTTAGCTGCTTCTGATAAATCAATAAACAATTCTAAATGTCCTGTCATTACTTTTGCTGCTAAACTTAACGCTTCGTGAGCTTTTAAACTACCATCTGTCCATACTTCTATCACTAATTTATCATAATCTACCATTTGTCCTACTCTTGTATTTTCAACTTGATAGTTTACTTTTTTTACTGGTGTATAGATAGAATCTATTGGAAGTACAGATATATCTTGGTTTGGTTTTTTATTCTTTTCAGATGAATTATATCCTCTTCCTCTATCAGCAGTCATTTCAATTTTTAAATGTCCTCCTTCTGAAACAGTGGCAATATGTAAATCTGGATTTAATATTTCTACTGTTCCATCAGTAATAATATCTCCTGCTAACACTTCACCTTCACCTTTATGGTCGATTCTCAATATTTTTTCTTCATTTTCTGAAAATTTTAACCTAACACTTTTTAAGTTCACTATAATTTCTGGTACATCTTCTACAACATTTGGAACTGTTGAAAATTCATGTAATACTCCATCAATTTTAGCACTTGTTATTGCACATCCTGGTAGTGATGAAAGTAGTATTCTTCTTAAAGAATTTCCGATTGTTACTCCATACCCTCTCTCTAATGGTTCACATACAAATTTTGCATAATTATTTGTATCATCTACCTCTAGACATTCAATATTTGGCTTTTCAAATTCTATCATTTTTACCTCCTAATATTCGAGATTATATCTCAAACTTTTTAAAAACTTCATAGGTTTCTTTCGTAAAATCATTACAGTTCCTATTAAACCTTCACAAATTAATTTCTTGAGTAAAGCTCTACTATTAAATGTTCTTCGATTGGAATATCAATATCTTCTCTAGATGCTAATCTTAATACTTTACCACTCATCTTCTCATTATCTTTTTCTAACCAAGCTGGAACTGGTCTCTTAGCAGATTCTTCAATATTTGCTTTGATTGTTGAATTATCTTTTTTAATTTCTCTTACTGTAATAACATCTCCTGGTTTTACTAAGTAAGATGGAATATCTACTTTTTGACCATTTACTTCGAATTGAGCATGATTAACAAATTGTCTTGCTTGTGCTCTTGATGTTCCAAATCCTAATCTATATACAACATTATCTAATCTACTTTCTAAGATTTGTAATAAGTTTTCACCTGTTACACCTTTTTTATTTGAAGCCATTTCGAAATATTTTCTAAATTGCTTTTCTCCAACTCCATAATATGCTTTTGTTTTTTGTTTTTCTCTTAATTGAGTTCCGTATTCAGAAAGTTTTGCTCTTTTTTGTCCATGTTGTCCTGGTGCATAGTTTCTTCTTGAAATACTACATTTATCTGAATAACATCTATCACCTTTTAAGAACAATTTTTGTCCTTCTCTACGGCATCTACGACATTGTTCGTCTTTATATCTTGCCATTTTATTTCTCCTTTCTTAACTAATGTCAGGGGACACACCTTACGTATGTTGTCTCCTTTTTATTTTTTTGAATTATACTCTTCTTCTTTTTGGTGGTCTACAACCATTGTGTGGTATTGGTGTTACATCTTTGATGCTACTTAATTCTAATCCTGCTGTTTGTAAAGCTCTGATTGCTGCTTCTCTACCAGCACCTGGTCCTTTAACAAATACTTCTACTGTTTTTAATCCATGTTCCATAGCTGCTTTTGCTGCTGTTTCAGCAACTTGTCCTGCTGCATATGGTGTGCTTTTTCTAGAACCTTTAAATCCTAATTCTCCAGCACTTCCCCATGAAATTGCATTTCCTTGTACATCTGTAATTGTTACAATTGTATTGTTAAAACTAGAATGAATGTGTGCTTGACCTTTTTCTATATTTTTTCTATTTCTTCTGGCAACTGGTTTTCTAGTTGTTTTATTATTAGCCATTGTTATAAATTCCCTCCTTTATTTAAGTGAAATCATCTCTATTTCTATATAGAATTTAATTTATATGCATTTTGATTTTTTCAATCTTACAATTTTTATAAAAATTGATTAAAAGTATTAAGATGTGCATTTTTGATATTTATTGCAAGCCGAAGGTGTACGTTTGTACATCGAGGTTTGAAATAAATAGCGAAAATGTGCAGATTGATGCTTTTAATCGATTGTAATCGATTTTTAATTATTTTTTGCTTTTACTAACTAATTTTCTAGGACCTTTTCTTGTTCTAGCATTCGTTTTTGTTCTTTGTCCTCTAACTGGAAGACCTCTTCTATGTCTTAATCCTCTGTAGCATCCGATTTCTGTTAATCTCTTGATGTTTAATGCTACTTCTCTTCTTAGATCACCTTCAACTTTGTATGATTCGTCAATAACTTTTCTGATGCTATTAACTTCATCATCAGTTAAATCTTTTACTCTAGTATCTGGATTAATTCCTGCTTTTTCTAAGATTTTTCTAGAACTTGATACACCTATTCCATAGATATATGTAAGTCCTATTTCTACTCTTTTTTCTTTAGGTAAATCTACTCCTGCTATACGAGCCATATGTTTTTGCACCTCCAAAATATTTTTTGTTTTTCTTTCTTATTTTTATCTTTAATTGTTTTGTCTTAATTCCATCTAAAGGTGAAATGCTACTGGTGTTTACCCCAGTCTTTAAATTTCCTTAAGACATATATATAAACACAAATTTGATATGTAAATCATTTCTGATTTCACAGCCGCTATCCAATTTGTGTTATTAGCATGTTTAAGACTATCCTTGTCTTTGTTTGTGTTTAGGGTTTTCACAAATTACTCTAATTTTCCCTTTTCTTTTGATTACTTTACATTTATCGCATATTGGTTTTACTGATGGTCTTACTTTCATTTTTTGCACCTCCTAAAATAACTTATATATGTATTTGGGTTAATTTTTATCTATTTTATTTTGCTCTCCAAGTAATTCTACCTCTATTTAGGTCATAAGGTGAAAGTTCTACTTTTACCTTGTCTCCTGGTAAAATCTTAATATAATTCATTCTTAATTTACCTGATATATGGGCTAAAATCTGATGTCCATTTTCTAATTCTACTTTAAATGTTGTATTTGGTAGTGCTTCAACCACTACTCCTTCAACTTCTATAACATCTTCCTTTGACAAATTCTTTCCCCTCCTTAAAGAGCTATTTTTACACAAAATTATCCATTGTGCATAATAACTATTGTATTATACATCATAATTAAAGTATTGTCAATATTTCTGGCTCTTTTTCTGTAATTAAAATTGTATTTTCATAATGAGCTGCTAAGCTTCCATCTTCTGTAATGATTGTCCATCCATCATCTAATTCTAAAATATTTGGTTTTCCTTGAATTACCATAGGTTCTATGGCCAAAGTCATACCTGGTTCTAATCGAATTCCTCTACCTGCTTTTCCATAATTTGGTATACCTGGATCTTCATGCATTTCTCTTCCAATTCCATGACCTTGAAATTCTCTTACTACAGAATATCCTTGTGAATGCACATATTCTCCAATTGCATGACAAACATCTCCAATTCGATTACCTGGTTTTGCATATTTAATTCCTTCAAAAAAGGCTTGTTTGGTAACTTCTACTAATCTTCTTGCCTCTTTAGAAACATTTCCTATCATAAAAGTTCTGGCAGCATCTCCATTAAATCCATTTTTCAATGCCACTGTGTCTACACTCACAATATCGCCTTCTTTTATCACTTTATGTTTTGAAGGAATTCCATGAATGACTTCATCATTGATAGATACACAAAGTGTTGCTGGATATTTCGGAACACCTCTTATTCCTATGTCATATCCTTTTTCAGCTGGAATGGCACCTAAACTTCTCATTGTTTTTTCTGCTATTTGATCTAGTTCCCATGTAGTCATTCCTGGTTTTATTACTTTTTCTAATTCTTTATATGTTAAAGCAACAACTTTGCAAGCTTCTCTCATTAATTCTATTTCTCTTTTTGATTTTATTGTTACCATTACTGCTCCTTCTTTCTATCTAGGATATAAGCAAACACAAAAGTTGATAATATCCTTATCAACTTTTGATTTTATCCTATCGTATTTTTACATATATATCTAAACCTATATCCTTTTATTTATTTATTTATTACTTTGATAATATCTTCTGCTACATCTTTTCCCATTCTGTTAATCTCTAAACTTACAGTTTCTGTTCTTAATACACCTTTTTTATCATAATATTCTACTAATGGACTTGTTTTTTCTTCATAAATTTCTAATCTTCTATTAATTGCTTCTGGATCAGAATCATCTTCTCTTTGTTTTAATGGTGATCCACATTTATCACAAATACCTTCTTGTTTTGGTGGATTTAATTTTGTATTATATGTTGTTTTACATTCTTGGTTTGTACATACTCTTCTTGTTAACATTCTGTCGATTAATTCTTCTCTTGGTGTTACTAGGTTTACAACCATATCTACTTTATTACCATTTTTACTTAATATTTCATCTAATTTTTCTGCTTGTTCAATTGTTCTTGGGAATCCATCTAGTATTGCTCCATTTTTTGCATCTTCCCATGTTAATCTATCTTCTACCATTGGTACAGTTACTTCATCTGGTACTAAATCTCCTTTAGAAATGTATTTATCAGCCTCCATACCTAATGGTGTTTTTTCACTAATATTTTTTCTAAAGATATCTCCTGTTGAAATTTGTGGTAATCCTGTTTCTTTACTAATTAAGCCAGCAACTGTTCCTTTTCCAGTTCCTTGTGCTCCTAACATTATTAATATCATATTCAACGCTCTCCTTTATTTGATTTTTTCTACTCAATTATTTTACTACAAAAAAGCGAAAGTTTCAAGGATTTTTTAGCAGTATTTCATACTTTTTCTAAAAAATACAGTTCAGTGTAAAGTGCCAAAAAAGGTATATATTATATTTGAAGCGGGTTTCGTGGGGACCGACACGCTACATACTGTTAATCAATCAACGACAGTCCCGTGGGAGTTGATTGATGTACAGTATGTAAAGTGTTGGGATAGCGAAAAATATAATATATACCTTTTTTGGCACTTTACACTGAACTGTAACAAAAAAATAATCGTTCAATCTGGTGTTTGGACGATTATTTTTTTAATTTTATTTCTCTAAGAATCCTTTATAGTGTCTCATTGCTAATAAAGATTCTAGTTGTTGAACAGTTTCTAGAGCAACACCTACAACAATTAGGATTGATGTACCTCCAAATGCAATATTTAGGTTTGTAAATCTTAGTAACATAGGTATAATTGCTATAACTGCTAAGAACAATCCTCCAAATAATGTTAATTTAGAGATAACAGATGATAAATATTCTGTTGTTGGTTTTCCTGCTCTGATTCCAGGGATAAATCCACCATTTTTCTTAATATTATTTGATACTTCTGCTGGATTAAATGTAGCATACGTATAAAAATAGGTAAATCCTAGAATCAATAATAAATATACAATTGCATTAGCTATTGAATATCCAATTCCTACATTTGATGTTGATGTAGCAATTGAGAAATTATATAGTCCTGCTAAAAATCCAGATTGACTTGCAATATCTGGTACAAATATTTGAATAATCATTGCTGGGAATGTCATAAATGATGAAGCAAAGATTACTGGCATAACCCCTGCCATAGCAAGTTTTAATGGGATATGTGTATTTTGTGCTCCTACCATTTTTCTTCCTACAACTCTTTTTGAATATTGTACTGGTATTCTTCTTTCAGCTTGTTGTACAAATACAACTCCAGCAACTAAGATAATTGCTCCTATTACAATACCAATTGCCAATAATAATCCTGTTGTACTAAATGCTCCATTTGATACAATAAGATTCCATAGAGTTACGATTCCACTTGGTAGTCCTGAAATAATACCAACAAAGATTAATAGCGAAATTCCATTTCCAACACCTTTATTTGTAATTTGGTCTCCAAGCCACATCAATATAGATGTACCTGTTACTAAACCTACTACAACTAAAGCTCCTGTTAGGAATGAATTATCAACAAATATTCCACTTGATTGATATGCAAAATATATACCAATTGATTCTACTAAAGCAAGAATAATCGTTAAAATCTTTGTATATCTATTAATTTTCTTTCTTCCTTCTTCTCCGCCTTCTTTAGTTAATCTTTCTAATGAAGGTATAATCATTGCTAACAATTGAATAACAATTGAAGCAGTGATATATGGACTGATTGACATTGCAAAAACAGAAAATCTAGAAAAAGCTCCTCCGGAAATCATATCAATTAATCCTGCAATTCCTTGCGTATTACTCATAGCATCATTTAATGCGATACTATCTACTCCAGGTACAGTTATATAACACCCTAATCTAAATACAACGATTAGTAATAATGTATATAATAGTCTTTTTCTTACATCAGGTGTTTTTAATGCGTTTTTTAACGTTTTAAACAATTAAACCACCTCTGCCTTTCCGCCTAAAGCTTCAATTTCTTCTTTTGCTTTTGCTGTAAATCTTTTGGCTTTTACATTTAATTTTTTCTCTAATTTTCCTGTTGCTAATATAACGATTCCATCATTAATTTTTCCGATAATTCCTTCTTCTAAAAGTGTTTCAGCTGTAACATCTGTTGCTTTAGATAAATTAAGCATTTTTAATGTTACTTCTGTGTAAGTTTTAGCATGGATATTGGTAAATCCTCTTTTTGGTAATCTTCTATATAATGGTGTTTGACCACCTTCAAAACCTCTTCTTACGCCTCCACCAGATCTAGCTTTTTGTCCTTTATGACCTCTACCTGATGTTTTACCATTTCCTGATGCCATACCACGACCTACTCTATTTCTTTTTACTTTACTTACAGCTGGTTTTAATTCATCTAGTTTCATTGCGGTTTGCACCTCCCTTTATTATTGTCAGGGGACACACCTTACCTTTAGGTCATTCCCACTTGGGTTAAGGAATGTCCCCTCCCCTTGTGATTGATTGTTGACCATCGCTAAAGTTATCTCCCTTTTTATTTTTTTAACTATATAATATCTTCTACTTTTTTACCTCTTTTTTTCGCTACTTGTTCTACTGTTTGCATTGCTTTTAATCCTTCTAATGTAGCATAAACAACGTTTCTTGGATTGTTAGTTCCAATAACTTTTGTTCTTATATTTTTATATCCTGCAAGCTCTAATACTGGTCTAACACTACCTCCTGCGATAACTCCAGTACCAACAGCTGCTGGTTTTAGCATAACTTTTGCACTACCAAATTTTCCTACATATTCATGAGGTACTGATGTTTCTACAACAGGTACTTCTATTAAGTTTTTCTTAGCTTCTTGGATAGCTTTCTTAATAGCATCTGGAACTTCTGCTGCTTTACCATTACCAACACCAACATGTCCGTTTTCGTCACCAACAACTACTACTGCACTAAATCTAAAAGTTCTACCACCTTTAACAACTTTAGCAACTCTGTTGATAGCAACTACTTTTTCTTTTAATTCATTCTTTTCTTCCATCGGTTTTGTTTCCCTCCTTCTTCAATTAATGTCAGGGGACACACCTTACCTTTTGGTCATCTCCACTTGGTTCAAGGAATGTCCCCTCCCCTTGTGATTTACTTATGACCTTTACTCATGTGTTCTCCTTTTTATTTTTATTAGAATTTAAGTCCGCCTTCTCTTGCAGCTTCAGCTAATTCTTTAACAACACCATGGTATATGTATCCACCACGATCAAAAACAACATCTACAATTTTTTTATCAGCTGCTCTTTTTGCTATTAAAGTTCCTACTTCTTTAGCTGCTTCTTTATTGGCATGTTTTGTTTTTATCTCTTTATCTAGTGTTGATGCTGCAACTAATGTATTTCCAGCAACATCATCTATAATTTGTGCATAAATATTGCTATTGCTTCTATATACACATAATCTTGGTCTTTCAGCTGTTCCAGATATTTTTCTTCTTACACGTATATGTCTTCTTTGTCTTTCCATCTTTCTATCTGTCTTCTTTACCATTTTAATTACTCCTTTCTTAGAAATTGAGTTTTTTATATTACTTAATGTTTAAGTATATTATTCTTTACAATTTTGATTCAAAGTGATGAACTTCACTTTGTTTTAATTTAAATCAAAAGTAATCAGATTCTTTCTCAATTTTGATTCAAAGTGATAAGATGTGCATTTTTGTAAATTCATAAAGCTGATAGCATACTCTTTGTATGTCGAAGTTTTATGAATGAAACAAAAATGTGCAGATTATTGCTTTCAATCAAAATTAAATTATTTACCTGTTTTACCCTCTTTACGTCTAATAACCTCATCAGCATATTTGATACCTTTACCTCTATATACTTCTGGTGGTCTTTGTTTTCTAACTTCTGCTGCTGTTTGCCCAACTAATTCTTTATCAATTCCTTTAACAATAATTGTATTTGCGTTTGGAACATCAAAAGTGATTCCTTCTGGTGCTTCAAATATAACTGGGTGTGAATATCCTAATGTTAAATTCAAGTTGTTTCCCTGTTTTACAACTCTGTATCCTACACCATTGATTTGTAATTCTTTGCTATACATTTGTGTTACACCAATTATCATATTATTAATTAAAGTTCTTGTCAATCCATGTAAACTTCTATTTTGTTTTTCGTCATTACTTCTTGTAACTTTAATTACATTTCCATCTAATTCTATAGAAATATTTTTATCAAATTCTTTTTCTAATGTACCTTTAGGTCCTGTTACTGTAACTTTTGATTCTTCGATTTTTACTGTAACATCTGATGGTACTGTAATTGGTTTATTTCCTATTCTTGACATTTTCGGTTTTCCCTCCTTCTTTCTCTTTATCGATTACCAAACATATGCTAATACTTCTCCACCAATTCCTAATTCTCTTGCTTCTTTATCTGTTTTTAATCCTTGTGATGTAGAAATAATTGCAATTCCTAAACCATTTAAAACTTTTGGTAATTCTTCTTTTGATGCATATACTCTTAATCCTGGTTTACTGATTCTTTTTAAACCATCAATAACTCTTGTTCCTTTTTCATCATATTTTAAAGTAATTCTGATGATTCCTTGTGTATCATCTTTAATTTCTTCAAAAGATTTTATATATCCTTCTTTAAACAATATTTCAGCAATACCTAATTTCATTTTTGAAGCTGGTATATCAACTGTTTTATGTTTAGAACTATTTGCATTTCTTATTCTTGTTAACATATCTGCTATTGGATCTGTAATGTTCATTAATTACTTACCTCCTTTTCTTTTACTTTTTTATCTTATAAAAATTGATTCAAAGTAGTAAGATGTGCACTTTTGAGATTAATTACAAGCCGAAGGCGTACTCTTTGTACGTCGAGGTTTGGAATTAAAAACACAACTTCTATTCTAACCATTTCATTTCTAATAATTTTGATAAAATTAATTATATTGTGCATTTTTGTGATTAATAAAAAGCTGAAGTCGTACGTTTGTACGTCGAAGTTTTTTATTAATTGCAAAAATGTGCAAGATGATTGATTTTATCGAAATTTTACCAGCTGGCTTTCTTAACCCCTGGAATCTCTCCCTTATGAGCTAATTCTCTAAAACATACACGACATATTCCATATTTTCTAATATATGCATGTGGTCTACCACATATTTTGCATCTATTATATTCTCTTGTTTTATATTTTTGTGGTCTTGCT
>CASEIZ010000041.1 GCA_949288185.1 uncultured Eubacteriales bacterium | reverse complement strand
TTTGACCTGTAATTTGCATTAAATCATTCATAGCATTTTCTAATGATTTAGGATTTTCTTTTACATCTCCTAATCCTATATTAATTACAATTTTATCAAGTTTTGGAACTTGCATAACTGATTTATATCCAAATTTATTCATTAATGCTGGGATTACTTCTTTTTCATATTGTTCTCTTAATTTTTCCATTTTGTATGAATCCTCCTTTCTTCTTTATTATTTTAATTCAGCTCCGCATTTCTTACAAACACGTACTTTTTTATCTTTATCTACACGATATCCAACTTTTGTTGCTTTTCCACATTTTGGGCAAACAACATTTACTTTAGAAGCTGGAATAGCACATTCTACTGGTATGATTCCACTTTCGTCTCCTTGTTTTCTAGCTTTAACGTGTTTTTTTCTTACATTAACGCCTTTAACAACGACTTTATCTTCTTTTTGCATTACTTCTAATACTTCTCCTGTTTTACCTTTATCGTTTCCTGATAAAACTTGGACATTATCGCCTTTTCTTATTCTCATTAGAGATTGCCTCCTTTTCTTAGATTATTGTCAGGGGACACACCTTACCTTTTGGTCATCTCCACTTGGTTCAAGGAATGTCCCCTCCCCATGTGATTGATTGTTGACCTTCACTAAAGTTATCTCCTCTTTACTATTTTCTATTATATAGGAAAAATCAGCTTTTATCTTGACCTTATATAGATTTTTCCGTATATAACAAGGTTAAGCTTCTTCTATTCGTGAAGTACTGCGTAGCAGTCTTCACATTTATGCATAGAAATCTTTGATTTCGTTATGCATGCTTTCCTTATAAAACTTCTGGAGCTAAAGATAATATTTTCATATAATCTTTTTCTCTTAATTCTCTTGCAACTGGTCCAAAGATACGAGTTCCTCTTGGAGTTCCATCTTCTTTTATTATAACAGCTGCATTTTCATCAAATTTTATATATGAACCATCTGCTCTTCTTAGACCTTTTTTAGATCTAACAACAACAGCTTTTACAACATCACCTTTTTTTACAACGCCACCTGGTGTTGCTGATTTAACAGAAGCAACAATGACATCTCCGATGTTACATGTTTTTCTGTAAGAACCACCTAAACATCTAATACACATAATTTCTTTTGCACCTGTATTATCTGCTACTTTTAATCTTGTTTGTTGTTGTATCATTTTTTGGTTCCTCCCTTCTTTAATTAATGTCAGGGGACACATCTTTCCCCATGGTATTTCTATTGGGACAAGATATGTCCCTACCCATGTGAATATATGTTGACCCTTAATAGAATTTTATTATTTTTTATATTTTTTATTTTATATCTGCTTTTTCCAAGACTTCTACAACTCTCCATCTTTTATCTTTAGAAAGTGGTCTTGTTTCCATTACTCTTACTTTATCACCAATTTGGCAAACATTTTCTTCATCATGAGCTTTTAGTTTATATGTTCTTTTAACTGTTTTTCCATATACACCATGGCTCACATTTGTTTCTACTGCTACGACAACTGTTTTGTCCATTTTGTTAGATTTAACAGTTCCAACCATAACTTTACGAAGATTTCTTTCTTCCATTTAGATTTCTCCTTTCTTAGCTAATGTCAGGGGACACATTTTCCCCTTTGGTCACTTCTTCAGGGATAAAATATGTCCCCTCCCCTTATGAATAAGGGATGACCTTTATTTTAATTAACTATTATTTATGCTTTCTTGTTCTCAGCTATTTTTCTTTCTGTTAATACAGTATTTATTTTAGCTATATCTCTTTTTACTTCTTTGATTTTCATAGGATTATCTAATCCGTTTGTAGCTAAACTAAATTTTAATTTGAATAATTCTGTTTTTAGTTCACCTAATTCTTTCTCTAGTTCTGGTGAAGACATTTCTCTGATTTTATTTATCTTCATCATTATCACCTACCTTTTCAGTTTCTCTTGCTACAATTTTTGTTTTATTAGGTAGTTTATTCATAGCAAGTCTTAAAGCTTCTCTAGCAACTTCTTCTGGTACCCCAGCAATTTCAAACATAACTCTTCCTGGTTTAACAACTGCTACCCAATATTCAGGAGCACCTTTACCTTTACCCATACGAGTTCCAATAGGTTTTGATGTAATTGGTTTATCTGGGAATATTTTAATCCAAACCTTTCCACCTCTTTTGATATAACGAGTCATCGCAATACGGGCTGCTTCAATTTGGTTACCTGTAATTAATCCAGCTGTTACTGCTTGAATTCCATATTCACCTTCAGTAACTTTATTTCCTCTAGTTGCTTTTCCTCTCATTCTACCTTTTTGCATTTTTCTAAATTTTGATCTTTTTGGCATTAATGGCATTATTTGTCTCCTCCTTCCTCTTGCTTAGTAGGAAGAACTTCACCTTTATATATCCATACTTTTACACCGATTTTTCCATATGTGGTATCTGCTTCTGCAAATCCATAATCAATATCAGCTCTTAAAGTTTGTAATGGAATATTTCCTTCTTTATAGAATTCAGTTCTTGCCATGTCAGCTCCACCTAATCTTCCAGATACTGCAGTTTTAATTCCTAAAGCACCTGCTTTCATAGATTTTTGCATACATTGTTTCATAGCTCTTCTGAATGAAATTCTTCTTTCTAATTGACCAGCAATGTTTTCTGCTACTAATTGTGCATCTGTGTCAATATTTTTAACCTCTACAATATTTAAGTTAACATCTTTTCCAATTAATTTTGCAAGTTCAGCTTTTATGCTTTCTGCTCCTGCTCCACCTTTTCCTATTACGATTCCTGGTTTAGCAGTATATAAATTTACTTTAACGGCTTTTGCTGTTCTTTCAATTTCTATTTTAGAAATTCCAGCAGCATATAATTTTTTCTTTAAAAATTTACGGATTTTTTGATCTTCTACTAAATAATCTGCAAAGTTTCTTGAATCTGCATACCATTTAGAGTTCCAGTCTTTAATTATACCAACTCTCACACCTGTTGGATGTACTTTTTGTCCCATTTTTTATAAATCCTCCTCCTTTACTTATTGTCAGGGGACACACCTTACCTTTAGGTCACTTCCACTCAGTTCAAGGAATGTCCCCTCCCCTTGTGAATTTCTGTTGACCATTGCTAAAGTTATCTCCTAATTTTATTATTCTTTCTCCTTTAACACGATTGTTATATGACTTGTTCTTTTTCTAATTCTAACTGCTGAACCTTTTGCAGCTGGTCTAATTCTTTTTAATGTTGGACCTTGATTTGCATAGATTTCAGCAACATATAAATTTTCATGTTTCATATCATGATTATTTTCAGCATTTGCAATTGCTGATTTTAATAATTTTTCGATTATTTCTGATGATGCTTTTGGTGTAAATTTTACGATTGCTAAAGCTTCATCTACATTTTTTCCTCTTATTAAGTCAGCAACAATTTTTACTTTTCTTGCTGAAATTCTTGTATATCTAAGAGTTGCTCTAGCTTCGTTTCTTACTACTGTTTCTTGCTCTTGCACTTTATTCTACCTCCTTGATTAATGTCAGGGGACACATCTTTCCCCTTTGGTCATTTCTTTAGGGATAAGATATGTCCCCTCCCCTCATAATTTACTGATGACCATTGTTAAAGTTATATACTTTTTCTCTTTCTATTTATTTACTTTAGTTGTTTTCTCTCCTGCATGACCTTTATATGTTCTTGTAGGAGCAAATTCACCTAATTTATGACCGATCATTTCTTCTGTAATATAAATTGGAACATGTTTTCTTCCATCATGTACAGCGATTGTATGACCAACCATTTGTGGATATATTGTTGAAGCTCTTGACCATGTTTTCAATACATCTTTAGCTCCTGTTTCATTCATAGCTTCAATTCTTTTTAATAATTTAGCTTCTACAAATGGTTTCTTCTTGCTTGATCTTGACATTTAATTTTTCCTCCCATTCTTAAAATTAAATTTTATTTTATAGCAAAAATCGCAAGATTTTTTGCTATAAAACAAGGTTAATTTACCTTAGACAGTGCAATATTGCGAAGCAATTTGCACATCTGGACATCGAAATCTTTGATTTCGCCAATGTCCAATTATCTTATTTTCTTCTCTTAACGATAAATTTATTTGATAATTTCTTTTTATTTCTTGTTTTGTATCCAAGTGCTGGTTTACCCCAAGGAGTAAGTGGTCCTGCGTGTCCAACTGGTGCTCTACCTTCACCACCACCATGTGGGTGATCTACTGGGTTCATAACAGATCCTCTAACAGTTGGTCTGATTCCCATATGTCTTTTTCTACCAGCTTTTCCGATTTTAACATTTTCATGATCGCTGTTTCCAATGACACCGATTGTAGCTCTACATTTTGCTAAGATTAATCTCATTTCTCCTGAAGGTAATCTTACATGTGCATATTTACCTTCTTTAGCCATCAATTGTGCACTTTGTCCTGCAGCTTTTACTAATTTTCCGCCTTGTCCTGGATTTAATTCGATATTATGAATTAAAGTACCAACTGGAATACTGCTGATTGGCATACAGTTACCTGGTTTGATATCTGCTGTTTCTCCAGATACAACTTTATCTCCATCTTTTAATCCTTGTGGTGCTAAAATATATGCTTTTTCTCCATCTGTATATTGAACTAAAGCAATATTTGCACTTCTGTTTGGATCATATTCGATACCAATAACGGTTGCTTCCATGTTATCTTTTCTTCTTTTAAAATCAATAATTCTATATTTTTGTCTATTTCCACCACCTTGGTGTCTTACTGTAATTCTACCATATGCGTTTCTACCTGCATGTTT
Organism: uncultured Eubacteriales bacterium; assembly: GCA_949288185.1. Classification (GTDB taxonomy): domain Bacteria; phylum Bacillota; class Clostridia; order TANB77; family CAG-508; genus CAG-269. Next base: position 15,136 of record CASEIZ010000041.1, on the reverse strand, counting down.
CTTTTTCTTTGCAAGTAATGATTTTTCAGGAGTTTTCTTTGTAATTTCTGAAAAGTCTGAAACTGTCATGTTTCTTCTTGATGGTGTATATGGTTTAAAGTGTTTCATTCCCATTTTTATCTTTCCTTTCTCGGATTTATGAAAAACTTCGTCTTGCGTTGTTAAAATTTTATTCAAAATGCTCATGTACAATAGTATCTTCCGCTTTTTCATAAAATTTTGCCTAGCAATACTCGTTTTTGCTAACTCCTCTTTTCTACAATATTTACGGATGTTTTTCCTGCTCCGCATAACAGATATTCTTTATTATCTGGGTGTTTTCCCAATATTTTTTAATTCCAAGATTTTTATTCTCCTGGTTCTCTACCTTCATCTGTAGTTTTCGTTTCTTGTTGATTTGTTGATGGCTCTTGTTTTGATTGTTGGTTTTCTAATCTTTCTAAAGCTTTTTCCAATTCCTCTATTGATTTGCTGTTCAATTCATTTCTTAATGCTTCTTCATCTATTTCTTTTCCGGAATTTTTAGCTATTCTTATAATTTTATCTATTAACTCATTTCTTGTAATTTTATCTCTCAACTCATATTCTCTTAACTCTGATGCATATCTCTGTACTTCAAAATCAGTTATTCCTGCTCTTGAAATATTAGAAGAGTCATAATTAACTGGTGTATCACCAGTAGGTCTTCCTCTATGATTTTCCAAATACTCTTCTATAGATTGATTTCCTCCCATAATCTATAACCTCCATCAATAAATTTAAGCTCCCATAAATTCATCAATTGAATCTTTATATTTCTTAGAAACTTTCACTTCTTTTCCACCTTTTGTTAGATATGTTTCATCTGATGGATTTGTATCAATTGTTACAATTGCTTTTTTCCAGTCAGATGTTTTTCCAACATGATATCCTACTCTTTTTTTCTTTCCTCTTACATTGATTGTATTAACATTTAATACTTTTACTTCAAAAAGTTTTTCAACAGCTTTTGCTATTTCAACTTTTGTAGCTTTTTTATTTACTTTGAAAGTGTATTTACCTTCTTGTAATTGGTCATTACTTTTTTCAGTAACAACTGGTGCGATTATAATTTCTTCTGGTAACATTATGCGTACACCTCCTCTAATTTTTTAACAGTGTCTACTGGTAAAATTAGATTTGTATATTTTAATAAATCAAATATATTTATGTTGTTAGCAACAATTGTTTTAACACCTTCGATATTTCTTGATGACATGAAAACATTTTGATTATTCTCTGGAAGAATGATTAATGTTTTTCCTTCAACTTTCATATCTGCTAATGCTTTTACCATTGTTTTTGTTTTGATTTCTTTTACTTCTAATTTATCAACAACTGTTAATTCTTTTTCTAATACTTTAGAACTTAATACTGATTTAATAGCAAGTCTTTTTTCTTTTTTGTTTACTGTGTATTTATATGAACGAGGTTTTGGTCCTAAAGCAATACCACCTTTGATCCATTGTGGAGCTCTGATTGAACCTTGTCTTGCTCTACCTGTTCCTTTTTGTCTCCATGGTTTTTTACCACCACCTGAAACTTCTGCTCTTGTTTTTGTACTTTGTGTACCTTGTCTTTGATTAGCTAAATAGTTAACTAAAACGCTATGTACAATAGCTTCATTTGGTTCAATTCCAAATACACTATCAGCTAATTCTATATCACTTACTTTTTTACCTTTCATATCTAAAACGTCTACTTTTGGCATTTTGTTCTTCCTCCTTCCTTCTATTTAGTAGCCTTTACAGCTGATTTTACTTTTAAGATAGTTCCTTTTGCTCCTGGAACACTACCTTTAACTAAGATTACATTTTTATCCATATCTACTTTTACAACATCTAAGTTTTGTATTGTAACTGTAACTCTTCCCATATGTCCTGGTAGTTTTTTACCTTTAAATACTCTACCTGGTGTTGATGTAGATCCCATTGACCCTGGTCTTCTGTGATACATAGAACCATGTCCCATTGGTCCTCTGTGTTGTCCATGTCTTTTGATAACACCTTGGAATCCTTTTCCTTTTGATGTTCCTTGAACATCGATTTTTTCTCCTGCTTCAAAAACATCTGCTTTTACTTCGTCTCCAACTTTGATTCCTTCTATTGAATCTAGTCTGAATTCTCTTAAATGTTTTTTGTTAGCTAATTTTGCTTTTGCAAAATGTCCTGCTTCTGGTTTATTGATGTGTTTATCTTTTACATCTCCAAAACCTAATTGAACCGCATTGTAACCATCTGTTTCTACTGTTTTTACTTGTGCTACAACACATGGTCCAGCTTCTATAACTGTTACTGGAATTACATTTCCTTTTTCATCAAAAATTTGTGTCATTCCAATTTTTCTTCCGATTATTCCTTTTTTCATTTCTTTCTTTCCTCCTAACTATTGGCTGGCTTGCCAGCTTGGTTTTGATGCTACATTATAATATTGTAGTTTAAAATTTAATTATAACGCTGCCAAAATGCGCCAGCATTTTGTGTATTATTCAGGTAAGCGTTATATCAAGACGAAGTCTTGTTATAATTTAATTTCTATATCTACACCAGCTGGTAACTCTAATTTCATTAAGCTGTCAACTGTTTTTTGTGTTGGATATAAAATATCGATAACTCTTTTATGTGTTCTCATTTCAAATTGTTCTCTTGAATCTTTGTATTTGTGTGGAGAACGTAAAATTGTTACGATTTCCTTTTGTGTTGGTAATGGAATAGGACCTGATACCTTTGCTCCTGTTTTTTTAGCTGTTTCTACTATTTTTTCAGCAGACTGATCTAAAACTACATGGTCATAAGCTTTTAGTCTTATTCTTATTTTTTCACTTGTTGCTACTGTGTTTGCCATTGTAATTTTCCCTCCTTCTTAAAAATGATTTTTTGTTTGTGATAACAAGATTTTGCTATCGAAATTACCGTGGCAAGTTAAAACGCACTCAGGTGTTTTGAATATTACCTATAAAAAAACCCAAAATATGCATGATAATTCTGGGATAAGTGCTTAAATTTTAAAAACTTACCGCCTGGTCTTTGCCATGACATACTCCACCGAAGTTCCCTCCATCCTTGTTTTCTGTAAGGATGTAGCCACATTCAGCTTCATCGCTCAATTCATGCTCATATATTATACAATGATTACTAGTAGATGTCAACAGTTTTTACGATTTTTTTCATTTCGCACTTGCATTTTTTTCAAATATTTATATATGACACTTTCTATATGAACGAATTTATTCAAAATATATCAAAGTATTATTTTAAGATAATAAAAAAGAACATTCTTCAAATATTAAAGTAACATTCTTAATATCTTGAAGTCTGTCCCTTTCGTTTAATTTTTGAACGCTTTAACACGTCCCTAAATTTCCATAATAATTGGTATAATCATTGGGTTTCTTTTTGTTTTCATAAAGATATAATCTCTTAAATTTTCTCTAGTTGCTGATTTTATTGTTCCCCAATCTCTGATTCCTCTTTCTTCACATTTTTTAATTTCATGTCTTACGACTGATTTTACATCATCCATTAAATTTTCAGATTCTCTTACATATACAAATCCTCTTGAAATCACATCAGGTCCTGCTACCACTTCTCCTGTTGCAGAATCCATTGTTAAGACAATAATGATTAATCCATCTTGTGATAGATGTTGCCTATCTCTTAAAACAATACTTCCAACATCACCAACACCAAGTCCATCCACAAGAATCCTTCCACAAGGTACTGTTGTTGTAAATTCTGCTTGATGGTCATTTAGTTCCAAAATCCTTCCATTTGACATCATAATAATACGATTTTTATCAATTCCCATGCTTTGTGCTGTTTCGCTATGTGCAATTAATTGCCTATATTCTCCATGTACAGGAATAAAATATTTTGGTTTTGCTAAAGCAATGATTAATTTTTGTTCTTCTTGACAAGCATGTCCTGAAACATGGATAGCCTCTAATGAACTATATACAACTTCTGCACCTATTTGCATTAAGTCGTCAATTACTTTTGATACAAATTTTTCATTTCCTGGAATTGGTGTGGCAGATATAATTACCAAATCATTTGGTGTTATTTTCACTTTTCTATGATCACCTGCAGCCATTCTTGTTAAAGCTGACATTGGTTCTCCTTGACTTCCAGTTGTAATAATGACCAAGTTTTCATCAGGATAATTGTTTATCATATCAATGTCTATAAATATGTTTTCTGGACAATCAATATATCCTAGTTCTCTTGCAGTTTCAATCATATTTATCATACTTCTACCACATACAGCAATTTTTCTGTTGTATTTCACTGCTGAATTTACAATTTGTTGTACTCTGTGTACATTTGATGCAAAAGTAGCAACCACTATTCTTTTGGTACAATGTAGAAATAATTTATCAAACACTTCTCCAACAGAACTTTCTGACATAGTAAATCCTTTTCTTTCTGCATTTGTACTATCAGACATTAAGGCTAAAATTCCTTGGTTTCCTAGTTCAGCAATTCTTCCAAAATCCATGATTTTTCCATCAATTGGTGTATAATCCACTTTAAAGTCACCTGTGTGCAAAACCGTTCCCGCTGGTGTTGTAATCGCTAACATAACAGAGTCTGGAATACTGTGAGAACTTCTAATAAATTCTATTTTAAAATTCTTTCCTAGTGAAATGGTTTGTCCTTGTATAACTTCATGTAATTCCGTACTTCTAAGCAATTTATGTTCTTCTAATTTATTTCTAATTAATCCTGCTGTCAATTTTGTAGCATAAATGGGAATATTTATTTTTTTCAACAAATATGGAACTGCACCAATATGGTCCTCATGTCCATGTGTAATGATTAACCCTTTTATCTTATCTACATTTTTCTCTAGATATGATATATCTGGTATTACTAAATCAATCCCCAACATGTCATCATCTGGAAACGATAATCCACAGTCTACTACAATCATTTCATTCTCATATTCAAAAACTGTAATATTTTTACCAATCTCATGTAATCCACCCAATGGAATAATTTTTAAATTTGATTTTTTAAAGATTGTATCTATCTCTTTTTTTCTTTTCCTTCTTGTTTTGATAGGTTTTACTTCTTTATTTTCTTCTCTTTTTACTTCTACCTTTTTTTCTTGTGATACTTTCATTTCTTTTGCTTCATTATTAAATTCTTTTTTCTTCCTATTATATGGTCTTCTCGTTCTTCCTCCTTCTTTTTTCGTATTTTCTTTTTTCTCAAATTTTTCGTTGTTTTTTAAAATCTCTTCTGTCATAAAAACTCCTTTCTACCTTTCCTTTATTTTATATTTTCTCAATTTTACTAAACTTATACATTTTGTTTTTCATTTTACATTGGAGATTTTTTCGAACAAATTTACTAATACGAAATTAAAACACTAGTTAAAATAATATTAATTCAAAAATACAATTAATATTATTCCTATATGAAATATATGAATATATACATATCTCTTATTTTATATTCTCATTTCTTTCGTACACACCGTTTCCTATATATTTCTCTCTTAAATATATAGTCTCTTTATTTTTATAAATTTGTTACTAAAATCTCATTTTTAACAATTTACTTTTATTATCTCATTTCCTAGTTCACTTTTAACAAAGTATTTATTTAATAAAATCTCATCCTTTAGCTTCTCTTAAGCTAACAACTTGTTTTATTTTACTATAAAATAGAAAAAAAGTCAAATTTTACAAAATTGACTTTTTTTCCATATGTTTTAATCTATTATAGTAATTTCTTTATCTACATTAATAAAAACAATTCCCATTCCCTTACTCGTAGTAATCCAACCCGTAGCTGAATTATAAAATCGTAATGCATAATCTTTACTAACTACCTTCGTATCCACTCTGAAATTTTGTGCTCCTGAATCCCATTTATAATTCCAAAAAAACTCTGTATCACTCAAACCAATTTTATATCCATATCCAACAAACGTTCTAGTTCTTTCCACATATATTTTTGTTCCTTGACTCATTGTACTTATCAATAACTTATTATCTTCTATTTCAACGTTCCATATCATGTTTTTTTGTATTTTTTCACCTTTATTAGTTGAAGGTAATAAATCATAATTTGTATCATCATCACAAAATATAAAACTATTCGTAGTGAATAAAGTAAAAATTGCATATTCACCATTTTCTAAGGTTTCTTGTTGTATATCACCTAAAAAATATTCAATTTCACATTCATGAATTGCTGAATTTTCATCTATACAATACATTTTATCTTTATTTACATATTCAACTATAATAACTTCTCTTCCATCTTTTAAATTCTCTTTATAAACAGATATATCATCTGTTTTGTTGATATTTGTTAATTCTTTTTCTAGTTCTGTAGCTTCAGTGTCTTTATTCCAATCTTTTAAATTACTATATATTTTTACCCCATTATATCCTAATTTTATTTCTTCTATAATTTTCTCCTCATCTGTCGCTATTTGAGCCATTTCTGCTTTATTAATAATTCCATTTTCTCCCGTTAATGTCGCTATCATCACTCCTGCCAAAATTAGTAATATAATAATTGTTATCATATTCTGTTATGACTATTTTTTATCTAACCAACATTTATTAGTTCTTCTTCATCATTTAATTTTCTCATATTTAAAATATTGAATTTATAATATATTGTAATTTCCTTATCTTCTGACACTTCTATTCTGTCTATTAAAGAAACCATCATTGTTCTTGTTATTTCTTTTAGTTCTACAAAGTCTTTCACAAGTTTATTTATATCTACAGAAGAATCTTCGTTTTCTATTTGTTTCTGCAAACACTTAATTCTTTCGTTAGTATCTTTTCTCATTTCAATTTGTTTTGAGTAAATCCTTGTAAAATCTTCATCTTCAAATAAACCTTTGCACTTATCTTCGTACAATTTGTCTATCATTTTATCAATGTCTTTTAGTTTCTTTTCTAAAACTAGAATTTCATTCTTAAAGTTAAACCTATCTTTTAAGATTTTGTCTTTTGAAGAATTAGCAACTTGCATATACTTGTTTTCATCTAAAAATTCATTACATCTTGTTTTTATTTGTTCTATCACATAGTTTGTTAATTTTTCTAAATTATTACTATGTGGAGTACACAAATGTAAATGAGTATTACAAGCATAAGTATTGCACCTTACATAAAAAGTAGTTTTGTTAGGATGTTTTTGTGGTACTATACTTAATTTCTTTCCACATTCTTTACAAGTTAGTAATCCTTTTAATAGCCAATCATAAGACTTTGTTCTTACTCCTGTTCTACTTTTTATCAAGTCTTGTACTATATTGAATGTTTCCTTATCAACTAATGGTTCGTGCATATCTTCTACAATTATTCTTTCTTCCATTGGCATTATAATTACTTTATTACTTTTATAATTGATTTTCTTGACATTTCCATTTGATACACTTCCTAGATAAGTTACATTTTGCAATATTCTTTTTACTGTATTTCTATTCCAACCTCGTTTTATTTCATTTTTTCTAGTATGGTTATTTCCGACAAATTTCTGATGGAACTAAAACTTTTTCATCTGTTAGAATTTTTCCTATTTCTGTCGGTGTTTTTCCATTTCTAGCCAACATAAATATTCTTCTAACTATCGGTGCAGTATCTTGGTCAGGTACATAATGATTATGGTCTAATGGATCTTTCTTATATCCGATAAGTAGGATAAGTAGTCATTACTTTTCCCTCTTTTGCTCTTGTCTTTTTACCATTTCTTATTTTCTTTGAAGTATCTCGTAAAAACCATTCATTAAAAAATGCTTTAAATTGTGTTATTTCTTCAGATGACTCTGCATTTCCTGTATCAATATCATCATTTACAGCTATAAACCTTACACCTTTTTCAATAAAGTATTCTTCCAAATAGTAAGATATTTGACTTGATAATCTTCCAAACCTAGATAAGTCTTTTACAATTACCATATTTATTTTTTTATTTTCAATGTCCTGTATCATTCTATTGAAGTCTGGTCTGTCAAATGTTGCTCCTGACACTCCATCATCAGTATAGTGGGCATATATATAAATATTTCGTTCTTTACAAAAGTTTTCATTAAAAATCTTTTGTGTACTTATACTTCCACTTTCTAATTCGTCATCTTTTGAAACAACTACTTCGCCACTTGCAACTTCAATATTTTCATTGGATAATCTTTCATATAATCCTGCTCTATATTTTTCAGGATTTGCTATTGTTATCATTTAAACCTCTCTTTCTAATAACAATAGGTTTCCTCCTATCCAATTTATAACTGAAATTATATACTTAATTATAAAATAATGCAACTCATATTTATAAATTTAGGCTAGTAAATATGTCTAAAAATACATATCTACTAGCCTTTACAACTATTTATTAATTTTTTCAATTAAATAACTTATAAATACTTCTTGCAACTTTTCTTGTATTGTTTTTGCATTTTCGTTAAAAACTTCTTTAATTTTATATTCTTGTTTCATATAAATACCTATTCCTTTCCTGTGAATAGCTATTTACGGTTTATAAATTCAGTTATATATAAATTATCAACCTATTGCTATTCAACATAAATTTCCTAAATTCTTGATAAATAAAATCATTTTATATCACTCTTTCTAATTTTGAGTAAAAAAATATACTTTGATAAATCAAAGCATACTAACTATATATATTTTTTATTACTTTTAATAATATCTGGATTAACTATATCACTAACTCTTTTAGCCACATTATAACCAGCATTTATATTATCTTTTAATACTAAATTACTTGTTTCTTCATCATAGTTGTATGCACTTCTGTTCCATTTTGCATATTTTATATCACTCACTTTCTTTTTAGTAGATAAAAACTTGTTATCATTATTTATTAGTGTCAATAACTTTTGATAATCTTGTTTTTCTTGTCTTTCTTTTTCTCTTTTGTTTTGTGCATATATTCGTTTTTGAGTTTTCTGTTTTTCTTTGTTGTCTTGTTTTCGTACTTCTTTCTCTTGAATATATCTTGAATCCTTTTGAATTATTTTTGTTATATAAGGCATTTTAACATCTAATTTCTTTGCTATATCTACTGGTTTTAAATGTTTTTCAAAGAATAATTCAATTATTTTGTCTTTTGTACCTTTGCTGTCTAATTTGTGTTTTATCTTTCTCACCTCCATCTTTTTAAAGATTTTCTATCTCTTACAAACTACAATTTCACACCTTAAATATAAAACAAAACAATAAAAATAATTACTTTTTGTGTTGTTAATAGTTCGCTTAAAATCTTAAGCACATTGTTATTACAATACTTTAAATTAATTTAGTGAATTTTTTGTCTACAACTTTTAGCAATTAGTTTTAAGAAAAAGTATTGTATTTATATTAGTATTATAGTATAATAATTATAGAATGTCAATAACAATTTATTATTTTTTTTAGATTGTTTATCGTTTTTTATAAAATTTTATTTTTAGAAGGGAGATAAAAGACTATGGAATTGCCAGAAGTAACCTTTTTTGATGATTTCTACTTTTGGTTTAATACTGAAACTAAAAAAGAATATTATGCTACACCTTTATATTTTTATAAAGCTGATTACCATTTAGATACTGAAAATAAATTACGAGATGTTTATTATAAAGAAACAGAGAAAACAGATAATGGATTAAAGCACCCAGCATCAATATATTTTCCATTTTATGAAAAGTTTGGACTATTATTATTAAGATTTCTAAATGCCGATTTATCTGATTATGAAACAGCAAATAAAACTTTCTTTTATGCTTATGGATTTGAAATATTAAAAGATTTAGATAAAGATTATAAATTTGAATTAAGTAATAATTATGGTAGTAATGAGAACTATTTAAAAGCTATAAATAAAATATTTGAAGATTTACAAAGGAACTTAATTGACATACAACAAGAGTTAATAAAAGCAGTTACATATATTTATAATTTAGATAATAATAAAGCATTAGATAAGTATACATATGCCGAAAGATTTGCTGTTTACTTAATAAAGAGAATGGGAAAATTGTATTCATACTATAAAAATGACTATATTATGAGAGACAGCTACTCAAGAAAATATGATGAATTTTCAAATAATAGTGAATATGAAATACTTGAATCATTAAATACAAAAAATATGCTAATTTCAATGAGTGATACACATAAAAGTAATGACTTATCTAGTATTTGTTATGCCATACTTGAAGAACTTTCAAAAACACCTAATTACCCAATTAAAAAATGTCAAAGTTGTGGAATGTACTTTATTCCTACTTCCAAAGTAGATGAAATTTATTGTGATTATCCAAAAGAGAACTCAAAATCTTGTAGAGATTTAGGTGCTTTCCAATCTTATACTGAAAGATTGAAAAATAATAAGGCTATGGGTGAATATAGAAGAACATATCAACAAAAATTCATGCAGGTTAGAAAAGATAAAAATAACACTAAACTTACTAAAGACTTTGAAACTTGGAAGATAAAAGCCAAAGAAAAAATTAATGATATGAAAAAAGGCAAACTTACTGAAGATGAAGTTTATGTTTGGATTTTGAATAATAAATAAAAAATATATGTCAAATCTTTTAGACGGTTTACTTATAAAGAAAAAATTTAAGGCAGGATACCACCTGCCTTATGCTAATTGTGCTTTTATTCTCATTATTCTATTTTTGTAATTTTCGATAGATTGTTTTTTCTCTTGAATTTGATCTAAATAAAACTCTCTTAATTCCTGTAATTCTTGTTCACACAAATCTTCTTCTATAATTTTTCCACTTTCCAAATCTTTACTCATTTTTTGTAATCTTAAGTTTGGTTTCTTAACAGGTATTTTTATATTATTGATAAAGTTGCTTTTATCGACCTGAATATTTTTTTCTTCAATAACATTTTCAGTAATAATGTTTTCTTCTAGTTTATTTTTATTAAATAATTTTCTAAAAAAGAATTTTATTCTACCAAATATGCTATTATCAACCTTTGCTAAAGATTTCTCATAAGTATTTTCCACCATGATTGTACCTCCTAAATTTCTCTATCATTATTAGGTAATTGATGTTCGTATTGTTCTAATAATTGTTTAGCTCTTTTTTCTGTTTCATCTAATTGTGATAATTCTTCTGCGAGTTCAGTTACTGATTTGTCTTCTTTTTGAGATTTAGTCTTATCTAGTGTAGGTACAAAATCTCCCTGCATAAAAGTTTCATTAAAGTTTTCTATAATTTCATCCATATGAGCAAAACAACTATCTTCATCCATATACATACCATATCTTTGAAATTCTCTTTTTTGTCTTTCAAAGCATTCTCTTAATTCTTCAGCAGTACAAAATTCGTTTTGATGATTACTGTAATCATCTCCCATAAATAAAGCATACACAGGTTCTTTATCCTTATATACAACTTTTAATTGATAATCTCCTCTAGGACCAAATGTCTTTTCTTTTAGACCTTTCTCTCCAGCTTTTCCACCTTCTTTTATAGAGTGAACATTACCTGCTAAATCTACTAATCTTATACATTGTTTTCCATTTTTATCTTTATTTCTATGATATAAATCTCCCCATGGTTTATCAATATAGTTTTCAGACTCAAATACCTTAACAAGTTTTTGAATATCATCTATCGTAACATATCTATAATGTTTATCAAATCGGTCTATTTGCTTACCTTCTTCATCATATCCTTCAAATCCCCATTCATGTACATCAAATGTATGACTTCCATGTCTAGTTGAGCCATAAGGCATAGAACTTGAAGAACGATAATGATTCCCATTTATATCTCCTTCTTCTTGATAGCTCAATTCTGGAATAAGAGTTACAATACCATTTTCATCCTTAAAGAATAAATGATCTGATACTTTTCCATTTTCTTCTCTTGTTTTTTGAACAGTTGTGCCATCTGGTAAATGTAATGTATAAGGAACTTCTTTTTTTTCTACTTTTCTAGCTGTAACAATTCCACTATCTCTATCAAATAGATAAGTATATTCCTTTTTTAAATCATCTACAGTTAAAATATCATCACCTGTAATAATAGGCTTGTCTTGTTGATCTGTTTCTGTTTTTTCTTGAACTTGTTCTTTCTTTGGAACAGGTGTAAAATTCTCATTTAGAAATTGTTTCAAATCTTCACTAACAGAATATTTTATTAGTAATTCTTCAATAGGAAGTTCACTAACATCTGCAATATCTTTCCATTGGTATAAATCATTTTCTTGGTAAAACCATTGTCTTCCTCTACACATAGCAGTAACAGAGAATTTTTCTCCCATTCTACTATAAGTATTACTCTTTTTTACACTCACTATAAGATTTGTTAAATTTTCTCCTGTATCATAACTATCATATGCTTTTCTATCTTCATATGTATATATTGAACCATTTTTTAATTGCATTACTTGTTTTCCATCATCAACTTCTGCAAGTCCACCATATTTAAATGTAACTTTGCCATCTTCATCTACTGTAATATTTCCAATATTAGGTGCGGAATTTTGCATTATATATCCATCTATTGCAAAACGATATTCCATTGTATCTTTAATTTCACTAGGTATTTTACCTTCTAATTCTTTAACTTTGCTTTCTCTTACTTTTTGTTCCTCTTGTCTTTTTATTGAACCTTCAAGCGATTTTATTTCCTTTTTTACTTGAGTAATTTGTTTTTTGTTGTTTTTTTTACTTTCTTCATCTTGTTGTAAATCTTCTAATAACTTTTTATTTTGTTCTAATGAAGATTTTAGCATTTCTAAATAATCCATATTCTTACACCTCATACAACATCTAATTTTTTATAATTATATCATAATAAATTCTATTTTTCATTAAAATTGTTAAAAATTATCTTCGTTACAAAAAAATAATATTTTTGTAACATTTTTGTAATAATTTATTCTCTACAAAATTCTTTTTCTAAAAATTCAGCTTGTTCTTTTGTTAGTCTATTGTTTACAACTGCTAATCGTAGTAAAGTTTTTATATTTTCCCATTTCATACATTTGCAATATCCTTTTGCTGTAAGTTCTACATATTCTATAATTTCCTCAAATATATAGTAAGGCACATTAAATTCTTGGTTTACTTGTTCCATTTTATTTTCTCCTTTTTTATAACTGCTTTTCAGTTATATTTTATATACCATATTTTAAGTATAATTTCTCAACTTAAACACTTTTGAAAGAGAAAAACTCTCAAACCTGTTGAATAGCAATAGGTTTGAGAGTTAATAGATTGAATAAAAAATGCGTACATTATTTATTTTTTAGTTTGTCTCAAAATTTTTTTTATATTTTTTTCACTAATAACCTCAAAGTCAGTCCTGAAGCCGAATTTTTCATGCAAAGCATCTGTCAAATCAGTTCTTATATAGTTAGGAATATATGACGTCTCATTTTCTAGTTTCATATCCATAGTTCTTAGAGTTTCAATAATTTCAGGAGCTGTATACCTTTCATCTAATTTCTTTTCAACATATCTGTAAACTATTAGTGCTAAAAAGCAAGTGATAAAATGAGCTTTTATCATCTCATCTCTTGAATGATAAACAGGTCTAGATTTAAAATCAGTTTTCATAATTCTAAAACTTTCCTCTATTTCCCATCTTCTTCTATTTACTTTGATAATATCCTCAACAGAGTCCTCTAAGTTTGTACATACAGCGTAAAGTCCGTCGTATTTGGCTTCCTCATCAATTATGCTTTGATTAATTGCATAAATGCTTTTATCAGCTACTTTACCATCCTGTGTTATATTGGTAGTCTTTATGAAACGTTTTGGGTCGTTTGACTTAGGTTTTCTTAATTTATTAGGACAACTAGCAATAATTTTTTTAGCACGATTAATTTGATTATTCCTAATATTTTTTTGATATTCTTGATATTTTACAGAATATGTAATAATTAATCTTTGTTCCAATCCATTTTCGTTAATCCATCTTTCTTTGTAAAATATTTTATCTCTATATTTTTCAATAAGTTTTTCATCAGTTCTCAGTTTAGATATATTGTATGTTTTGCTACTTCCAGTTAATTTCCAACCTTTTGTCAAATCTAAAGCATCGTCCTTTAAATGAGATTTCAACTTTTTAATAGACTGAGTAGTTACAAACTTTCTATTATTTTTGTTATTAAATTTTCTATTAGCATTTGAAGCAAGTCCAGCATCAGTGCAGACAACAAATTCAGCAAGCTCAAAATCTTTAATAATTTTTTCTTCTAAAGGCTGTAATGTTATTTGCTCATTAGTATTGCCTGGTGTAATATCAAAAGCTAAAGGAATACCATTTCCGTCCATAAACATACCCATTTGAACAATTGGATTAGGACGGTTCTCTTTAGATTTGCCATACTGCCTTAGACCAGATTCTTCCTCAATTTCAAAGTAGTAGTTGGTACAGTCATAATACAAAATTTTATTATTTCTTTCCATATATTCATTGCTATTTTTGTATAGCTCAGATTGGATAAAATCCATATTTTCACATATTACAGGTAAGGCTCTCTCTATATGTTGATAATCAAAATTAGGCTGTTCTAGAAATTTTTTAGAAAGTTCTAATGTCTTAAGTTTTGAAGCAGGAAAAAGAATTCTAGAGTATATTAATTTTGATAGTATATCGTTTAAATCAAATTTAAACTGGTATTGCTCTGTAATCTTATCACATATCTTATTTAATTTTAGTTTGTAATATATGTCCTGTAAGAATAGATAACCAACATTAAAAGCTGATTGTACATTCTTATCAATTACTTTTGAAGGATCTTTCCTTATTATGACAGGTGCTTTGTTCTTTTTTTCTTTTATATTTAAATCTCTTACATAATTTTCCAACCATACTAAAGGTTCTTCATTTCCAGCACGTTGTTTGAGTTTTTCAAGATTTCCAATATTTTCATATACTTTTGTTGTTCTTTTGCCATCTCTAGTTATATCTTGAATGATAGCATATTGTACAGTATTAGGCGTTTTAATAGTTCTAATTCTCATTTGTTTTCTCCATAAATTTAATTTTTATTATTATACCACTGTACGTCGACTGTACGCAAGTCTTTTCTGAAAAATTTGACAAAAAAATTAAGCATTTTGAATGCTTAAAGAATTTTTGCTTATGAAAAAGTGTTTAAAACCCG
>CASEIZ010000040.1 GCA_949288185.1 uncultured Eubacteriales bacterium | reverse complement strand
TCTGTGGTTGGAACCTTAAAAAATCGTCAAGCGATAGGAGGAAACACCAATCCACAGAGTCTATATAGATATTATATAAAATTTTAAAAAATAAAAAAATATATAATGGACTATATGTTCATTATACGAGGAGGAAATATGAATCGAGAAGAAAAATTTGAATTTGACATAGCAAATTTAAAACAAGATTTGGCAATAGAAGATATGCGTGTTACAGAAGAAGATGTGGCACTATTACGAAGATATTTTGATAATGAAATCACAATGCCTGAGATGATTGATATAATAAAGAGAACAACCATGTAAGGAGAATGTTTTATGAGTGATTTATATGAAGCTAGAAATTCTATATATTGCTATAAAAATAGTGATGTATTAGTCAATAAATTTGATATACATGATAATAAAAAATTAGAAGAAATTGAAAGAAAAATTGTTTTAGCAAAATTATATGAATTAAGACAAAATCGTCAAATAGGAAATTTTGATATTACACATTTTGTGGGGATTCATAAATTTCTTTTTGAGGATATTTATCCATTTGCAGGACTTTTCAGAAATGAAAATATTGCAAAGGGGAATTTTAGTT
This sequence comes from uncultured Eubacteriales bacterium, assembly GCA_949288185.1. GTDB lineage: Bacteria > Bacillota > Clostridia > TANB77 > CAG-508 > CAG-269. The sequence continues at coordinate 26,005 of CASEIZ010000040.1, read as the reverse complement.
TTGCTGAATGGGAATATATAGAAGACCAATTGAAAAAACTATTAGACCAACTAAAAGAAGAAAATTACTTACAGAATTTAGATAAAGATACATTTATCAAAAGATTGTGTTATTATATGGCAGAATTAAATGTATTGCATCCTTTTAGAGAAGGAAATGGAAGAACAATTAGAGAATTTATAAGACAGTTGGCATATAAGAATGGATATGTTTTAAATCTAAAACATATTAATCCAAAGGAAATGTTACATGCATGCATTCGTTCTGTGGTAGATACGACACAATTAGAAACTATCATATCTGAATGTTTAGAAAAAGAAGAATAGAGAAATAAAAAAATAGAAAGTGAGAATAGATATGTCATTTATAAAAGCAAAAGAATATTTAGAAAAATATGGATTAGAGAATAGAATTATGGAATTTCCAGTTTCTTCAGCAACAGTAGGAGAAGCAGCAAAAGCTGTAAATTGTAAAGAAGAGGAGATTGCCAAAACCTTATCTTTTATCGTAGAAGATAAACCAATTTTAATTGTCGTGGCAGGAGATAAAAAAATAGACAATCCGAAATATAAAGCAGAATTTCATACAAAGGCGAAAATGATTCCATTTGAAGATGTTGAAAGATTAGTGGGACATGAAGTTGGAGGGGTGTGTCCTTTTGGAATTAAGGATGGTGTACAAGTTTATTTAGATGATTCACTAAAAAGATTTCCTGTTATTTATCCTGCTTGTGGAAGTTCTAATAGTGCTATAAAATTAACGATTGAAGAATTGGAGAAGACATCAAATTATAAAAAATGGATAGATGTTTGTAAAAATATTTAAAAAAATTGTAAATATAAAATTAAGAAAATGAAAAACATTACTAGCTTTTACCAGTAATGTTTTTTTGTAATTATTGCTATGGTGAGCCAGGAGGGATTCGAACCCCCGACCCTTGGCTTAGAAGGCCAATGCTCTATCCAACTGAGCTACTGACCCATGGCTGAATAACAATAAATATAATAGCACAAATATAGACTCATGTCAATGATTTTAAGACAAAAAATCAAAAATTATCTTATAGAAATTGAAAAAACATATTAAACATTAAAGATTAGACCAATGATACCAAAAATAATAAACAAACTATTCGAAATGATTTCTATCATATTTTGATGAAATTTCATGCTTAAAAGTTTTCCAAAAATAATGGCAAGTAGATTACTACAAACCATTCCTAAAATAGAACCTAAAATTAAAGAAATTTTATATTCTGGATATTGAATGCCAAGACCAATTGAAGAAAGAAAAGTTTTATCACCTAATTCTCCAATAAATATACAAAAAGCAATAATAAATACAAAGTTTATTTTTAATTTAGATAATTTAGAAATAATATCTGTTTTATGATTTTCTTTATTATCAGAGGATTGTCTATTCATAGAAACGAATCCCCATATGCCAAATAATATAAAAGAAATATATGTAAATACATTTAAATAATATGACACATATTCATTTTCAACAGAGCCTAGACGACTACCAAAAAGAATAGCCAATCCATGACTAAGGAAAGTTCCTAAGGCAATTCCTAATAAAATATTTTTCATTTTATTTTTGGCAGAAAAAGATAAAATCATAATTTGAGTCTTATCACCTAACTCAGAGAGAAAGATAAGAGAAAAAGACACCAACAAAGGATAAAAGATTTCCATAAATTCCTCACATTTCTAAAAAATATTGCTGTATTTAAAACCAATTGTATTCAATAAACTAAAATATATGCTTATCATTTATTGCTATAATAATAATCTTTATAGTAGGAAATAGAGAGTCAACAAAGAAGAATTTTTTTTACATAAATATAAAAGTCATTAAGTTAAATTGTTTTAACTTAATGACTTTAGTACGCGAATTTTTTATTTGTGTATCTTATTCATAAAAAGATATCCATACTTTGTAATTTGCATCGTCAAAAATTACGTAATTTTGATTATCTTGATTTATATTCTCTTTTAAAGATGTATACATGTTTTTATGTTCTGAAAAATCTATAGTTCCAAGTAGTACTTGTTTTTCAACATCTATATCAGAGTAATTTGGATTAAATCCTGTTATCCACCATTGATTATTTTCTGGTTTCCAGCTAAATACATGTTCTATATTATTTGCACTATAGTAATTATATAAATTCAATGTCATTGGAACTTCAAAATCTACTGCATCCCAGTGTTCGATATTGTAAGAAGTGTTAGCGCGTTTTTTGTATAAGCCCATTTCAGCACCACTACCAAGAGTTAGATAATCTCCTCTCCAAACCCATAATACATATTCTTCATTATTATCTTGAAAATAAAGTTTTGTACTTCTCGTATTATTTTTTGTAGCAATTCTAAATACTTTATCATACAAATCATTATAACCATATTTTTTTTGCCATGTTTCAGTCTTGTCTTTTATATTTAAATACTCAATTGCTGCCTTGAAACTCCTATATTCAAGAGGAGAAAGATTCTTTTGAGCTTCTGCCATCATATAATTATAAATTTCTTCTTGTGTCTGTGAATGAAGTACTACACCACCATTATCTAGTCTGAAATTTAATACATTTGATGCGAATTCCAATAACTCGTTTGAATTTAAAGAACTATTATATATATTTCGAGATTGTTTTAAACTTCCCCAGTTTATTGGATTTTTCTTATCTAAGTTATTACTGCTATCATCATATACATAAAAATCTGTTAGATAATAAGGAATATTTCCTTGTTTTTCGATTTCAACCTGTTTTTGCCATATACCTATAGGGGCATTGGCAACAGATGAATCAGGATCAATAGGAGCTATCATTTGGTTATTTACATATTGAGCGGTGTTATCTAATAAACCATCTCCATCTTTATCATTAGCTGTTTTAAAATTTTCAAGTTCTTCTTCATTTTCATCTGAACCGGTAAAATAATTTTGTAATTGTTTAATCCTCTTAAGAGCAGAAATCAAACTACTGATAAAACTTGTATGTGTTTCTGTTGATGTAGATGTTTCTTGTGTCATTGGATTGTTAAAATAAAATATAGCATATGTTTTAGAAAAACTTGCAATTAATATAGATACAATTATACAAATGATTATTACAATTTTTAATCTTTTCATTTTACTCATAATTCATTCCTTATATAATATAGCCCTTTATTAAAATAAACTATATTATACTTACCTTTCTATAAAATTTTTTAATATGTATAATGTTAAGATTCCTATATTTGTAAAAAAGTGCTAAGTAGTTTTTCCGTAAGTATTCATAGAAATATTTTATTTTGTAATATAATTAATTATATCATAAAATGATTTAAAAAACAACTAACAAGGCTTGATATACATGCTTTTTCAGCACAGGGTTTTCATAAAACGTTACTCCTGCTGAATGTGAAAATTTTGTGAAATTCTTTACATTAGTAAATATAAATGATAATATTGTCATGATATTAATAAATTTAAAGGAGGAGTTTTTGTGATAGAGGTAAAAAATGTTACAAAAAAGTATGGAAAAGCTGTAGCCGTAGAAGATATCAGTTTTACCATTAATGATGGGGAAATTGTAGGTTTGCTTGGTCCTAATGGTGCCGGAAAAAGTACAACAATGAATATCCTAACTGGTTACATAGAACAAACATCTGGAGAAGTGACAATTGAAGGATATAATACACTAAAAAAACCAAAAAAGGCCAAAATGCAAATTGGATATATGGCAGAGGGAGTACCTCTTTATACAGATTTAACAGTAAAAGAATTTGTAACATATATGGCAGAATTAAAGAAAGTAAATAAAAAAGAAAGAAAAGAAAAAGTACAAAAAGTAATTGAACAAACAGGATTAAAAGAGGTTGAAAATAAATTAACAAAAAATTTATCTAGAGGATATAAACAAAGAGTTAGTATGGCAGGTGCGTTAGTTGGAGAACCTAAAATCTTAATACTAGATGAACCAACAGTAGGATTAGATCCAAAACAAATTACAGAAATTAGAAATTTGATTAAAGAACTTGGAAAAACACATACGGTTATATTAAGTTCTCATATCTTGTCAGAAGTTAGCCAAATATGTAATAAAGTTATTATTATCAATAAAGGTAAAATTGTAGCAATTGATACACCAGAAAATCTAGAAAATAAAGTAAGTAACAACAATTGTATTTATGTTACAGTTGAAGATACAGAAAATAAGATAGATAAGATTAAAAATGAAATAAAAGAAATAAAAAATATAGAGTTAGTTCAAGAAAATGAAGATAAAACAAAACAATATTTGATTGAAGCAGACAAAAATATTGATTTAAGGAAAAAGATTTTCTCTGAATTTGCAAAAGAAAATATAACCATATTTGAAATGAAAAAAGCAGATACAACATTAGAAGATGCATTTATAAAATTAATAGAAGGAGGAAATAAATAATGTGGGCAATTATAAAAAAAGAATTTAAATCATATTTCTTTTCACCAGTAGGATATGTATTTATAGGACTATTTTTAATTATGTTTAGTATATTTTTCTATACAGATGTATTTTACTATCAAAGTACAAACTTTGAATATATATTCTTTTCAGGAGCAACGATTTTAACATTCATCATACCAATTCTTACAATGAGAACATTGGCAGAAGAGAGAAAATCAGGAACAGAGCAATTATTATTAACTTCACCTGTTAGTATTACAAAAATAGTGTTAGGAAAATTTATATCAGCAACACTGATTGTCATAATCACTGAGCTTTGTACATTTTTATATTTTGGAATACTATCATATTTTGGTACACCACATATAACAACAGCATTAGTTACTTTATTAGGATTCTTACTACTTGCTATGAGTTATATATCATTTGGATTATTGGCTTCAAGCATAACAGAAAATCAAATTATAGCAGGAGTTATCACAATAGCATTTTTCATATTTTCATGGTTTTTACCAAATTTTAGTGATGTGTTTGCAGATTTTTCATTAATCAATTTATTTGCTAATTTCCCTTATGGACAGATTGATATTGCAGATACAGTAATCTATATAACATTTACAATTATGTGTTTACTATTTACAATCATAGTTATGCAAAGAAGAAAAAGTGTAAGATAGGAGGTTAGTAAAGTTGAAAAGTGAAGAAGAAAACATAAAAAAAGAACAAAAAGAAAAGAAAGACAAAATAGAAAAAGTTGAAAAAGAAAAGACCAAAAAAGAGAAGAAAACGAAAGAAGAGAAAAAGCAAGCGAAAGAAGAAAAAAAGAAAATCAAAGCAGAAAAGAAACAAGCTAAAAAAGAAAAGAAAGAATCTAATAGATTTGTACAAGCAATGAAAAGAAAATGGTTAATCGATGGAAGTAGAACTTTATCATTAGTATTGTTGATATTGGCAGCGTTTTTAGGAATTAATACAGGAATGAAAGTTTTAGACTTAACACCAATAGATTTAACACAAGAAAAATTGTATACACTAACAGATGAAAGTAAAGAAAGAGTAAAAGACATAGATAAAGATGTTCATCTATATTTTGTTGGTTATACAGATGATAATGCGGATTTAGAACTTGCAAAGCAATATAAAGATGCAAATGAAAAAATTGTTGCAGAGGCGGTAGATGAAGAAAGTAGACCAGACTTAGTAGAAAAATATGGAATACAAGACTCTGGTTCATCAGGAATTATTGTAGAATGTGGAGATCGTTCAAAAGTATTAACTGCAAGTGATTTAGTAACTTATGACAGCACAACATATGAAACGATTAGTATTGCAGAAGAAAAATTAACAAGTGCTATCATATCTGTTACAACAGATGATATACCAAAAGTATATTTCTTAGAGGGATATAGTGATTTTACATTAGATTATAATATGTATTATTTAAGCATATATTTGGAAAATGAAATTACAGAAGTAGATACACTAAATATTCTATCAACAGGAAAGGTGCCAGATGATTGTGATACATTAGTTATTACTTCACCATCACAAGATTTTAGCAATGAAGCAAAAACAGCAATTATCGATTATATTAATCGAGGAGGTAATATCTTATGGTTAAATGCAGCAATGTCAGTTTCAGCAGATTTGCCAAATGTAAATGAAGTTTTAGCTTTGTATGGTGTAAATCCATTTGATGTAGGTGTTATTAGAGAAACAGATTCATCAAGAATGGTAGCTAATTCACCAGATTTAGTTATTCCAAATTTAGAAAGTTCAAAGATAACAGAAGATATATATAGTGATGGTATCATATTTAAATATCCAACGAGAATTAACATCAATGAAGATGGATTAGAAGATTTAAATGTTGTAGAAACAGATTTAGTAACAACGAGTGAAGAATCATATTTTAGAACAGACTTTAATAATAGTTCATCTGCTGCAGCAGAGGGAGAAGAAACAGGATCTTTTGTGGTTGGTGCAGAATTAGAAAAAACAATAACAGAAGCAAATGAAGAAACAGGAGCATCAGCAGTAACTTCAACATTAATTATTTATGGAGAAAATTATTTCATTTCAGATTATCCATTTACACAAGATTCTCAATATGCAGCAATACAAGTGTCAACATATAATAAGGATTTGCTGTTAAATTCACTAGCATATTTGGCAGATAGAGAAGAAGACATTACAGCAAGAAAGAGTACAGGAACAGTAACATATACAGCAACAGAACAACAAGATACAATTGTTAGAATTATTATATTTGCCGTACCAGTTATTATTATCCTAATAGGATTAATTGTATGGCAAAGAAGAAGAAGAAAAAAATAGAGCCGGGATCATTGAAACCAGGACCTTTTGACCCCTTGAGGGAAAAACAAATATATCATATAAAGTCATTGCATGATTTTGTATAAGCTAAATTTCTATATTCAAATTTAGATATGCAAAATCATTTTATTTTTTTATATGATATATTTGTGTTTCCTTCCAATGGCTCTAATAAGACCTGGTCCACATACTAATAGATAGTCTTCATAGATGGAATAAAATAGGAAAAAACTCATAAACTATTATGGAATGTTTAATACTTAAGTATTGAAAATAGAAGGAAAATTTGTGATGAAAAAAATTTTAAAAGCTGTATTTGTGATTATCGGAGCAGTGATAGGGGCAGGATTTGCTTCAGGTCAAGAAATTTATATATTTTTTTACCAATATGGAGTTAATGGGATTTTAGGAATTATCATTTCTAGTTTATTATTAGGATTTGTTACATACAAAGTGTTATGTATTAGTCAAGAAAATGAATTAGCAAATTATAAAAACTTTTTAAAAAGACTTATAAAAAAGGAAAAACAACTAGAAATTTTTAATACAATTATGAATATATTTATTTTAATTACATTTTATATAATGATAGCTGGATTTGGAGCATATTTTGAGCAACAATTTGGGATGCATTCTTTAATAGGGAGTAGTATACTAGCTCTCATTTGCTATTTAGTATGTTTAAAAGATGTAGCAGGATTAATTAAAGTAAGTCAATACATTGTTCCTTTATTAATTGGAAGTTTACTGATCATTGGCGTTTTTGTGATAGATGCCAAAAACGTATTAGATATAGCGTATTATGTGCCAAAAAATACAAATTGGAAATGGATTTTAGATAGTGTGTTATATGGGAGCTATAATACGATATTGTTAATTCCTGTATTGATTACTTTAAGAAATCTTGCGAGTAATAAGAAAGAACAAGGTGTTATTTCTGTATTAACCACTATTTTGATAATGGCATTGTCACTGATTGTTTTTTTTATGCTATCCCAAATAGATGTAGACATAAAAAATTTAGAAATGCCAGCAGTGTATGTTGCATCAAAAACTTCAATAGTATTTCTATATATATATGGATTTATTATTTTAAGTTCTATATTAACAACAAGTATTTCCTTAGGTACCAGTCTTTTAGAAAATATAGCACATACTAAGAAAAAATATAAGCAATATGCTATTTTAATATGTGTAAGTTCTGTTTTGGTTTCTAATATGGGGTTTTCCAATTTAGTAAATGTATTATATCCTATATTTGGATATATAGGATTTATCCAAATTATAAAAATAAGTACACAAAAAGTGAATTCTAAGTGAAGTGCTATCTGCCAGAATATATTTAGGTACCTAGTAATAACTAAATTAGTAGAAAAAACAGGGGTTAGCTTGCTTTTTTTAATTTAGTATAGTAGAATATCATTAACGAAAGATAAGGAGAAATGTAATGAGAGATTATTGGGAAGAACCTGAAACAAAAAATAAGACAATAAATGCAAAAAAAATTATCTTATCTATTCTTATCTCGATTCTTATTGTTGTAATAATTGTTATGGTAGCTCTATATATTACAAATGATGAATTTAGAAATTGGATTGATGTAGAGATATTCCGAAAAGAAATTTCACAAGAAGGTGTTACGACGATTGAATTAGATGAGGGAGAATCATCAAATATATATGCATTTAATAAATACATAGGAATATTAAGTAAAAATAGATTATCTTTATATGGTTCAAGCGGAGAAGAAGAAACAAACTTAGAAGTACAAATTACCAATCCATTATTTGATTCTGCAAATCGATTTTTAGTTATCGGAGAATCTAATGGACAAAAAGTTTATGTCATTGAAGATAAAGAGGTGGCATGGGAGAGCGAAGTAGAAGGAAATATTTCTAAAGTTTGTGTTAATAAAAATGGATATGTAGCAGTTATCATGACAGGAACAAGTTATAAAAGTGAAGTTCAAGTATTTGACCCAGAAGGAAATTCTTTATTTATTTCATTTTTATCATATACGATGGCAGTAGATGCATCTATTTCAAATGATAATAAATATTTAGCAATTGCTGAAGTTGATACATCAGGAACGATTATTCAATCAAATATAAGAATTACCTCTATTGAAAAAGCAAGAACAGACCCAAGAAATTCGGATGAGAATAATTATAAAAGTGAGCAAAACAAACTGATTGTCAATATTGCTTATCAAGATAAAGACAGAATTGTATGTATGTATACAGATACTATTACTATAATAGAAAATGGACAAGAATCTGTTATATTTGATAATAAAGATAAAAAGATAACAGCACAATCTATTGATTTGGAAGATAATTTTGCAACTATCCAAGAAGAATCATCAGGAATTTTTTCCGCAAATTCTGTGATTAATATCGTTAATGTAGATAGTAAAAATACGCAGAATTACACAGTAGAAACATCTGTAAAAGAAATGTATACTAAAGGAAATATTATTGCATTAAATTTAGGAACAGAAGTTGAATTTATTAATACAGGTGGATGGCTTGTAAAGAGATATGTAGCAAATCAAGAAGTATCAAATGTTACAGTATCAGATAACATAGCAGGAATTGTTTATAGAGATAAAGTAGAAATTATTAATTTATGATAAAGGAGAAAAAACATGGGGATTGTTGTAGATTTTATTATTGTAGCTATCATTTTATTATCAACCTTTTTAGCTTATAGAAAAGGTTTAATCACATTGGCTATACAATTGGTAGCTGTTGTGATTGCTATTGTATTAACATTGTTATTATATAAACCAGTTTCAAATGTCATTATTAATGGAACAGGAATTGATGAGACAATTCAAAATGCAATTTTAGAAGAAGCAAATGATATTATGACAAATGAAGAAAAAGGTGCTAATCAAGTAGTAGAAACGATACAAAATAATATGTTACCAGAAACAGCAAGAACTATTTCAATTAATATTATAGAAGGAACGGTTATATTAGTTTTGTATGTTGTGATAAGAATTGCATTAAAATTTGTTACAGCATTAGCAAATTTAGTTTCAAAATTGCCAATATTAAATCAACTAAATCAATTAGGAGGTATTATTTATGGGATTTTGAGAGGTGTGCTAATTGTATATGTTATATTATTACTTGTAAATTTAAGTGGAGAAATAGAACCACAAAACCAAGTTTATACAGCTGTTGAAGAATCTTATATAGGAAAGATGATGAATGAAAATAATATTTTGGATATACTATTTTCAAATGTAAGTGAAAATGAATAAAATAGAAATGAAAAAGGTAAAGACAAATTCTTAAAATTTGTCTTTATTTGTTGATTTTTGATAAGATATTTGCTATACTGATTACATGATTTTTTAGGAGTGGATTATAAGTGAGTAATAATAAAGTAAACAAAAGACAAAATATGAATAACAAAAGTAGTAAAAATACAAAGAAAAAACCAAAAAAGAAAATGAAAATGTGGAAAAAAATATTGTTAGTTATATTATTAATTTTGTTAATTGCTGGAGGCATATTTGCATATAGAGTTCATAGAAATGGAGGAGGCTTATCTGGTATGTTAGCAACAGTGGTAGGACATGATGAAGAGACAAGAAAACAATTGGGAGAACTGCAAGTACTATTAATGGGGGTAAGTACAGACCAAGAAGGAGTAGCTTTAACAGATACCATAATTGTAGCCTCATATAATCCTAATACACAAAAGGCAGTATTGTTATCAATTCCTAGAGATTCTTTTACAGGAAAAAATACAAAAAGGGCAGTAGCATCTGATAAGATAAATGCCATTTATAATATGACAAGAAATCCAAAGGAAACAGTAGAGGCTGTAAAGGAACTAACAGGATTAAATTTACAATATTATGCAATTGTACAAACAGAAGCATTAATAGAATTGGTAGATGCCATTGGACCAATTGAATATTATGTTCCAACAAATATGAATTATGATGATACATCACAGGATTTACATATTCATTTTGAAGAAGGACTACAAGAAATAGATGGACAAGAAGCAGAAGAATTATTAAGATTTAGAAAAAATAATGATGGAACAAGTTTCCCAGAAGAATATGGTGATAATGACATCGGAAGAATGAGAAATCAAAGAGAATTTATCACAGCAGTTGTTGAACAAACTGTAAAATTAGAAAATATAACAAAATTAGGCTCTATATTAGATATTGCTAGTAGAAATTTAATAACAAATGTGGACTTTAACTTATTAAAAGACTATTTACCATATGCAGTAGAATTTAGTACAGAAAACTTACAAACAGCATCATTACCAGGAAGTGTACCAGATTTAAGACAAACAAATGGTGTTAGTATATTTGTAGTAGATGAAGAAGAAACACAACAATTGGTAACAGAATTATTTTACCCAGAAAAACTTCTAGAAGAGGGAACAACAGATGGAAACACAACAAATACAGCAAGTAATACAACAGATACGAATACAACTTCTACTGGCTCAACAGCAAATTCAGATATAAAAATAGAAGTATTAAATGGAACAAGTGATGGTAAAGTACTTCAAGAAGTTGTTAATAAATTAAAAGCAGAAGGATATAATGTTTCTAGGACAGGAACAACGACTGCAAGTAAAACAGTCATTGCTAATAGAAAAAATGTTTCAACAACTACTATGAATCAATTAAAAGAAATAGTAGGAACAGGAACGATTTCAGATAGTAGCACAGGAGGAAGTTCTAGTAAAGTAGATGTAACCATCATTATTGGAAAAGATTATCAATAAATTAAAAAATGGAATATAAATACTATCAAAATGATATATATAATTTTGATAAGCAAAAGTTATTTCCATTTAGAATTAGGAATTTAAAAAGTTATATAGGATTTCCTATATAATAAAAAAGGGGCAGATAAGTTTTATTACTTGTCTGCCATTTTTATATAATACTTAACTCTTTTTTCTATCTACCTTTATATATTACTTAAATCTTTTTTCTTTTTTCTATTTGAAAAAAATATTACGAAAGTAATCAAAAATGCAATAAATAATCCACCAATTTGCAATATAAATTGAAGTAATTGAGAATTTTCTACAGTATGTGTTGCAACAATATCTGCTTCATAAGAAATTCCATCAATTGTATAAATCGCTTTTCCAAGTACATCACCTTCTGCAATTGGAGCAGAGATATCAGAATTCAAGTATATTTCAGGAATATAATTTGTATCAAGGTCAGAATTGTTAACCAATGCATAAATACTATCTACAAATGCTAAATCCAGTGACTTAGTGTCAGGAGTGGCATTAGATACTTCTATGGCTGTAATAATATCTCCTGGATTTGCAATATTTTTTAAGGAAAAATGATTGAATCCATATTCATATAAGCTTATACTATCTGTAAATCTTGAAGATATGCCATCATCTGAAAGTGTTCCACCTAATATAACACAAGTAAGCTCTATATCATTTCTATATGCACAAGAAACCAAACATCTTCCAGCTTCTGTAGTAAATCCAGTTTTCCCTACAGTAACATAGCTATAATAATTAGGACTGTCAGGAAGAATTAATTGATTAGTAGATGTATAAGATCTTACACCTGACTTATTTGTTGCAGGAATAGAACAAGATACACTACCAGCAATTCTTCTAAAATCATCATTTTGGATGCAATATTGCATAATTTCAGCTAAATCATAAGCGGTTGTATAATGGTTATCTTCTTGCAATCCATAAGGATTGGTAAAATGTGTATTGGTTAATCCTAATTCATTAACCTTTGTATTCATCATAGAAATAAAGCTTTCTATAGAACCACCGACATATTCTGCCAACACATTTGCGGCATCATTTGCAGAATGTACTAATAACATTTCTAACAATTGCTCTACTGTAAATTGTTCTTCACCTTGAATCTCAGCACTTACATACCCTTCTGGAATATTCATTAGCGCATCATAACTTGCTGTTACGGTTTCATCTAAATCACAATTCTCTAAAACCAATAAGGCTGTCATAATTTTTGTAGTACTGGCTGGAAACATTCTTTCATTAGCATTTTTATCATATAACACTCTATTTGTTTTATTATCAATCAAAATAGCTGCTCCAGAGGTGATTTCTGGTGCATCTGCATTATTATCTGTTGCATAAACAATATTCAAATTTATAAATAATACTATCAAAAAAGATAGTATAAGAATTTTTTTAACATATAGTTTCATCTTATAAACTCCTAATAATGAATTTATTTAATCATATCAATAGTAATACTATATAGCATTTTGTCGAAATTTGCAATCATAATTGTATTGAATAAAAAAATTTTTTATCCAATATAACGAACATTATTTTATGAATCATATTTTATACCGAATATATGTATATTTGGTGAACAAAAAAGAAATTTAAGATAAATTGTAGGTTTATAGGTAAAACCGATAAAAAACCTAAATATCAATAGGAGGAGGAAAGAAGGATATATATTTAAATATATATCAAATAATTATGATGTATGAATTTAATAAAAAACAAAAAATAATAATTGCTATTATTGGGTTAATGATTATCATTGCCTTTTTATACTACATTTATACCAAAGAAGATGATAGTATTATATCTACAGAAGAAATTGTAGAAGAAAATATGGTAGAGAATACAATAGGAAATTTAGAAGAAAACGAAGAAACAACAAAAGAAGATACTGATAAGATAATTGTGCATGTGTCAGGAGCAGTAAATAAAGAAGGAATTGTAGAATTAGAAGAAAATAGTAGAATATCAGACGCAATTGATAAGGCTGAAGGCTTAAAAGAAAATGCAGATACCAAAAATATCAACCTAGCATTTAAATTAGAAGATGGAATGAAAATATATATACCAACAATAGGAGAAAGTAGGGAACAGAATAAACAAAATGGACAGAGTCAAAATCAAACTTTGATGGATGAAACTTCAAAATATGTAACATCATCAAGTGGAGTGGTTCAAGAAGAACAAACAAATGGACAAAGTGAACAAAAAAAGAATGAAAAAATCAATATAAATACAGCAACACAAACACAATTAGAAACATTGCCAGGGATTGGTCCTTCCACTTCATTAAAAATAGTGAATTATAGAGAGGAAAATGGTAAGTTCAAAAATATAGAAGATATAAAAGAGGTCAGTGGTATTGGTGATGCCAAATACGAAAATATCAAAGACTTAATCTGTGTGGAATAAGTGTCCAATTGGGGACGTTTTTGTTTGGGACATTTTGAGGGATTTTGGGGACGGACTCATTTTTCCCTTTTTTTAAATTTACAGAATTATAAAAAATATAGAATATAAAGCATTACACAATTTTGTATAAGCTAAATTTTCATAGAAATTCTAAAAGAAAAAAGTGAGTCTCTTTCATTGTGGCTATAAAGCTTAAGCCAAATGAACATTCCTCACTTTTTTCTTTAATAATTTCTAAATTCAAATTTAGATACGCAAAATCGTTTTATTCTTTTATATTCTATATTTTTTTACAATCTTGTTAAATAAACAAAAAGGGAAAAATGAGTCCGTCCCCAAAATCCCTCAAAATGTCCTAAACAGAAACGTCCCAATTGCCTCAAATTGTTCATAAATTTGTTAAAATTACTTGACAAGAAAAAAAAACCATAGTAGAATGTTAGCATAAACTAACAAGGAGAAAAATATGAAACTAACCAATTCCCAAGAAGAATATTTAAAAACCATATATATATTAGAAAAAAGTAATGGCAAAATCAGGGTGACAGATATAGCAAAAAAACTAAAGATTACGAAACCAAGTGTGAATAGAGCGATAAAAAATTTAAGGGACTTAGATTTAGTAGAATATGAAGTATATGGAGACATCAATTTAACATATGAAGGAGAAGAAAAAGCAAAAGAGATTATAAAAAAACATGACATTATAAAAATGTTCTTAATAGATATATTAGATGTAGACGAAAAAGATGCTGAAGAAGAAGCCAAATCTATGAAACATGCTATGTCACCAGATACAACGAAAAAACTAGAAAAATACATAAGCAAAATAATGGATTTAGGAGACTTAGATTGTGATTATGATGAAAATAATCCAAAATGTCAAAGTTGTATAAAAGTAACAATAAAAAATAGATTAAACAAGAAAAGTGTATGTTAAATGAAATCTTGATTATGAAATGAAATATGCTCATCAAAAAAATACGTCTAGCGATAATAATAAATATATGTATTAATATAAAAAAAATTTGACATAACGCAGTATAATAAAATAAACAGGAGGTAACCATGATATTAGAATTAGAAAATATATGTTTTGAAAGAGATAATAAAAAAATATTAAACAATATAAATTTAACAATAGATTTAGGAAAATTCATTGCAATTACAGGACCAAATGGATCAGGGAAATCAACATTAGTAAAAATGATAATGGGAATTGAAAAACCAGATTCAGGAAAAATTATCTTTGATGGAAAAGATATTACCAATATGGAAATCAATGAAAGAGCAAAATTGGGAATTAGTTTTGGATTTCAACAACCAGTTAAATTTAAAGGAATCACAGTATATGATTTATTAAAAATAGCAGCACATAAAAAGATAACAAAAAAAGAAGCTTGTGATGCATTAGCAAAAGTTGGTTTATGTGCAAAAGAATATGTGGATAGAGAAGTAAATGGTTCTTTATCTGGTGGAGAATTAAAAAGAATTGAAATTGCAACAGTAGCTTTAAGACAAACAAAATTAACGATATTTGATGAGCCAGAAGCAGGAATTGACTTATGGAGTTTTAATAATTTAATCGATGTGTTCCAAACAATGAGTGAAATAACCAAAGGGACAACCATTATCATATCACACCAAGAAAAAATCTTAGAAATAGCGGATGAAATTATATTAATGAAATCAGGAAAAATACAAAAAATTGGTACAAGTGAAGAAATATTAAATGAAGAAGTAAAGGGAAAAGGTTGTTGCAAGATAAAAAATGAATGTTAAAAAATACTATAAATAAGAATAAAAATGAATATAAGAAGCTTAACCTTGTTGTATCCGGAAAAATTGTATATATGGTCAAGATAAAAGTCAATTTTTTTCCTATACAATAAAAAACGTTAGATAATAATTACACATTAAAATAAAAAACAAAGATGAAAATGACCATATAAAAACATAATAAAGAAACATGTTTTAATTAAAAAAATCAGAATGATACAAGAAAATAGAAATGAATAAACGATAAAGAAATAGAAGGAGGTCAAGATGGAGTCAAAAAACTTAAATCAAATAGATGAGCAACTTTTAGGTGAAGTATCTAATTTAGACAATATCACCAAAGGTGCATATAATATTAGAAAAAATGGAAAAGGTGTAGAGAGACAAGTAACAGAAAATGTGAATATTGTTACGAAAAAAGATGTATCAGGTATTGATATATATGTAAAAGAAAATACAAAATTTGAATTTATCCATATACCAGTTATTATTACAGAAAGTGGATTAAAAGATTTAGTATATAATGATTTTTATATTGGAAAAAATGCTAATGTGATTATAGTAGCAGGTTGTGGAATCCATAATGATCATCATAAAGATTCACAACATGATGGGATTCATAGATTCTATTTAGAAGAGGGAGCAAAAGTAAAATATATAGAAAAACATTATGGAGAAGGAAATGGAGATGGAAAAAGAATTCTAAATCCAGTAACAGAAGTATACTTAAAAGCAGGAAGCAGTCTAGAAATGGAAAGTGTACAAATTAAAGGTGTTACTTCAACCATCAGAGAAACAAAAGGTGTTCTAGCAAATGATACCAACTTTGTAGTAACAGAAAAAATCATGACAGATGGCAATCAATATGCCAAAACCATATTTGATGTACAACTAAATGGAGAAAATTCTAGTACACATGTTACATCTAGGTCTGTTGCAACAGAAAATTCAAAACAAGAATTTGTTTCTAAAATATATGGAAATGAAAAATGTTTTGCACATAGTGAATGTGATGCTATTATAAAAGATAATGCGATTGTTACAGCAACACCTGAAATCACGGCAAATAATGTAGAAGCTAATTTAATCCATGAAGCAGCTATTGGAAAAATTGCAGGTGAACAACTAACAAAATTAATGACATTGGGACTATCTGCAAAAGAGGCAGAAGAAGAAATTATAAATGGATTTTTAAGATAGAAAATCTAGTAGCATAATTGTGTATGAAAAAAATTATATGAGTTGAAATTTAAATTGAAAATTAAATATAGAAATATAAAATATAAAATATAAAATATTAAATATTAAATATATTATAGAAAACTGATAATAAAAGAAATTATCAGTTTTTTTGTGGCATAGGAAAAATGGCTTTTTTATTCAAACAAATCCGTTATTGTTCTTATTTGAAAATATAATATTTTAAATTTATAAGGGAAAATAAAATATGTAAATTTAAAGTGAAAAATAATAAAAAATAAAATTTTATGGTATAATGAAATAAAAATGGAGAAAAACGTATGGATAAAAAAGGAAAACATTCTAAAGAAAAAGAAACCAAGTTAAAGATTAATTATAAGATATTACAGATAGGACTTTTCATATGTGTAGTTATTGTTATGGGAATAATCATATACAGCTATATTACGCAAAACAAAGAAGAAGTAGGTGAACAGGTCGAAGAACAGAAAGAGGAAGAAAGTGTAGCGACAGTGAGTGTAGAAGAAAGTGGAGAGACAACAAATGAAGAAGAAGCAGTTATAGAAGAAACAGTAGATACCAATATAGAAAATTTAATAAATGAAATTATGATAGAAAATAATTTAAATGAAAACAACTTTTTCTTTTTCTATTATAATTTAGAAGAAAAAAAGTATTATTTCTATAATGAAAATACGTATTTTACGGCAGCAAGTACGATAAAAGTTCCAGTTGCCATGTTATATTATGATAAGATAAACGAGGGAGAATTAAGTCCATCAGATACATTATTATATAACAGTGATGACTATGAAGCAGGTGATGGAAGCACAACGGCAGATTATTCAGTGGGAGAGAGAATTCCAATTTCTTATTTATTAGAACAAACAGTAGTAAATAGTGATAATACAGCATTAAATATTTTAATACATAATATAGGATACAGAAAATGCAAGGAAGAATTAACCAAATATTCTGATGTAGAGCTTACAGAGGACTTTTATTCATCAAATGTTGCAAATGTTTCATATTATTATGATGTATTGCAATACCTATATCAAAATGCTGATAAATATAGTGAACTAATTGAATATATGAAAATATCTTCAGCTGGTGGATATTTAAAAGCGAATTTACCACAGTATGAAGTTGCTCATAAATATGGTTCTTATGATGGATATGTACATGATTATGGTATCATCTATGGTCAAAACACATATTTAATAGGGGTGTTTACAAACGGAATTACAAATGCAAGTGACTTGATAGCAGATATAGGAGAACAAGTTGTTGATTGTGTAGAAACAGAAGAACTAGAAGAGGTAAATGAATTAAAAAAATAAAGATTATATAAAAATAAAAGATAATATTAGATATTATAAATGTGATAGCTCTAATTTATTAAAATTAATAAATTAGAGCTATTTGCATGGCATTTTATATATGTTGTGACTATAAATCTTATATGGTTTGGGAGTGGAAAATACTATTCAACATCTTTTTTCCATAAACCGTGTTTATTGCAATAAGCATATAAACATGAACCAGGAATGTATGGAAAACGACATTCTGCATTTTGTTCTGGATATAATTTAACCATATATTCTTTGTTATCTGCTACTAAAGCTACCCATTCAATAAAATGTTCTTTTTCCATAACATGATTTACTGTAACAAAAATTTCATCTTCAACTTTTTCATAATTAGGTACGTGTTTTTCAACGGCTGCATCTACTGAGTTTGGTTTTAAAATTTCCATTGGCTCACCACAGCAAACGATTCCACATCCTTCACAATTACAGTCTTCAATAACTTTTACAGTTGCTCCACAAGATTTACATCTTTTTATAACTAATTCATTTTTCATAATTATCATTCCTTTCTTTCTTTTTTATAATGTTTTATGATGTAAAAGGTATTAATTTAATTATTTACCTTTTGGCAAGATTAGTATATCATAATTTGATTAAAAAATATACCGTTTTGAATTTTTATTATTTTTTTGTTATTGTTTAGGAATATTTTTTGCTTTTGTGTATATAATATATAAAATGATTATTTTTCTTTGGTAATTATTGTATTTTTGCTAAAAGTGTTGACAATGTGTGTCATAAGTAGTATAATTATTTTTGTAAATTTTATATCGCGGGGTGGAGCAGTTGGCAGCTCGTCGGGCTCATAACCCGAAGGTCGTAAGTTCGAGTCTTACCCCCGCAACCACTGAAATGCCTCTGTTAAAGCAATTTACAGAGGATTTTTTATTACTTGGAAAAATCCATTTAAGACCATTAAAAACCGTTAAAAAGCATTAAAATTTATTTCATAAAGGGTAAATAAAGGGTATAAAATAATGTAATTTAATATTGAAAAATCAAGGGCTTCAGCAATTGCTGAAGTTATTTTTTTGGAGGTTTTTATGGAAAAAGAAAAATTTAATAGTTTAATTAATGAGATAAATAAAATAGCAAGATTAAATATTTTACAGTATAAAATAGAAAAGATTGTAGAAGAATACGATGAATTTATAGAAGATTTTTACTTTATAGAATGGCTTAGATTATCAACAAATAATTATACAGAAAAAGAAGAGTTAAATAATACATTAGAGCTGTTTGAGGAATTACTAGAAGAAATAGAAATTGCTATATTTAATGATAAAGATAAATTAAATAATATTTGTATTTCTTTACTAACTTACAATAAAAAAGATATAGGAAAAATAATTAATAATATTGAAAATTATAGTAATGAATATATTATAAATTTAATTTTAGATTTTGCAGACAATAATTTTTATGAAATAGATGCACAATACTTTGTCCTTGAATTAGAGAAATTACTTCAAGGAGGATTGGCAGATGACAAAACAAGAATGTAAAAAGATAGAATTTTACTTATATAACTACAATAGAATAAACCTTTTAATTAAAGAAAGAGAAATGCAAATAATAGATTCAATAAATGTTTCAAGTAGAAGTTGGATAAAATCATTAAAGGGCATAGGAAATACAACAGAAGATCAAGTAATAAAATTAATAGAAGATAATTTAATTAAGGAATATAAGCAATGGCAAGTATTTATAAAAAAGATACTTGCTTTTTTATATGAGTATAAACCTTTGTATTACAAATACTTAAAATTAAAATATCTTTTAGAAAAAGATAATAAAGAAATTATGAGAGTTCTTAAAATCAATTTTGAACAATTAAAAATATTAAGAACAAAGTTATTAACCTTTATATATAAAAATGGAAATAAGGGCAAATTTGAATTAAATATGGAGGAATAAAATATGTTTTGGTTAGGATTAATTATAGGATTATTAATAGGAGCAAATTTAAGCTTATTATTATATGCTTGTATAATAGCAGGAAAGGAAAGTGATAGGAGAAGTGGACATACAGAATGAAATAAATAGAATAGGTTATTTTGCTGTAATTCCTGCAACAGTATTATTTAATAATGAATTGAAACCTAATGAAAAATTGCTTTATGCACTTATAACAGCACTTTCTAATAAGGAAGGATATTGTTATGCAAGTAATAAATATCTAGGAGAAAAGTTAGGAGTAGATCATAAAACAGTTTCAAGATGGATTGCGAATTTAAGAAAGTATAATTATTTAGTTATAGATATAATTAGAAATGAGCAACAAGAGATTATTCAAAGGAAGATATATCCAAACGACATACCCTATCTATCAAAAAATCACTACCCCTATATATTAAATAATCAACAGGGTAGTGATGAAAAGATAGAAGATAATAATATAAACTATAATAATATAAATACACACACAGTTAGCAAAGAAAAATTTTTAGATAATGTATATTTATATAATTATGAATATAAAGAATTAGTGAATTTATATGGAGAAACAAAGGCAAATAAATGTATAGAAGAGCTTTCTTTATATAAAAAATCTAAAGGCATAGAATATAAAAGCGATTTTGCAACAATTAAAAGATGGGTAATATTAAGAGTTGAGGAAATAGAGCAAAGACAAACAAAGCAGAAAAATAATACAAAGAATATAAGCACTAATTTTGAACAAAGGAAATATCCAAAAGAATTTTTTGATAGTTTATATGAGAATATTCCATCTGATTCTTCTCCTGAAGCTGAAGAAGATGATGAAATGGATTTAGATATGTAACACAACTAAATGTTGTGATTTTTTGTTTTAGGAGGTACAAAGTTGGTAACTAAAAAAGTAAAAAATATAATCAGAAAAAAATTATATGAATATCCAATATATGATAGATTAATAAATGAACTGGAACTTGAAAAAGATACAACAGAAGGAAGAGATATTAATTCTTCAATAAGAAGTAAGAACAAAATTAATAGAGGGATAGAATCGCAAGTTATAAAAAACATAAGTATAGATAATAAAATAAAGGAATATAAGCAATGGAAAGAATTGATTGATAATGTTCTTCAAGAGTTTAGAAAATGTGATAAAACAAAGTTAAAGGTTATTGAGTATAAATTCTTTGGCAATATTCCTGAAGATATTATTGCAGATGAATTGTATGTTTCAAAAACAACTGTTAGAACATATATAAATGATATCTATTTTGAAATTGGAATACTTGCGAGTTTAAACAATTTGATATCAAGCAACATACTTAAATTATAAGAAATATGTGATATAATAAAGGCAATAATGAGCAAATATGATGGAGGTGAAATAACTTTGACCGACCAACTAAAAAATTTCCCAACAGCAGAACAATTACAAAATGAATTTAAAAATAAAATTGTTGAAATAATTAATTATTTAAAAAAATTTTCAGCTTATGAAGTTCTTGCATATTTTTATTCTAATTATAAATTTAGCTATGGTGAGAAAGATAATAAAGATGATAGATGGTTGCAAAGTAAAAAAATAATGTATTTGCAGATGCTATTTTCCTGTATAGAAGAAAATGGCATAAAAGAGGAATTGCAAAAAAATACATTAGAAAAAATTGAAAAATATATTGAAGAGTTAGAAAAAATCACTTTGCGATATCGATTAGTAAGTGATAAGGAAAAAGAATTAACTTCAGAGGAAAAAGATTATATAATTCACTCAGACTCTTTTAAAGATTGGAGTGGAAAGAGATACGACATTTTTGAAATACAACACCATAAAGATATGTTAGGTTGCTTAGAAGAAGAATTTAAGTTAACATATAACTTTTCATTAAAAGACTTATATTGTGGAATCAATAAATTAAAAAATAATTTCTATTTTGAGTTTGAAAATAGTATAAATAATTTAAAAACTTTAATAAAAACGGAAAAAATAGAGATAAATGAAGATAATAGCTTAAATATACATAGTAAATTAAGCCACAAAAAAAGGAGTCAGATAGATAAATATTTGGATAATGTCTATAGTCTAAAATTAGCAGATATACAAGAAAATACTAAGTGGACAACCATCTTTTTAGATAAATTTGTTATAGATCCGAGTGTCTACAAAAAATTTGTAGAAGATATAAGTATAGAGAATTGGAATAAGTTAATGAATAATATCAAATATAAGCCTCTAGCCAAAATAGACAATAAATATTATATATTATTAGAACAAAAATTTTATGATAATTTTGACAAGATTGCAATAAAAGGAATATGTGAAAAGTTTAATAGTAAAGAACAAGAAATAAGGGCAAAATTCACTTCTAACATAGAAAAAGTCGTAGAACGATACTTTAATAACATATTAGGTGATAAACAAAGTTATCAAAAAAATTTTTATGTATATAACAATAAAATTTTAGAAAATGATATTTTAATAGTATATGATAATAATATTTTTATTATAGAGGTGAAAGCAGGAAATTTTACACACGAATTGGCAAGTGAAGATTTTGAATCTCATAAAGAATCATTAAAAAATCTAATTGTAAAAGCAAACGAACAACAAGATTCTTTAGAGAAATGTTTGTTGGAACATAAAAAAATTTGTATTTATGATAGCAATAACAAAAAAACAAGGAATAAAAAAGCTGAAATTAAAATAAATGATGACACAAAAATTTTTAAAATTATAATAACAGCAGAATCTTTTAATGATATTGAAGCAAGAATAGATAAAGTTAAAATATTGACATTGAGTGAAAACACTCTTGTTTTTTGCTTAGATGATCTAAGAGTATATAGTGAATATTTTGAGAAACATCCCTGCTATTTTATACAATATTTATTGCAAAGAAGAAAAGCTATTGGCAATAAGAATATTGATTTAGTAGACGAATTATATCATTTAGGTATGTGGATTGAATATAATTTTTATAATGAATATACAAATGAACAAATAGATTATTTTAAAAGAGAAAATGATATAAAAGAGGAATTGGGAATAGTATCAATTTGTGGTGAAGACTGGATGGAAGAATTGGATGCTTATTATAATAACCTATGGTTTAAGAAAAAAATCGTAACTAAACCATATAGGAATATACCGTCAGAAATAAAAAAAGTTATAGAATTTTGTGAAAAAAATAATGCAATTGAGAATCATACTTATCTAACCACTTTTTTACTAAATTTAAATCCTGATACATTACAGCTAACAGAAAAAATTGTTATAGAATCTAAAGAATTTTATAAAAAAAATAATAGACCTAAATATGGGTATATGTCATTAACAAAAACAGATGAAAATGGTATAGATGGAATATGCATTTCATCTATTTGTAGTGAAGATGACGCAAATGAAGAACTGTTATTAAAAAATGTATATGCTAATATGTATTTAGATAAAGATAAAAAAACAATAAGTGTGTTTTTATATTATAATAAAAATGACGAAATAATTAAAATACATTTAAAGACACTAACAGCACTAGATAATGAATTTAAAAGTACAGAAACAATTAATATGGCAGAATATTTAAGGCATAAGCGTGGTTTAAAATTAGAAAGTAAAAAAATAGGGAGAAATGAGTTATGCCCATGTGGAAGTGGCAAGAAATACAAGAAGTGTTGTGGAAAGTAGTATAAAATTTTAGGAAGATTAATAATTAAAAAATAGCGAAAAACCTAGTACACACAATGTAGTAGGTTTTTTGATAAAAAGGTTTGGGATAGTCCTTTTCAATTTTATATAATGAGTAAAATTGGAAAGGAGTGAGTATAATGGAGAAAATTGTAGAAAGTTTTTTTAATTTATATAATGATGATTTCTTTGAATATTTTGATAGATACAAAGTATTGAAAATTATGCAAAATAAAGAATATAAAAAAATAAATCAACAAATATGTAGTGTAAAAGAAAAATATCCAAAAGTTATTTCATTATTAGAAGATAAAGAGTCTGTTGCTTTAAATTATGAAGAAGGAAAGGCAATTAATAAAATTTTAAAATTACAAGAAGAATTAGATGGAATTGAAATAAAAGAGGCTTTTAAATTAGGATTTAAAGAAGCACTTATTTATCTTGAATCGATGGATATGCTAAATATATAAGAAGGAGAAGACTATGAAATTTATATATGCTTGTGATATTCACGGAGATGAATATAAATATGAAAAATTATTAGTAGAGGCAATAAAACAAAAAGTTAAATATTTAGTATTTGGAGGAGATTTATTGCCTAAAAACTGTAGTGATAGATACAATGAACAAAAAATATTTATAGAAAAATTTTTTGATAATTATTTTACTAAATTAAAAGAAAATAATATTAAATGTATTTGTATATTAGGAAATGATGATTTAGAACAATTAGATGAAACATTTGAAAATGAATGTAATAAATTTGATAATGTATTTAATATAGATAATAAGAAAGCAGATTTAGAAGATATTTCTTTTATAGGATTATCTAAAGTATTAGACCATCCTTTTGGTTGCAAAGATAGAGTTGTAATTGAAGAAAATTTAGAAATGCCTTTTCAGTTATCAAAAATAATATATGTCGAAAAATGTAGAAATATGCTGTCAGTTGATGAATGGAAAGAATATAGGAAAAAAGTAGAAAAAATGGAAAATGTGTTAAAACATTTGCCTAAAGCAACAGAAGGAAAAAAGGCTATTTATGTATTTCATAACCCACCATTTGGAGTAGTATTAGATGTATGTATAGATAAAAGACAAGTAGGCTCAAAAGCAATAACAGACTTCTTAACAAAAAGTAATGCTTATATGTCTTTACACGGACACATTCACGAATCTTATAAAGTTACAGGAATATGGAAAAATGAATTAAACGGTACAATTTGCATACAAACAGGTCAAACAGAAAGAGGTAATAAAGATATATTTTATGCAATTATTGATACAGACACTGATTATAGCAATTTAATTGTATTGAAAGAACAGTAAAATTTAAACAAAAATACTAGCAAAAATAGTACACACAAAAAACAGTACAAAAAAAAGACTATGTTGAAACAATAAAAATAAGTAGTATAATGTATATAATGAAACAATTATAAGAGATGCAAGAGTAAAAAAATCTTAGCACCTCTTTTTTGGTTTCAGGGTTTTGTATAGATTAATGGTGTATTGTAGAATTAATTATAGAAAGAAGGTAATTACAATGAATTTTGGAAAGTATGGAAAAATGATTTTAGCAAATATGGAAAGAAATTATCCATATAGAAAACAAGAATTAGAGCTTACAGGAGAACTAAATGTTAAGATATTTGAAAGAGAAAAATATATTTTAGAATTAAAAAAGCAAGTAGAACAGCAAATAAAAGAAAAATACAAAGCTCCTAGTACAAGGGAAATGTCCATACTTGCCAAATATCAACAAATGATTGATGGTTTAGTTGATGAAGTTCTAATGAAAGAAATTTTACAAAAAATATAGAAATCGAGTTAGTTACTATACTAGCTCTTTTTTTATGGAAAGGAGCTTATATGCTAAATGTTTGGATTGGAAATTTAGGAAAATACAACGAAGGCGAACTTGTAGGAGAATGGCTAGAATTACCTGTTTCAAAAAAAGAACTAGATACTTTTTTACGAGAAAAAGTTGGACTCCAGTTGACACAAGATGAAGTTGAAAAGGCACTTGCTGAAAATGGTGTA
>CASEIZ010000039.1 GCA_949288185.1 uncultured Eubacteriales bacterium | reverse complement strand
TTCGATACATTAAAAGAATTAAAAGAAAGTATTAAAGAAAAACAACAAAAACAAAATGATGAAAGAGCAAAATATGAAACACAAGATGCTGTTATCAAAGCAGTATGTGAAAATGTAAAAGTAGATATTCCATCAGGAATGGTAGAAACAGAAACAGAAAATATGGTAAAAGATATGGAACAAAGATTAGCATATCAAGGATTAAAATTAGATCAATATCTTCAAATGATGGGTAAAACAAAAGAAGAAATGCAAAAAGAATATGAGCCTCAAGCAATTGAAGCAATCAAATCTCGTTTAGCAATTGAAGCAGTTATTAAAGCTGAAAAAATAGAGGTAGCAGATATCGATGTAGATGAAAAAATAAAAGAAATGGCTAAAAATTATGGTAGAGAAAATGATGAAGAATTCTTAAAAAATGAAAATGTAAGAAATTACATCAAACAAGGATTAGAATCAGAAAAAGCACTAGAATTTTTAGTAGAAAATGCAAAAATAAAATAAAATCGTAAAAGGTTGGGGTGTTAAATGTCATAGTTAAATTTTAACCCCAGCTTTTTTGACAATTAGATTTTGGTAGCATATAGTAAGAATGATTGTCAAAAAGGAATACGAGAAAATATGGTTAAAGATATTTAAATGAAAACAATAAAATTAGAATTTTATAAGAAATATATGGATAGTTTAACAAGATGGCAATTTTTATATAAAAGTTTTAAAGGAGGAATTTTATATGTTAGAAAAAGCAAGTTTAGTACCTTATGTTATAGAACAAACAAGCAAAGGAGAAAGATCATATGATATTTTCTCAAGATTATTGAAAGACAGAATTATCTTTTTAGGAGAAGATGTTAATCCAACAACATCAAGTTTAGTCATTGCACAATTATTATTCTTAGAATCAGAAGATCCAGATAAAGATATCAATCTATACATTAATTCACCTGGAGGTTCTATTACAGATGGAATGGGAATTATTGATACAATGAATTATATAAAATGCCCAGTATCAACCATTTGTATAGGAATGGCAGCTAGTATGGGGGCAGCCCTTTTAGCAGCAGGAGAGAAAGGAAAGAGATTTGCAACACCAAATGCAGAAATCCTAATTCATCAACCATTAATCGGTGGTGGCGGACTTTCAGGTCAAGCAACAGAAATTAAAATTCATGCAGACCATTTGGTAAAAACAAGAGAAAAATTAAATAAATTCTTAAGTGAAAGAACAGGTCAAACAGTTGAACAAATTCAAAAAGATACAGAAAGAGATAATTATATGACAGCAGAAGAAGCTTTACAATATGGTTTAATTGATGGAATTATGGACAAAAGAAAATGATATAAAAATCTTTTGAAATATTAGAAAACAAGTGTATAATAATTGTTGATTTTAATATAATATATGAAGAAAAGATTTTAGGAAGGAATGAAAAACAGATGGCAAAAAATGATGTACCCAAAAGTGTAAGATGTTCATTTTGTGGTAAGGCACAAGAAAATGTTAGAAAAATTGTTGCAGGTCCAGGTGTATATATTTGTGATGAATGTATAGACTTATGCAACAGTATTATAGAAGCAGAATTATATGATGATGACAAAGCAGGATATACTTTAAATGAAATAAATGATATTCCAAGCCCAAGAGAAATTAAAAAAGTATTAGATGATTATGTTATTGGGCAAGAAGATGCCAAAAAAACATTGTCTGTTGCAGTATATAATCATTATAAAAGAATTGCACATGAAGAATATGCAACTAAAGATGATGATGTAGAAATTCAAAAAAGTAATATTTTATTATTAGGCCCAACCGGTTGTGGAAAAACGCTCCTTGCAAGAACTTTAGCAAGAATTTTAGATGTTCCATTTGCAATCGCAGATGCCACAACACTTACAGAAGCTGGATATGTTGGAGAAGATGTGGAAAATATCTTACTAAAATTAATTCAGGCAGCAGATGGAGATGTACAAAAAGCAGAAAAAGGTATTATCTATATAGATGAAATTGATAAAATCACTAGAAAATCAGAAAATCCATCTATCACAAGAGATGTTAGTGGAGAAGGTGTTCAACAAGCTTTATTAAAAATCATTGAAGGAACGATTGCATCAGTACCACCACAAGGAGGAAGAAAACATCCAAATCAAGAACTAATTCAAATTAATACAGAAAATATATTAATTATCTGTGGAGGTGCATTTGAAGGATTAGAAAATATTATAAAAGATAGAACAGGAAAAAAATCTATTGGATTTGGTTCTAAAATAGAAAGCACAAAAGAAATTAGCAAATATGAAGTTTTTAAAGAGTTGCTACCACAAGATTTATTAAAATTTGGTTTGATTCCAGAGTTTATAGGAAGATTACCAATTGTGGCAACTTTACAAGAATTAGATAGAGAAGCATTAATTACAATATTAAAAGAACCTAAAAACTCATTAATTAAACAATATCAAAAATTGTTTGAAATTGATGGTGTAGAATTAATATTTGAAGAAGATGCATTAGGAGCAATTGTAGATAAAGCAATTGAAAGAAAGACAGGAGCAAGAGGGTTGCGTTCAATTATTGAGGAGAGAATGAGAGATATCATGTTTGATATTCCATCAAATCCGAATATTGAAAAATGTATTATTACGAAACAAACGATATTAAATAATGAGGCACCTGATATTGTTATAAATACCAATAAACAAAAACAACAAAAAGGTAAGAAAAAAAGACAAGTGCCAGAAAATGAAGAAAAAGAAACAGCATAGAAATAAATGAACTACTTTTGATGTATTATCAAGAGTAGTTTTTCTATAATTAATCAAACGAAACAGTAATATAATTTTAGAGATTAGTTAGTTGAAATAAAGAATGAGGTATGATATAACTAGAATGAAAATATGAGGAGATTATAAATGGAGAAAGAAATCACATTCATTTTACCGTGTTTAAATGAAGAAAAATCATTAGAATATTGTATAAAAGAAATAAAGAAATATATACAAGAAAATCAGTTAGATGCAGAAATTTTAGTAGCAGATAATCTTAGTAAAGATAATAGTAGGCGAATTGCTAAAAATAATGAAGTAAGGCTAACTATTTGCAATAAAAAAGGATATGGAAACACATTAATCAATGGAATGAATCATGCAAATGGAAAGTATTGTATTATGGGAGACAGTGACGGAAGTTATGATTTTAGTAATTTACAAGACTATATAAAAGGTTTAAGAGAAGGTTATGATTTAGTAGTTGGAAATCGATTTAAAGGTGGGATAGAAAAAGGTGCGATGTCTATATCACATAAAATAGGTGTAAAAGGATTATCAGCATTTGCTAATTTCTTTTTTCATGCACCTGTTAAAGATTATCATTGTGGATTAAAAGCATATAATACAGAAAGTATGAAAAAGATACATCTTATCCAAGGTGGAATGGAGTATGCTTCTGAGATGATTATAAAAGCAAAAATAAATAACTTAAGAATTTTAGAGGTGCCAACAGTTCTTAGAAAAGATTTAAGACATAAAAAGTCTCATATACGAACGATACGAGATGGTATGAGACATGTTATATTAATTTGTAAGTTAGCAATAAATAAAAACAAATATAAAATAAAGGAATTGTAAACATATGAAAAACATATTAAAAAAGGTAATAAAATATACCAGAGTATGGATTATCTTATTTATTATATTTAATCTTAGCTTATGTATAACTTCACTATTTCCATCAGAAATCATAGAGGAAAATGTAAAAAGTTCTTCAGATATTCTTTTGAAAGAGGGAAATGTATATAAAATATCAGAATTTTCATCTATTACAAACAATAATTATACAGATGCCATTATCATTAATGAAGCATATTCCATTGATAATACAGATCCAATATATTCCTATATGGCGATGAGAAAAAATTATAAAAAAGGGGAAACAAACAAAGTTTTAACAGATACATCAGGAGAATTAGTGTCTATCAATGCAAATGAAAATGGAGAAACAATGATTAACACAGTAGATTATTATAATCCAGTAGGAGAATTACATGATTTCTTAGATGGAAAAATTGATACATCTATTACATATGGTAGATATTGGCATGGATATATGCCTATATATAGAATCTTATTGATATTCTTTGATATCATGGGAATTAGAACTTTCTTGTTTGTCCTATTTATTGTGATGTTTATTTACCTAATGTATTTGTTAAAAAAGAAATTGGGAATATGGATAGCGGTAATATTTGGATATGCACTGATAATGCAAGGTTACTTTTTTGTATCTTATTCATTAGAAAGTAGTCCAATATTTATCGTCATGATGGTATCTTGTATCATTCTGTTGAAGCGAATAGATAAAATTAAAAATTTATATATGTATTTCTTTATAATAGGTTGTATAACAAATTTTGTAGACTTTTTAACAGTGCCATTGATTACATTAGCAATGCCACTATCTATCTATTTATTAGCAAAACAGAAGAAAGGAAAAGATTATAAAGAATTTGTGAAAATTACATTGAAATCAGCCATTATATGGTTTATTGGATATACACTAACATGGGTAAGTAAATGGATTATATATGATATATTGTATCATGAAGGATTAATAAAATCAGCAATTATACAGGTACTATATAGAACAGAAAGATATAATCCCAATAGTGCATTAGAATTAATGGAAGAATTAAAAATCTTTCTATTAGATAATATTCAGTATATTTTACTATTGATTACTATTATGATGATTATTGGATTAATAAATGTTTTCAAACTAAATATTAAAGTAAAAAAGATGTCAGAATATGTAAAGGAAAATTTATCATTTTTCATTATATCTTTTATGCCTTTAATATGGTACATACTACTTGCCAATCATACTATTTTACACCCAAGATTTGTGTATAGACATATGCTGATATTTTTATGTGGTATATTAATATGTATTAAAAATTTATTTATAATTCAAAAAAAAGAAAAAAAAGAAATATAAAAGAACAAAAAAACAAATACTAATAAAAAAATTAGTATTTGCTTTTTTTTATTTTAGACAACAAGATTATTATTTTTAACCATTATAAATATTTTACAAATTCAGTTTTATTAGTATATTTATAGTATGAAAAATCAATACTAACAAAAGAGGGAGGAATACGCAAATGTTAAGAGAAAAAAAGGGAATTACACTGATTGCATTAGTTATCACAATTATTATTTTACTAATTTTGGCAGGTGTAACGATTGCAACTTTATCTGGAGAAAATGGTATTCTTACCAAAGCACAAGAGGCAAAAGAAGAAACTAGAGGGGCAAGTGTACAAGAAGCAAGAGATTTATGGAAGATGACACAGGAAACAGATGAACAGACAGGAATATCAACAGCGCAAACACTTGAAGAACTAATAGATGACCTAGTAAAGCAAGAGTTGCTAACTAGCGAAGAAAAAGATAAAATTTTAGGAAATGAAGAAAAAGGAATAGAAGCAACAGGAGAGATTACGATAGGTAGTCATAGAATTATTTTTCTGGAATTAGAAGCAACTTTAGTAAGTTGCAGTAATGAAACGTCAAATTCATCAGGATTTTTAGGAAATACTTCTCTAAAAAGAAAGGAAATTGAAAGTGTTAGTATAGAAACTTCTTATTCTGGACATAGTCCTTCTGATGAGAATTGTTGGGACGTTTCTAGCAAAAAAGATGGATCTATACTTGCTTGGTACTTAGATGAGGATGGCGATGGATATTATGAAATAAAAATTGCAGGAAACGGTGGTGTTAAAGCGAATAAGGATTCGAGTTACTTATTTGCGAACATAGGATATAGAATAGATGATACAACTAATATATATGGATTAAGTAACTTAGATGTAAAAAACGTAACCAATATGTCCAGTATGTTTGAAAGTTGTGGCTATGATTCAATGGTAAGTTTAGATTTAGGAGATAATTTTAACACAAGTAATGTAACCAATATGTTCCAAATGTTCAAATATTGTGGAAATAAATCAATAACAAGTTTAAATTTAGGAAATAACTTTGATACAAAAAATGTAGAAAATATGGCTTATATGTTTTATATGGTAGGATATGAAAGTAACTTAAAGAATTTAAATTTGGGGGATAAATTTGATACAAGAAATGTAACAAATATGGAAAGTATGTTTAACCGATGTGGAGCTCAATCTATGACAAATTTAGATTTAGGAGATAATTTCGATACAAGTAAAGTGACGAATATGTCTCACATGTTTAGTGAATGTGGGTATACAGCCATGACAAATTTAAATTTAGGAGATAAGTTTAATACAAGTAATGTGACCAATATGACGTATATGTTTTGGAAATGTGGATATAGAGCTTTGACGAACTTAGATTTAAGAGATAAATTTAACACTGGTAATGTAACAAATATGACTGATATGTTTGCACAATGTGGTTTTCTAAAAATGACAAAATTAGATTTAGGAGAAAATTTTGATACAAGTCAAGTAACAGATATGTCTAGTATGTTTTATAATTGTGGTGCTCATGAAATGACAAGTTTAGATTTAGGAGATAAATTTGATACTAGTCATGTGACAAACATGAACAGTATGTTTTTTGTATGTGGATATACAAAAATGACAAGCTTAAATTTAGGAGGTAAATTTAATACAAGTAGTGTAACCAATATATCTACATTGTTTACGAGGTGTGGATATACATCAATGGTTAATTTAATTTATGAAGGAACAGTATCTAGTTTTTCTACAAATTGTGAAAAAATGATAACAAACTCAAGTGAAAGCGACTTTACAGATGAAAATTTTCCAAACTGTAGCGTTGTTACTTGCACAGATGGAAATTATACGTTACCATAAAAATAAATAGAATATACTCAGATGGGATAGAGGTAAAAAATATATCAGTCCACTGAGTATATTTTTGTATAATAATTATCATTATTCCTTGTTAAATAAATAAAATTTTGATATACTAAAGAACAAGAAAAGGAGAAAAAATGGTAGCAGAAGTCATTATCAATAGAGGAGCAAAAAAATTAAATAGAACCTTTGACTATAACATACCAAAGGAATTAGAAGAACTAATATTAGTAGGAAGTAAAGTATTAGTTCCTTTTGGTAATGGTGGAAAACTAACAGAAGCATTTGTTGTAGGATTGAAAGAAACATCACAATTTGAAGTAAAAGATATTGCAAAACTAGAAGAAAATCTGACAGATAAACAAATCGATTTAGCCAAATGGATGGCAAAGCGATATTTCTGTAATGTATCAGATTGTATTAAATTAATGTTAACACCAGGAACAAGAAACAAGGATAAAGAAAAAAGAATACAAGATAAAACAATCAATTGTGTGTATTTAAAAAAAGATAGAGAAGAAATTGATTTTGAAATAGAAACGAAAAAGATAAAATCAGAAAAACAAAAAAGAGTATTAAATTTTATAAAAGATAATGAGGGGGCAACTGTACCAGAAATTGAGATGTTTACAGATTGTGCAAGAGGAATTGTGAATACTCTAGTAAAAAATGGTTATTTAGAAATTGTAGAAAAAAAAGTGGAACGAAATCCACTATTGGGGAGAAATTGTGAAAAAACAGAGAAATTACATCTAACAGAAGAACAGGAAAAAGCTTATAAAGAGGTAGAAGGAGCCATAGACAATAAACAATATCAACAATTTTTGTTATATGGTGTCACAGGTTCAGGAAAAACAGAAGTCTATTTGCAATTAATCGAGAAAGTGTTGACGATTGGGAAAAATGCGATTGTGTTAGTTCCAGAAATATCGTTAACACCACAAATGTTAGACAGATTTATTTCACGATTTGGAAAAGAAGAAATTGCCATTTTACATAGCAAATTATCCATTGGCGAAAGACATGATGAATGGGAAAGAATTCGAGAAAAAAAAGCAAGAATTGTCATAGGAGCAAGGTCAGCTATATTTGCACCAATAGAAAATATTGGAATCATTATTATAGATGAAGAACATGATAGTTCCTATAAATCAGAAACGAATCCAAGATATCATGCCAAAGAAATTGCCAAAGTTTTGGCAAAAGAAAATCAAGCGCCATTAGTATTAGGAAGTGCAACACCAGATATGACTACTTTTTATCATGCGACAAATGA
The DNA here is from genome assembly GCA_949288185.1 of uncultured Eubacteriales bacterium. Taxonomy (GTDB): domain Bacteria; phylum Bacillota; class Clostridia; order TANB77; family CAG-508; genus CAG-269. The sequence goes on along the minus strand of CASEIZ010000039.1, from coordinate 40,334 downwards.
AGATGAATTTGGAAATACTAAAATTAAACTATTAACACTTACCAAAAGAGCTAATCAGTCTTCACTTTCAAAAGTAGAAATTATTGACTTGAAACAAGAATTGGCAAATGGAAATCGTTCAATGCTTAGTATGGAGTTATATAATAGTATTGAAGAAAATTTAAAGCAAAAAAGACAAACCATTTTGTTTTTAAATAGAAGAGGTTATTCTACGTTTATCATGTGTAGGAATTGTGGGTATACAGTAAAATGCCCAAACTGTAATATTAGCATGACATATCATAGTTATGAAAGAAAGTTAAAATGTCATTATTGTGGACATGAAGAAAATATTGTGACGATTTGTCCAGAATGTCATAGTGATAAGATTCGATATTTTGGAACAGGAACACAAAAATTAGAACAGGAAATTCATAAACAATTTCCAGAAGCATCTACCATTCGAATGGATATTGATACAGTAACTAAAAAGAATTCACATGAAGTGATTTTAAATACATTTAAAAATGAAAATATTGATATTTTAATTGGAACACAAATGGTAGTCAAAGGACATCATTTTCCAAATGTTACATTGGTAGGTGTGATTGCAGCAGATAGTTCTTTAAATATTGATGATTATCGAGCAAATGAAAGAACCTTCCAAATCTTAACACAAGTGGCTGGAAGAGCAGGTAGGGAAAATCTACCAGGGAAAGTGGTTATTCAAACATATAATCCGGATAATTTTAGTATTATTTGCGCACAAAAACAGAATTATGATTTATTTTATGAAACAGAGATTGCGTTAAGAAGACAGTTGAAATATCCACCATTTTGCGATATAATATTGATTGGATTGAATAGTTATCAAGAGGCAGAGATAAAAAATGTATCAAGCAAAATATATCAATATTTAGAACAAAAATTAAACAAAGAAGAATTTAAAGTGTTAAGACCGATGCCTTGTCCAATTGATAAAATTCAAAATCGATATAGGTGGAGAATTATCATAAAAGGAAAAATGACAGAAGAAGCTAATGAAATTCTAAATGTTTGTTTAAAAGAGATATATCAGGAAAATATAAAAGATACGAGAATTGCAATTGATATCAATCCAAACAATATGAGTTAACGAAAGGTTGAAAAATAATTACAATTTTGGCGTTGCGCAGTGGCGAACTTCATTTGAAATTTAAAGCTAAAGCTTACTGAGACTGTAACAAGCAGAGCTTTAACAGTCTCAGCATTAACGTACAGATAGTACGTCTCATAAATTTCAAATTCGTTTTCCTAGCCAAAATTTAATTCTTTTCCAACCAGACTTATGTCTTAAGAAAGGAATGAAAGTAAAAAATGGCAATTAGAAATTTAAGATATCAAGGGGATGAAATTCTAAAGAAAAAATCAAGAGAAGTTCCAGAAGAGGACATCTCAACAGAAAAAATACAATCTTTAATTGATGATATGATAGAAACGATGCATAAATATAATGGAGTGGGACTAGCTGCTGTTCAAGTAGGTGTGTTAAAAAGAATTGTGGTAATTGATTTATATGATGACCATGGACCAATTGTGTTAATTAATCCTATTATCATAAAAACAAAAGGAGAACAAGAAGTGGATGAAGGATGTTTGAGTTTTCCAAATGAATTTGCAAAAGTAATTAGACCAGCAGAAGTGGTAGCAGAATATACAGATAGAGATGGGAAACGAATGAGAGTAAAGGCGAAAGAGTTATTAGCACAAGTTATTTCTCATGAACTTGATCACTTAGAAGGAGAGTTATTTATTGATAAAATTATTCCAGGGACTTTAGAGTATATTGAACCAGAAAAAGAATAAAGGAGAAAAATATGAAAATTGTATTTATGGGAACACCAGATTTTGCAGAAGAAAGCTTAAAAGCAATTTATGAAGCAGGACATGAGATTATAGGAGTTGTAACAAATCCAGATAGACCTAAGGGAAGAGGAATGAAAATGATTCCAAGTCCTGTAAAAGAATTTGCAATAGAAAAGAATTTAGTAATCTATCAACCAGAAAAAGTCAAAAATAATGATGAATTTATAAATGCGTTAAAAGCATTACAACCTGATATTATCTGTGTAGTAGCTTATGGAAAGATATTACCAAAAGAAATATTAGATATCCCACCATATGGTTGTATTAATGTTCATGCATCATTATTACCGAAATATAGAGGTTCTGCACCTGTTCAATGGTCAGTATTAAATGGAGATAAAACAACTGGTGTGACAACCATGTATATGGATGTTGGTATGGATACAGGCGATATGATATTAAAACAAGAAGTAGAAATTGGTGAAGAGGAAACAACAGGAGAACTATGGGATAGATTAAAAGTAATTGGTGGAAAGCTATTGGTAGAAACATTAAAACAAATCGAAAAAGGAATAGCACCAAGAGAAAAACAAGGAGAAGATTATACAGTTGCACCAATTTTATCGAAAGATATGGCAAAAATTGATTGGAATCATAAAACAGCTGAAGAAATTAAAAATTTGGTCAGAGGATTAAATCCTATCATGGGAGCTTATACATTTCTAAATGACAAAAAGATAAAATTCTGGAAAGTAAAAGTTGTAGGAGAAGATGAAATACATGCGGAAAATTTAGGATTTTTAACAAATGGTACAGTGATTATATCAGACCCTAAAGATGGGATATTTATCAAATGTAAGGAAGGCATTTTAAAAGTGTTAGAGATACAAGGTGAAAATGCCAAAAGAATGTCAATACAAGATTATTTAAGAGGAAATCCTATAGAAGAATTTGATGTTTTTGAATAAAAAAAGTAAGAATGTAGAAAAAGAAAAAACAATAGATAATGATATACAATTGTAAAACTTAAAAAAATATAAATATTATGAAAATAGTTGTAAATTTAAGAAAAAATTGATATACTTATATGGAAAAATAAGTATATCTTTTTTCTTTTTCAAGAAAAAAGAAAGGAGGAATTTATATGGAAGAAGAAAATAAAAATGTGGAAAATGGGGAAGTTGTAGAATTAGACGAAGAAATAAAAACAGAAAATGAAGGAATCCAAATATCAAGTGACGTTGTAGCCGTTATAGCAGGTGTAGCTGTTTCAGAAGTACAAGGTGTATCAGGAATGTCTGGAGGATTTGCAGGAGGAATTACAGAAGTATTAAGTGGAAAGAAAAATCTAGCAAAAGGAATTAAAGTAGATATCAATGAAGATACAGCTAAGATAGATGTGAACATTATTGTAGAATATGGTTCAAGAATACCTGATGTTGCTTTTGAAATACAAAACAGAGTAAAAAAATCAGTAGAAAATATGACAGGATTAAAAGTAGAAGAAGTTAATGTGCATGTTCAAGGTGTTAATACAGATGCAGTTATGAATGAAAAAGAAGAACAAGAAATAACAGAAGAAAATAATTCCGATGAAAATTAAAAAATGATAAATGAAAAAATATTTATAAAAAAGAAAGAATAATAAAAGTAATAAGTAAAAATTATATTAAAAAATAAAGGAGAAGAGATGAAATGAAAATTTTAGAAAAAATTACATTAATTATATATTCATGTGTCATGTTAATCATATCTATTTTAGCATGTCTATTAGTATTTAGATGGTTAGATCCAGAATTAGTTGGACAAATTGTAAACACTGCTATTACAAGTGATGTATGGAGTAAAGTTATATTAGGTGTTAGTGTTGTATTTATATTACTTTCTATTAAATGTATATTCTTTAGTTCAACATCAAAAGAACAAGTGAAAGAAAGACAAGGTGTTTTATTAGAAAATGAAAGTGGTAAATTGATGATTTCTAAAGAAACCATTGAAAATTTGGTAAACTCAGTAGCAAAAGGATTTGAAAGCACAGAAGATGTGACAACAAGAGTAGAGTTAGATAAAGAGAATAATGTAAAAGTATATGCAAATTTAGTTGTAAGTTCAGAAGCAGTTATTAAAGATTTATCTGCAAAACTTCAAACAAGTATAAAAGATAAAATTAAAAAGGCAACAGACCTAGAAGTAAATGAAGTCAATATAACGGTTAAAAAAGTTGCAGACAAACCACAAGAGGCATAAAAGGTATGTAGTAACAATTTTAGGTTTTGTGTAGAAAGGTTGTGAAAACATGAACAATTTTAAAGATTTTTGGAATCAATATAGGGGAGCAATCATTGGAGTAATAATAGCAATTCTAATTTTAATTACTGGATTAGATAAATTAATATTAGCAATTGTAGTGCTATTCTTAGGCGCATTTATTGGAAATTATGTACAAAGAAATAAAGAAGAAGTAAAAACAAAATTAAAAAGTTTTATAGATAAAATGTAGAAGGGAATGGATATGAATAGAACAGCAATTAGAGAAAGTGCTTTTAAATTAATTTATAGTCTAGAAATACAAAAACAGAATGATTTAAAAGAACAAATAGATGTATATTTTGAAAGTGAAAATATAGAAAACAAAGAGGCAAAGGAATATATAGAAGATGCCGTTTTGGGAATCGAGAATTACAAAGAAGAAATTTTAGGATTAATAGAAAAAAATTTAAAATCAGATTGGAAAATTGATCGAATTTCTAAAATTGATTTAGCTATATTAAAGTTAGCCATTTATGAAATCAAATATAAAGAAATCCCATTTAAAGTGGTTATTAATGAAGCGGTAGAATTGGCTAAAAAATATGGGGAAGATTCGTCAAAAAACTTTGTAAATGGAATATTGGCAAGTATTGTCAACAAATAATGTAAGGCAGGGATATTTTAGATATCCCTAGTTTAAATTAGAGGAAGTATGATATGAAATATGCAGAAATGGCAATTAGTGTAACTGATTTAAATAAATATATAAAAAATAAAATTGCAGATGATGAATACTTAAGTAATATTTTAATAAAAGGTGAAATTTCTAATTTTAAACATCATTATACAGGACATTTATATTTTACTTTAAAAGACGAAAATTCTTTAGTTAAATGTATTATGTTTAAATCATATGCACAAAAATTAAATTTTGAACCTAAAGATGGTATGAAGGTATATATATTGGGTTCTGTTTCTGTATTTGAAAGAGATGGTGTTTATCAAATCTATGCAAAAGTCATGGAGGAAGATGGACTAGGAGATTTATATACCAAATATCAAAAACTAAAAGAAAAATTAGAAAAAAAAGGATTATTTGATCAAAATCATAAACAAAAAATACCAATGATGCCAAAGGTAATCGGTGTATTAACCTCTCAAACAGGTTCTGTTATTAGAGATATTATTAATGTATCCACAAGAAGAAATCCAAATGTGTATATTCGATTGCTACCAGTACCTGTTCAGGGAGAAGGTGCAGCAGAAAAAATTGCAGAAGGCATTGAATATATGAATCAAAACCAGCTAGCAGATGTTATCATTTTAGCAAGAGGTGGAGGTTCTTTAGAGGATTTATGGCCATTTAATGAAGAAATTGTTGCACATAGTATATATGAATCAAAAATCCCGATTATATCAGCAGTAGGACATGAAACAGATTTTTCAATATCTGATTTTGTCGCAGATTTGAGAGCACCAACACCATCGGCTGCTGCTGAACTTGCCGTACCAGACATCTATGAGGTAAAGCAAAAAATCAATACATATCAAAATCGATTAAAAATGGCATTAACCAAAAAACTAGAAATCATGAAATTACGATATGATAAATGTATGTCTAGTTCTGTTTTTAGAGAACCAACAAGAAGAATTCAAGAAAACTATATTAAAATTGATTCATATGTGAAACAATTAGAAAATGTTATCAATAAAATAAAGGAAAAAAATAAAAATAAATATATTGAGTTAGTGGCAAAATTAGATACATTAAGCCCATTAAAAACGTTAACTAGAGGTTATTCTATTATTGAAAAAGATGGAAAAATCGTTAAAAGTATAACAGATTTACAAACAGAAGATGAAATTTCAATTCGATTGAAGGATGGAGAAAAACAAGCAAAAATTATATAAAAAAATTGGATAAGAAAATTAAAAATAAATTGAGATAAGGAGAACAAAACAAATGGAAATAAAAGAAAAGGTACTAATGATAATTACGATTATATTACTAGTTATCATGATAGGAATAGCTTGTTATAGTTTATATAATAAACAAGAAGATATACGGAAAAAACCAAAACATTATTAACGAAATAGATTTGAGTCAAACAACCCAAACCAATACAGTAGAGGAAAATGAAACAGATGTAAATACAGAGGCAGAAACAGAAAATATAGTGGAAGAACCTGTGACTCCTAGCATACAACCAAATGTGACAGAAGAAGAAATTAACAGTGATTATGTCGGAAGTGAAGAACAACAAACAGTCAATACAGAACAAACAGAAGAAGAAAAAGTTATTGAACTTGTAAAAAATGAATATGGGACAGACCAAGGAGTAACTTTTAATATTGCAAATAAAGAAGGAACGATTTATCATGTATCTGTAAATGATGCAGAAACAACAGCAGTTTTAACATGGTATACCGTAGATATATCTACCAATACAGTTACACAATAGTAAAGTAAGAAATTGTATGTTAATACAACTATATAAAAGAGATAGGAGATAAGAATGAAAAAGAGTTTTGAAGAACAAATTCAAGAATTAGAAACAATTATCAATGAATTAGAAAATGGAAAATTAAATTTAGATGATTCTGTGGTAAAATTCGAAGAAGGAATGAAAATTTCAAAAGAATGTAATAAAATGTTAGAAAATGCAGAAAAGAAAATAACAATATTACTAAATGATGAAAACGGTGAAAAGAAAGAAGAAAACTTTGAAACCGAATAAAGTGTGTAAGGGGGAGTTTTTTAAAAATGAATGGATTTATGCAATTTATTCAGAATAAATATATATATGTACCACTGTTATTGTGGTTTTGTATACAATTATTCAAATTACTATATGATTTGGTAAAAACAAAGAAATTTAATTTTAAAAGAATTTTAGGCGCAGGAGGAATGCCTAGTTCACATTCAGCAGTTGTAACAAGTATAGCAACATTGATTGGGAAATATGAAGGTGTAGATACACCTCTATTTGCTTTATCATTTGTATTTGCATTTGTAGTTATGTATGATGCTTGTGGTGTTAGAAGAGCAGCAGGAAAACAAGCAGCTTTATTAAATAAATTAGTAGAAACACCAGGACTTACAGGGGTACAAGTATCAGAAAAATTGGTAGAAGTTTTAGGACATACTCCTGTACAAGTGCTTGTTGGAGCACTAATTGGTATTGTAGCAGGATTAATTATATAAAATATAAATGATGTTTATACACAATTAGTGGAAAGAGAATAAAATCATAAGTGCAAAAAATACTAGACAACTATATGAGGAGTGAAAGAATGAAAAATTATATAAAAGATATCAGAGAAAAAATCGGACATAAACCAATTGTTATGTCTGGAGTAGGATTAATTATTTGTAAAGATAATAAAATATTATTACAAAAACGAGCAGATGACGGAAACTGGGGAATTCACGGCGGAGGAATGGAACTAGGAGAAACATACGTAGATGCATTAAATAGAGAACTAAAAGAAGAAATGAATATAACACCAGTAAATCCAAAGCTATATGGAATATTTTCAGGAGCAAAAACATATCATGTATATCCTAATCAAGATGAAGTTTATGTTATGAATCATGTGTTCTTTTGTGAAGAATATGAAGGAGAGATACAGTTTAATGACCATGAAGTAACAGAATGCAAATGGTTTGATATACATAATTTACCAAATAAACTAATAGACTTAGATGTTTCTGTTTTAGGACATTTAAATGAATACTTAGAAAATAGACAAGTCATTGTAGATTAAAAAGTAAAGGGGGAATGAAAAAATATCTTTAGAAAAAATGTAGAGAAACAATAGAAAAATATCTTAAGAGGAAAAATAAAATAAAAAAGGAGTGAAAAAAATGACAGATATTGAAATTGCAAGAAATACAAAATTAGACAATATCGTAGATGTTGCAAAAAAAGTAGATGTAAAAGAAGAGGATTTAGAATTATATGGAAAATATAAAGCAAAATTTTCTTCAGAGTTATATGAAAAAGTAAAAGATAGAAAAAATGGAAAGTTGATATTAGTAACGGCGATTAGTCCAACACCATTAGGAGAAGGAAAAACAACAATGTCTATTGCCATTGCCGATGGATTAAGAAAAATAAATAAAAAATCTATTTTAGCATTAAGGGAACCATCTTTAGGACCTGTATTTGGAATCAAAGGTGGAGCAACAGGTGGAGGAAGAGTACAAGTAGCTCCAATGGAAGATATTAATCTACATTTTACAGGAGATATTCATGCCATTACAGCTGCTAACAATTTATTAGCAAGTTTGATTGATAACCATATTTATTTTGGAAATGAATTAAAATTTAAAGAAGTTGTTTGGAAAAGATGTGTAGACTTAAATGATAGACAATTAAGAGTAGTAGACACAGGACTTTCAGGAGAAAGCAAAATTGTGCCAAGAAGAGATAAATTTGATATCACAGTTGCTTCTGAAATTATGGCTGTATTATGCTTATCAGAAAATATAAAGGATTTAAAAGAAAAATTGGGAAATATCTTAATTGGATATAATGAAGAAGATAAACCAATTTATGCAAAAGATTTAAATGCGCAAGGAGCAATGGCAGTATTATTAAAAGATGCCATCAAACCAAATTTAGTACAAACTTTAGAACATACACCAGCAATTATTCACGGAGGACCATTTGCCAATATTGCACATGGATGTAATAGTATTGTAGCAACAAAACTTGCTTTAAAATTAGCTGATTATACAGTCACAGAAGCAGGATTTGGAGCAGATTTAGGAGCAGAAAAATTCTTAGATATTAAATGTAGAAAAGCAGGAATTAAACCAGATGCAGTGGTTATTGTAGCAACCATAAAAGCATTGAAATATCATGGTGGAATTGAAAAAGATAAAATTCAAGAAGAAAATATTGAAGGACTTGAAAAAGGATTAGACAACCTATATAGACATATTGTCAATATCAAAGATAAATTTGGCTTAAATGTGATTGTAGCGATTAATAGATTTACTTCTGATACAGAAACAGAAATTGAATGTTTAAGAAAACATTTAGAAGAAAAAGGTGTAGAATTAAGTCTAGTAGAAGGTTGGGCAAAAGGTGGAGAAGGAGCTATTGATATTGCTCAAAAATTAGTAGACTTAACAGAAAAAGAAGAAAACTTCCAATATATGTATGAACTAAATGAAGGAATTAAAGAAAAAATAGAAAAAGTGGCAACAAAGATTTATGGAGCAAAAGGTGTTGTATTTGAAGAAGCAGCACAAAAAGAAATAGAAAGAATTGAAAAATTAGGATATGCAAATCTTCCAGTATGTATTGCCAAAACACAATATTCTTTCTCAGATGATCCTAAAAATCTAGAATGTAAAGATGAATACAATATTACGATTAGAGATTTAGAATTAAAAACAGGTGCAGGCTTTATTGTAGCACTTGCAGGAAAAATTATGACAATGCCAGGATTACCAAGAGTACCAGCAGCAGAAAGTATTGATATAGATGAAAATGGAGAAGTAGTAGGGATTTTCTAAAAGGAGTTCAATTTTGAACTTCTTTTTTTGAATTATTTGGTCTGAATTGTAATGTTATTTACAATCAAATTGTATAAAAGAACATATATTTATAGAAAAAAATATGGAAATATGATATATATAATTTAAGGAGAAAGATACATTTATAAAAAAGAATAGAAAATATGGAGGAAAACCAATATGTATCTAAAAAAAGTAGATATAAAAGAATTTAAAAAAGTTATATTTAGAGAATATAAAAAAATATTTCCAAGACTGGAAAGAAAATTATACATGACTCTAAAAAAATCATATAATCATCACATGACAGATATCATTGAAATTATAGAAGAAGAGAAATTTGTTGGCTTTATTATAACAAATTTTCAAAAAGATAATCCTTTTGTGCAATTAGAGTATATTGCTATTTTATCGGAATATCGAAACAAAGGTTATGGCACAAATGCGATAAAATTGTTAAAAGAATTATATAAAGACTATGAAGGTATATTTATAGAAATTGAAAAGATTGGAGAAGGTAAAAGTGATGAAGAGAATCAGATTAGGCAAAAAAGGGAAAATTTTTATGAGAAATTAGGATTTCGTAAAATGGGATTTGATTTAGAATTATATAAAATTATGTATTCACCATATATTTTACCATGTTCAAAAAATGAATTTTCAAATGAAAAAGCTATAAAATACTTTTTTGAAATATATAATGCAACATTAGGAAAACGAAGAGTAAAGAAAAATTACAAAATTATAAGATAGTATTTTATATAAGTAGCTATGATATGTTTCAAAAGAATATTAAATAAATTTAGATTATATTGGGAGAATTTTTAAAATGAATGAGATAGATACATTAAGAGATTTGGTAAAATTTAATACCATAAAAGATAAAGAAAATCAAAAAATTTTATCATATATAGAAAATCATCTAAAAACATTAGGATTTTATTTAGAAAAGAAAGAAAAGTACTTGATAATGTCTATTGGAAACGAACCGATTTTAGGATTTATAGGGCACAGTGATACAGTGAACTATATAGAAGGTTGGTTAACAAATCCATTTGATGTAACAGTAAAAAATGATAATATATATGGGTTAGGCGTATGTGATATGAAAGGTGGAATAGCAGCATTTTTACAAGCTTTAGCAGAAATTGATTTAAATACATTAAAAAGAGGAATAAAAGTATATATCACATATGATGAAGAAATTGCTTTTTCTGGAATAAAAGATATTTTAAAAAGTCATGAGGAATTTCCAGAATATATTATTGTAGGAGAACCAACAGATAATCAAATCATAACAGGATGTAAAGGGCTTTTAGCCGTAAGAATAAAAACAAAGGGAAAGAAGGTACATTCTAGTACACCAGACAAAGGTAAAAGTGCAAATTTAGAAATGATAAAGTTATTAAATGAATTACAAAATTTCTATGAAAAAGAAATAAAAATTGAAAGAAATGATAATTATGAAGTAAATTATACAACCATGAATATAGGTTTAATTAATGGAGGAAATTCTATTAATTCGGTTTCAGATAAGTGCGAAAGTTTTATAGATTTTAGAATTGCAAAGGAAGAGCATATAGAAAAAATAAAACAAAAAATAAATGAATTAAGTGAGAAATATAAAGCAGATATATATTATGAGATAGAAATACAACCATTTTTTAATAAGATTGATTTTCTAGAAAATGAAAAAACAGCAAATTTTATGACAGAGGCAAGTTGGGTTAAGGAGAAAAGAATCATTTTAGGACCCGGACCAATTACAGCACATGAAATTAATGAATATATTTCAAAAAAATCATTGAGAGTATTAGTTGAACAATATAAAGAATTAATTGAAAAAATTTGTAATCAATAGATTGTAAAAAATACTAAGTATTAAAACTTAGTATTTTTTGATGAATAGGAAAAATTACTTTATAATATTTTATAAAATATTATAAAATAGCACTTAAAATTAAAATACCAATATTGTCATTATAAATTTTGTCGAACTGTGAAAGTGGGAGAGGATTTTCTCCAATACCTGCTTCAATGGTATATCCAGGTCGATTATAATTTTGAATAAACCAATCCTTGTATCCAGCAAAACTAGAATTGTATGGAGTATCAGCAAGTTTATATCCACTTGCCTCAGCTAAGCTTTGACCAATTTCTAAACTATTTGGTGGATTGAAATTTTGAAATTGCCAATAAATTTCTTGCCCTTGTGTATGATAAGCAAGTACTAATTTAAAATCATGCATTAAAGTAAAATTGTAAATTGTTAAAGCCTCTGGTTCTGTTAAAGGACCGAATCCCACAAAATCACGAGGAGCAGGTTGATTAAATCCTTGTGCATATTTAATTTCTCTTGCTTGTTCCCAGCCAGCAGGAAATTGCAAGTTTAAATCCACACCATTGATATTGGCTTTCCAACCAGATGGAAATGGAATGTTAGAAAAACGACTACTAATGGTAACTGCATTTCGATAAGCGGTAGAATTTTGATTTATGTAGTCATTGACTAAATCAATGCCATCAGGATTAACCATAGGCATGATGTAAATAGAAGTACTGTTAAAAAGTTGCCTTATAGGATATCCATAAAGAGAACTGTTAGAAACATAAGCATCACAATAATTTTCAATAAACTTCATTAATAAAACAGAAGTAATCCATTCATTAGCATGAATAGATCCAGAGTAAAAGACTTTATTGGGTCCATTTCCTAATTTTACAGCATAAATAGGCTTACCCAATACACTATTTCCAACTACTTGAATATTTAAAAATGGATATGCATGATTTAATAAAATTAGATTTTGTCTTAACAGATAAGAATTGTATAAAACATTTGTAGGAACTATATTCATTTTCATCACCTAGAAATATCATATGAAAATTTCTAGATTTTGTTAAAAACAGGATGATATGTCTGTGTGTAAATTTATAAAATAAATATTTAGTTAAATATAACGAGTAACAAATTGGCCTTTTCCTAATATCTTATATGGGAGGAGATAAATTATGAATGAAATAAATCCAATTTTGTATACAATACGACCAGGAGATACACTATATAAATTAGCAATGTAATATGGAACAACTGTGCAAAGTATAATTGATAATAATATGGCATTAAATCCATATAATTTAAGAGTTGGCCAACAAATTTACATTTACCCAAATCATGAATATTGGATTAGTATGAATCAAGTGCAATTGATAAAACAAATGAACTTAGTCTGGGAGCAACATATCATGTGGACGCGAATACTTTTAATTAGTATTGCAGAAAATTTAAAAGATTTGGAAGCGACGCAAACACGTTTGTTACGAAATCCTAAAGATATAGCAGATGTTTTTAGAAGATTTTATGGAATTGCTGTAGCTAATAGAATTCAGCAATTGCTAACAGAGCATCTAGTAATTGGTAAAGATTTAATTGTTGCATTAAAAAATAAAAATCAAGAAGAAGCAACAAAATTAAATACGAAATGGTATCAAAATGCAGATGAAATGGCAGAAGCATTTAGTAGCATAAATCCATTTTATCCAAAAGAAGAAATCCGAAATATGTTATATGAACATTTACGTCTTACAACAAATGAAGTGAATTACAGATTACAGGGGAATTATGCAGAAGATATCAATAGTTATGATATGGTACAAAAAGAAATTTTAAAAATGTCTCAATTTTTTGTCAATGGTATTGTAAAGCAATTTCCAAATCTATTTTAAAACGAACATATATAAAGATAAAGTCTTGTAGTGAGATAACTGCAAGATTTTATTTTTTTATTGAAAATGAAAATAATATATTTTATAAAAAATATTGACATTATTCTGAAAATAGTATAATATAAAAATATAAAATATTATTCTAAAAACAGAACAATACAAAAGGAGAAATAAATGGGATATTTAACAGCCAAACAATTTTCTGAAATATGGGGAATTACAGAAAGAAGAATTATTAAATTATGTAAGGAAAATAGAATTCATGGAGCTATTAAAAATGGAATGATATGGGAGATTCCAGAAGATACATTAAAACCTTCAGATAGGAGAAGTAATATCTATAAATATATCCATATACCTAAAAAAATTATGATAGTTAATAGCAATAAAGGTTGGAACGCATATTTAAAAGAATGTCTAGAAAAAGAGGGATATATTGTAGAGTATGGAGAAATTGAAAAAATACAAGATAATCTAGAAAATGTATCCAAATATTATGAAGGACTTATTTATTTTGCAAAACACCATATGGATAAAAAAGAGGAAAATTTTATTGTCCATTTTGCAAAAAAATTACATGCAGAGTCAAGTATGGTAATTGTTGATGACAAGGCTCCAAAAAGAAATCCAATCGAAAAGAATTTAGTAACAACATTAAAAAATGAGATTGGATTGAGAATCAATACACTTCTTTTGGACATACCAAGGGATAAACAATGTATTATAAACGAGCATGAAATCGTAGAAGATATTGTTGAGTTATTACTTAGACTAAAAAATACAACCGGTATGGCTATTGAAACAGATGGTGGAAAAATTGAATTTGGAGAAAATGGAAAAACAGAAAATTTAGAAATCGGAAAATTTTATAGAGCATTAAATCATTGTTTTAGAAGATTAAATAAAGAATCTTATTTATGGTGTGCATCAACCATGTTAGAAGATGAATGGACAGAAGAACCACAAGAAATGAAGTTTAGACAAATTAACTTAGAAGTAGCCAATAGAGGTGTCAATGTAGAAAGAATCTTTATCTTTAGTAAAGATAAGATTAAAGAGTTTAAACAAAATAAAACATTAAAAATTTATATGCAAAGTAATATCAAAACATTATTTGTAGATTATGATGAAGTAAAAGAAAAAGAACCAGAATTATTACAGGTTGTTGGTGCTGGATGGGATGGAATTGATCAAGAAATTTTAATTGCAGATTTACCAGAAGGAATGAAAGAAAGAGGATATATCTCTAAAAATTCCAAAGAAGTCATGGAGGCATATACTTGTTTTCAAAAATTAAAAACATATTCTAAAAATTTAAAGGAGGTTTTAAAATGAATTTAGTGTATAAGAAAATTGAAGAAAAAGATAAGGAGCAATTATTTAAATTAATTGAAACCGTATTGGGAGGATTAGAAGACAAAGAATATTTTATTCCTTATGAACAATGGGAATATGACAGTATGTTTGATGAAAAAAATTATGCACCATTATATGGAGCTTATGATGGAGATAAGCTTGCTGGTATGGCACAATTATATGTTTCACAAGAGATGTTAGCAGACTTTAAAAAAGAATTTGGGCTTGAAGAATATCAAGTATGTGAATTAGGTGGAAACTTAGTTTTACCAGAATACAGAGGAAATGGTATTACCACAAAACTTCAAACAATAGAATTAAATTTAGCAAAAGAATTAGGGTTTGATTATATTATTTCAATGGCACATCCAAACAATATAGGAAGTTGTAAAACACTTGAAAGAGTTGGATTAAAATTTGTAAGAGAAACCAGATTATCTAATGGATTTTTAAGAAAGTTATATATGTTAAAATTAAAATAAATATATTATACGAGGAGAATGAATATGAAATTTGTAAAAAAAGAAGAAGCAGAAAAATTGATAAATAGTGATACAAGTTATATATTAGAATATTCTAAGAAATTGAATGATAAAGATATGGATTTATGTATTAATACCATACAAGGAAGATATCCAGAAAAAGGATATTGCTCTAATTTAAAGTGTAAAGAAATGGCTTATATACTAGAAGGAAAAGGAACAATACATAAAAGAGATGAACAAACAGATTTTAAACAAGGTGATGTCATTTTAATTGATAAAGAAGAAGTCTATTTCTGGGAAGGAGACTGTCAAATTATTATGGTTTGTAGTCCGGCGTGGTATAAAGAACAGTGTCAATTATTAGATTAAAATTAGTAATAGAAAGTTATAGATCAGTTTTTATCTATAACTTTTTTTATTGAATATGTGTAAAATTTGTATAAAATATTGAAACAAATATAAAATAATGATAAAATTATGATAATGTATTTAAAGGAGTGGATTGGTATGATTAATAT
Source organism: uncultured Eubacteriales bacterium (assembly GCA_949288185.1). Lineage (GTDB taxonomy): Bacteria > Bacillota > Clostridia > TANB77 > CAG-508 > CAG-269. The sequence goes on along the minus strand of CASEIZ010000039.1, from coordinate 24,645 downwards.
AAGACCAGTATCAGATTTAAGAAATAAATATCCTGAAATTGAGGAATTAGTTCTAAAAGAAGATGAAGCAGTATATTTAACAAAAAATGGATATGGATCAATGGTGGTGATGAGTTTAGAAAAATATTCTAAATTAATTAGTGATAGAGAATATGATGATTATATTGAAAATGCATTAGATGAAGCCGATAGAGAAGCTGAAGATCCAAACACAAAATACTATACACATGAGGAAATGAAAAAAATGGCTAGAAGGATATTAGATGGCGAGTAAAAAATACACAATAAAATATACAGCTACTTTTATTAGTCAATTCAATAATATTTTAAAATATTTTATGAGTAAATTAAATAATAAAATTGCAGCAGAAAATTTTTATATGGAAGTAATTTCAGAGATTGAAAAAAGAAGTCAAAATCCTGAGAGCTATGAAAAATATATATCAAAAAGAAAAAGAAAATATACTTACTATAGAATCTATGTGAAAAATTATACAGTTTTTTATACTGCTAAAGATGAAACTATGGAAATAAGAAGAATTTTATATTCAAGAAGAAATTTTGATAATTTTATTTGAAAGAAGTTTGAAGCAAAGCGTTTACAAAAATTACTTGTTGATAAAATTAGCTAAATATTGTATAATAGATAAGTACATGGGGGTGTACTTGGTTTCGACATAATACTAGAAGGATAGATGGCAAGTAGTGGATTCTCGTTGGCCACTTAAAAAAACGGGAAACTAAATATAAACGCAGAAAATAATAATGAGTATGCTTTAGCTGCCTAGTTGCAGCTACGCTTTCCTAAATGTTCCTACACATTTAGATAAAGTGTCATATTGGTAGGAAACAAAGCTACCTTTGCTTTTGAGGTAGTGGGTAATTTAAAAGCTATATCTAATTTAAACCTGTTTATTGGTGTGAGTTAGATGAATATAAAAAATAAACTAAACTTGTAGAAGTCTATTTGGAAGGTATTATGGACAGGAGTTCGACTCTCCTCACCTCCACCATTTAATAAAAAAGAATATCATTATAAAAAGTTGGTATTTTCTAATAGATGCCAATTTTTTTGTCTACAAATAATTTTTTTATAAAAAAACAAAAGAACGATTTTAAAAAGTTATTTTTTTATACAAAAATAACTTGACAAAAATAAAATAAAAACTTATAATAAATATAGGTGATGAAAATGCTAAAAAGAGAGTTATATTTAAAAAGAATTAGAGAGTTTTATGATAGTGATTTAATAAAAATCTTAGTAGGAATTCGTAGATGTGGAAAATCAGTTATATTAGAACAAATAATAGAAGAATTAAAAAATATAGGAATTGAAGAAAAACATATTATATATGTTAACTTTGAATTTATTGAATTTGAAGAATTAACAGATTATAAAAAATTAAATACATATGTTAAAGAAAGAATTCAAGATGATAAAATGTATTACTTATTTTTTGATGAGATACAAAATGTAGATAACTTTGAAAAAGTAGTCAATTCTTTAAGAGCATCTCAAAAAGTCAGTATATTTATTACAGGATCAAATAGTAGACTTTTATCAGAAGAGTTATCTACTGTACTTTCTGGAAGATATGTGAGTTTTAGAATAAATCCATTATCTTATAAAGAGGTTTTAGAATTAAGAGGAATGGAAAAATCAACAGACGAAGTATTTGAAGATTATATGAAATGGGGAAGTTTGCCTAATAGATTTGAATTTGAAAGTAAAGAAGCTATAAAGAATTATCTATATGGAGTATTTGATTCCATTATACTAAGAGATGTAGTAGAAAGATTAAAAATTAGAGATACAGCATTATTTAATTTGATTTTACAATATATCGTAGATACAATAGGTAGAGAATTTTCAGCTGAAAATATTATGAATTTTTTAAGAAATGAGGGAAGAGAAGTTTCTACATTAACCATATATTCATACTTAGACGCTCTATGTAAAGCTTTATTAATTCGAAAAGTTTATAGATATGATGTTCATGGAAAAGCAGTTCTAAAAACACTAAATAAATATTATGTTACTGATTTAGGCATAGCACAGATAAAAAATAATAAAACAGAAATAGATAGGTGTTATGCAATTGAAAACATTGTTTATAATGAGTTAATCATAAAAGGATATGATGTATTTACAGGAAAAACAAAAAAAGGAGAAATAGATTTTGTAGCAACAAAACCCAATAAAAAGATTTATATACAAGTTGCATTTAGTATACCAAATGAGGATACTAAAAATAGAGAGTTTGGAGCGTATAGTGTTATAACTGACAATTATCCTAAATATGTTATTTCTTTAGATAAGTTTAATTATGAATATAATGGAATAAAACATCTTAATTTGATAGATTTTTTATTAGATGATGAATTTTAAAAATTATATTTTCGTATTTGGTTAACAGGTTTGTCAACAAATATGCTATAATTATTGAAAATTAGGGGAGAACTCTGGTCACCTCCACCAAAATAAAAAGATTATAAGTAAAAACGATTACTTATAATCTTTTTTTATATCAAATCGATAAATAGCAATTAGTGCAGAAATTAATTCAATAATCGTAGAAATTAAACCAACATAAGCGAAAACTTTAATGTTATAAATAATATATAAAGAACAAGAAATGACTTCAACGATCCTTGTGACTTTCAAATTACTTTGCCAAATGCTAATGGTATATAATATACAAGCGATACAAGGAAGTAAGCTAATTGGTCCAGTATAGGAAAATAAAGATAAAATTAACATAATTGAAACGATAAAGATAAGAAGATAAATAGGTACTTTTTCTTTATCATATTTTTTAAATAGAATATTTCTTAAAGTACAAGTAAGATTCATTAAACAACCAGTATAGGCTTGTAAAAACAAATATTGAGCTGCAAAGAAAAGACTAGAGCCAATTTGATATTTTAATAAAGATTGTTTTTCATTTTTTTGGAAACTTAAAACTAATATAAATAAAGCAATGGCACCTAAAATTTGAGCAAATATAAACATAGTGAAATCCTCCAAATTAATCAATATAACAAAGTATATAATAAAAACAAAAGATAAGCAATAAATCTGTCAAGAATTCACCAAAAAATAACATAAATTACTTGTAAAAAACCACATATTGGTGTAAAATACTCATGTATTGCAAATAGCTAGGAGGAAGAGAAAAACATGAGATTTGTAACAGATGAGAAATCAAAAGAAGAATATAAAAAATTTTTAGAAGGACATGAAAGATGTAACTTTCAACAATCATTAGAATGGGCGGAAGTAAAAAAGCCAAATTGGAAGCCAGAAGTCATATTAGCTGAAGATGAAAACAAAAATATTATTGGGTCTTTATGTGTATGGATAAGAAAAATGCCTATATTTGGAAATATGATGTATTCATCAAGAGGACCAGTTTGTGATATACATGATGAAAATGTTATGAAACAATTAACAGATGGAGCAAAAGAATTAGCCAAAAAATATAATGCATTTGTATTAAGAACAGAACCAGATATTGTAAGTGATGATCAAGAATTTAGAAAAGTCGTTACAGACTTAGGATATAAAATTAAAGATGATGCGAAAGACTTTAAAGATGAAATACAACCAAGATATGTATTCCGTTTAGATATAAAAGGTAAAACAGAAGAAGAGATTATGGCAGGATTTCATCAAAAATGGAGATATAATATTCGATTAGCAGGAAGAAAAGGTGTCACTGTAAAAGATGGAACAAAAGAAGACTTAAAAGATTTCCACAGAATTATGGTGGAAACTGGGAAAAGAGATGGTTTTATCATTAGACCATTAGAGTACTTTGAAAAAATGTATGATTGTTTAGGACCAAAACATATGAAAGTTTTAATGGCATATTATGAAGGAGAACCAATATCAGGGGTTATACCAATTTTCTATGGTAATAAAACATGGTATTTGTATGGCGCAAGTAGTAACAAACATAGAAATTTAATGCCAAATTATTTATTACAATGGGAAATGATTAAAATGGCAATTGCAAGACATGATGATATTTATGATTTTAGAGGGGTATCAGGTGTTGTAGATGAAAGTCACCCACAATATGGATTATATAGATTCAAAAAAGGATTTGGTGCTACATTTACAGAATTTATAGGAGAAGTATATTATCCTTTTAAACCATTAAAATATAAATTATATAAATTTTCAGAAAAAGCTTTTAGAACATTAAGACAATTAAAGAGAAAAAGCTTAAATCAAAAGTGAACATTGGGGACAGGCCAAATCGTTCAATTTTTGAACGATTTGGCACGTCCCTAACGTTCAAGGAAAGGATAAAAATGAAAGCTTTAGTTATAGAAAAAAAAGATTTAGTGCATAATATAGAACAAATAAAGAAACATGCTGAAATAAATGGACCAGATGATAAGGGTAGAAAAGTAAAGATTATTGCTGTTGTAAAAGGAAATGCATATGGCTTAGGATTAGTAGAATTTACAAAATTGTTGATTGATAATGGCATTTCATTTTTTGCAGTGTCTACAATAGAAGAAGCTTTACAATTGAGAGAAGCAGGTATAAAAGAAGATATTTTAATGTTATCTTCAACTGCGATTAAAGAAGATGTCAAAAAATTAGTAGATAATAAGATTATTCTTACCATTGGCTCAAAAGATGATATACAAGTTGCAGAAGAAGTGGCAAAAGAAAAGAATCAAAAAATCAGAGCACATTTAAAAATTGATACTGGTTTTGGAAGATATGGTTTTATCTATTCAGATAGAGATTCTATGGTGGAGGCAGTAAAAGGAATAGAAAATATAGAAATAGAAGGAACATTTTCACATTTTTCTGTTAGCTTTTTTGATGACAAATATACAAAGTTACAATTTGATAGATTTATGGATGTGATTGAAGTATTAAAGATGAATGATATAAAAACAGGAATGTTGCATATCTGTAATTCATCAGCATTTATTAAATTTCCAAATATGCATTTAAATGCTGTAAGAGTTGGTTCTGCTTTTTTAGGAAGAATTGCTTTTAGAAATAATTTAGGGTTAAAAAGTATAGCACATTTAGAAGCAGAAGTTTCAGAGGTAAAAGAATTACCAAAAGGATTTAATATTGGATATTCCAATACATATACAACCAATAAAAATACAAAAATAGCTTTAATACCAGTAGGATATATGGATGGAGTTAACATTGAAACAGGAAGAGATATGTTTCGATGGGTAGACAAGCTAAGATATATTGTAAGAGACATCAAAGATTTCTTTAAAAATCAAAATATGTATGTAAAAATTGGTGATAATAAGTGTAAAGTATTAGGAAGAATTGGCACATATCATGTTATTTGTGATATAACAGGAAAAGATATAAAAATAGGAGAAAAAGCAATAGTTAATATCAATCCAAAATATGTAGATTCTAATATTAGAAGGGAGTATAGATAATGGCTTCAGAAGATAAAAAAAATGCAATAGAAGAAAAGAAGGAAGAAAATAAAGAATTAAAAGGAATGGGATTTTTTAAAAAATTAAAATATTCTATTTTTAATATAGAGAAATATCCAGAAATGGCAACAGAGGGGATAGGAAAAGCACTAACGTATATTGCAAAATTGGTAGTAATTTTAGCTGTTGTCTTAAGTGTATGGACATTGTATCAAACATATCAAATGATCAATGAAGGAACAAATTATCTTGAAAATGAGTTCCCTGATTTTTCATATAGTGATGGAACATTAACTGTAGATTCACAAGAAGTGCTTATTTTTGATAATGAACAATTCGGGAAAACTATTGTAGATACTAATACAGATTCAGAAGAAACCATTAATCAATATTTGAATCAAATTAATGAATATGGCATAGGGGCTTTGGTTTTAAAAAATAGAGTGGTTTTAAAAAATATCACAATGATTGGAGAAGTATCTTATAATTATCAAGAATCTTTCAACAGTGTAAATTTGACAGAATTTAATAAACAAGATGTTATAAATTATGTACAAAATGGAGGAATTAACAGCTTATATTTTAGTGTATTTATCAGTTTATTTATATATAGTTTTTCTATGTATTTTATCAATACCATATGGTATGCAATCATCATTGGTATTGTTGGATATTTCACTATGTGGATATTGAAGATGAAAATGAGATATGTAGCTGTATTTAATATGGCCATTTATGCATTAACACTTTCAACAATATTAAATATTCTGTATTTAATTGTAAATATTATATTTAATTTTACAATAGAGTATTTTAGTATTATGTATGTAACAGTCGCAACGATTTATTTATTAGCAGCTATATTTATTTTAAAAACAGACTTAATGAAAAAACAAGCTGAAGTCATGAAGATAGTAGAAGCACAGCAAATTGTAAAAAAGGAATTAGAAGAACAAGAAAAAGAGAAGAAGGACGAACAAGAAGAGAAAAAAGAAAGACAAAAAAAGGATAAAGAAGATGCAAAAGATAAAAAAGAAGAAAAGAAAGAGAGTAAGGGTAATGTAAAAAACGATGAACCAGAAGGTTCTAATGCATGAAAAGGAAAGGGACTTGAGAAAGGAATGAGAAAAAATATGGATAAAGATAAGAATAAAAATAACGAAAAAGAAAAAAGCAAAAAATTACTTTTATTACTGATTGGATTAATTATCTTACTTGTCATAGTGATTGCAGGAATCATTATCTATAACCAAAACAATGGGGAAGAAGATGAAGATACATTAGCATATACAGATTTAATTAAAGAAATCTCTTATGGAAATGTTGAAAAAGTAGAATTAACAACAGGAAGTAGAACTGCCAAAATAACCATTAGAAATGAAGAAGAAGAGAAAACAGCCATTATTCCAGATACAGAAGCATTTATTACATTAATTCAAACAAAAGTGGCGGAAGGAAATGAAATAGAATTAATCCAAAAACCACAGAGTTTTCTTGCACAATTACCAACTACCTTATTTTCAATCCTTCCAACAATTATTATGGTAGCTTTATTTATCATGATATTTAAAATGCAAGGAATTGGAGAAAAAGGAAAAGTATATGATGAAACAGAAAGAAAAACAAAAGTAAGATTTGATGATGTTGCAGGATTGGAAGAAGAAAAAGGAGAGTTAATCGAAATTGTTGATTTCTTAAAAAGACCAGAAAAATATACAAAAATGGGAGCAAGAGTTCCAAAAGGTGTCCTTTTATATGGTAAACCAGGAACAGGAAAAACATTGATTGCAAAAGCCATTGCAGGTGAAGCAGATGTACCATTTATTTCTATGAGTGGTTCAGAATTTATTGAAATGTTTGCAGGACTAGGTGCTTCTCGTGTTAGAAAATTGTTTGAAAGAGCCAGAAAATTAGCACCATGTATTGTATTTATAGATGAGATTGATGCCATTGGTTCAAGAAGAACATCAAATAATGGTGCAGAATCAGAGAATAATCAAACATTAAATCAATTATTAGTAGAAATGGATGGATTTGGTTCTGAAGAAACCATCATTGTTTTAGCTGCAACAAATAGACCTGAAATGCTAGATAAAGCATTATTAAGACCAGGAAGATTTGATAGACAAATTACCATACCAAATCCAGATTTAAAAGGAAGATTAGAGATTTTAAAAATTCATAGTAAAGATAAAAAATTATCAGATGATGTTAATTTAGAAAGTATTGCAGAAGATACGGCTGGATTTACAGGTGCAGAGCTTGAAAATATTTTAAATGAAGCAGCAATTGTCGCTACAAAAAATAAACATGAAGAAATTGAAAATGATGATATTGAAGAGGCAGTAAAGAAGGTAACTGTGGGACTAGAAAAGAAAGAAAGAGTTATATCAGATAAAGATAAACGACTAACTGCTTATCATGAAGCTGGACATGCTGTTGTTAGTAGATATTTGCCAACACAAACCAATGTCAAAGAAGTCTCTATTATTCCTAGAGGTGTTGCTGGTGGATATACCATGTATAAAACAAATGAAGATAAATATTATATTTCAAAAACAGAAATGCAAGAAAAATTAATTGCTCTTTTAGGTGGTAGAGCAGCTGAAAGATTAGTATTAGATGATATTTCTACTGGAGCAAGTAATGATATTGAAGTGGCAACACAAATCGCAAGAGATATGGTAACGAAATATGGTATGAGTGATAAGCTAGGACCAATTGATTTCCAAGGTAAAGAGCCTTATGAAATGCAAATGTTTGGTGAAAATATTGGAGATAAAATTGGAGAAGAAGTAAAAACATTAATTGATACAGCATATAATGATGCGATTACTTTATTAAAAGAACATAGAGATAAATTAGATAAAATTGCTGAAACTTTATTACAAAAAGAAAAGATTAATGAACAAGAATTTAATCAAATTTTTGAATAAGAATAGAAATATGAAATGAATAATAAGAAAACACCCCTCTTGGCAAAATGCTTTGAGGGGTGTAGGAGTTTTAGTGGATAAATAAGCTGCAGAAGCGATTGACAAATGCGGAAGCATTTGAATGCTTCTGAAAGACAAATGTGTTTCCATGAACGATACCACCATATAAGGTTACATGATAAGTGATATCTTTCCACTTCTCGGACAAATCCTTTGTTTTTCTGAAAACATACATGGTTTCTGTCTTAATTGTAATTCGAATCCAATCTTTTTCGATAAAAGCTGGAGGTACAAGTGTTTCGATACAATAAGTAAGTTCATAAAAAACTTCTTGAGAGGGAAGATTTATATGAATTGCATCGGTTAAATTTCTCCAATCACCTCCTAAACGTGTAGCCTCTAATTGAATAGATGGCAAATTTTCTGACAAAAGGCGACAGTTTTCATATGTCCGTTTTTCACTGGTTTCATTACAACTAATTAGCAATTTAAACATTGTGTTCCTCCTTTGATACATATAAAATTATATATTTGTCGATGAATATTTTAACATAAAAATACGAGTAAATCAACAATTACCAACCAGTCGATTCATAAATATATTTAAATAGTAACATAAAGGTATCAAATCATTTTATTTTCCTAGTTCACAAATCGCTTTTGAATATACTTTACATGCAAATAGTAAATTATCAATAGAAATAAATTCATCTGTTTGATGACACATATCTTTTTGACCAGGAAGATTGGTACCAAAAGAAACACAATTATCAAAAGCTCTAGCATATGTGGCACCACCAATCGCAATTGGTTCTAAATAAGAATTTGCTTCTTCATTATAAATATCACAAAGTGTTTTAACTAAGTAATTATCTTTTGGAATATATAATGCAGGTTTAGAGTCTATTGTTTTATATGTGATATTTTTATAATTAGATAGACAATCTAAAAATGTATTCTCAATATCTTCAATAGAAGTATGAATCGGAATTCTTAGATTTAATCCTATTTCTAAAATGTTATTTTCAAGACTAATTTTACCAACATTTAAAGTTAATGTACCAGATTCATCTTTATAATTCATACCTAAGTGTTTACCATCATATTCTGTATGAATGTATTTTGTAAAGAAATCAAATAATTCTAAAGAAATATCATAGGTTTTAAACACTTCATCTAACACAATAATCAATCGAGAAATAGCATTAACACCTAAATCGGGGTGCGCAGCATGAGCACCAACACCATGAGAAGTTAGTTTTACTTCTTCATTGTTTAATTTGTAAATATCAATATCGAAATCATATTTGTTCAATATCTTTTTAATATTTTTTATAAAATCTTCCATGATAATACTAGAATCAATTTTTAAGATAGTACTACAAATTTTAGGAACCACATTAATGGCATTATCATTACAATCGATTTCTTGTATGATAATTGGTGCATTTTGAACAGAATAGTCCATTGAAAAATATGGTGTTAGAATAGATTTTTCAGCATAAATACAAGGAAAATCAGCATCTGGACTAAATCCAATAGTAGGAGATTCTTCGTGTGTTTTGTAATAATTGATACATTTCCAATCATTTTCTTCATTTAATCCTAAAATTAAGCGAACACGTTTATTTACCTTACAATTATCTAATACATATTTCATGGCATACAAAGAAGCAATGACTGGTCCTTTATCATCAATAGCACCTCTACCATAAATTTTATTATCAAATATCGTGGCAGAAAAAGGAGGATAAGTCCAATTATCGCCACTAGGTACAACATCTAAATGTCCAATAATTCCTAGCATTTCTTTTCCTTCTCCAAATTCAATATATCCACAATATCCATCTATATTTTTTGTTCTAAAACCTAACTTGTTTCCTAAGTCTAGTATATATTCTAATGCTTTATTTGCACTTTCTCCAAAAGGCATTAAGGGATTTTTAGATTCAGTATATACACTTGGGATTTGTATTAATTCTTGAAGTTTTTGGACCATTTCTTCTTTCGTATTTTTTATATAATTATCTAACATAAACAACCTCCATATTATATAATTTTAATGAACAAGTCTTATTTAATACTTATTATTTATCATTGTTTTTCAGAACTGTCAATGAGGAAAATAGAAAAAGAAATTTAGTAGTAAAAAGTATATATATGTGATATGATATGTAATAGATAAAAAGGGAAAGGAATGAAATGGAATATGAATGAGGATAAATTTAATCATTTGGCTGATATTTATGAAAAATATAGGCCGTCTTATCCACAAAAATATGTGGAAGACATTATTGAAAAATGTCATTTAAATTTTGAAAGTTTAGTGGCAGATATAGGTGCAGGAACAGGAATTCTCACTAGACAATTATTACATAATAATTTAAAGGTAGTAGGGGTAGAACCAAATCCAGATATGAGAAAAGTATTAAAAAAATTGGAGACAAATAAAAATTTTAGAGCAATCGAAGGGACAGCAGAACATACCAATCTAGAAAATAATAGCATAGACCTTGTTGTCGTAGCACAGGCTTTTCATTGGTTTGACAAAGAAAAATTTAAAGAAGAGTGTAAACGAATTTTAAAGCCAAATGGGAGTGTGTGGATTTTATGGAATCAATTAGACGAAAACGAAGAAATTGTAAAAGAACAAAAAAGAATAGATGATCAATATACTAATAGATTTCAGGAGGTAAATGGTATATTAAGTGCTACTAAAAAAGAAGAAAAAATACAAGGTTTTTTCAAAGATAATAGATATGAAACCAAAGTAGTAGATAATCCACTAGAAAATAATAAGGAAAGGTTTATTGGTTCTAACCTGTCAAAATCATATTCTTTGAAAAAAGAAGATAGAAATTATAATAATTATATAAAAGCATTTGGAGAAGTTTTTGATAAATATAGTGAAAATGGAATGGTAATAATTCCTAATAAAACGTATGGATATTTAGGAAAGGTATAATAAGAAATCAAAAGATAATTATGTAAAAAGCTAGAAAAATCATTCATATCATGATATAGTATAAAAAGATAAAGAGGAGAGAGGTGTGTGTGATGAAGATAAGTGAAGTAAAAGAATTAGAAAACATGGCAAAAGAAGTAAGAAAGGGAGTTATTGAAGCAGTATATAATGGTCAATCTGGACATCCAGGTGGTTCATTATCAGTGGCAGATATTTTAACAGTATTGTATTTTAATGAATTACGTATTGATGAAAAAAATCCAAAATGGGAAGATAGAGATAGAATGGTGTTATCAAAAGGACACTGTTCACCAGCTTTGTATAGTTGTTTAGCCAATAGAGGATTTTTTCCAGTAGAAGATTTAAAAACATTTAGAAAATTAGATAGTTATTTACAAGGTCACCCAGATATGAATAAAATACCAGGTGTTGATATGACAACTGGTTCATTAGGTCAGGGACTATCAGCAGCTGTGGGAATGGCGATTACAGGAAAGATGAATAAAAAAGATTATAGAGTGTATTGTGTATTAGGAGATGGAGAAATTGAAGAAGGACAAGTTTGGGAAGCAGCGATGTCTGCTAAAAAATATGCATTAGATAATCTTTGTGTCATTGTAGATAATAATCATTTACAAATTGATGGAACCATAGAAGAAGTTATGAGTCCATATCCAATTGATGAGAAATTTAGAAGTTTTGGATTTGAGATTATTAAAATTGATGGACATAATATGCAAGAAATTTTAGATGCTTTTGAAGTTGCCAAAAATGTGAAAGGAAAACCAGTTTGTATTATTGCGAAAACCATAAAAGGAAAAGGGGTTTCTTATATGGAAAATCAAGTTGGTTGGCATGGAAAAGCACCTAATGAGGAGCAATATAAGATGGCAATGGAAGAGTTAGTTTAAAAAATAATCAGCATCTTGCGTCGTTAAACTTCATTTGAAATTTAATCAACGTACAAGAGTACGCCTCATAAATTTCAAATTCGTTTGCCTAGCAATATACTAATTCTTTTTTAAACAAAGAATAGATTATAGTAGATTAGGAGATATACATGGAATTAGTAGGAGAAGTAGGAGACATTATTTATTACAATGAAACAAATAGTTATATGATAGCAGAATTTGATACAGAAGAGGAACAGACTACGATTGTAGGTTATTTACCTTTTGTGGCAAGTGCTGATAATTTAAAAGTTATTGGAAATTTTGTGGAACATAAAAAATATGGAAGACAATTTAAAGTAGAAACTTTTGAAAAATTAATGCCACAAACAGTAGGCGCATTAGAAAAATATTTAGCAAACGGAAATATAAAAGGTGTGGGAGAAGCATTAGCTAAAAGAATTGTTAGTAGATTTGGAGAAGATACCATACAAGTGATTAAAACAGAACCACAACGTTTAGCAGAAGTAAAAGGGATTTCTAAGGCAAAAGCAATAGATATTGCAGAAAGTTTTTTAGAAAATTGGGAAGTTTGGCAAATTGTTGGCTTTTTAGAACGATTTGGAATTGGAGCAGAATTTGCCAAAAAAGTATATGAATTGCTAGGTGTAAATGCTATTGAACAAATCGAACAAAATCCATATATTTTAATTGATATTGCAAGAGGTGTGGATTTTAAGCAAATTGATAAAATGGCATTAGACTTAGGTATTAGTTATGATAATGATAAAAGAATTAGAAGTGGAATCAAATATGCTTTAATTCGAGCAACCTATAATGGACATGCATGTGTCATAAAAGAAAACTTAATTGAGTTTGTTATTTCTCTGTTAGATGTGATGACAGAAAATATAGAAGATGGATTAATAGAATTAAGAGCCAATGATGAAATTGTGATAGAAGAAAGAAATGATGGAACTGGAACATGGATTTATTTATCTAATTTTTATTACACAGAACAAGAAATTGCACTTCGAATCAAACGATTGCAAGAAGCTTCTAATGTGAAGAAAATAAAAAATATACAAACTATTTTAAAGAAGATAGAATTAAACTCTAATATAGAATTATCAGAAAAACAAAAAGAAGCTATTGAATTAGTTAATGAAAATAATGTCACCATCATCACTGGTGGACCAGGAACAGGAAAAACAACAATTATAAAAAGCATCATTGATATTTATGAACAAAAAGGAAATAAAGTAGTGTTATGTGCGCCAACAGGAAGAGCTGCTAAAAAGATGACAGAAACAACAGGAAAAGAAGCTTCTACTCTACATAGATTATTAGAAATTGGAAAAATAGATGAAAATAATTTTTACCAAACCAGTACAGAATATGAAGGAGCACCCATTGATGCAGATTTGATTATTGTTGATGAGTTGTCTATGGTAGATATGTTTGTGATGAGTTATTTGTTAAAATGTATTTATAAAGGAACCAAATTAATCTTGGTAGGAGATTGTGACCAATTATCTTCAGTAGGTCCAGGAAGTGTATTAAAAGATTTAATAGCATCTGAAAAAGTGGTAACAGTTCATTTAGATAAAATTTTTAGGCAAGCCGCAAAATCAAAAATAATCTTGAATGCTCATAGAGTAAATAATGGAGAACCATTTATAACAAAAGAAGATGAAGATTATACAGAAGAAACCATGGAGGACTTTTTCTATATCAATGAATCCTCACAAGAAAAAATATTAGAACAAGTATTATCTTTATGTACAGGAAGATTGAAAAAATATGGGGATTATGACTTTTTTCAAAATATACAAGTACTAACACCAACCAAAAAGGGAATGCTAGGAACAAGAGAATTGAATAAGGCATTACAAGAAAGATTAAATCCAAATGTATATGAACTACCTGAGAAAGCCAATATGGGAGCAATCTATCGAGCAGGAGATAGGATTATGCAGGTAAAAAATAATTATGATATGGATTGGGAGAAAGAAACAAGCACAGGTGATGTGGAAGTAGGAAAGGGTGTATTTAATGGAGAAATTGGAACCATAACAGAAGTCAGTGAAAAAAATAAAATTATTGAAATCAAATTTGATGATGAAAAAACAGCATATTATGACTATACAGAATTAGAGCAAATAGAACATAGTTATGCGATTACCATACATAAAGCACAACGGAAGTGAATTTGACGTAGTTATTATGGTTGTTCCACCTTCAGCACCAGTTTTATTAACCAGAAACCTGTTATATACTGGAATCACAAGAGCAAAAAAATTGTTAATTGTTATCGGAAGTGAAAAGATTGTGAAGTTTATGATACAAAATATAGATAGTAAAAAGAGAAATACAGGATTAGAATATAAGTTGAAGAATATATAAATTTTAGATTAGTAAGATTAATTTTAAATATATAATTTAGTAAACTATATAGAGTTTAAATCAAGAAGGATGAGATTGAATTATAGATTAGACCGCAAAAAATAAGATATTTGTTGAATTATTTCTAAATATGAGTTATAATTAATTTGGTGAAAATATAAGAATATATTTTATTTGCTTATGTTGTTAATTTTATTTTTGCCAAGAAAAATAAAATAAGGGAGAGAATAAAAATGAGAAATGATGAATTAATTACGGCAATATTAACAAGAGGGTATAAAGAACTAAAAAATGCAACACCAGAACAACTAGAAAATGAAACAATTATGGAAGTAGCATATAGCACGAATATAAGAACAGCAAGTAAGTATATGCCAGATAAACTTTTAAATAACAAAGAGTTTGTTAGAGAATTAATGAAAATTAATGGAACAGGATTTAAATTAGTAAAAATAAATGAAAGATATAAAAATGATAGAGAAGTAGCAGAAGACTCTTTAGAAAATGGTGAATCAACTTGGTTTTATTTTGGAAAAGACTTGAAAAAGGATAGAGAATTAGCAATGAAAGCACTAAAAAAAGATCCAAATCTATATCCAAATATGGATTTTCTTCATGGTGATGAAGAAGCTACTAAAATTGCAGTAGAAAGCGATGGAACTAATTTACAATATACTTCACTAAATGAAGAAGAAGAAATTGTTGATTTAGCAATGGAGGAAGATCCAATGGCATATGAGTATGCAGGAAGTAAATATAGAAGTCAAAATAGAGATGCAGCACTAAGAGCAGTAAAATATGATGGTAGCTTGCTACAATTTGTTGAGGAAGAATTAGGTGAAGATGAATCAATTTCGTTAGCAGCATTGACATCAAGTCGTTCTCAAAATGAAGCTTTTCAATATTTAAGTCCAAATCTAGCCAATAATGAAAGCTTTTTAAACGAGGCTAAAAGAAGAATCGAAAAAATTATAGAAGATGAAAGACAGAGATTTGATGAAGATGAAGATAATCAATGGAGAAAAGAACTACAGGATGATGATACAATAAAAGAAATTTTTGAAAATTCTTATGAAGTACGTAGGTATATAGATACACTTAGACAGATACAAGACAAATTGCAACAGATAGAACAAGGTAATGATAATAGAGAACAAAGTAAATCAGGATTAACACCTTTACAACAAAGAAGATCGGAGAAGGAAGGGTTAGAAGAAACAGCACAAAAATATTCAGAAATGGAAAAAATGCAACAACAATTAGCACAAAAGCAAGGTGAAAGTATAGGAGAGTAATGCTTATGAACGAAGAAAAAACAGTAGATAAAATGCTAACTATAATAAATGAAAAGAGTATATGGCATAAAATAAAAACTTTTTTTAAGGGGATATTTACTAAAAATATAGAAAATAGTAATCAAGAAAGTAATGAAGAGGTTACTGAAATACGCGAAAATAAACAAAAAAATGAATTTATAGAAACAATTAGAAATATAGAAGATGAAGAAATAAAACTTCTAAAACTTCAGCAAAAATTTGAAAATGGAGAAATAAAAGAAGAGGATCTGACAAAAGACCAAGAAAAATTGTTATGTGCATTATATGATAGACAAATAGAAGAGCTAAAAAAATCAAATGAACGCAGAAAACAAAAGTTGTTTGAATTTAGAAAACAAATGCAAAAAACTAGTGGATGAAATATATTGGGGCCTATATAAGATAATATCTTTGTAGGCTCTTTCATTTTAATTTAAGAATACTTGAACAATAAAGAGGTGATTAAAAAAATTTTTAATATAATAAGTATGTTTTATCCACAAATTTGTGGGATTTGTGGAAAATTGAATAAAGATGGACTTTGTAATAAATGTAAAATAAATTTAGAAGAATTAGCAGAAAATGGTATACTTAATCAAGAGTTAGAAGGTATGCTTTTTAATGAATTAATATATATTTTTAAATATGAAGGACTCATAAGAAAATTAATTTTAGATTACAAATTTCATGAAAAGCCATATATATATGTTTGTTTAGTGAATTTTATCTTAAAAAATGAAAAAATTTATGAGAAATTGCTAAGTTATGATACAATCATTCCTGTTCCAATTAGTAAAAAGAGAATGAAAGAGAGAGGATATAATCAAAGTCTGTTAATAGCAAAAAAAATAAGTCAAAGTCTAAAAATTCCATTACAAACCAAGTGTTTATTCAAAACCAAAAATATTATAGAACAAAGTAAATTAAATAAAGAACAACGAAAAGAAAATATACAAAATGTATATGGATTAAAAAATGGAGAAATACTAAACAATAAACGAATTTTATTAATTGATGATATTTATACAACAGGAAGTACTGTGAACGAATGTGCAAAAATATTACAACAAGGAAAACCAAAGAAAGTAGATGTACTGGTATTAGCCAAAGACTAAAAGGGATGGAATGATAATGGAAGATTTACTTGAAAGTATTTTAGATTATATAAGATCAGATTATACAGACTATGCCATTATGATAAATGGTGAATGGGGAGTACGGAAAGACCCATTTTTGGAATCATAAAATTAGGAAAAAAATAGAGTCTATGCAATTAAATGGAAGAAGATATACTACCATTTACATGTCTTTATATGGAATTTCTAATTTAGAGGATATTAGCAAAAAAATTTTTATTGAAACGACTCAATTAATGGACAAAAATTTAAAAAAATACATGGAGGCTAATGAACAAACGACTATTCCAGAATATGCAAAAACAGGAATTGATATGGCAAATTTTTTTGGTGTTACTCAAAGTGGAGATAAAGTAGATTATGCTGAATTCTTTTCAACAGATGATAAGGTACTTTGCTTTGATGATTTAGAAAGAGCAAATGTTGATGTTATTGATATTTTAGGATATATCAATAACTTTGTAGAGCATGATCATATCAAAACAATTATCATTTGTAATGAGAAAGAATTGTCAAACAAATTAAAAAGCTCTAATCTAGAAATGAAAACATTTATTGCAACATATTTACTAGATAAACAAAACGAATTAAATGATGCAGATAAGCCAATGGTTGAGAAAATACAACAAAAAATAGAAAATGTTTTTGATAAGGCAAATGATTACGAAAGAATTAAGGAAAAATTAATAGGTGAAACTTTTGAATATGCACCAAAATTTGACTATATTATTAATGGTATATTAATGCGTTATGCAAAGAATGCAGATTTCATTCGTTTTTTAAGAGAAAATACTAAATTAATTATTTCAACCTTTGAAAGAAGTGGAACCAAAAATTTAAGAATATTGAAACATGCTTTAAATGACTTTAAGAAAGTTTATGAAATGGTTAATAAATCCTATCCGAATACGAGTTATAGAGTCATGCAAACAATGTTAATCTTTACAATTGCAATTTCATTTGAAATTAAAGCAGGAAAAGTAACCAAAGATAAATTTATGAATATTAAAGACAACGAAGAATATAAATCTATATTAGTATCTTCAAGAATTTTAATGGATAATAGACAATTTTATATCAAAGAATTTGATAGTAATTATTATTATAATTTTAAATCTGAATATAGATTCTTCAAATTTATAGAATATTATGTAAGAACTAGAATTTTTGATATGAAAATATTTAAAGGAAATATGGAAACTATCAAAAATACAATTGATACAGAAAATTTACCAGCATATAAAAGATTACTTACAGAAGAATATTGGAAAATATCAGATGATGAATTTGGAAATGTGATTTCTGATATTATAGAAGATGTAAAACAAGGAAATTTACAATTAATTGATACTGTGAAAATCTATGCATATTTTAGTTATTTTTCAAAAAAAGGATTGATAGATTATGATATCAAAACTATTAAAAGTATATTTTTTAATGGTATGAATTTAGCATCATTAAAATCAGAATATTGTGCAAATGTAGATGAAGAATTAGAAAAAATCGCTATTGAAGAAGTAGCAGAAGAAATGGATGATATTTTAAAACATTTCCATACATTAAATGAACAATTGCATGACAAAATGTTCAAAGAAAAGGCAGAAGAAATTTTTAAATGTATACCTATGGAAATGGAAGTATTCTATGAAAAATTTGATAGAGAATGTATGAATATTCCGATATTCAAATATTACGACCAATATCAAATGTTTCAAAGAATTTCTTGTGCAAGTAATGAAGATATTGTATTGATTAAAGAAAAATTGGTTAACAGAGCAGATAAAAATGGAAAACAAATCGAACCAGAAATTAAAAATATGAAACAATTGAAACAGATTATTGATGATTATTTAACTGGAAAAGATCCTTCAATAAAAATTGTTATGTTAAAAGAATTTTCGAAAGATTTAGGTTATATTATTGATAAATATAATCCAACATTGTTTCCTAGAAAAGAAGAAAAAGTACAAGAGATAGAAAAAGGGGAATAATAATTATAGAAAGGTTAGTTTTTATTAAACTAATCTTTTTTTGACAAAAAATGAATAAAAAAGAAACAATAAGAAATAATAAAAGTATAATAAATTTATAAAACAAAAGGGAGGAAAATTATGAAAGCAACAGGTGTCGTAAGAAGAATAGATGATTTAGGTAGAATTGTTATACCAAAAGAAATTAGAAAGGTGTTAAGAATAAAAGAGGGTGACCCATTAGAAGTTTTTACAGATAGAGAAGGGCAAGTGATATTAAAGAAATATTCCCCAATCGGAGAATTATCTGAATTTGCAGCAGGATATGCAGAAACTTTATCTAAAACAACAGGACATATTGCATGTATTACAGATAAAGATACTATAATTGCAGTATCAGGAGGTTCTAAAAAAGAATTTTTAGAACAAGATGTTAGTCCAGAACTAGAGCAATTGATGGAAGATAAAGAAATTTATACAAGTAAGGAAAATAGCGATGTGGCAATGCCAATAACAAAAAATGATAATAATGAAAGAAAATATAATGCACAAGTTGTATATCCAATCATTTCAAATGGAGATACCATCGGAACAGTCATATTAATGTCTAAAGAAGCAAACCAAAAAATGAATGATGTAGAAAAGAAAGTGGCACAATCAGCTGCTACATTTTTAGGAACACAAATGGAGATATGATAATAAGAAACAAGTAGGATTTTAATTTAATAATGCAAAAAATTAAAATCAACTTGTTTTTTTGCTATATGAAGACTGTTTAAAATTAGATAGACTAACAATATACTCAATAGATTATAGTAATAAAAAAGATTGAAAACCAATAATTATTCTAATTATAAATTGCCTCAAGAAATAAATATACAATAGAAAGGAGATAATTATGATAGAAAGAGCTGATGAATTAGATAAAGGTATTACATTAATTGCATTGGTGATAACAACCATATTCTCTTATGACGAAAATGTAAAATCTAGTAATAACAAAGGTTTCCTCCTACAATCAATTTAGTAAAAATCATAAATTTTTAAATATTTAAAAGATGAATTGTAAAAAACATTAACAATTTCATCTTTTTTTGATTTTATAATAATAATTAAAATTTAAAAATTGAGAGGAGATTTAAAAATTATGGAGAATAAAGAATTAAAAGAAAAATTTGTAGATGAAAGAACAAGAATTGAATATAGTTTAGTTGGAGATTATTATATCCCTAATATAACAATACCAAATGCTAGAAGAACAGGAAATATAGGAAAGTATGGAAGATTAAAACTAAGCTATATGAAGAAATACAAAATACCAGAATATACAGAAATGTTATTAAGTAATGAATTAAAAAGTTATTTACTAGATATAGAAGATGAGTGCAAAGATAAATTAGAACTTTTAATAAAACAAATGGCAGAAAAAGAAAATGTAACTGAAGAATTAAAAGTAAATAATCAATTAGAATGGGTTGCAAGAATGAATAATATTAAAAATAGAGTAGAAGAAATTATATTAAATGAGATTATATATTTATAAAATTCAAAGGTATCGAATTTGTAACCTTTGAGAAATGTAAAAAATTGACTTTTTTAAAATTTTTAATGAAAAATTTGGAAATAAATGTTATAATAAAAATGAAAAATTAATTTTCATAAATTTTGCATACATTATCTGCAAAATTAGAAAGAAGGTAATAATGAACGAATTAGAACAATTAGAAAATATAAATGTAGATAAATTATATAAAGATGTATCAGATTTAATTGAAAGTGCAAAAGTTAAGGTGGTTTCGCATGTTAATACAGAGTTTGTTATATTAAATTGGAATATTGGAAATAGAATAAAAAATGAATTACTAGATAATAAGAAACCCGAGTATGGTAAAAAAGTTATCAAAAATTTAAGTAAGAGATTAATTGAAAAATATGGTAGAGGTTATAGTTATTCAAACTTATATAGAATGTTACAAATAAATCAAGATTTTGAAGATTTTGAAAATTTTGCGACACTGTCGCAAAAATTGAGTTGGTCTCATTTTGTAGAAATTGTAAAAATGGATACTGATGTAAAAAGAAAGTTTTATGCAACAATGTGTATGAATGAAAATTGGTCAGTAAGGACATTAAAAGAAAGAGTAGATTCAGCATTGTTTGAAAGGACAGCAATATCTAAAAAACCAGAACAAACTATAATAAATGATTTACAATTATTAACAGATGAAAATAAAATGACAACAGATTTATTTTTCAGAGATCCATATATTTTAGATTTTTTGGAACTCAAAGATACTTATAGTGAAAAAGATTTAGAGAATGCAATAATAAATGAACTAGAAAAATTTATTTTAGAAATGGGTAATGATTTTGCTTTTTTAGCTAGACAAAAAAGAATAACAATAGATGGCAGAGATTATTATATGGACTTACTATTTTACCATAGAAAGTTAAGAAGATTAGTTGTTATAGAATTAAAATTGGATGAATTTAAACCAGAGCATAAAGGTCAAGTAGAATTATATTTAAAATGGCTTGATAAGTATGAAAGAGCAGAAGGAGAAGAATCACCAGTAGCAATTATATTATGTGCTACTAAAAGTGATATGATGACAGAACTATTGGAATTAAGTAATAGTGGAATACATGTAGCACAATATCTTACAAATTATGTTCCTAAGGAACTATTAGAAGAGAAATTTTTATCTAGTATAAGAAATGCAAAGATACAATTAGAACAAAGATGTAAAAACGAAGAAAAAGAGTAAATTAAATTTTTGCGACACTGTCGCAAAAATTTTAAAAAAAGCTTTAGATTTAGAAATAAGTCTAAGGCTTATTTTTATGGAAATTTTTTGACTACAATTTCAATATATAAACTTATATTATTTATATCTTAAAAACGAAAATAAAGCCAAAATAAAGCGAACGAATTTGAAAGAGAGGAGGTTATTAAATGTCAAATTTAAATTTAAAAGGATTATGGATTCCAATAGAAATATTAACAGACAAAAATTTAAGTGATAAAGAAAAACATATATATTCACTTGTAATATTTTTAAGTCAAGAAAAACAATATTGCTTTTGTACCAATAAAACTATAAGCGAACTTTTAAATATATCAGTAACACAAGTATCAAAGCTAGTAAATTCATTAAAAGATAAAGGTTATATAAATATTGAAATGGTATATAAAGAAAATAGTAAAGAAGTAGATATTAGAAAACTAATACCTATTGAAGAAAAGTTAAATACCCTATTTAACAAAAGTTTAATACCCTCCCCAACAAAACTTCAATACCCTATTGAAGAAAAGTTTAAGGATAATAAATATAATATAAATAAATATAAAAATAATAATAAAGGGTATTGCAATTATGAACAACGAGACTATGAAAAAGAAGGCTTTGATTGGAATAGCTTATATGCAAATAATAATTTTACATCGTAGTAGTTGCTATAAAACAAAATTAAAGTGTAGGTTTTGTTAAAGTAAAACCTATGCTTTTATTTTGGAATTTTGAAACCGAGTAGGTTTCAAAATGAGTCAAGAAAAAAATGTAAAATGTTTTTCTTGGCTCTTTTAACAATAAATTGCGGATAGCAAATTATTGTTAAGCATAAAAATATACTTGTTATATTTTTATGAAAAAACTAAAAATGCAGTAAAGCTATTTTTAGTTTTTTGGGGGGTGCAGGAACTCCTGCCACACTGACACTTTTTAGCAATAGCGTAAAAAAGTGTTGTAGTGTGTTACAATACAAAGTAAAAATGTGAGGTGTGGAAGCAGTTAGTAGAATCATAGTAGCTACTATAATAACACATTGCATTTTGCTTGTATTACCTCTTACGATAGCCAAGCTATCGTCCATTATACGAGCCAAAAAAATCGGCTAAAATTTAGAAGGAGGTTTTAGAGATGAGTTTTGCGATTATTAGAAACACAAAATATAAAAGAGAAAATTTAAAAGGAATATACAGACACAACGAAAGAAGAAATAAAAATTATTCAAATGATAATATAGATAAGGATAAATCATATTTGAATTACTCACTAAAAAGCCCTAAATATAGATATGACAAAGAATTTGATATAATGAAAGAAAAATATGATTTAAAAGGTCAAATAAAAACAGTTAGCAATATAGCTTGTGAATATATTATTACTTCTGATAAACAATTCTTTGAAGAAATAGGAGAAGAAGAAACAAAAAGATATTTTGAAAATGCATATCAATTTGTAACTGAATATAAAAATTTAGGTGAACAATATATAATGTCTGCAAAAGTGCATATGGACGAGGAAACTCCACATATGCACTTAATTTTTTTGCCTGTAGTTCATACACAAGATAAAAAAGGAAATAACATTGATAAACTGGCTTGTAGCGAATTTTGGAAAGAAAAAGATAGTTATAGGAGATTACAAGATGCTTTTTATAAATATATGACTTCACACAATTTTAAATTAGAAAGAGGTATACCAAAAGAAGAAACAGGAAGAGAACATATTGATATTAAAGAATATAAAGAAATAACTAATTTTGATAAAACAAAAGAAAAATTGCAA
Organism: uncultured Eubacteriales bacterium; assembly: GCA_949288185.1. Taxonomy (GTDB): domain Bacteria; phylum Bacillota; class Clostridia; order TANB77; family CAG-508; genus CAG-269. The sequence goes on along the minus strand of CASEIZ010000039.1, from coordinate 1,016 downwards.
AGTATGAAATTAGAATTACCAAATGTCCCAGATATTACTGATATTAATATAAATAGATTATCAAAGAAAAGAGATGAGAAGATTTTAGAAGAAATTATAAAACCAAAAGATGATTTAATAAACGAATTATACCAGAATAATTTATTAATGCACCAACAATTGTTAAGACAAACAAAAATGGTAGAAGAAGCAGAAAAGTATCAAAAAGAGAGGAATAAGATTATGGCTGATAATAAAGATTTGCATAAACAAGTAGACAATATTAAGGCTGAATATAAACAAAAAGAAGATAATTTGGAATGGAAATACGAATATAAAATTAATAAATTAGAAAAAGAAAATGGCTATTTGCATAAGGTAATAGACAAATTTAGAGAAACTATCCATAAATTTATAGAATGGATTTGTGTAAACTTTGATATGGGTACAGGAGATACTTTGGTTAGAGATTTTGAAAGAGAAACAAGAACTTGTTTAGATGGGGAAGAACAAATTAAACGAGAAGATAGAGAAAAAGACTTAGAAATGGAAAGATAAGGAACAAACTTATGGGTTTGCTCCTTATTATTTCATGTGTTTTAAAGCAAATTCACAAGCTGAAACAACAAATCCGTTGAAAGAATATTCTTTTTTATCTAGCCCTTTGTTAGCTTTTTCTACAATATCAATAATTTGAGAATTTATTTCAACTGGAAATCTAATACTCTTATAAATATTTGCCTCTGTAGATTTTTTCATCACAAACTTTTCCATAAATATAACCTCTTTTCATATTATTTTTAAATCTATTGAAATTATACTTAAAATATGGTATATAAAATATAACTGAAAAGCAGTTATAAAAAAGGAGAAAATAAAATGGAACAAGTAAACCACGGGTTTTAAACACTTTTTCATAAGCAAAAATTCTTTAAGCATTCAAAATGCTTAATTTTTTTGTCAAATTTTTCAGAAAAGACTTGCGTACAGTCGACGTACAGTGGTATAATAATAAAAATTAAATTTATGGAGAAAAC
>CASEIZ010000038.1 GCA_949288185.1 uncultured Eubacteriales bacterium | reverse complement strand
TTCTTGACAAACACAAAAAAAAGATATATGATAAAACCGAAATTAGGAATTATTCCTAATTTTAAGGAGAGATTTATGAACAACTATTCCAAACAAAGAGAAGCCATACTAGATGTTATGAAAGAAAACCTAGTACATCCAACAGCTGAGGAAATTTATCATTTTGTGTTAGAAAAAGAACCTCAGATAAGTAAAAGTACAGTATATAGGAATATTAACATCTTAGTAGAATTAGGAGAAATCAAAAAATTAAATATGACAATAGGACCAGATAGGTATGACTATTTATACAAAGAACATTCTCATGCAATCTGTGAGAAATGTGGGAATATATTTGATTTCTATTATGATTTTAATAAAGACGAAATATCAAAAGAATTATTAAAACAAATAGGAAACAATATGGATGTAAATAGTATTACAATTTATGGAATATGTGAAGATTGTAAATCAAATAATAAAAAATAGGGAGGAATTAAAATGGAAATGAATTTAGCAGGTACAAAAACAGAAAAAAATTTAATGGAGGCTTTTGCAGGAGAATCACAAGCTAGAAATAAATATACATATTTTGCTTCTAAAGCTAGAAAAGAAGGATATGAGCAAATAGCAGCTATATTTGAAGAAACAGCAGCAAACGAAAAAGAACATGCAAAAATGTGGTTCAAATTATTACAAGGTGGAGATATCAAATCTACAGTAGAAAACTTACAAGCAGCAGCTGAAGGAGAAAACTATGAATGGACAGATATGTATGACAGAATGGCTAAAGAAGCTAGAGAAGAAGGATTTAACCATATTGCATACTTATTTGAAGAAGTAGGAAAAATTGAAAAAGAACATGAAGCTAGATACAAAAAATTAATTGAAAACGTTGAAGGTGGATTAGTATTTAGCCGTGATGGAGATAGAATTTGGAAATGTAGAAATTGTGGACATATTGTTATTGGAAAATCAGCTCCAGAAATTTGTCCAGTATGTAGCCATCCAAAAGCATATTTTGAAATCAAAGCCGAAAATTATTAATATATATACCAAAAGGCAAGAATGAAAAGTTCTTGTCTTTTTTCTTTTTCACTTGTATAATAAAAATGAATTTTGGAATGGGAATAATTAATTGAAAGAAGGAGACAATATTATGGTGTATAAAACATATTATGATTCACCAGTAGGAAAGTTATTGATTGCAAGTGATGGAGAAAATATAATTGGATTATGTATAGAAGAACAAAAATATTATTTAGACAACATAGAACAAGAAGGTATTGAAAAAGATAATTTAGAAATATTTGATAAAACTAGAAATTGGATAGATCGATATTTTAAACAAGAAAAACCTGAAATTTCTGAAATATCATTAGCGCCAGAAGGAAATACATTTAGGCAATATATATGGGAGCTTTTATGTGAAATACCTTATGGAGAAACAACAACTTATGGAGAGCTTGCCAAAAAAGTAGCAAAGAAATTAAATAAACCATCTATGTCTGCACAAGCAGTAGGAAATGCAGTTGGACATAATCCGATTTCGATTATCATTCCTTGTCATAGAGTGGTTGGGAAAAATGGAAGTTTAACTGGCTATGCAGGAGGAATTGATAAAAAGATAAAATTATTAGAAATTGAAAACGTGAATATGGAAAAATTTTTTGTTCCTAAATTATAAAAATAAAGATTAATGTGCAGTCTAAAATATATTTTAGACTGCACATTAACAAATAGTGAAAATTTGAATGAAAATTTAAAAAATTGCAAATAATCATAAATAGATTAAGATAAAAGTAAAAAAAATCTATGCAAAAAGAAGAGAAAAGACGAGAAATAGACAGGTTTTAAGAGAAATGTGAAATTTTTGTGAATTTTAGCACTCTACTATTGACTTTGCTAAAAATAGGTATATAATAATAAATGAAAAAAGATAAAAGTACTTTTAATCTCAATATGTGCTACCGAAAAAGGTGTCAACACATAAATATATAATTAATGAAGGAGTTGATTATTATGATGATGATACCAAGAAGAAATCATTTTGATTTATTTGATGAAATGTTTAGAGATCCATTTTTTGAGGGATCAGAAAGTAAGGTAATGAAAACAGATATTAAGGAAAAGAAAGACAAATATTTAATTGACATTGATTTACCAGGATATGACAAAGAAGATATCAAAATGGAAATATCAGATGGATATTTAACAGTACATGCAAGTGTTAATAAAGAAGTAGATGACGAAAAAGAAAAAGGAAAATATGTACGTAAAGAAAGATATGTAGGTGAATGTTCAAGAAGCTTCTATGTAGGAGAAAATGTAAAAGAAGAAGAAATTAAAGCAAAATTCAAAAATGGAACATTAACCATTGAAGTTCCTAAAAAAGATGACAAAAAAGAATTACCAGAAAAGAAATATATTCCAATTGAATAAATCAAAGAAAATGTCCCATTGGGGACGTTTCTGTTTGGGACATTTTTAATAAATTTATTTTATCAATATTTTTATGTAAGAAAAAGTAGTTTTGTTATTATCATAAAAGATATAATATAACTACTTATTTTTTTTGAAAAAACAAATGTATTTTATTTTTTAGTTTTAAATTATTAATTTTTTTACTAGCATCCTTTAGGATTTTAAAAAACTGAATTATTTCTATTTCCAAATGAAATATATTTTATATTTGTATTATGAAACAAAAAAGATTTATGAATAATCTTTTGAATGGCATGTCGTTTTTTATAAAAATCTTTTTTGAGAAAGATTTTTAAATGAAGAACTTAACATAAAAATGTCCCAAACAGAAACGTCCCCAAAAAGACAAAAAATTGGAAAAATTTAATTAGAAAATTTGTAAATAATTAAAACAAAAAAAGGCAAAAATACATTTAGTGGAGGTGAAAAAATGAATAAAACAATAAAATTCATTATATTTTTGATAGCAGTTTTTGCGATTAGTTTCTTTATACCTAATTTTACAAAAGCAGCAACACCAGTTACAGATGAAAGTTCTTTACTTAGTGCTATTTCTAGTGTTGGCGATGGAGAAACGATTACTTTACAAAATAATATTACAGTAACAGCACCAATTGTTATACAAAAACAAGTTACCATTGATGGTAATGGGTATACAATTACAGGTTCTAGTGATTGGACATCAACATCAGGAAACCAAACAATGTTCACAGCACAATTAGCTGCTGGTAAATTAACATTAAAAAATGTTAACTTACAAAATGGACCTAAATATGGTATACAATCTTATGATGGAGCGACTGTCGTATTAAATAATGTTTCTGTAACAGGGTTTAAATATGGTGGTGTTCTTGCCAATGGTGGTAATGTTGAAATTATAGACTTACATTTAGGATATAACGGAACAACATCTAACAATGGTATCGAAATTGCGAAGGGAGCAGCTGCAACCAATAATCCAACATTAACAATGAATGGTGTTTTAACATCTGATTCAACAGAAAATGTTGTAAGAATTGCTGAAAATGATAGTTTGACAGAATTCACAATTACTAATACACCAAATACAACTAATAAAATTTCTTTAACTGATGACAGTATTGTTTTAACAGACAAATTTAATAATGTCATTGCTGAAACAGCTGTGCCAGATAAGGTAACAGGAAATGCTGGTGATAAAAAAGTAATTGTAACTGTGATAGTTAATGAACAAGAAATCAAATTTACTGCAAATGAAGGAACTATGATTACTGCAGATTTAGTGTCATCACATATTGTTTTAGAAGATAATCAACAAATTGATGGATATTATGCAGATGCTAATTATACAACAGAATTTAACTTTAATGACCCATTAAATGCAGATACAACGATTTATGCAAAAATTTCTATAGTAGAAGCAATCGTACCAGAAACTAAGCCAGAAACAGAGGAAAAAGACGAAACACCAAAAACAGGTGTAGAAAATTATTTAGGATTAGCTGTATTAGTGATTATATTCTCATCAACTGTTATGATTTCTATGAAAAAGAAAAATACGAAAATGGAACGTTAATAAAATCAGAGTTTTTAACGTCCATATGAACAATAGTAAAGGATAGGCAAAAGCGTCTATCCTTATTTTATCCATAAAATATATTTTAAGGAGTCATTATGGAAGAAAAAACAAAAGCGAAAAGAAAAGGAATACATGTTGCTATCTATTTACTTTTAAGCATATTAATAATTTTATCTCTCATTTATATTATAAACTTTTTTTCATTAAAACAAGAAGCAAAAGAACAGACTAAATTATTAAGTGTAATAGACATATATGAAAAGGAAGGAACAGAAGAAATTGTGGAAAATATTTCAGAAGATAGGCAAGAAAATGATGAGGCACAATCAGAAGAAAGAGGAGAAACAATATCAACAGAAAATCCAGAAGAAGAAAATAAAGAAACAGAGAGAATGTTACAAGTAAAACAGTTACAAGAACAAAATGCAGATATTGTCGGTTGGTTAGAAATTGAAAACACAAATATTAATTATCCTGTATTGCAAGGAACAGATAATAGTTATTATATGACACATAATTATAAAAAGAAAAAAAGTAAAAATGGGTCAATTTTTCTAAATGCAGATTATAACTGGAATATACCAAGTAATAATTTATTGATTTATGGGCATAATTTAGGAAATGGAATGATGTTTCAAGAATTATTAAAATATGAGAAAGAAAGTTTTTATCAGGAACATCCAGTAATCCGTTTTACAACAGCAGAAGAAGATGCAGAATATGAAATTATTTCAGCTTTCAAATCAAGAGTGTATTATAAATCAGAGAAAAATGTATTTCGTTATTATTATTTTATCAATAGCGAATCAGAAGAGGAATATAATCAATTTGTAAAGAATGCCAAAAATGTTTCGTTGTATCCTATTGATGAAACAGCAAACTATGGAGACCAATTGATTACTTTATCGACTTGTTCATATTATGTAGAAGATGGGAGATTTGCAGTTGTAGGAAGGAAGATAGAACAAGATAGTAAATAATATATTTTCTATCTTGTTCATGTTTTAGATATATAATTTGTAGTTTTTCCAAATTTATTGTATAATTAAAAAGAATGGCAAAAGTCATTTTATATAGAGTTCCTTTTTTTATGCTAACATTTTTTGTTAGTTTACATATATTATAAAAATTTAGGAGGAAAGTAACATGTATGATTTAGAAGTAAAGATGAGAGGACGGCAGACCAATGAATTGTCTATTCGGGCTTACAACATTGCAATTGGATTAATCTTACTATGGGGATTCATAATTAATATTATAATGTGTGTTTGTTGTACAGAAATTTTTATGCAGTGGAATCCAGTAGCTATTATAATAGGGTATTTCGTGATAGCCATAGCAGGAATCTTTCTGAGTGAATGTAGTAGTAATGCATTTGTTAGCTTCATTGGATACAATATGGTAGTAGTACCAGTGGGGGTTATACTAAGTATATTTCTTGCAGATTATGATCAGATATCTGTTATGAATGCACTGGCAACAACTGTGGCGATAACACTCTTAATGATTTTACTGGGAAGTATATTCCCTCAGATTTTTCTTTCAATGGGAAGAGTATTGTTTGTCTGCTTGACAGGGGTAGTTATCTGTGAAATAATCTTTTTACTAATCGGATTTTCTACACCATCTATTTGGGACTGGATTGTTGCCTTAATTTTCTGTGGTTATATAGGATATGACTGGGCAGAGGCACAGACAAAACTACGGACATTAGATAATGCAGTTGACAGTGTGGTAGCATTATACCTGGACATAGTAAATTTATTTATGAGATTGCTTTCGGCAAGTGATGACGATTAATAAAATCATACAAGGGGGAGAGGTTTTGTTAGGAAAACAGAACCTCTTTTCCTATATTTAATGATTGATATATTTTATTTTTAGATTTGATTCTTTTGTCATATTTTTACTAATGATATAAGTTATTACAATTAATATCAATAACAATATAAAATGTTTAAAACAGAAATAATCCCAATTGGACATTTGCAAAAATTGTGATATAATGCAAAAAAAGAAATACGAAAAGAGGAAAAAATATGTCAGATTTTGTGCATTTACATATACATAGTGAATTTAGTTTATTAGACGGAGCAAATAGAATAAAAGACTTACCAGTAAGAGCCAAAGAATTAGGAATGAAGGCAATAGCATTAACAGACCATGGGGTTATGTATGGTGCGATTGATTTTTATAAAGCATGTAAAAAAGAAGGAATTAAGCCAATCATTGGTTGTGAAGTATATGTAGCACCTAGAAGCAGATTTGATAAAGAACCGAATATTGATAACCATTATTATCATTTGATTTTATTGGCAAAAGATAATCAAGGATATAAAAATTTAAGTAAATTGGTTTCTATTGGATTTGTGGATGGTTACTACTATAAACCACGTATTGATTTAGAAGTATTAGAGAAATATCATGAAGGCTTAATTTGTTTAAGTGCCTGTTTAGCAGGAGCCATTAACCAAGCTTTATTAAATGGACAAGAAGAAAAAGCAGAAGAGGTTGCTTTATGGCATAAAAAAGTTTTTGGAGAAGATTATTATATAGAAATCCAAAATAATGGAATTAAAGAACAAGTATTGGCTAATCAAAAATTAGTAAAACTAGCAAGAAAACTAGATATACCACTAGTTGCTACAAATGATGCCCATTATTTAAGAAGAGAAGATGCATATAATCATGAAGTTTTATTATGTATTCAAACAGGAAAACGAATGAGTGACCCTGACAGAATGCGATTTGATACAGATGAGCTATATGTCAAATCTCCAGAAGAAATGTCAGAATATTTTAGTGCATTTCCAGATGCGATAGAAAATACCGTAAAAATTGCAGATAAATGTAATGTAGAATTTGAATTTGGACATACCATATTACCTAATTATGATGTACCACCAGAATATCCAACACATTATGATTATTTCAAAAAACTTTGTGATGATGGTATTAAAAAAAGATATGGAGAAAATCCAAGCAAAGAAATTTTAGATAGAGCAGAATATGAAATTGGCGTCATCAAAAAAATGGGATATGTGGACTATTTTCTAATTGTATGGGATTTCATTCATTATGCGAAAACCCATAACATTTCTGTAGGACCAGGAAGAGGATCAGGTGCAGGTTCTATCATTGCGTATGCCATTGAAATTACAGATATTGACCCAATGAAATATGATTTACTATTTGAAAGATTTTTAAATCCAGAAAGAATTAGTATGCCTGATTTTGATGTTGATTTTAGTGATGCACATAGACAAGAAGTGATTGATTATGTATCTGAAAAATATGGACATGACCATGTTTCACAGATTATTACTTTTGGAACTATGTCTGCAAGAATGGTTATTCGAGATGTGGCAAGAGTGTTAGATGTTCCTTATGCAGAAGCAGATACATTAGCAAAAATGATACCAAACGAATTACATATTACCATCAAAAAAGCATTAGAACAAAATATAGAATTACGAGAAAAATATGAAAATGAACCGCAAGTGAAAAATTTATTAGATATTGCTATGGGACTAGAAGGAATGCCAAGACAGGCATCTACTCATGCATGTGGAGTGGTTATTACAAAAGATCCAGTAGATACCTATGTTCCTTTGTATGTTCGTGATGGACAAATTTCTACCCAATATATCATGACAACACTGGAAGAGCTAGGATTATTAAAAATGGACTTTTTGGGATTAAGAACCTTAACCGTTATTCAAGATACCATGGAACTAGTAAAGAAAGATAGAGGAATTGACGTTGAGTTTGATAAAGAGATGGCAGACCCTAAGGTATATAAATTATGGCAAGAGGGAAAATCTTGTGGTATTTTCCAATTCGAGTCACAAGGGATGACAAACTTCATGAAGGAATTAAAACCAGACTGCTTAGAAGATTTAATAGCTGGTGTTTCTTTATACAGACCAGGACCAATGGACCAAATTCCAAGATATATTAAAGGAAAACAACATCCGGGACATAATGAATATACCCATCCAAGCTTAGAGCCAATCTTAAATGTAACATATGGTTGTATGGTATATCAAGAACAAGTTATGCAAATCGTTCGAAATTTAGCTGGTTATTCTTTAGGAAGAGCTGACTTAGTAAGAAGAGCCATGGGAAAGAAAAAGCTAGATGTCATGGCAAAAGAAAGAGAAGTTTTTATTAATGGACAAGTAGATGAAAATGGAAATGTTATTGTGCCAGGATGTGTAAGAAATGGAATTGACGCAGAATCAGCAAATAAAATCTTTGATGAAATGGCAGAATTTGCAAAATATGCATTTAATAAATCACATGCTGCTTGTTATGCAGTTGTTGCATATAGGACAGCCTATTTAAAAGCATATTATCCAGCAGAATTTATGGCAGCAACCTTGAATAGTTATTTAGGAAATCTAGATAAAGTTCCACAATATATTGATGAATGTAAAAATTTAGGAATCGAAATTTTGAAACCAGAAATTAATAAAAGTAGTACCAAATTTACAGTTGAAGATGGAAAAATTCGATTTGGTTTAGGTAGTATCAAAAATGTAGGAACTGTGCCAGTAGACAACATTGTTCGAGAAAGAAATGAACATGGTGATTATAAAGGCTTTACAGATTTTTGTGAAAGAATTGCAGATGATGCTGTTAACAAAAAATGTATTGAAAGTTTAATAAAAGCAGGTGTATTTGATAATTTTGAACAAACCAGAAGTACATTGCTTGCTTCTTTTGAAAACATTGTAGATACCATTCAAAGTAGTAAGAAAAAAGGATTTTCAGGACAAGTTTCTATGTTTGATTTAGGCTCTGAGGAAGACAAAAAAGAAATGAATGAAAAGAAATATGTATTTGAAGAACATGAAGAAATGTCAGAAAGAGACTTGCTATCAATAGAAAAAGAAATGTTAGGTATCTATATATCAGGGCATCCACTTGAAAAATTAAGAAACCAAATTGAAAGACAAACCAATATCAACACAATGCAAATGAAAGAAATTGATGAGAAAAATTCATCAATGCAATATGATGTTGGAGAACTAAACATAGAAAAGCCAAAATTTTCTGATGGGGACCATGTCAAATATGCAGGAATTATTACTTCTATCAAAAAGAAATATACAAAAAATAACAAGATTATGGCATTTGTTACCATCGAAGATTTATATGGTCAAGCAGAAATTATTGTGTTTGAAAATGCATATATGAAAGCAGGTTCAAGCTTAACAGAAGAAAATATCGTATTAGTAGAAGGAAGATTAAGTATTCGTGAAGATGATGCTACAAAAATAGTTGCTAATGATATTAAAGACTTCGGAGAACAAAAACATAAGATTTTAGTATTAAATATTACCAATGCTGATGAAGAAGAAAAGAAGAAATTAAGAGGTGCTATAAAATATTTCAATGGAGATAAAAATAACATGCCTGTTTTTGTTCAAGTGGATAATGAAAACAAGAGTTGTGGGCAGATGTATGTAACAGAAGATATTTTAGATATTTTTAGATGGATTATTGGAAATGAGAATGTTCAAGTGAAAGAGGAATAAAATATTAGTTACGTTCCTGCTCATCCTAAAGTACCTATGTATCATTTTTTACACCTTGTGTGTCGCAATCACTTATGTTGAAAGATAAATCTTTCAACGAAAGAAGATTGCTCCAATCGTACTCACTTCGTTCGTTTGGTCGCTTACGCGGTGCTTCAAAATGATACATAGGTACTTTAGGATGAGCAGGAAATTATAGTAGTTGTAAATTATGTGAATTTGTAGTATAATTATTAAGTCTTATAGGTATAAACCTAAGCAAAAAAGCTGTATTGTGAGTAGAAAGGAGCTTAAGACATGAAAAAAGAAAAAAAGGAACAATGGGAAAAAATTGTGGAGGAAAAGGAACGGTTGGAGATGAATTTAGGACCTTTTCTGTACGAAAATAAGAAAAAGGGGTACGAAGTATATGAAGACCTGTTCCAAGCTTTACAAGCAGTTGACACTGAAAATTTGGAAATGGAATATATATCGGAATATATTCCAATATGTCCATATCTGAAGCTGGACACAAGACTGCATAAATCCATCGGAATTGCTATCTTATATACATATATAAGTTGTGAAATCTATGATGAAAGAGAGTGTTATGAATGCATACCGGACGAGTTGATGGACGAAATAACCGAATTTAGGAATCTACTGGAAGTTTTTCTTTTTTCCTAACGTAAAAGGGACCCTCAGAGCGTAAGCTCTGAGGGTCCTTATCCTTGAAATCATCTATTTTTATATAAAGTTTACAAGTTACGAAAATCCCTAATAGAATATCATAAATTTTATATTTTGAAATACCTTTTATTAAGAAGGGAGGGATTTTATATAAAGAGCAATCAAAATGTAAAAAAGATATTCCATGCAATATCACCATTAATCATTGGAGGAATTGTTGGAATGATTACATCTGGTTATATGGATTATAATGACTTAATAAAACCAACATTATCTCCACCAGGAATTGTATTTCCAATTGCTTGGACAATTATTTATTTGTTAATTGGAATATCCTATACGTTGTTGAAAGAAAAAGGAGAAGTACCAAAAGAAACTAAACAACTATATTACACGCAATTAATTTTTAACTATTTATGGACATTTATATTTTTTGTATTTAGACTTAGATTATTATCTGTCTTATGGATTATCATTCTAGATGTATTGGTTATTATTATGACATATCAATTTTATAAACAAAATAAATTATCTGGATTTCTACTAATACCTTATGTCTTATGGTTACTTTTTGCAACATATTTAAATATTTCTATATACTTTTTAAATATATAAAAAATGATTTAGAACGATTGAGAACAAATAAAAATATTTAAAATCAATAATATTCTTAAAACTTTTGCATATACATATATATAGGAATTTGGACAAAGGAGAAAGGTATATGTTTAATGTAACAGTATTAAGATTAAGGGATATCGTAAAATATATTATATGTATATTTGTACTCATTTTATTAATATTTAGTATTACCAATTATTTTTCTGGAGCAAAGAAAAATACAGAGCAAGTAACACAAAAAGTAGAAAACGTAACCAATCAATTATCTAGTCATAGTTTATTATCCTGTTTAGATGCTACACTTCCTGTTGTAGCATCTATTAATCATAGTGAAGAAAAGGAAAAGGAAAAAGAAAAGTTAAGTGAAAATGATATATTAAAATCGATGTTAGAAACACAAATTAGTTCTATAGAAGAAATTCAAAATATGGAGGAGGTATCAGAAACAGAAGTGGAAAATACAGAACAAGGTGATGAGGAAGAACAAGATGTAGAATTGGCAACAACAGATGTAGGAACAGAGATTATTACCAATAATCCAGTAGCAGAAAATTATAATGCACAATATGGAAATGTCAAAATAAGAAATCAAACAGATTATGAATTAACCCAAGAAATGTTAACACCAGATATTACAATTGAAAATAAAAACATTATGATATTTCATACACATAGCTGTGAAAGTTATACATCAAGTGAATTATATCCATATACACCAACTGGGAATTTCAGAACAACCGATTTAAACTTTACAGTTACAAGAGTAGGAACAGAACTTACCACACAATTACAACAGTATGGATATAACGTGATTCATGATACAAGTTACCATGATTATCCATCATACAATGGATCTTATACAAATTCCTTAAAAACAGTTGAAAGCCTATTACAAACAAATCCATCAGATATCATTATTGACTTACATAGAGATGCCATAGGAAGCCGAAGTGATTATGCCCCAACAGTTAAAATTGGAGAGGAAGAAGCTGCCCAAATCATGTTTGTTATTGGAACAAATGCAGGAGGATTATGGCATCCAAATTGGAATCAAAACTTAAAATTTGCTATCAAAGTACAAGAAAAAGCAGAAGAACTATATCCAGGACTATTTAAACCAATTATGCTAACAACATCTAGATATAACCAACACACAGGAAAATATGCTAATATTATAGAAGTGGGAGCTACAGGGAATACATTGGAGCAATGTCTAACAAGTATGAAATATTTAGCAAAAGTCATGGATGAAATCATGAAATAAAATTGAGATTTCGGGGTCGGAAGTGTCCAATTGGGGACGTTTCTGTTTGGGACATTTATTTCTTAAAATGTCCCAAACAGAAACGTCCCCAATTGGACAAAAGGGAAGTCTCGGAAATCCTGATTTTTTATTTTAATATCTTGCAATATGATAACAAGTTGGATATAATAACCATAAAATAAAAAGAAGAAAAGAGGTAATTATATGGCAAATATTAGTTTAGATCTAAAACATACAGGAATCACACAAAAATCAATCTTAACATACAAGGAGCAAGTAGAAAATATACATAAAGATTTGCACAGAAGAGCAAATGATGAAAAAGATTTTGTTGGATGGTTAGAATTACCAACAAACTATGATAAAGAAGAATTTGCAAGAATTAAAAAAGCAGCCCAAAAAATAAAAAAAGAATCTGATATATTAGTTGTTATTGGAATTGGTGGTTCTTACTTAGGAGCAAGAGCCGTTATAGAAGCATTAACCAGTTCGTTTTATAACATGTTACCAAACAAACAAAGAAAATATCCTCAAGTGTTATATGTAGGGAACAACTTAAGCCCAAATTATATTAATGAGTTAATCGAATATATAGGAGATAAAGATTTTTCAGTAAACGTTATATCAAAATCTGGAACAACCACAGAACCAGCTGTTGCTTTTAGGATTTTTAGAGAAATCTTGGAAAACAAATATGGAATTGACGAGGCAAGAAGTAGAATATATGCAACAACTGATAAAGCAAAAGGCGCATTAAAAACACTTGCGCAAAATGAAGGATATGAACAATTTGTTGTTCCTGATAATGTAGGTGGTAGATATTCTGTATTAACAGCAGTAGGATTATTACCAATTGCAGTAGCAGGAATTGATATTGATAAATTAATGATGGGGGCAAAAACTGCACAAGACAGATATGATGACCCAAATTTAAAATATAATGAATGTTATAAATATGCAGTTGTAAGAAATATCTTATATAAACTATATAAAAACACAGAAATCTTAGTAAATTATGAACCAAAAATGCACTATTTTACAGAATGGTGGAAGCAATTATTTGGAGAAAGCGAAGGAAAAGACCAAATGGGAATCTTCCCAGCAGGAGTTGACTTTACAACAGATTTACATTCTATGGGACAATATATTCAAGAAGGAAGAAGAAACTTATTTGAAACCGTTATTAGTATCAAAACACCAAATTCAGATATTACGATCAATCCAGATGATGATAATTTAGATGGATTAAATTATTTAGCAGGAAAAGGATTAGACTATGTTAATAAAAAAGCAATGGAAGGAACGATAAAAGCACATGTATCAGGAGATGTTCCAAACATTGTGATTGAACTAGAAAAATTGGATGAAGAAAATATAGGAGAATTAATTTATTTCTTTGAAAAAGCATGTGCTATGTCTGGAAATATATTAGGAGTGAATCCATTTAATCAACCAGGTGTAGAGGAATACAAAAAGAATATGTTTAAATTATTAGAAAAACCAGGATATTAGAATAAATAGTAGAGAACAAGGTTGCCAAAAGGGACGGGTTATTTTGGCAACCTTGTTACAAGGAGGAAAAGATGATATACAAGGAAAAATTTAAAATAGGATTAAAAGATGTATGGGCAAAAGATGAAGTGAGTAATATTGCTATTTTAGAATACTTAGAAGATGTTGCAGCATATCATTCTGACAGTGTAGGAATTGGTATTAATACAACAGAAGAAACACATTTAAATTGGTTGTTATTAGACTGGGAACTAGAAGTATTAAAAAGACCAAGGTATGGACAAGTTTTAGATATTCATACATGGTCTAGAGGAATAGAAAAATTTTATGCGTTTCGTGATTTTGAAATTTATGATGAAGAAAATAATTTATGTGCGATTGCGACTTCAAAATGGTTATTAGTAGATAGTAAGACAGGAAAAATAGCAAGAGTAAAACCCAAAATAGCAGACACATACCAATCAGAAACAGAAAAGGCAGTTTTTAAAGAGGAAAAAATTAAAAAAATAAAAGAGCCAAATGAATATGTAAGGGAAGTGACTTATACAACTAGAAGAAGAGATATTGATGTCATTGGTCATATGCATAACTTAAATTATTTATATTTAGCATATGAAGCTTTACCAGAAGAGGAGTATAGCAAAAGACCATTTAACCATGTGAGAATACAATATAAAAATCAGATAAAATTAGGAGAAACTGTAAAATGTAAATATGTAAAAGAGAATGGGGAAAATGTAGTGGTTATCAAAAGTGAAGATGACAAAACATTACATGCAATCATTAAATTAAATTAAAAGTTTGGAAGAATAAGTAAGGTTAGAAATAAAAGACAAATTTGACTTTTTTTATGTAAAGCTGTATAATTGGATTGTAGCATAATAAAAATTTTCACAAGGAGGAACTATTATGACAGAAATGACAGAATTTAGGATTTACCATGTAGCTCGGAAATGTGCAGGGCACAACTTTGAGTTGGATGACGAGTTGTATGGAAGCCCGCTTCAGAAAACAGAAGAGGATTGGACTCTCAAAAATCCAAAGCTGTATCTGAAGAGAGTCGCAAACGAGCTGTCCCGAGTGGAAACAGCCATTGATGATATGGCTTATCTGCTCAGGGAAAAAGGTGAGCAGGTGACTGTACCGGAGGCTAAGAAGCCTTCTTTGGAGGAGGCTGATGCATATGTCTTCCACAAATTCCACGTACGCCAGTTTGAGTACGTGGAGAAGCTGAGTCATCAGCTGGGGTCGATGACACCGGATGAGATTCATCTTCTCATTCCGAAAGCTCGTCGGCAGCTGAACGTCTTGCTTGCAGCAAGAGAAGATCTGTTGGTGACGCAGGTGCGTTTTGAAAATTATAGCAAGACGCATCAGGAATAATGGTTCCAGACAGGGGCGAGGATTATCCTCGCCTTTGTCTATTTTTTATGCAAAATAGTAGTATTAAACGAATTTAAATTAATTGAATATAATCATTTTTTTATTTTATTCAGGTTTGTTTATAAAGCATATAGGAGTAAGACATGTATAATAGATAGATTTGTTAACTAAATTAGTTTATATATACATTTTTTATAGTTTTTTTGTAAAAAATATTTAAAAACATTGAAAAATGTTATAAAGCTATGATATAATACGAAATGGTTTTTAAGAAATAAGGGAGGAATAAGAAATGAAACAAGTTTTAAGAAAAACAAACATCATTGGTACAATAGGACCAGCAAGTGAAAGCGAAGAAATGTTTACAAATCTAGTCTTGGCAGGACTAAATGTAGCAAGAATTAACTTTTCACACGGAGGATATGAAGAAAACGCAGAAAAAATAGCAACAATAAAAAAAGTAAGAGAAAAACTAAACAAACCAGTTGCTTTATTACTAGACACAAAAGGACCTGAAATTAGAACAGGAAAACTTGAGTCTGGAGACGAAAAAGTAACTATACATGAAGGACAAGAATTTACATTTGTTCATGATGATATTATTGGAAATGAAACAAAAACAACAATTAGTTA
>CASEIZ010000037.1 GCA_949288185.1 uncultured Eubacteriales bacterium | reverse complement strand
TGCTTCTGCACTTTCAGCTCCTGCTTCTTTTTTGATTCTTACTTGATCAAGTGCAACTGCAACTTTTGAAATATTTCCAAGTAAAGCTCCAGCAAGCATTGATAATAATGTTTCTCTTGATGGTAATTTTGCTAATGTAATAATTTCCTCTGCTGTCATTACTTTACCTTCAATAACACCACCTTTGATTTTGTAGTAATCATTATCTTTTGTAAAATTGTAAATTGCTTTTGCTGGTTCTAAGTAATCTTCATTACTCATGATAACTGCTGTTGGTCCTACTAGTTTATCTTCTAAACCTTCGATTCCACATTCAGCTAATGCTCTTCTTGTAATATTATTTTTGATAACTGTATATTTTGCATTTACATTTCTTAAATCTGTTCTTAAGTTTGTTACATCAGTTACATTGATTCCTCTGTAATCTGTTAAAAGTATAATTTTAGCTTCTTTCATTTCTGCTGCTAATTTTGATACTTCTTCTTTCTTTTGATTTAGTATTTTTTCACTTGCCATTTATTTTCACCTCCTATTAGATATTTATATTAAAAAATAAGGACCTGACCCGACATAGCAATCAAAGATTGCAGTCGGGTACCCCAGAACCTTGTTGTCCTTGACAATAAATAACACGCTTATATCCATACCGAGGACATAAAGCGTGCATATATTTATGTATATACTTCTTTATACTAACCTCGGTAGGACTTATTCTTCTTGCCTACTGTCTTTGGCTAACAATTCTATTTTTGGTTAATAAATAAGCTTGGTCCCATTGTTTTAGCGATTGCTACACTTCTAATGTATTGACCTTTTGCTGCTGCTGGTTTAGCTTTAATGATTGCATTCATAACTGTTTCATAGTTTTCAGCTAATTTTTCAGCACCAAATGAAACTTTTCCAAAACCTAAGTGAATAATATTAGTTTTATCTAATCTATATTCTACTTTTCCTGATTTAATTTCATTGATTGCTTTTGTTACGTCCATTGTAACTGTTCCTGATTTAGGGTTTGGCATTAAACCTTTTGGTCCTAATACTTTTCCTAATCTTCCTACAACACCCATCATATCTGGAGTTGCAACAACTACATCATAATCAAACCAGTTATCATTTTGGATTTTTGGTATTAATTCTTCTGCTCCAACATAATCAGCACCTGCTTTTTGAGCTTCTTCTGCTTTTGGTCCTTTTGCAAATACTAATACTTTTTGTGTTTTACCTGTACCATTTGGAAGTACAACTGTACCTCTTACTTGTTGGTCAGCATGCTTTGAATCAACACCTAATTTAACATGTAATTCAACTGTTTCATCAAATTTTGCTTTTGGCATTTTTTCAATGATATCTAATGCTTCTTTAATATCATATTCTTTTGTTTTGTCAACTAATTTTACACTTTCTGCATATCTTTTTGACATTTTCATTTTTTTAACCTCCTTTGGTATTAGCGAGCTATGCTCTCCCAATTAATTTATTTATTTTATTTTATTTTTATATTTTAAACCTTTATCTTTTAAAATCTTTATCTTCTAAAACAAATCAAAATTAGTATATTGTGCATTTTTTGTATGATTTGTCAAGATGAAGGTGTACGATGGTACGTCGAAGTTTGACAAATTGTACAAAAATGTGCAAGATGCTGATTTTCATTTGTTTTGTTTTAATCTGTAACAACAACACCCATAGACCTAGCAGTACCTTCAACCATACTCATAGCTGTTTCTAATGATGCAGCATTTAAGTCTGGCATTTTTTGTTCAGCAATTTCTTTTACTTGTGCTTTTGTTATTTTAGCAACTTTTTCTTTATTTGGTTTTCCTGAACCTTTTTGAATTTTGATTGCTTTTTTGATTAAAACTGCAACTGGTGGTACCTTTGTTATAAAATCAAAAGATTTATCTTTATATACTGTTATAACTACTGGTATAATCATTCCAGGTTGATTTGCAGTTCTATCATTAAATTCTTTAACAAATTGCATGATATTAACACCACTTGAACCTAAAGCTGGACCTACTGGTGGAGCTGGTGTTGCTTTTCCTGCCTCTATTTGTAATTTGATAATATTTGTAACTTCTTTTTCTGCCATTGTAATGGCACCTCCTTCTATTATTGTCAGGGGACAGAATTTATGATGACCTTTGCTAAAGTTCTATCCTCTTTATTTCTTTATTTTATTTTTTGAACTTGTGAGAATTCTAGTTCAACTGGTGTTTCTCTTCCAAACATTGAAACTAAAACTTTTACCTTATGTTTCTCTTTATTAATTTCTTTTACTGTACCTGTAAATCCTTCGAAAGGACCATTCATAACTTGTACTTGTTCATCAACATCATAATCGACATTAATAGAAACATCTTCAAATCCCATATTACGAATTTCTTCTTCTGTTAGTGGAATTGGATCTGTTCCTGAACCTACAAATCCTGTAACTCCTCTTGTATTTCTAACAATATACCAAGATTGTTCTGTTACAATCATTTTTATTAGTACATATCCTGGAAAAACTTTTTTTAGATTTACTTTTCTTTTTCCATCTTTTATTTCAATTTGTTCTTCCATTGGAACAATGATATCAAAGAAATAATCTTCAAGTTCTCTATTTTTTATTGTCTTTTCTAAATCTTTTTTTACTTTATTTTCATACCCTGAATATGTATGTACAACATACCATCTAGGCATCATATCATAATCTTTTTGAGACATGTATAAAAGCCTCCTTAATAAAATTATTCTACACTATTTTCAGTAGTAGCTTGATTTTCGTCTACTGTTTCATCTGCTGTATTGGTATCTGTTGTCTCTTCAGTAGTTGCTGTATTTTCACTATCTGTTGTTTCATTTACTGTGTTTTCAGTTGTATTACTACTATCTTCACTATTTGTAGATTCTATTGTTTGTATAGATTCTTTTATTTTATCTATTCCATATTTATTTAATGATTCAAAAGCCAAATCTAAAGCAAAAACAATTAATGTTGTAATTAACACAATTGTAATAACAGCTATTGTATTATTAAGCAATTGTTTTGGTGTTGGCCAAATTACTTTTTTTAATTCTGCTTTTAAACCTTTAAAAAAACTTTTCTTATTTTTGTTATCCTTATTATTTTCTTTATTCGTAACTTTTTTTTCTTTTTTAGCCATTTTATATCCTCCTTAAAATAGCTTGTCAACTATTTAGTTTCTTTATGTGTTGTACGTTTTTTACAGAATTTACAATATTTAACGATTTCTAATCTATCTGTATTGTTTCTCTTGTTTTTTGTTGTTGTATAATTTCTTCTTTTACATTCTGTACACTCTAATGTTATATTTTCTCTTGGACCTTTTGCTGCCATTTAAATACACCTCCGAATTTTACATTACTTTTTTTAAACGATGTGAACGTATGTCCGTAATATACATACGCTTAAATATTTTACCACCTTTTCCCTGATATGTCAATGAATTTTTCCACTTTTTTAGAGAATTTTTCAAAAGTTTTTATAAAGTTTTTCAATCGCTATTTAAATTGAAAATTAGTCAAGAAAAAAGAAGAAATTTTTTTCTTTCTTCTTTTTGATTTATTTCTTTTTTCTCTTATTTTTCTTCTTTTTTTGAACAGAAAAACCAAATTTTCCAAGCTTTTTTTCTAATGCATAATAATGACCATTTGCATAAGCAATTAAATCACATTTAGAAATATCGAAAGCACCTTTTTCATCTATGTATTGTTTATCTGCATTAATTGCTAAAACATCTGCTACAAATACATGGTGACTTCCCATTTCTTGTATTTCTCTTACTTTACATTCTACAGAAACAGGACTTTCTTTTATCATGGGACATTTCACAAAATTTGCTTTTTCCTTAGTTAATTTCATTTCTTTAAATTTATCTACTTGACTACCTGTTTTTACACCACACCAATCAGTTGCTCTCGCTAGATTTTTATTTGTTAAATTAATAACAAATTCTCCTTGTTCTTTTATGAATTGATAAGAATATCTAGTAGGCCTAACAGCAATATATACTGTTGCTGGATTGGTATTTAAGATACCTGTCCAAGCAACAGTAATAATGTTTGATTTTTCCATTGTCCCACAACTTACCATCACAACTGGTAAGGGATATAAAAATGTTCCTGGTTTCCATGTCACTTTATTGCTCATGCTCTTCTCCTTCTTTGCTTTCTTTAGCTTTTTTCTCTTTTTCTTTTTTTAGCTCATCAAATTTCATGACAGCAGATAACTCATCTATATCCCTTAAATCATGAAAATAATTACCATCTTTATCTTTTAAAGCTTGTCCTAAATATCCTGCATTATATCCTGTACCTTCTATACTATCTTCTGATAAAAATACATTAGCAACAAAATCGTAATAGTCTTTATCTTGAAGTTCTCCTGTTTTAGGATTTCGAGACAAATCTATCATATTTAGATTTGTATATCTAACATCCCATTTTTTCTCTCCATCTACTGTTCTTGTAATTCTATATGCATCAAGCATTCCTGTTCCTATATCAGAAGTTTTATATCCTAACATACCAATTCTTTCAACTGTTACTTCTGTTCCATCTTCTCTCACAAGTACTACTGATAAATTTCTTTTTTTCTCTTTTTCCTGTTTTATTCTTTCTTTTTCAGTAATCTCTAATGATTTATATCCTACTTGTTGAATAGAGTTTGAATTATAATATTTTGCTATACTATATTTTTTTCTTAAATCACTTTGTCTAATTCTTTCATTTGCCTGTTCTTCTATCTGATTAAGCTCAAGATCATAAGCTTTTCTTGCTTCTCTTGTAGCAACTTTATTATATGCATTTTCAACTCTTTCTATTTCTTTTTCTAAACTTGCAATATCACCATCAATTCCTGATTTTCTACGATAACTTTCTGGATCATTTTTATCTTCTAAAGAATCTAGTTCTTCTTGCAATTCTCTAATTTCATCTTCGCTCTGCTTTATTAAAGCATTCTTCATTCTAAATAAATTTCCATCAATGGTTCTAGAATTACTACTTTTATCATCACAAGTTGTTTTTGACATTCCTAAAATTTCATATGCATTTTCTGTAATTTTTCTATTCACTCTTGCTTTAGTACCTTCTATTCTAATAGTTAGATTCAATTGATCATCATAAACTTGTCTACTTTCCTGATCACATATTTCTAGATAAGCTCTCTCAATTAATGGTATAACTTTATCTTTTAATTTTGTCCTTCTTTTTTGCAAATCAAGTTTTGTTTTCTCATCTTTTGTTTGGTTTAATTGTTCTGTTAAAAGATTATATTCATTTTTTACTCTTCGTATAGTATCATTTTTTTTCTCTAATATAAATTTATCTTTATTCGCTTCTCCTTGTATTCGAATAATATAATCTCTATTGGTTCCTATTATCTCATATGCATTTCTTTTGTTCTCCATAATATTGTTCTCCATAATATCATTCCTTTCAATTTTCTTATTTATTTAATTATTATTTTTTCTATTTTAAACTACCTTTTATATTATACCATATTTTCCCATAAAAAGCAAAAAATCAGAAATTAGTATACTATATAAATATACTAATTTCTAACTTTTATATATATTAAATAAAAAAATCTAGCAACAACCTATCTTCCCAGCAGGGTAACCCACAAGTATTTTCGGCACACTTAGGCTTGACTTCTGTGTTCGGAATGGGAACAGGTATTACCCTAAATGTCATCGTCACTAGAAAATTATTGTATGCATAGCACACTCAAAAATACATAGATGAAAAATAAGTTTTAAGATTTTTTTCTCTTTTATTAAAATTGTGGTTAAGCCCTCGATTTATTAGTATTGGTCAGCTTAATACATTACTGCACTTACACCTCCAACCTATCAACCACATAGTCTACGTGGAATCTTACTACCTTACGGTATGGGATATCTTATCT
>CASEIZ010000036.1 GCA_949288185.1 uncultured Eubacteriales bacterium | reverse complement strand
TAACTTCCCAGCATATAGTGTTGGTGAAGCAAGAACTTCAAGAGGACCTGGTAGAAGAGAAATTGGTCATGGAGCTTTAGCAGAAAAGGCATTAGTTCCAGTAATTCCATCAAAAGAAGAATTCCCATATGCTATTAGAGTGGTATCTGAAGTATTATCTTCAAATGGTTCAACTTCACAAGCAAGTATTTGTGGTAGTACATTAGCATTAATGGATGCCGGTGTACCAATTAAAAGACCAGTTGCAGGTATTTCGACAGGATTGGTTACAAATCCAGAGGATGAAAATGACTATGTCATGTTAGTAGATATCCAAGGACTTGAAGATTTCTTTGGCGATATGGACTTTAAAGTAGGAGGAACTGAAAAAGGTATTACAGCAATCCAAGTAGACATCAAAGTGGATGGACTATCTTATGATATCATCAAAGAAGCGTTTGAAAAAACAAGAATTGCTAGAAAACATATATTAGAAGATGTTATGCTTCCAGTATTAGACAAACCAAGAGCAGATATTTCTCCATATGCACCAAGAATTGTAAGTACACAAATTAAAGTAGAGAAAATTAAAGATGTTATTGGAACTGGTGGAAAAACAATTAATAAAATTATTGAAGAAACAGGTGTAAAAATCGACATTGAAGAAGATGGACAAGTATTCATCTATTCAAATGATAACAAAAAAGCAGAACAAGCATTAGAAATGATAGAAGATATCGTTAGAGAAGTAGAAGTAGACGGAATCTATTATGGTGAAGTTGTTAGAATTATGAACTTTGGAGCATTTGTTGATTTAGGATGTGGAGGAAAAGAAGGATTATTACACATTTCTCAAATTTCTAAAGATAGAATTAAACATGTAGAAGATGTATTACATGTAGGAGATAAGGTAACTGTAAGAGTTACAGATATTGATGACCAAGGTAGAATTAATTTAACAATGAAAGATTTAGCAGAAACAAATTCAGAAGAAAATGAGGAATAATATGGATTTTATAAAAATAACATATTAGAATATAGGGGAGTTGTATGAAATGTACAACTCTTTTGTATTCAAAAAATAAATATAAAGAAAGAGGGAAGATATGGAATATATAACAGAATTTTCAGCATATTTAGGAAGAATTACAGGGATAGATAGTGAATATATAAAATTAACCCTACTAACTATATTAATATTTTTTGTTTTTGGAGTCATTAAATCCATTATTAAAAACATATATTCCAATTTGCCTGTAAATGATAAAAAGAAATTTTTTAGAAATCGAAAAATCCGAATTATATTAACAGCAATTTCGTTTATATTGGTTTTTCTTCTTTGGGGAGAAAAATTATCTGGACTAATTACATTTATTAGTTTAATATCAGCTGGTTTAACCATTGCGGTAAGAGAAATTATTTTTAACTTTTTTGCAGGTATGTATATTAATATAACAAGACCTTTTGAAATAGAAGACAGAATTGAAATTGATGATGTTATGGGAGATGTGATTAGTAAACATGCCTTAGGATTTGAAATATTAGAAATAGGAAAACGAGTATATGGTGAACAAAGTACAGGAAGAATTATTCATATACCAAATTCCTATATCTTTACAAAAACACTAAAAAATTATACAAAAGTATTTAAATACATATGGGATGAAATAAAGGTAGATGTTCCTTTAGATGCAGATATCAAAAAAACAGAAGAAATATTATATGAAATTGTATTTGATAATGAAACATTAAAAGAGATTCCAAAGAAAATGGAAGATGCGGTTGATGAGGCGATTTTGGAATATAGGATTTATTATAACAACCTAGATCCAATTATTTATATCAAAATAGAAAGATCGCATATTGAAATGTATATACGATATTTAGTAAACCCTAAAAAGGCAAGAGATGTACAAAATGAGATTAATATGAGGATTATGGAAGAATATCAGAAGGGAAATTTATCATTATATATAAATGATTAATGTCGCATAGACTTCGTTTGTCAATGCGACATGTCTCATTGACTTCGTTTGTCTATGCGACATTTTCAACTTTTTTTGAAAAAAACTTGCATTTTTGGTAAAAAGTGGGTATAATATATAAGGAAAACAACAAGAGCGAGAGAGTGGGAACAAATCCCACTCTTAAATTTTGAAAAAAGGAGGAAAACTTCTTGGCAAATATAGAAGAAAAAGTGGAAAACCTATTAAAAGAAAAAATAGAAAACATAGGGTATGACTTATATGATGTAGAATATGCAAAAGAAGGAAAAAACTATTTCCTAAGAATCTATATTGATAAACCAGAAGGAATTGATTTAAAAGATTGTGAAAAAGTAAATGATGCAATATCAGATTTACTAGATGAAGCAAATTATATCAAGGAGCAATATTTCTTAGAAGTATCATCACCAGGAATAGAAAGAGTGTTAAGAAAAGATAAACACTTAGAGCAAAATAAAGGAAAAGAAATTGCTATCAAGTTATTTAAAAAGGATACATTAGGAAATAAGGAATATCAAGGAATATTAAAAGATTTTGATGAAGAATATATCATTCTAGAGGATGATATAAAAATTGAAAGAAAGAATATAGCACAAATCAAAACTGTATATCATTGGGATTGAAAAATAATTACAATTTTGTACTTAAGTCAAAATTTAATTCTTTTCCAATCTAATTTGAGAAAGTAAGAAAGGAATGTGAAAAAATGAAAAGCAAAAGCAAAGCAAAAGAACCAGCAATCGATAATAAGGAATTAATATTAGCCTTAGAAGAATTAGAAAAAGAAAAAGGAATCAAAAAAGAATATTTATTAGAATCTATTGAAACAGCATTACTAACAGCATACAAAAGAAATTTTGATGCATTAGATAATGTAAAAGTGGTAATGGATCCACAAACTGGAGCAACACATGTATATTCTATAAAAGAAGTCATGGAACATGCAAATGACAGTGCATTAGAAATTAGTTTAGAAGATGCGAAAAAGATTAATAAAGATGTTGACATTGGAGAAACAGTAGAAGTCGAAATTGTTCCAAGAAACTTTGGAAGGATTGCAGCACAAACAGCAAAACAAGTTATTATTCAAAAATTAAGAGAAGCAGAAAGAGAAATTATTTACACAGAATTTAATGATAGAAAAGGTGAAATTGTTTCAGGAATTATTCAAAAAGCAGACAAAAACATCGTGGTAATGGACTTAGGAAGACTAGAAGGAATTATGCCAACAAAAGAACAAGTACCTACAGAAACTTATAGAGTAAATGATAAAATAAAAGGATATGTACTAGATGTGGAAAGAGGAGCAAAAGGAGCACCACAAGTTATTGTGTCTAGAAGCCATCCAGACTTTGTAAGAAAACTATTAGAATTTGAAATACCTGAAATTTATGAAGGGGTTATCGAAATTAAAAGTGTATCAAGAGATCCAGGGTATAGAAGTAAAGTAGCAGTATATTCTCCAGACCCAAATATCGACCCAGTTGGTTCTTGTGTAGGACAAAAAGGTGTTAGAATTCAAAATGTTATTAATGAATTAAATGGAGAAAAAATAGATGTTATCGAATGGAATGAAGACCCATCCATCTATATATCTTCAGCATTATTGCCAGCACAAATATTGGCAGTAGATATAAAAGAAGAAGAAAAATTTGCACAAGTCATTGTTCCAGATGACCAATTATCACTTGCCATCGGAAAATCAGGACAAAATGCAAGATTAGCTGCTAAATTAACAAACTGGAAAATTGATATTAAATCAGAAACGCAATTTAGAGAAATGCTAATGAAAGCACAAGAAGAAGTTGAAACACAAAATGAAGAATCAATAGAAGAAAATCAACAAGAAGCAGAAAATGAAGAATAATTAGAATTTAGGAACATACAATAAAAGGGGGTTTTTATGTGAAAAAGATACCACAAAGAACTTGTATGGGATGTAATGAGAAAAAAGATAAAAATCAATTAATTAGAATTGTAAAAAATAAAGAAAATGAGATACATGTAGACAGAACAGGTAAAATGGAAGGCAGAGGGGCATATATTTGTGATGATATCAAATGCCTAGAAAAAGTAATCAAATCAAAAAGATTAGAAAAAGTATTAGATATACATATATCAGATGAAATTTATGAAAGTTTAAGAGGTGTCATACTTGGTAAATAAGAAAATATTAGGTTTAATTGGATTATCTGCAAAAGCACGGAAAAATAGCTTTTGGCGCAGACAGCGTAGAAAATAGTATCAAAAAGAAAACGGTAAAGTTAGTGATTCTAGCAGAGGATTCATCAGATAGAACAAAAGATAAATTTAAAAAAATATGTGAACAATTTCATGTACCAATGATACAAATAGCAGATATAGAAACTTTAAGTAAAGCGATAGGAAAGAAAAATAAAGCAATACTTGGTATACAAGATATAAATTTATCTAAAGAAATAGAAAAAATAAACAATGGGGGTGAAGCTCTTGGGTAAAATAAAAATACATGAAATAGCTAAAAAATTAAATTTAACAAGCAAAGAGGTATTAGATGTTGCTAACAAATTAAATATTGAAGCCAAAAGTCATTTAAGTGGTGTGGAAGAAGATGAAGCCAAAAGAATAGAAGAAGCCATTGCAAAGAAAATGACAGGTTCAAAGAAAAGTGCAGAAAATAAAGAAAACAAAAAAGATTCAAAAAAGGAAACAAAAAAAGAAACACCAGTGATTATCAGAAGAGAAGTCATTATTGCACAAGATGAATCTGAAAAGAATAAAGAAGTGGTGAAAAAAGAAGAAAAGAGAAATAGTAATATTGGTTTTGTCGAAAGAAAAGCAAATAAAGACTATAACATTGTTTATAGAAATAAACCAAATAAACCAATGACAGTTAGTGAATTATTTGGCTTAAACAAACCAGAACCAAAGAAAGAAGAAGTAAAAAAAGAAGAAAAAACAGAAGCAAAAAGTGAAACAGTTGTAAAAGAAGAAACAATTAAAAAACCAGAAACCAAAACTGTTCAAGAAGAAAAATCTAACAAAGTTACAGAAAAGGTTGAAGAAAATAAGGATATGAAAACAGAGACAAAAAATGTAAGAGTAAATAACAATAATATGAATAATCATTATCAAAATAGAAACAATAATTATAATAATCAAAGAAAGAATAACGGCTTTAACAATAATAACAACAATAATACCAATAACTTTAATAGAAATAATAACAGATTTAACAATCGAAATGCTAATAATAATGATCGATATGGAAAAAGACCATTAGATGAAAAAGGTATTGAGAAAAATATAAAAAATATTATGGCGACAGAAGTCGTAGAAAAAGAAACAGTAAGAGAGTATAACAAAAATATCGATAAACAAAAAAATAATAATAGATTTGATGAAAATAAAAATACCAAAAAATCAAAAAATAGAAGAAATTCTAATAATGGTAACTTTGATGAAGGAAAATTAAAAACATTAAAAACAGCAAATCAATTATCCAATATGTTTGACGACCAAGAAGGTGGTATGCTAGATTATTATGATTTAACAACAGAAAGAGGAAGAAGAGGAAAGAAAAAGAAAAATCAAAATCAAGAAGAAAGAACAAAGCAAAAAATCTTCAAATTGACAGATATCGAAATTCCAGAAACCATTACAGTAAAAGATTTAGCAGCAGAAATGAAGAAAACTACAGCAGAAGTTATCAAAAAATTATTAGGTTTTGGTGTTATGGCAACGATTAATCAAGAAATTGATTTTGATACAGCATATTTAATTGCCCAAGAATTTGGTATTACAGCAACAAAGAAAGAAATGGTAACAGAGGAAGATATTTTATTTGATGAATCTGAAGATAGAGAAGAAGATTTACAACCAAGACCACCAGTTGTTGTTGTTATGGGACATGTAGACCATGGTAAAACATCTCTTTTAGATGCGATTAGAAAAACAAATGTCATTGAAGGAGAAGCAGGAGGAATTACACAAGCCATTGGTGCATACATGGTAAAAATTAATGATAGAGAAATTACTTTCTTAGATACACCAGGACATGAAGCATTTACAGCAATGCGTGCAAGAGGTGCACAAATTACTGATATAGCTATCTTGGTAGTTGCTGCAAACGATGGTGTTATGCCTCAAACAGTTGAAGCGATTAACCATGCAAAATCAGCAGGAATTCCAATTATTGTGGCTATCAACAAAATTGATTTACCAGATGCTAATATTGATAAAGTAAAACAAGAATTAATGACATATGAATTGGTACCAGAAGAATGGGGAGGAGATACCATTTATGTTCCAATTTCTGCTAAGAAACATCAAAATATAGACCAGTTATTAGAAATGGTATTATTAGAAGCAGATGTATTAGAACTAAAAGCAAATCCACACAAACAAGCAAAAGGTGCCGTTATAGAGGCAAGACTAGATAAAGCAAAAGGTGCAATTGCAACCATGCTAGTACAAAGAGGTACGTTAGATGTTGGAGACACCATTGTGGTTGGTTCATCAATCGGAAGAATTAGAGCCATGACAAATGATAAAGGTAAAAAAGTAAAATCAGCAGGACCATCAACACCAGTTGAAATTATGGGATTAACAGATGTACCAGAAGCAGGAGATACATTCTATGAAGTTAAAAATGAAAAAATGGCAAAACATTTGATAGATAAAAGAAAACGTCAAGCAAGAGAACAAGCAATTAATAGTGTAACAAAAGTAACTTTAGACAATTTATTTAGCCAAATGGAAGAAGGAAAACTAAAAGTATTGAACTTAATTGTAAAAGCAGATGTACAAGGTTCTGTAGAAGCTGTAAAACAATCATTAGAAAAATTACAAAATGAAGAAGTTAGAGTAAAAGTGATTCATAGTGCAGCAGGAGCAGTTAACCAATCAGATGTCACACTTGCAAAAGTGTCACATGCCATTATCATTGCATTTAATGTAAGACCTGACCATACAGCAAAAGAAATGGCAGAAAAAGAAGAAGTGGAAATCAAACAATATTCTGTTATTTATCAAGCAATAGAAGATGTAGAAGCTGCTATGAAGGGAATGTTAGCACCTAAATATGAAGAAAAAGTAATTGGAAATGTAGAAGTAAGACAAACATTCAAGATTTCAAATGTGGGAACAATTGCAGGAGCTTACGTATTAAATGGAAAAGTAGAAAGAAATGCAGGTGTAAGAGTTATTCGTGATAACATTGTTATCCATGATGGACATTTAGTAACTTTGAAGAGATTTAAAGATGATGTAAAAGAGGTTACAAAAGGTTTTGAATGTGGAATGCAAATTGAAGACTATAATGACATTAAAGAAGGAGACATTATCGAGGTCTATGTTATGGAAGAAATAAAAAGATAAAATAGAAGAAAGGGAGAAAATCCCTTTCTTCTGAAACAAAGGAGAGAAATATATGCAAGGAAAAGAAAACCCAAGATTAGGGAGAATTGACGAAGAATATAGAAAAGAAATTAGTCAAATTATTGGATATGAATTAAAAAATCCAAGTGTTACAGGAATGATTAGTGTTACCAAAGTAAAAGTAACGAATGACCTAAAATTTGCAAAAGTGTATGTTAGTGTTTTAAATTCAAAAAATATAAAAGATACATTAGCAGGACTAAAAAAATCATCAGGATATATCAGAAGTGAATTGGCAAAAAGAGTGAATTTAAGAAATACACCAGAATTAATCTTTGAATTAGATGATTCTATTGAATATGGAGCAAAAATTGATTCTATTCTAAAAGAAATTATGCCTAAAAAAGAAGAAAAAAGTGAGGAATAAAAAAATGACGTTGGATGATATTTTAGTAGAAATAAAACAAGCAGAAACCGTTGCTATCATGGCACATGAATCGCCAGATGGAGATGCCATAGGAAGTGTGTTATCAATGAATTTAGCTTTAAAGAAAATGGGGAAAAAAGTAGATGTGATTGTAAAAGAATTTCCAAGAACATTTGATTTCTTACCAGGAGCGAATACAGTAAAAACAACTTCAGAAGTTGAAACATATGACTTAGCAATTTCATTGGACTGTGCAGATTTGAAAAGATTGGTAGGAAGAGAATATTTTGAAAAAGCTAAAAAAACAATTGTCATAGATCATCATAGTAGCAATATGATGTATGGAGATTTGAATTTTGTAAATCCAGTATCTCCTGCTTGTTGTGAAATTTTAGCAGGTATGTTTGAATATTTTGATATTGACATTGATGCAGATATAGGAAGTTGTATTGTAACAGGAATCATTACAGACACAGGTGGATTTAAATATTCTAGTGTTACAGCAGAAACATTTGAGTTCACAGCAGAACTATTAAGGAAAGGTGTAAACATATCTGATATTTATCAAAGAGTATTAGAAACAAGAAGAAAATCTAACTTTGAATTATTAAGAAGAGCAATGAATCGATTAGAACTTTTAGAGAATGATGAAATTGCATTTACATATATTAATAAACAAGATGAGGAAGATGTACATGCAGAACCAGGAGATCATGAAGGGATTGTTGAAAATGGAAGAAGTATAGAAGGGGTTAAGGTTTCTGTATTTATACGTGAAAAAGAAGAAAATCTATATAAAGTTTCTATGCGAACAGGAAATGAGTCAAATATTAATGTTTCTGATATTTGTTATATCTTTGGAGGTGGAGGACACCCAAGAGCAGCAGGTGCAACAGTAGTAGGAACAGTTGAACAAGTAAAAGAAAAATTGATAAAAGAAATAAAGAAAGTCCTATAATCAGTATTTGAGTTTCGGTATTTTTCACAGGTAAGGTACCATACATTATTTTTTGAATGATTTCCTCGGATTGTTTCATAGATTATAATTTCTAAGGTTTTAATAAGTGAGCCTCTCGCTGCTCGCGCTTCCTCACTTATTAAAACCTAAGAATTTATCTAAGTAAAAAGAGGTCAAATATGAATGGAATATTAATTGTTAATAAATCAAAAGGATATACATCACATGATATTGTTGCAAAAGTTAAAAAAATAACAGGAGAAAAAGTAGGTCATACAGGTACATTAGACCCATTGGCAACAGGTGTATTGCCTTTATTAATTGGAAAAGGAACATTGTGTTCTAAATATTTAATGAATCATGATAAAACATATAAAGTGGTTTTAAAACTAGGAATAAAGAAAAGTACAGGAGATGAAGAAGGAGAGATTATACAAGAAGATGTAGTTGATGAAGGAATTTTAGATGAAAACAATGTAAAAACAGTTTTAGAAAGTTTTTTAGGAGAACAAGAACAAATACCACCTATCTATTCTGCTATCAAAGTAAATGGAAAAAAACTATATGAATATGCTAGAAAAGGACAAGAAGTGGAAGTAGAGCCAAGAAAGATAACAATATATGATATACAGTTATTAAAAATAAATGAAGAAAATAGAGAAATTCAATTTGAAGTAAGTTGTTCAAAAGGAACATATATTAGAAGTCTATGTGAAGATATTGCAAAAAGAATGGGAACAGTGGGATATATGAAAGAATTACAAAGAACAAGAGTCGGAACTTTTATAATAGAGCAATCTGTTTTGGTAGAGGATTTAAATAAAGAAAATGTTGAAAAACATATCATAACCATTGAAAATTTATTTAAAGATTTAGAGAATATAGAGTTAAATGAAAGAAAGTTACAATTATTTTTTAATGGTGTAAAATTAAGTTTTGATTTAGAAGATGGACTTTATAAAATATATAGTAATCAACAATTTATAGGAATTGGAATTTTAAAAGACCACCTTCTAAAAAGAGACATTATTATAAATGAAAAATGAGCTTAACACAATACCTACCACTTGTGCATTAGGCTAAGTTATAAAAAACTATAAGTACTATAATAAAAATCACCTTCATATACTTAAAATAGAAAAGTATATGAGGTGATTTTATGTATTATATAAAAGAAACTGACAAGCCTAGTAAAATAGCCGAATGGTTACATATTGTGAAATTAGAAAATGATACGATTATTCTACCCATAACAGAGACAAGTTTAGATGAAAAAACGGCATATAAACTGGCAATTAAAACAAAAACCATTTTAGATAAAACCAATAGCAAAAAATTAGTATTAAGTAAACAGGTCAAACAACAGGAAGCTTATATGAATTATCTATATTCGTATAATTATGAAATCGTAGACGGAAGATGGTTATTTCAAATGTTACTATTTGATGTTTTAGAATATGTGATAAAAAAATCAAAGATAAAAGACGAAGAGATAAAAATTGGAATTTTAGTGAACGATATTTCAGATTTAGCCATTTATGCAATTCAAAAATTGGTTACAAAATATAAATATGTGAAAATTGTTACCAATCATATTGATCGTTTTAGAAATATTGAAGAAAAAATTTCAGAAGAGCAAGGAATTTTTATCAATGTAGGGAATAATAAAAGGAAAATTTTATCAAAAACCAATATCATATTAAATTTAGATTTTCCAACAGAACTGATAAATCGATATACAATCAATAGTACAGCAACAATTATTAATTTTAAAGGGAATGTAAAGATAAAAAATAAGAGATTTAATGGACTAAATATTAATGATTATGAAATTGATTGGAAAACAAATCCACATTTAGAGAAGTTTGAATCAAAAGATGTATATGAGGCAATGCAGTACAAAAATCAACCAATAGAAGAAATTTTTAAGAGAATGAAAAGAGACAATGTAACGATTCAATATTTACAAGGAGTAAAGACAATCATTTAGAAATGCTACTAATATGTAATTGAATTAATTACATTTCAAAATACAAAAATTTCATCAAATACTTTCCTTTTTTTATAAAATATAATATAATGTAGATATCGATTTTCTAAAACTTAAATAAGTGTGAAAATAAAATAATACAAAGTTAATTTGGCAAGGAGGTAAACATATGCCAAGTAGTAATAGAAGAAGTAATGATAGAGACACAACAAGAAAATATAATATGAAAAATGCAAAGAAAAAAAGAAGGCCAAGTACAACAAACAAAAAAGATACAAGAGCAACAAAAAGAGTACCAACACAAAATACCAATAAAAAAGGTAAAGGAAAAAAATCAAAAAATAAAGAAGAAAAATTTTCAGCAAGACACCCAAAATTAATGATGGCAATAAAAATCTTTATATTAGTATTTTTATTATTATGTGTCATTGGCGCAGGTGTTGTAGCTGGTGTATTTTTTGGGCTATTTGGTGATGATTTCGAAATTACTAAGGAAGAACTAACGATTGGTGCTGCTAACTCTGTTGTCGTAGACCAAAATGGTGCTGTGATTGCAGAATTAAGTGGTGATGAAAAAAGAAAAATCATTTCACTTGAAGATATGGCAGAGTATTTACCAAAAGCTTATGTAGCCATGGAAGATGAAAGATTTTATCAACACAATGGCGTAGATATAAAAAGAACAGCAGGTGCTATTTTAAATACTCTATTAGGAGATAGTTCTTATGGTGGAAGTACCATTACTCAACAATTAGTAAAAAATCTAACACAAGATGATGAAAGATCTGGTATAGCAGGTATCATGAGAAAAGTAAGAGAATGGGCAAAAGCATATCAAGTAGAAAGAATGATATCCAAAGACCAAATTCTAGAGTTATATTTAAATATATTATATGTTGGTGGAGAAGGAAACTTACATGGCGTGGAATTAGGTGCAGAATATTATTTTAACAAAAGTGCAAAAGATTTAACATTAGCAGAATGTGCCTATATGGCAGGAATTAATAGTTCTCCAAGTAGATACAATCCATTTGATGAAACGAAAGATAATACAGAGTTAATTAAAAATCAAACAAAAGTAGCTTTAAATAAAATGAATGAACTAGGATATATTAATAGCCAAGAAGAATATGATGCAGCTATTGCAGAGGTAGATGCAGGATTGAATTTCCAAAAAGGAGAAATCGCAACCACTTCTTCATATTCATATCATACAGAAGCAGTATTAGACCAAGTGATTGATCAAGTGATGGAAGAAAAAGGTTGGTCTCAACAATTGGCAGAAAACTATGTATATAGTAGTGGTCTTACCATCTATTCAACAGTAGATATGAATATTCAAACACAAATGGAAGAAGAATTTGCAAAAGATAGATATATTGTTGCAGGAAGAGCTACTAATAAAGAAACAGGAGAAAAATTAAATGAGCATTCTCAAGCAGCAATGGTAATGATTGATTATAAAACGGGAAATGTAGTAGGAACCGTTGGAGGATTGGGAGAAAAAACAGAAAGTAGAGGATTAAACAGAGCAACACAAAGTGTTAGACAAACAGGTTCTTCTATCAAATCAATAGCCGTCATTGCACCAGCATTACAAGAAAAAGTGATAACAGCGGCAACAGCATATATGGATCAACAAACAGACTTTGGAAATTATGTTCCTAAAAATCAAAGTGGAACATATAGCAATGATTCAGTCAATATACGATATTTTATTGCAAAATCTCTAAATGTACCAGCAGTTAAAATTATGAGAGAATTAACTCCAAGTAAATCAATAGAATATCTAAACAAAATGGGACTTAGTCATATTAATACAGATGAAGATGCAGACATATCTCTAGCATTAGGAGGAACAACCAATGGAGCAACACCATTAGAAATGGCAGGAGCATATGCAACAATTGCAAATGATGGTGTATATATTACACCAACCTTCTATACAAAAGTGGAAGATTCTAGTGGTAATACAGTATTAACACCAAAACAAGAACAAACAAGAGTGATATCAGAACAAAATGCTTATATTGTGAAATCTATATTACAAGAACCTGTGAGATCAGGAGGAACGGCAACCTATTGTGCAATCAGTGGAATGGATGTAGCAGCAAAAACAGGAACAACAGATGACGATTATGATAGATGGTTATGTGGATTTACACCATATTATGCAGCAGCATGTTGGTTTGGATATGATCAACCAGAAACAGTTTATTATTCAGGAAATAACCCTGCAGGTGTTATTTGGGATAATGTCATGACAGCTATTCATGAAGATTTGGAAAATGCGACATTTACGAGACCAAGTGGTATTGTAGAACAAACAGTATGTAGAACAACAGGATGTTTAGCAACAACAGGATGTAACAATAAATATACAGAAATCTTTACACAAGATAATTTACCAGAACAATGTGAAGGACATGGCAGTCAAACAATTTGTT
The DNA here is from genome assembly GCA_949288185.1 of uncultured Eubacteriales bacterium. GTDB lineage: Bacteria > Bacillota > Clostridia > TANB77 > CAG-508 > CAG-269. Next base: position 65,533 of record CASEIZ010000036.1, on the reverse strand, counting down.
CTGAATCAGGATTGGTTGCAACAGAATATTGTTCACAATATTGTGAAGTTAGACAAAACTATTATGGAGCGGTTCTACCAAAAGAACAGTTAGGCTTATGGACACCAGTGAATGGATCAAGTTCATCAGGAAATAGAGTAAATGGAGTTTGTACATTGCATACAGAACCAAAAGAAGAAGAACCTCCAAAAAATACAACACCACCTACAACGAATACAAGTAATACAACAAACGCAACAGGAGGAGGAAATACATCAAGTGGAGGAGGAAATACAGTTGATAAACCATCAGGTGGAGGAGGAAATTCTTCAAGTGGTGGTAATACCACAGGAGGAAATGGAAATGTAACAACACCATCAGGAAATGTAGTTCAGTAATGATAACCTTGTTACCTATGACAATAAAAATTGAGATGTGAATTTTTCACATCTCAATTTAAAACAAAAGCAAGAAAAAAGATAAAGTAAAAGGAATACATATTCTACAAGAAAGGGATGAGAAAAATAGTGGATATATATGTATATAATACATTAACAAAAGAAAAAGACGTATTTAGGCCAATCAATGAAAAAGAAGTAAGAATATATTCATGTGGACCAACTGTATACAAAGATGCAACGATTGGAAATATGAGAACAAATATCTTTCAAGATGTTTTAAGAAGAATGCTAAAATATAATGGATATAAAATTAAACATGTTATGAATATAACAGATGTAGGACATTTGGTTTCTGATGGAGATGAAGGAGAAGACAAGATGATTAAATCAGCTAGAGAAGAACATAAAACACCATTAGAAATAGCAGAACATTATACAAAGTTGTTTTTTGATGACTTAAAAGATTTAAATATTGAAATACCTGAAATCATTTGTAAAGCAACAGATTATATTCCAGAAATGTTAGAATATGTAGAAGAACTTGTAGAAAAAGGATATGCATATGAAACATCAACAGCCATTTATTTTGATGTTTCTAAATTAGATAAATACCCAGTTTTATCAAATGTAAATGTAGAAGAACAAAAAGCAGGTGCCAGAGTAGATGTGGATCCAGAAAAGAAAAATCCATATGATTTTGCTTTATGGATAAAAGCACCAGAAAATCATTTAATGAAATGGGACAGTCCATGGGGACCAAGTTATCCAGGCTGGCATATCGAATGTTCTGCCATGTCAAGAAAACATTTAGGAGAACAATTTGATATTCATACAGGAGGAATTGATTTAATTCCAACACATCATGAAAATGAAATCGCACAAAGTAAAGGGGTATGTGGAAAAATCCCTGCAAATTATTGGATACATGGAGAATATCTATTAATTAATGGTGGCAAAATGTCAAAAAGTTTAGGAAATGTATATTTATTAAAAGATATCAAGGAAAAAGGATATGACCCATTGGTATATAAATTATTATGCTATACATCTAGTTATAGAAACAAATTAAACTTTACATGGGAAGGAATAGAAGCATCTTCAAAATCATTAGAAAGATTAAGAAATGGTTATCAAGTAAATAAAAATGGAACAGATACGCTAAATGAGGAAGATAAAAAAGAATTAGATAGATTAGAGAATGAATTTCATAAAGCCATTAATGATGATATGAATATGCCTTTGGCTATGAGTTTTGTATGGGAAGTCATAAAATACTCTAAAAAATCACCAGAGATTGCGGAATTATTATTAAAATTTGATACAGTATTAGGAATTGAAATCAATAAAGAAGAAACGAATAAAGAAATAGAAATTCCAGAAGAAGTGTTAAAACTTGTGGAAGCAAGAAAACAAGCAAGACAAGAAAAAAATTGGGCAGAGTCTGATAGATTAAGAGATTTAATCAAAGAAAAAGGTTATGAAGTAAAAGATACAAAAGAGGGAATGGAAATTAGTGAACTTTAAGGAAAGAGTCCTTAAAGTTTAATTTTTTATATATTTAAGCTTGTACTTTTTTGAAACTAGTAATATAATATAAACATAAACAATAAAAAAGAAAGGAATGATTTTATGGCAATATTATTACCAGGAGGAGCTGGATTTATTGGAAGTCATACAGCAGTGGAATTATTAAATGCAGGAAAAGAAATTGTTATCATAGATGATTTTTCTAATAGTAAACCAAGTGTATTAGATGCAATTAAAAAAATAACAGGAAAAGATTTTAAATTTTATGAAATGAATTATATGGATAGAGAAAAACTAGAAAAAGTTTTTGAAGAAAATGACATAGAAGCAGTTGTTAATTTTGCAGGTTTTAAAGCAGTAGGAGAATCTGTTCAAAAACCAATCGAATATTATATGAATAATGTTTCAGGAGCATTAGTTGTATTAGATACCATGAGAAAATATAATTGTAAAACATTTATATTTAGCTCATCAGCAACTGTATATGGAGATCCAGAGACGATTCCAATAACAGAAGAATGCAAAACGGGAGGAACAACAAATCCATATGGTACAAGTAAATTATTCATTGAACAAATATTAAAAGATACTTACCATTCAGACAATACATGGAATATATGTATATTAAGATATTTCAATCCAGTAGGAGCACATGAAAGTGGATTAATTGGAGAAGAACCACAAGGAATACCAAATAACTTAATGCCATATATTGTTCGTGTGGCAGCAGGAACTTTACCAGAATTATCTGTATTTGGAAATGATTATGATACACCAGATGGAACAGGGGTTAGAGATTATATTCATGTTGTAGATTTAGCAAAAGGACATGTAAAAGCATTAGAAAAAATAGAGAAAGAAAAAGAAGGATTATATATCTATAATTTAGGAACAGGAAAAGGATATAGTGTATTAGATATGGTAAACGCATTTGAAAAAGCAACAGGTCAAAAAGTACCATATAAAATTACAGCAAGAAGAGAAGGAGATATAGCAACTTGTTATGCAGATCCCGAAAAAGCAAAAGAAGAATTAGGATGGGTAGCAGAAAAAACATTAGAAGATATGTGTTTAGATTCATGGAACTATATTCAAACAACAAAATAGCATTTTTTTGTCCAATTGGGGACGTTTCTGTTTGGGACATTTTTAAAAAATTCTATAAAATAAAAATGATATATAATAAAAATTTATTACATTCCTCGGCTAACATTACATCATAAAGAAAAATTAAAGGTATCTAATAGGCACCTCTCAAAGCAAGATTTGAGATTCTCCTATTAGATACCTTAATTTTTTCTAATATGATTTCATTCACATTCGTCATTTCATAAATTTTTATTATATATCATTTTTATAGAATTAAAGATTTACATAAAAATGTCCCAAACAGAAACGTCCCCAATTGGACAATTTTTTTATTTATATAACAAAATAATTCGATTTCCAATTTTCTCAATAAAGCCATCTTCTTTTAATAGTTTCAATTCTCTCATCATAGCACTTCTATCAACACTTAAGTAATCTGCTAAATCAGTTAAAGAAAAAGGAAGCTCAAAAGAACTACTTAATTTTCTAGTAGATAGTAAAGAAAAATAGCCAAGTAGTTTGTCTCTAGTAGACCTTTTGGTTAATAATTCAATTCGCATATTTAAATCTGTTACTTTATTTAATATCAATTGTGGCAAGTTTTCAGATAAGGTTTGGTGAAATTTACAATTGTTTCGGCATTTATGAAAAATGTCATCATAAATATAGAAAAGAACAGTACAATTCGATTTTGCTTCAACTAGTAACTCATTATTGGTCGTAATGGTATAGAAGACTTCACCAAAAAGAGCATTTTTTGAAAAATGTTCTACAATTGTTCGATTACCATTTAAGTCATAACGTACTAAATCAGCATTTCCATCCAATAATATACATAATTGATTTCGGTTTTTTATATAAGTTGTAACAACTTCATTTTTGCTAAAGACTTTTTTTTGCTTTTTTTGACAAGAATTTGAAAAGTCAAGAATGAAGTTTTCTATGTCAAACTTGGTGTTCACGTTTTTTCCTCCTTTAAAATTACATAAGCATTATACAATAAAAAAGTTGCAAAAGCAACAAAAGTATAAAAATATTTTTGTAATATTTTTGTAATATATTTGTAACAAAGCAAAAAAACTTAGAGGAAGAAGAGATTAAGAACTGAAAAAAGTTCTTTTTCATAATGTGTTGCTTTTGCAACGGAAAATAAAAATGGTAGGGGTATAATGTAACCATACTAATCGAAGGAGGAAATGTGAAATGAAAGTTATTAAGAGGGATGGAAGAGCTGTTGATTATGACAGAGCAAAAATTCAAGTAGCAATTGAAAAAGCAAATCAGGAGGTAAAGCCAAAGGAAAGAGCGAATAAAGAAGATATAAAAGGTATTATTCAATATATAGAAGAATTAAATAAAAAGAGAATGTTAGTTGAAGATATCCAAGATATCATCGAAGAGAAATTAATGGAAATTGAAAAATATGAACTAGCAAAGAAATATATTGTATATAGATATACGAGAGCTTTGGTTAGAAAACAAAATACAACTGATGAAACGATATTAGGATTAATCAGAAATGAAAATAAAGAACTAGCAGAAGAAAACTCAAATAAAAATACGTTACTTGCTTCAACACAAAGAGACTATATTGCAGGTGAAGTATCAAGAGATTTAACAAGAAGATTATTATTACCAGAAAAAATTGCCAAAGCAGACGCTGATGGAGTTTTACATTTCCACGATGCTGATTATTTTGTGCAACCAATTTTTAACTGTTGTTTAATTAATATATCAGACATGTTAGATAATGGAACGGTTATGAATGGAAAAATGATAGAAAGTCCAAAGAGTTTCCAAGTAGCATGCACAGTGACAACACAAATTATCGCAGCAGTTGCAAGTAACCAATATGGTGGACAATCAGTAGATTTAAAACATTTAGGTAAATATTTGAGAAAGAGCTATAATAAATTTAAATCAGAAATAGAGAAAAAATATAAAGGAAAACTATCTGATGATGTTATAGAGGATTTGGTACAAGATAGATTAAAAGCAGAATTAAAAGCAGGTGTACAAACGATTCAATATCAAATCAACACATTAATGACAACCAATGGACAATCTCCATTTGTAACTTTATTCTTACATCTAGAAGAGGGAGATCCATATATCAAAGAAAATGCCATGATTATTGAAGAGGTATTAAGACAAAGATATCAAGGTATTAAAAATGAAGCAGGTATATATGTTACACCAGCATTCCCAAAACTAGTATATGTATTAGATGAATGTAACTGCTTAAAAGGTGGAGAATATGATTATTTAACAAAATTAGCTGTTAAATGTTCAGCAAAGAGAATGTATCCAGATTATATTTCAGCTAAGAAAATGAGAGAAAACTATGAAGGTAATGTGTTTAGCCCAATGGGATGCAGAAGTTTCTTATCACCTTGGAAAGATGAAAATGGAAATTACAAATTTGAAGGAAGATTTAATCAAGGTGTTGTTAGTATCAACTTACCACAAGTAGCGATTGTTGCAGATGGTGATGAAGATAAATTCTGGAAATTATTAGATGAAAGACTAGAACTATGTAAAGAAGCTTTAATGTGTAGACATTATGCATTACTTGGAACACATTCAGATATTAGCCCAATTCACTGGCAATATGGAGCTATTGCAAGATTAGAAAAAGGTGAAAAAATAGACAAATTATTATATGGTGGATATTCAACCATTTCATTAGGATATATTGGTATATACGAAATGACAAAAGTAATGAAAGGTGTATCACATACAACACCAGAAGGACATGATTTTGCAATTAGAGTTATGAGACATTTAAGGGAAACAGTAGATAGATGGAAAAAAGAAACCAATATTGGATTTGCATTATATGGAACACCAGCAGAAAGCTTATGCTATAAATTTGCTAGAATCGATAAAGAAAAATTTGGCACAATCAAAGATGTAACAGATAAAGGATATTACACAAATTCATACCATGTAGATGTAAGAGAGAAAATTGATGCATTTGAAAAACTTGGATTCGAAAGTGAATTCCAAAAAATATCTTCAGGTGGAGCTATTTCATATATTGAAATACCAAATATGCAAAAAAATATTGATGCATTAGAAACAGCTGTTAAATTTATCTATGATAATATTCAATATGCTGAATTTAATACAAAATCAGATTACTGTCATGTTTGTGGATTTGATGGAGAGATTATCTTAAATAAAGACAATGAATGGGAATGTCCAAATTGTGGAAACAAAGATCATTCAAAAATGACAGTTGTAAGAAGAACTTGTGGATATTTAGGAGAAAACTTCTGGAATGCAGGAAAAACAAAAGAAATTAAACAAAGAGTAATGCATTTATAATAAAAAAGGGAATATCCAATTCCCTTTTTTATTCTCAAAAACAACAAGATTATGGATCACTCGGCGGAGATTTTTGATTATTAACTATGTCGAGTCAGGTTCTTATTTCCAATAAAATACCAAAATGGAGAAAAGAGGGATAGAATATGAATTATGCAGATATAAAAAGAGTAGATGTAGCAAACGGAGAAGGGGTTAGAGTATCCGTATTTGTAAGTGGATGTAATCATCATTGTAAAGGGTGTTTTAATGAATGTGCATGGGATTTCAATTATGGTAATAAATTTACAGATGAACAAATAGATCAAGTAATTAATTATTTAGACCATGATTATATTTCAGGACTATCTCTTTTAGGAGGAGAGCCTTTAGAAAAGCAAAATCAAGAAGGTTTGTTACCATTAGTTAAAAAGGTAAAAGAGAAATTTCCTGACAAAAATATATGGTGCTACACAGGGTTTGATTTTGAAAAGGATGTTGTAGAAAAAATGGCGCCTAATAATGAAACAACAAAAGAGCTTTTGAAATATATAGATGTAATGGTAGACGGTAAGTTTGAAGAAGAAAAAAAGGATTTAAGCCTTAGATTTAGAGGATCTTCAAATCAAAGAATATTAGATGTTCAAGAAAGTCTAAAAGAGCATAAACCAGTAGAGTTTAAATTATAAATTATTTCAAATAGGTTATAAAAGGTAGTTATGTTTCAATGAAATGAATGTAACTACTTTTAAATTTATCTAAAAAATATATATTTATTTTTGAAAAATACTAAACGGAAAGAAAATTTGAAAATTCAATAAAAATAGAGTATAATATTGCAGAGTCATTTGTAGAATATTCCTAATATTTAAAACGACACAAGGACTCGGGCAACTAGAAATTTAAAGATAGGAGAAAAGAAAAAATGAGTGGAAAAGAAGAATTGATGAGATTTCTTAGTGAAAAAATCTATGAACAGAAGAAAGGCTTGGAAGAAAGTGTGCAAGTGCAATGTTATTTAAGAAATTTACAGGAAAAATTAAAAAGTAGTACTTCCTATGAAGATTTTCTTAAAGAGCTTGTTCAAGAAGAAGGCGATGAAGAAATGTCTTCGATTTACAGAGCAATAACGGATTTCATAAAGGCAGTATTAAAAGAATGCTGTGATTCAAAAACAAAAGCAGAATACTTGCTGATATTTATGAAAGACATGTTTTCTGAATTGAATGAAGCTGTAAAGGCTTCAAGAGTTTATGAGAGAATAAAAGGATAAATTACTCTATTCACTCAAAAATGCCGGGCAAATCATTTGGTAGTATCAGATGATTTAGTCCGGCATTTTATTGTCTTAGACAACAAGATTCTTACTATATATAAAAAGGGAAAAATGAGTCCGTCCCCAAAATCCCTTTTTTAATTTAAAAATCTATCTAACAATTGTTTTCTACATAAATTTTCAAATTGATCATTTAAAGGTTCTAAAACAGTATCTTCTTGATATTTTCTATCTAAACAATATTTAATAATATAATCTGTAAGTTCAGGATTTTTAGAAAGAAGAGGACCATGTAAATAAGTAGCAATTACATTTTCTTTAAAAAATCCTTCTTCTGTATCACCAAATTTATTTCCATTTCCGAACAAAACTTTTCCAAAAGGAGTAGGGATGTCATAGGTTTGTCCACCATGATTTTCAAAACCAATTACTTTTGTTTCCTGTCCATTTAAGGTAACATCAAGGACAATATTTCCAATACATCTTTTTTTTCTATCTGCGATAGCTTCTGTATAATAAGGGAAGATTTCTAAGCCAGGAATGATATTTCCTTCAACACCTTTATAATATTTACCAAATAATTGATAAGCACCACAAATTAGTAAAAAGAATACACCGTCATTTTCAGCTTCTTTAATTTCTTTTTTGTATTTTATTAAATCTTCTGATAAAATACTTTGTTCATTATCAGCTCCGCCACCTGCAAAGATGATGTCATAACTTTTAAAATCTGGTTTTTCATCACCTATAGAATATCTGTCAACAATACAGTTAAATCCTCGTTTTTCTAATCGATATTTTAATACTTGTATATTCCCATAATCACCATATAATTCTAACATATCAGGGTATAGGTATAGTATTTTTAATTCTTTCATTATATTTCAACTCCTATTTTAATTTCAAAATTTCTGTTCTAGTAGGTTGTAAAGAGGTATAATTTGCAATCACATATTTTTTGGTTGAGTTGGTATATAAAGCCTTTACAGCTTGTTCCAAGTCTAGATAGGCTTCGATTTTATTTGCATCAAATCCTGATGTTTTTATTCTAATGGCAATATCATAGCCTCTTGTTCCAGCAGTTATAATTCTTTTTACATTGTTTAAATTATCAAAATTAATATCCCAAATCCAAGAAACATCAAATCCATCAGCTTTATTATCATTTAAAACAAATAATAATTCTTTTTCTTCATCATCTTCATTTAATAATCGTAAACTGACATTGCTACCTGTTGGATTTTTAGCCAAGTTTATAATCGTAGGGGCATCTTTAATGACTAATTTTTCTAATCTACCATTATTTAATTCAAAATTTGCTAATGCTTCTTGTATATATTTTGTATCAATATTGTATAAAGAACAACAGCTAATGACAGCGGTGAAATTATAAATAATATAGATACTATTTGATTTAATTTTATATAAAGTATCATCTACTTCAAAAGTCATTTCAGTAAGATTGATATTTTTTGTTTCTTTATAAATTTCATTATCACCATATCCACAATCTGGACATACAAATTTTCCGATATGAGAATATTGATAATATTCATATTCCAAACGTGTCTTACAAAATGGACAGAATTTTCCTTCACCAGCTTCTTTCATATCATCAGTAGCATATGGATATCTATCTACATGGAAATAATAGATATTTTGATTATCCGGATTTGCCTTTCCCAATCTTGCAACATTTGGATCATCATTATTTAAGATTAAATTACCGGTATAGGTTTTTAGAAAATCGTTGATTTTTAAGATTAGAGATTCTACTTCACCATTTCTGTCTAACTGATCTCTAAAGAAGTCTAATATAACGAATGTATCTAATCGGAAATCTTTAAACACGACTGGTACATAACCTTCATCTACTTCGAAAACTAAATAGTCTGCATTTATTTTTCCTGTTAAAGTACAAGATTTTAATAAAGTGGAAAGAATACCAGTTTCCATATTATTTCCTTCTTTATTACTGATGACTTTTTTTTCTGCAGTTTGAAAAACATATCCAATAGCATTATTTGTCATGGTTTTACCATTTGTTGCTGTAACAGCAATAACAGGGCAGTCTACTTTGAAATATTTGAAAATTTCTGGATTCCAATCAAAAGCAATTTTTCCTAAAAGATTACCTCCATGTTTTCCAAATAGTTTTAATACAATATTTAATACTTTCATTGCAAGTACAATAAAAAAGTTTTTCATTTGTCATGCTCCTATCTCTATAAAATTTATATTTGCATTATAGCACAACAAAGAAAAAAGATAAAGTTTTAAGAAATTTTTTAAGAAATATCAATGAAATCAAAATCGTTAAGGTATATTACTTGAAAAACAAAATAAAAAAATATATAATACAAAAGACAGATATTAGTTATTTTTTATAGTATAAGGAGATTAACGATGATATATTTCAATAATGAAAAAAAGATAGATGAATTAAAACAGAAAATAAATAAAGATAATATATATGTGTTTATGGATTATGATAAAACAATTACATCAAGTAAGAGTGAAGATTCTTGGGCAACTACTGCTAATAAAAAAGCAATGGGGAAGGCAATATCGAATGACTTAAACAAGTTTTATGAAAAATATGGACCAATAGAATTGGATTATACAATAGATATACAAGAAAAAGAAAAATACATGTTAGAATGGTATGAAAAATCCATGAATTTATATTATACATATCATCTTACAAAGGAAAAATTAAAAGAATGTATTTATAATAGTCATTTAGAATTAAGAGAAGGAGCAAAAGATTTTTTAAATAAATTATATAATCGCAATATACCAGTAATCATATTTTCAGCAGGAATTGGAAATGTGATAGAACAGTTCTTAAAAGAAAAAGAGTGTTATTATGACAATATAACGATAATTGGTAATTTTATAAAATTTGATAAAAACGGAGATATGATAAAATTTTCTGATAATATCATTCATACTTTAAATAAAAATATAGATAAATTGAATGACGATAAGTTAAAAGAAAAAATAGAAGAAAAAGAATATAGGGTTGTGATAGGAGATTTAGTTGAAGATATTAACATGATGGGAGAATATCCAGAAGATAAATCTTTAAAAATAGGATTTTTAAATAAAAACATTACTGAAAATTTAGAAGTGTATAGAAAAAATTTTGATATAGTTCTGACAGAAGAAAATAATTTTTATGATATAGAAAAATGTATGAGTTTAGAGGATAAAAATAAGAAAAGGAAGTAGATATAAATGCAAATAGAAGAAATACAAAAAAACAGTGATAATAAGGAGATTATATTGCAAGCAGTAAGAGAAAGTGGGAAGAATTTAGAATTAGCATCAGAAGAATTACAAGATGATAAAGAAGTGGTCATGGAAGCGTTAAAGCAAGATGGAGAAGCTTTAGAATTTGCAAGTACAAGATTAAAGGGAGATAAAGAAGTATTACAACTAGCGACTAAAACTGCACCTTGGACAATTTGTTATGCGTCAGAGGAATTGGCAGGTGATAAAGAGATTATGTTAGAATGTTGTAAACATTATGGACAAGCTTTATATTATGCATCAGAAGAATTACGAGATGATAAAGAAGTCGTAAAATCAGCAGTAGAAAATAAAGGCATTATTATCAAATATGCTAGTAAACGATTAATTGATGATAAAGAATTGGCTGAAATTGCTGTAAAACAAAATAAGCAAGCATATCATTTTATATCCAATAAATTGAAGCAAGATGAAGATATCAAAAAGTTAATAGAATAATGATTACAAAATTGTATTTATTAAAAAATAATAATATATCCGCTTTTTTCTATATAAGGGTTGCAATTTATTATAATATATCTTAGAATATATCATAATTAAAAAATACAAAATCAGCCAAGGAAGAAAGGAATGAGTTTTATGAAAATGTTAGTTGTATCAGATATCCATGGTTCAGGATATTATGCAGACAAATTAAAGGAAATTATAAAAAGAGAGAAACCAGACAAAATAGTGGTATTAGGAGATTTATATTACCATGGACCAAGAAATCCATTAACAGAAGAATATGACCCAATGAAAGTAGCAAAAGTACTAAATAGTGTAAAGGATAAGCTAGAAGTTATTAGAGGAAACTGTGATGCGGAAGTAGATCAAATGGTTTCTGAGTTTGAAATAAAGGAAAATATATTGGAAAAAATTAATGGGAAAAATATATTTTTTACACATGGACATAAATATAATATAGATAATTTACCAACAGAAGATTTTGATATTATGTTTTATGGACATTTCCATACATGTTTTATAAAAAAATATGATAATCAATTGTTTGTAAACCCAGGTTCTATTACATTACCAAAAGAAAATACACCACATACATATGTAATAATGGATGACAAAGATATAGAAATAAGAGATGTTGATGGCAAAATTGTGGATGGATATAGATACAAAGGGTAGCAATCAAAGATTGCAGCCCTAGTACCCCAGAACCTTGTTGGCTAAGACAATAAAAAAGAATACAAAACTTTTCATTATTTTGTATTCTTTTTATTGTTTTAGAAAACAAGGTTTTATATTTTATAAATAAGATTATTCTTCAGTCTTTTTCGTTGTTTTTGTTTTCTTGTCATCAGTCATAACTTCTTTGATAGCACCTAAACTACCTAAAGCACTGGTTGCTTCAAATGGAATAAATACTTTGTTTGCTTCACCGTCAGCAACTTTTTCTAGAGCCTCTAAAGATTTTAATTGAACTAGTTTTTCATCAGGATCTGAATTTTTAATTGCTTCATAAACTTTTTGAATTTCTTGAGCTTTTGCATCAGCAACTTCTCTGATGGCTTGAGCCTCACCGACAGCTCTTCTAATTTGTGATTCTTTATCAGCTTCAGCTTCTAAGATAGCAGCTTGTTTTTTACCTTCTGCAATGGTAATAGCAGATTGTCTTTGTGCTTCTGCTTCTAGAATTAAAGCTCTTTTATTTCTTTCAGCATTCATTTCTTTTTCCATGGCATCTCTAACATCAGCAGGTGGTTCAATATCTTTAATTTCCACTCTATCAATTTTACAACCCCATCTGTCTGTTGCTTCATCAAGAACAACTCTTAATTTTGTATTAATACCATCTCTTGAACTAAAGGTTTCATCTAAGTCCATTTTACCAATGATATCACGAATAGTTGTAATTGCTAAATATTCGATACCTTTCTTTAAACTTTGAATTTCATAAACTGCTTTTGCAGGATCTGTTATTTGATAGAACACAACTGTATCAATTGTGATTGTAACATTATCCTTTGTAATAACACTTTGAGGTGGAATATCCATTGTTTGTTGTTTTAAGCTAACGACACTTCTTACATGATCAAAAAATGGAATAATAATGGTAAGACCTGCATCAGCTACTTTATAAAATTTACCTAATCTTTCAATGATATATACCTCAGATTGTTTAACGATTTTAATAGACATAAATGCTATCACTAAGATGATAACAAGTAGTATTATTAAAAAAATCATAAAACTTCCTCCTTTTAAACATCCTTTTTAAAATTTATAAAATAAAAATATAAACAAATTATTTTGAAATTGGTGCAACAATTGCTCTAACACCATCGATTTCTTTTACTTCTACTTTTGTTCCTTTTTCAATATTAGAACCATTAATACCTTCAGCAGACCATACTTCACCATCAACTTTTATTTGACCTACACCATTGATAGAATCAATATCTTTGATGACAAGGGCTGTTTTTCCAATAATTGAAAAGGCATTTGTTTTTTCTGCATGTTCTTTTTTATTAACAAATTTCTTAACAAATGGTTTGGTAGCTAAAATTAAAACAGCAGATAGAATGACAAAAATGCTTGCTTGAATCATTAAGTTATCTGTAAAGAAACTAATACACATGGTAATTAAACCTGCAATGCCTAACCAGAATACTAAAAAACCAGTTGTTATAATTTCTGCTATAAAAAATATCCCAGAAGCAATTAACCAAAATTGCCACATAAATAAATCCTCCTTTTTAACTCACACTATATATATTATACTATAAAATATGGAAAAAATAAAGGGTTTTGCCCAAAATAGTCATAAGAATTATAATAATTATGCATAAAACTTGTAATTAAATAGAAAAAATGATATAGTAATAAAGAATTTAACAAAGGAGAAAGACAATGAAACATTTAAAAAACAAAGTGATAAATCATGAAAAAGGAATTACTTTATTAGCATTAATTATCACAATAATTGTCTTAATTATATTAGCCAGTATAACAATAAATATTGGTAAAAATGAAATAATAGAGTCTAAAGAAGATACGATGTTAACAGAATTAGCAATGGTTCAAAATGCTGTATTGCAAAGAAAAACAAAAGCAGACTTAACAGGTGAAGACTATCCGGGAGAAACCATCATAGATGCAAATATCGATTTAAAAGAAACAATAAAAGAAATCAATGACAAAAAGGCTTCAGAAGAAAAAGAAATTACTAGAAAAGATGAGGATGATAGCCATTATTATCTTTTAACAACTGAAAATGGAGCTCTAGAAGAATTAGGTATTACCAATTCAGAAGATGCATATATTGTAAATTATGAAACAGGAGAAGTTATCAATTATACAACAAAATTGACAGAAACAGGAAAACCTTTATATATCTATGCAGTAGAGCAATAGCGGACTTTTTTGACATTTTGCTATGGATACCATAAAAAAAGGAGGAAGTTTATGACAGAAGAATTAAAAAAACAAACATTACAGTTAGGAATTCCAAAGGACAATATATTGTTTGATGAACCAATGTCAAAACATACAACCTTTAAAGTTGGTGGACCTGCTGAATGTTATATAAAAATCGATGATATACAAGACTTAAGGCATATATTACAATTTGCAAAACAAAATGATATACCAATTACGATATTAGGAAATGGTAGTAATGTATTGGTATTAGATGGAGGAATAAAAGGAATTGTCTTAAATATCAGATTTAACAAAATAGAAATGATGAATTTGGATAAAAAGATTTTTGCAAATGTAGGAGCTGGTGTTAAAATTTCAGTTTTTGGACATTTACTTTTAAAAAATGCGATAACTGGATTTGAAGAATTGTCAGGAATACCAGGAACCATTGGTGGAGCAGTTAGAATGAATGCAGGAGCACATGGCAAAGAATTTAAAGATATTGTTAGCACAGTTACCTGTATGGATTATGATGGTAATATTCATCAATTTGAAAATCAAGATATGCATTTTGAATATAGAAGAAGTATGTTAAAAGATAAACCATATATTGTATTAGAAGTACATATGGAGTTTCAAAAGGGAGAAGAGAAAGACATCAAAGAAAAAATGGAGGAATATGCAACTTACAGGAAAGAAAAACAACCAATTGAATATCCAAGTGCAGGTAGTACATTTAAAAGAGGAGAAGATTTTATAACAGCCAAATTAATTGATGAAGCAGGCTTAAAAGGATATAGTATAGGAGGAGCAGAAGTTTCTAGTAAACATGCAGGCTTTATTATAAACAAAGGAAATGCAACTGCAAAAGACATATTAGCATTAATTGAATATGTAAAACACGAAGTAGAAGAAAAATTTAATAAAAAGATAGAATTAGAGATTGAGATTATGGGAGAGAATTAGGATGAATGGTTTTATGCATTGGTTTAAATCAAGTACAAAAATGAAAAGATGGATATTCTTAATTTTAATAGGAATCATATTATGTTGTTATGGAATAGCAGAAATATTAGTTATGAGAGAAATATCTTTTCAAGAAGTAGGGAAAGTTGTAGCCATATTTGTTGTAGGATTTGTGGCAATTGTTGTAGGATTAGTATATATCAATAAAAGAACATTAGAGGTATTAATTGAATCAACAGATGAAAGAATGGAAAACAGAAAGAATGTCAATATTAATTCATTGATTTTTAATAAAACGGTGTATGACAAAGGACCTAATATTGTCGTAATTGGAGGAGGAACTGGATTAAATACGGTTCTTTCAGGATTAAAAAATTATACAAGCAATTTGACAGCAATTGTAACCGTATCAGATTATGGGGAAGCGATTACAAATTCTAGAAGAGAATTACAAACCTTGCCATTAAATGATATAAAAGACAGTATTGTAGCACTATCCAAAAAAGATGAACAAGTAGAAAAATTGTTTAATTATGAATTTCAAAGTGGAAAATTAAGAGGACTTGATTTCTCAGATATATATTTTCTAGCAATGAAAGAAATTAATGGGAATTTTGAAGATTCTATTATAAAAAGTAATGAAGTTATCAATATGGTAGGAAAAGTTATACCAGTGACTTTAGATGAAATGAAAATTGTTGCAGAATTGGCAAATGGATATATTGTAGAAGAAAAATCAAGAATACCAGAAGTGGTTTCTGAAAAATTAACAAAAATCAATAGAATTATGATTAGTCCATCAAATTGTAAACCAGCACCAGGTGTTGTAGAAGCAATAAAATCAGCAGACTGTATCATTATAGGACCAGGAAGTTTATATACAAATGTAATACCAAATCTTTTGGTAAATGGTGTTAATAAAGCTATTAAAGAAAGTACAGCCATAAAAGTATATATTAACAATATTATGACAGAACCAGGACAAACAGATAATTATAGTGTGGCAGACCATATCAATGCTATATTAGAACATTGTGGACAAGGAATTATGGATTACTGTATTTATGACACAGGAGAAGTGATACCAGAATTTATCAAAAAATATAATTTGGAAGGACAAGATATTGTAGAGCAAGATGTAGATAAAGTAAAAGGTATTAAATTTTTACAAAGAAATTTGTCTATGATAGATGGCGAATTTATTAGACATGATCCAAATCTAGTCGCAGCATCTATTATAGAACTAATCTGTGATGATTTAAAATATCAAGATAAACAAAATGATCCACAATACTTAATGCTAAATACGAAATTACAAGAGGAAAAACGAATTAATAAAAAGAAAAAAGCCATGGCAAGAAGAAATAAAAATGGTAAAAAACTACATGAAAAACATGTAAGAGGAAAAAGTAAATTTAGCAATAAGTATAGTGAAAGAATTGCTTCTATAAGAGAGGCAGATGAAAAAGCAAGAATCAAAACAGAAAAAGAAAATATGAAGAGAAAAGCAAATAAGTTAACTAGCAAAAACGCAAGCGAAGAAATAAAAGCAACAAGGCCAAAAAGTGCAAGGGGAAAAGGCAGAAGGATGAAAACTAAGGCAGAATTGAGAAATGAAATGATGAAAACATTAAATGAAAGCGATTATTTAAAAAAATAAAAAGATACGGAGGATATTATGAAGTTTACAAAGGAAAGTTTAGATTTAGAAACAGGAATTACAAAAGAATGGATAATTACAAATGGAATTGGAGGATTTGCTTCTTCTACGATTATTGGAGCAAATACAAGAAAATATCATGGATTATTAATAGCACCATTAAATCCACCAGCAAATCGACATGTAATTTTATCAAAATTAGATGAATCCATTGAAGTAAGAGGAAAAAAATATGATTTATATACCAATATATGTGAGTCATATATTTCTCATGGATATCAATATCAGGAAGAATTTGAAAAAGACTATTATCCTACTTTTAAATATAAAGTACAAGGAATAGAAATCGAAAAAAGTATTTGCATGGAATATAATGAAAATACAGTAGGTGTCTATTATAAAATCAAAAACGGGAGATATAAAGCAAAATTAACATTGGCACCTATTATGAATTTTAGAGATTTTCATACCATGAATACGGGACACTATTTTAAGATAAAACAACAAGCAAACGGTACAAAAGTAAAAGTGATATTAGATGATAAATCACAAACACCAATATATATGAATTTATCAGAAGGAACGTATATTCCTCATGAAAATGATAATTTTGAGCATATGTTTTATGTTGAAGAGGAAAAAAGAGGATTTTATCCTGAAGAAAACCATGCAGTTCCTGGAGTTTATGAAGTAGAAATAAAAGCAAATGAAGAAAAAGAAATTTCATTTGTATGTTCTTTAGAAGAAAATATAGAAGAAAAAGATGTAAAAGAACTATTAGAAAAAGAAGTTTATAGACTTGATACAGAAATAAGACGAACTGGACTTATTTCAGAAGAAGAAAATAAAACAAAAAAAGAATTAAATGAAGATGAATTAGTAAAAACATATATAAAAGCAATTGATAATTTTATTGTGTATAGACCAAAGTTTGGGTTGCATACCATTATTGCTGGATACCCATGGTTTTTAGATTGGGGAAGAGATTCTTTAATTGCCTTTGAGGGATTATTATTGGTTACTAAAAGATATGATATTGCCAGAGAAGTTTTATTAACAATGATAAAAGATGTAAAATATGGATTGGTACCAAATGGGTATTCAGGATATGATAGTAGACCTTTATATAATAGTGTAGATGCATCTTTGTTATTGTTTGAACAAGTTCAAAAATATTTGGAATATACTAAAGATTATAAATTTGTAAAAGAAAAAATGTATCCGAAAATGGAAGATATTATAAAAAATTATGTAGAAGGTAATAATGTTGATGGAAATAATATTTATTTAGATAATGATGGATTAATTGTTTCAGGAACTGACGATACACAAAATACCTGGATGGATGCAAAAATAGGAGATATAGCAGTTACACCAAGAAATGGAAAAGCAGTTGAAATTAATGCCATGTGGTATAATGCCACTATGATTATGGCAAATATAACTTTGAGAATGGGGGAATTATTACAAATAAAAAAATATAAAGACTTGGCTAAAAAATGTAAAAAAGCATTTGAAGAAAAATTCTATAATCCAAAAACAAAATGTCTTTATGATGTATTAGGAGATAGTAAAATAAGACCAAATCAGTTATTTGCTTTAAGCTTAACATATCCTGTAATAGACCCAGACTCAGAAATAGCAGAAAATATGATTAAAGTGGTAGAAAAAAAATTATTAAATCCTTATGGACTAAAAACATTAGCAAAAGGCGAAGAAAATTATGTAGAAGTTTATGAAGGAGATAGTTTTAAAAGAGATAGCAGTTACCATCAAGGAATTACCTGGACATGGTTATTAGGTTTATATTATAATGCACTTATAAATATGAAAGATAAAGCAAAAAATGAAGAGAAAGAAGCTTTAGAAAGCAAAATAGAAAAATTCATAGATAAAACCAATAAAACATTCAAAAAAGAAATTAATGAAAATGGTTGTATAGGAAGCATATCAGAAATGTATGATTCTGTAAAACCACAATTGCCAAAAGGAGCAGTTGCACAAGCTTGGAGTGTAGCAGAAGTGTTTAGAATTATTATGAGTAAAAGGGATTAGAGGGATTTTTTATGGAAACTACAAAAAGTATCGAAATAAAATTGAAAGAAAATTTAAAAGAAAGTTGTAATTTGATATATGAGTTTGCAAACAATCATTGCAAAAATGGTGATGGTGATGATAATTGCGTTTGGTATCATTCAATATGGCAGTATTATAGAATGCTAAATGTTGTAGCTAATCCTACTTGGCATAATGAATTTTATATTACACAATTTAGTAAAGCATTCAATAAAGATAATAGTAATATCTTAATTTCTGGAGCAGCAGATTATGCTATTTTAGCATATGTTTTAGAGATTATGAAACAAAATAAAGTTAAACTAAATATTTATGTATTAGATATGTGTGAAACTCCATTATTTGCATGTAAATGGTATGCCAATAAAGAGAATATTAATATAAAATGTGTTAATGAAGATATTCTTAACTACAATAATAATGAATTTTTTGATGTAATATGTACAGACGCCTTTTTAACTAGATTTAGTGATAACGACTCAAATTTAGTTATTGATAAATGGTACAAACTTCTAAAAAAAGAAGGAAAAATTATAACGACAGTTAGAATTCATGACTCTGATACCAAAAATACACCTAATGCTATGGAGAAGTATATACAAAAAATAAAAAAAGAATATAATAAATATGAAAAATATATTGGAATATCATGTGATAAACTAATGGAAAAAACAGAAGAATGGCTGAACAAAAAGAAAAGTAATAATATTGGAGATAAAGAAAAGATATTAAATAAATTTAAAAAGTTTGATGTAGAATATAATGTGAGAAAAGTTAGTGGCGAACTATCTGAAACGGAATATATAGAATTAGTTGCAACTAAAAATTAACAATTGATAACTTAGACTAGTAAGAAAATCAAAAATTATACAAAAATAAGTTAAATAAAAAAATAAATTCTAGTTTTGTTTGTATACTGGAATTTATTTTTTTAGGCTAAATATTTCTTATTAAGATGTAGTTGAATTTTAAAAAAATTATGATATAATGTGAACAGAAATTCGAAAGAAAGTCAATAAAGATTACTTTAGAGAAAGGAAAGAAAACATGAGAATATTAGGAGTAGATCCAGGGTTTGCCATAACAGGATATAGTATTATAGATTATATAGGAAATAAATTTCATTTAGAAACTTCTGGAGCAATATTAACAGAAGCACATACATCATTTCCATTAAGATTAGAAAAGATTAATCAAGAATTAGATGATATTATTAAAACATATCAACCAGAAGCGATGGCAATTGAAGAGTTGTTTTTTAACAATAATGCAAAGACAGCGATTAATGTAGCACAAGCAAGAGGTGTTATCTTAATAACAGCAAGACAAAATCATCTAAATATATATGAATATACACCACTTCAAGTAAAACAAGCAGTTACAGGTTATGGAAGAGCAGATAAGATCCAAGTACAAAGAATGGTAAAAATGATATTGAATGAAGAAAAGTTGCCTAAGTTAGATGATGTGACAGATAGCATGGCAATGGCGATTTGTCATGCACATTCATCTAAATTTGCACAAAAGCTATAAAATCAAAAGATTTTATGTATAGATGTGGAGGTATTATGGTAAAAATAGAAGAATTAGAAAAAGAATTAAACCAAGGAATTTTGAAAAATATCTATATCTTATATGGTGAAGAACTATTTTTATTAGAAAACGCATTAAAGAAAATAAAGCATTTATTTGGTGAATGTATCAAAGGAATCAACTATATACCAATTGATGATACGAATATTAATGGAATTATATCTGATATAGAAACACCAGCATTTGGATATGAGAAAAAATTAATCATTGCGAGAAATTCGGGAATACTAAAAAAAGAAGGAAAACGAAAAAATGCAGAACTTGGAAAAATAAGAGATAGATTAGCAGAGTATTTAGAAGCAAATAGCAAATTAATAGCAGAAAGTGTAGTTTTAGTATTTGTTGAAGAAGATGTAGATAATAAAACAAATTTATATAAAACCATTGATAAGTTAGGTGTGGTTTGTCATTTTGAATATCAAAAACCAATCCAAATTGAAAAAAGAATGAAAGCGATTTGTCATGGATATAAGGTAAATATATCAGATGCTAACTTAAGATATTTTATAGAATGTTGTGGTACCAATATGCAAGAATTAATTAACGAAATCAGAAAACTGATTGAATATGCAGGAGAAAATGGAACCATTCAAAAAGAAGATATTGATAGTTTATGTATAAAAAAATTAGAAAGTGTGATATTTGATTTAACAGATAGTTTAGGAAAAAAGGAAACAGATAAAGCCTTACAAGTTTTAAAAAATCTGATATATGCGAAAGAACCGATACAAAAAATATTAATTACATTATATAACCATTTTAAAAAGTTATATCTTACAAAAATGGCTGTAAAATATAACAAAGATATCATAACAACTTTAAACCTAAAACCAAATCAAACTTTTTTAGTAAATAAATATAAAACACAAGCAAGGTATTTTGAAGAAAAGGATTTAAAAGCCATTTTACAAAATTTAAGAGATTTAGATTATCATTATAAAATTGGATTAATAGATTTACAAATAGGATTAGAATCTATCCTTTGCCGATATTGTTCTTAAGATGAAAAATCTATATTTTAAAATGTATAATAAATCCCAATATTGCTAAAAATAAGAACAAGAATTTTAGCAAAGGTGATTTATAATGAAATTAAGGAAAAATAAAAGAAAAATATTTCTTGCACTTATCATGATTGTATTGATGATGAGTATCATTGCCTATATATTTCTAAGAAATAATGAAGTAGAAGCATTATCTAAATATGGATCAAGGGGAGATGAAGTCACACAAATCCAAACCAAATTAAAACGATGGGGATATTATAATGGTAACATAGATGGTATATATGGTAGTCAAACACAAGAAGCAGTTCGATATTTTCAAAGAAAAAATGGTCTAACAGTAGATGGTATTGCAGGACCTAAAACGTTAGCAGCAATGGGAATAACTAGTTCATCGTCAAGTTCTTCATCATCTTCTAGTAATAGTAGTAATGTCAATTTATTAGCAAGATTAATTTATGGAGAAGCAAGAGGAGAACCATATACAGGACAAGTGGCAGTTGGAGCAGTTGTCATGAATAGAGTGAAAAGTAGCTCATTTCCAAATACGATTTCAGGAGTTATATACCAATCAGGTGCATTTGATGCGGTTAGCGATGGCCAAATTAATCTAACACCAGATGCAACTGCAAAAAAAGCAGCACAAGATGCCATTAATGGTTGGGATCCTAGCTAT
Source organism: uncultured Eubacteriales bacterium (assembly GCA_949288185.1). Lineage (GTDB taxonomy): Bacteria > Bacillota > Clostridia > TANB77 > CAG-508 > CAG-269. Next base: position 43,305 of record CASEIZ010000036.1, on the reverse strand, counting down.
GGAGCTATTTATTATTTCAACCCATCAACAGCGACAAATAAGTGGATATGGTCAAGACCAATGACAGTAACCATTGGAAGACATAGATTTTGTAAATAAGAAAAATAAAAATTTCTCATATAAAAAGAAGGGGACGGCAATACTTTCTAGTATGCCGTCCTTTTCTGTGTGGTCATGCAACAAGTTATAAATATTTTTCAATACTTGGATTCAACGTAGGAATCAATCCTAAATTCTTTATGAAGTTTTTTAAGAACAAAATTAACTGAGCTTCATTTATCTCAGAAATTTCTCTAAAAACTACATAGTTGAATATGCCAGATTGAATGAATACTCCGAAGTATCCAATAACTGCTTTTTCTCCCTCGATTGCAATATAATAGACATCATAGTCATCATGAAATGAAATCATAGGAAAAGGAAACAAGTCGAAATGTTGCTCTTGTGATTGGGGTTCAGAATTGAGAACAGGAATCTCTATTGACTGTTTAAACTCAATAGTTTCCTTTAAAACTTTCTTTGTTTTTTTCCGTCTTTTCTTTTTACCCATAATATATACCACCTTCCTGTAGTTTTATATAAAGAAAGTATATAGATAAAATCATATAAAGTCAATAAAAATATAAAAAGGATTTGAATACAAACCAACAGTGTGTTAGAATGAAGAAAGATGTATACCTTGAGAAGGGAATGAGATAATCATGATAGATTTAGAAAAAGATGTAAAATATATAAAAGGTGTAGGACCTAATAGAGTAAAACTATTAAATAAATTAGGCATATTTACACTAAAAGATTTAATCACATATTACCCAAGAACCTATGAAGATAGAAGCAAGCCCAAAAATATTGCCGAATGTATAGATGGTGAAGAAGTATTAATTGAAGCATATGCTAGTGGAAGAGTCAGTGATGTAAGACTTAGAGGAAAGACTATGCAAAAATTGGTAATTAGAGATGAAACAGGTGTGGCAACAGCAGTTTGGTTTAATCAAAGTTATTTAAAAAATAAATTTGAACAAGGAAAAAAATATACGTTTTATGGAAAAGTAAATAATACTTTTGGAAGAATTACCATAAATTCGCCAGTTTTTGATGAAGAAGGAAAAACATCTAACACAGGAAAAATTATTCCTATCTATCCATTAACATTTAGTTTATCACAAAATACCATTAGAAGGATTATGGAAAATGCGATAAAAGAAATAGAAGGAAATTTAGAAGAAACTTTACCTGAATATATATTAAAATAATATCATTTAGAAGGGATTAATGAAGCAACCAAAAGTATTCATTTTCCACAAGAATTTAAAGATTTTAATATTGCCAGAAATCGATTAGCTTTTGAAGAATTATTAACCATGCAATTAGCTTTATTAGAACTAAAAAATAGTTATATGAATGAAGAAAAAGGTATTCAATTTAGTAAAGATGTGCATATGTCAGATATTATTAACAAATTACCATTTCGTTTAACCAATGCCCAAAGAAGAGTGTTGGAAGAAATTGATAACAATATGGAATCTGATAAACCAATGAACCGATTGTTACAAGGAGATGTTGGCTCAGGAAAAACCGTTATTGCTATGTGTGCAGCATATAAAGCAGTAAAATGTGGTTACCAAGCGGCCATTATGGCACCAACAGCAATTCTTGCAACACAACATTTAGAAAACTTTAAAAAGATATTTGATGAATTAGATATTAGATGTGAATTATTAATTTCAGCCATGACGAAAAAGAAAAAAACAGAACTACTAGAAAGATTAAAAAATGGCGAAATTGATATTTTAATTGGAACACATGCATTATTACAAGAAAATGTAGAATTTAAAAATTTAGGATTAGTGGTAACTGATGAGCAACACCGTTTTGGAGTAAAGCAAAGGACAACTATTGTTGAAAAAGGGCAAAATCCAGATGTATTGGTTATGACAGCAACCCCAATTCCTAGAACACTAGCTTTAATATTATATGGAGACTTAGATATCTCTATTATTGATGAATTACCACCAAACAGGAAAAAGATTGATACATTTGCAGTAACTAAAGGAATGGAAGATAGAATTAACAACTTTATCAAAGTACAATTAAAAGAAGGTAGACAAGCATATATTGTATGTCCATTGGTAGAAGAAAATGAAGAATTAGATTTAAAATCAGTCGAAAAATTATATGAAAAATGTAAAACAGAAATCTTTCCAGAATATAGAGTAGAATACATACATGGAAAAATGAAAGCAAAAGATAAAGATGACATTATGATGAAATTTAAAAATAAAGAGATTGACATATTAATTTCCACAACGGTTATTGAAGTTGGTGTAGATGTACCAAATGCCAATATCATGGTGATAGAAGATGCCCAAAGATTTGGATTAGCACAATTACATCAATTAAGAGGAAGAGTCGGAAGAGGAGAATATAAATCCTATTGTATTTTAAAATATGAAGGTAAAGGCGAAAATGTTAGAAAAAGAATGAAAGTTATGTGTGAAACCAATGATGGATTTATTATTTCAGAAAAAGACTTAGAATTAAGAGGTTCTGGGGATTTCTTTGGAACCATGCAACATGGACTTCCAGAATTTAAAATTGCCAATCTATTTGAAGATATGAATATATTAAAAGTAGCACAAGAAACAGCTATAAAGATTATTGATAAGGATCCAAAATTAGAAAAAGAAGAAAATGCAAGATTAAAAAGATTGATTAGAGATAAATTTACAAAAAGGATAGAGATATAACATTTGATAAATTATGTAAATTGTAGTATAATAAAGTTATGTCTTATGACATGTGTAGCTTATTAATGGGAAACTATTTCCCTGTCTCAAACAAATGAAAAAGGAGGACACATATTATGTGCAAAAAAGAAAATTTATTGATGGAAATGAAAGATAGAAGGGGCTATGCAGATATGCGGTTACTTCTACGGAGGAGTAATGTAAACTTCTCTTCTATGGGAGAACCGCTCCTTGAAATTGCAGTTATGAGCTATTTGAAAAATCCAGCTTTAACTGAAGAAGAGCTTATGCAGATTGCAGAGGATAACGCACCAATGCAGATTGCGAATGGTGTGCCAGTCTATGAGGTAATTGAAGAATCCCTGCAGAATGTTCATACTCACAAAAGTAAAAAGCTCGAAAAGGAAGGGATGGTCATGCTTTTTATTTCCAGCATAGCAAACGAAATTCGGATTAATGCAATGCTTGAAATAAAGGAGGCAGAAAAAGGTATAACTGCAACGCCAGAGGAAAGAGACTTGATGACCGCTGTATGTAAGCGGCATATGCTTAAGCCTAAGGACACCATAAAAGAGGTGTTAAATCATACGGCGGGGAGAAACGGATATGAAGATATAGATATCATGATTGGGAAATTGACTAAATATCTGAAAATTGACAAAAAAATAGCAATTAAAACAGCTATAAACAGGATTGCTGAGTTTGTAAATGAGATATTGAAGGAAAAAGATAAGTTGATTTTCTAAGAGGCTATCGAGGATTTCATTTCTAAGAGAAGAAGGTGTTGTAAGGCACCTTCTTCTCTTGTATATAATAGAAAATAAAGTTATATCATAAAATAAAAATGAAAATGTAAAAAAATGTAAATGTAATATATAGGAAAAATGGAACTTTGTAAAAAATAAAAACGGACAACTGTAAAATATTGTAAAATAGAAAATATTTTAGTAGATGTAACTTTAGTAACAAATGTAACTATAAGGAGGAAAACACATGACAAGAGAAGCACGATTAATAGCATTAAAAGAGGAAAGTGAAGCACGGTCAGTTGTATCACAATTAGGCTTACGCAGAGATTTGAGAGGAACTTACATTATTCAGGAATTTGTCATTGGAAAAAGAAAAACAGAAAAATTAAGTGATTTGGAAGTAAAGATGGTCCTTGATGCTTGGGACACTAGGTACTGTATACCAAGATCATTGCTAATACCCAGAGAGAAGATGCATGTATTGGTAGATAATGTAAAATTGACAAAAAGGGAAAAAGAAACAGATAAGGAATTCAACAGAAAACAAGTAAAACAAATCGAAAAATATGTAAAAACAATTCTTGCTTAAAAAGGAATAAGTCATTGTTTTAGGCGTTGAGGTTATCTTAACGCCTATTGACTTTTTATAAAAAACATATTAATATATATCTATAAAATAAAAAAGGATGTCGATATATATGTTTCAACTAATTATAAAATTAATTGGTTTAATAATGGTTTTAGTGGGTGTTATTTTAATATATGATGCAAGAATTATTACAAAAAGATTTTTTGGTTTTGGAGATCAAAATGAAGGCTCAAATGGATTGAAAATATTGGGATTTCTACTAGCCATAGCAGGTGGTTTGATAATTTATTTTTCTATGTAAAATTTATAAAAACTATTGACAATAAAAATGGATTTGTGCTAATATATTTATTGTTAGTTTATATATGCGGATGTGGCGGAACTGGTAGACGCGCTGGTCTTAGGAACCAGTGCCAACGGCGTGGGGGTTCGAGTCCCTTCATCCGCACCAATGACGTTTCTGTTCGAACTTTTATAGAACAGAATTGATACAAAATCAATCAGAAAATAAAATCTGGTTGATTTTTTTGCTGTGTAAAAACAATATCAAAATCTTCCAAACGAAAGGATGGTGTGAAAAAATGAAGATTATTAAGCAAGAATTACAATTTGAGAAATGTCTAAAACAGAGAATTGAATTTATATGTGAATTTTCTAAAATTACTCCTACTTTTATAAATGGTAGCATTAGAAAATTAGAAAAAACTAACCTTACATATATTGAACCACATAGAGTTATTATTAAAAATATTACTTTTTTAGTTTTTAATTACTCAAATGATGTGTATATCTCAAATTTGACTAAAAAGATTAAACTATCAGAGTTAGAAGAATATTTGAAAAACATATAATTGTAAATAATTGACATTTCCTTAAATCGTGATATAATATAGGCAATTGATTATGTATAGTTGTTCGTAAAGAACTATACAATTACGTGTACTTTGAAAATTTATATTATATTACACTTATATTGTATTTTATTTTGTGGTAAAGAGATTTTAAGAGATGTTAATGGTACTCGTATGTACTTTGATGTCTCTTTTTTGTTAGATTGGAGGTTAAAAAATTGAACGAAGAAAAGAAAAAATGTGGGTTATATATGAGAGTGTCAACAGAAGACCAAGCTCGTGAAGGCTTTAGTTTACCAGAGCAAAGAGAAAGATTAGAAACATTTTGCAAATTTAAAGGTTATGAGATAATAGATTATTACGAAGATGCTGGAATAAGTGCTAAAACTGGTAATTATAGACCAGAGTTTGAAAGATTAAAAAATGATATAAAAGCTAAAAAAGTAAATACAATAGTCGCATTAAAACTAGATAGAATAACTAGAAGTATTTATGACTGGGAAAACCTTATGACTTTTTTAGATGAGAATGATGCGTACTTAGATTGTGTAAATGATGAAATAAATACAACAAGCGCAAATGGTAAAATGATTTCAAGACTTTTAATGAGTGTAAGTCAAAATGAAATCGAAAGGACAAGTGAAAGGACTAAAGTCGGTTTAGCTGGTGCGATTAAATGTGGTCATATTCCCCACGTTGCTCCATTAGGATATAAACATGAAGATAAAAGATTAGTAATAGATTATTCAACTAAAGATATTATAGTTAGGATATTTGATTTATATTACAATGGATATTCTTATCAGAAAATAAGCAATTTATTTAATGAAGAAAAAGTACTGGGCAAAGATAATTGGAGAGATTCTACAATACAGACTATTTTAGAAAATGAAATATATAAAGGCGATTTTGTTCACGGTAAAAGAACTAAACACCCTACCTATTATAAAGATGTAGTCGAGCCTATTGTTTCTAAAGAAATGTGGGAAGATTGCCAAGTGCAGAAAAAGAAAAATTCAAGAAGTTATCAAAGAACACTGACATACCTATATTTGCAAAAGCTTAAATGTCCTAAATGTAATCGTATTTTAGGTGGTAAAGCTACTACAAAGAAAAATGGTAATACCTATTTTTATTATTATTGTAACGATTGTAAAATTCAATTTAAAGAAAAAGTTATAAATGATTACTTTAGTCAATTTATAGATGAACTAACAGAATATGACTCTGTTGTAAATCAATTCTTCTTACCTATGATAAAGCAAAAGTTTGATGAGCCTAAAGAACAATTAGAAAAAGAAATAAACGAACAGAAAAATAAACTAGAGAGAATTAAAAAAGCATATATCAATGGAGTTTTTGAATTAAAAGAATATAACGAAGAAAAGAAAATAGTTGAAAAAGCAATTAGCGAACTGGAAAATAAATTAGATACTACTGATTGTGTAGAAGAATTAAGATTTACACCAAAAGATATATTATTAAAAAGAGATATTGATTTTATTAACAAGATTAAATTATATAGAGAGTATCAAGAAAGAACTAAAAGTTGGAAATATTATACTAGCCAAGAACAAGCAGAATTAATAATGAAATATGTTGATGATATTGAACTTTCTTTAGTTGGAAATGATGTAGTTGTAAAACAAATAAACTTTAGAGAATCAATTTGCAAACCTCGTCAAGAACTATTTGATAAAGGTTATATAGATACTACAAAACCTGCAATATTTGGTAATGTGCTTGGTAATATTAGATTTAGTAATTATCTAGCTGAAGAAGAAGTTGGCGAAATAATTATGAGATTAAGACAATATTATGATGTTGGTTATACAGAGGCAACTTACTATGTAGAAAAGCAAGTGTTCTATTTCAATTTCAAAGAAGATAACTCTGCTATTGTTAGAGTATTTCCTTTAAAAGATTACTACAAATTAGATCCAGATAATAAAATGGAAACCTATGAATTTGGAATAATTTATATTCGTGAAGAAGATAAATTTCAAATGCAAGAAATTGACTCTGCATTTGATTATATTCCAGATGAAACTAATAATAGTGTGATTTATACTAAAGAGCCATCACCTATTCCAGTAGGTGTAAAACCAGTAAAGTTCTGCGAAGAAGATACAGAATAATTGTTGCAACTAAACTAAAAATATTTGCTATGTTGCAACAACAAATTAATGTGGCACGTTTTGTTTTTACGAAGTAAAAATGAAAGTGGCGATAATTAATTTGGATAAAATTTATCTTAAGAAGATAAATTTTATTGCCTCGCAGAGCCCCCGAGTTATGATGGTACGTCATAACTCATAGGGGGTTAGGACTTATGACAGAGTCAAAGTCCTGTTCTTCGAAGAAAGTTCAAGGAGGTGATTTCATTGGAACAAGAATTAGCATATTCTTTTCACTTAGGTAGTGATAAGAACAAAAGCAAATTGGCAAAGAAAGTTTCCAAAGGAAATGTATCAGGTACTACTTCTCTTTCTAATAATGCAATTCAAAATGCTAACGATTTATCAAGAGTAAATAAGCATAATTTAAGAGATTATGATAATGAAAAAGATTTAATTAGAGTTATTTATGGTACAGATAATATTGTAAATGATGTGCAACAACTATATTTAAAAGAATTTGAAGAAGTCCGTATTGAATATAACAATAAACAAACTCGTGAAGATAGAAAAATTGAAGATTATTTCAAAAAAGTATGTGAATCACAAAATGATATAGCCTGTGAAATTATAGTAGAACTTGGAGATATGGATTTTTGGAATGATAAAGACCAACAATATAGATTAAAAATGATTGACGTATATAATGAACAAATAAAGGATTTAATTAAAATTGTACCAACTTTTAAAATAGCAAATGCTACAATACATTTTGATGAAACCTCTCCTCATTTACACATTGTTGGAGTACCAATTATTGAGAATTGCAAAAGAGGAATGAAAAAGCAAGTGGAAAAATCACAAGTATTTACTAAAAATTCATTAACTGAAATACAAGATAAAATGAGAAATGCTTGTATTAAGTCCTATAACAAGTTTTATGAAGTTGATACAAAATTAAAAGAAAAACAAAAAGGCAGAAATCAAGATATAAATGTTAAGGATATGGGAGATTATAGAAAAATAAAGAAACAACTAGAACAGAAAGAACAAAAACTTGCAAAAGCTAATAATCAAACAAAACAACTTGATAATTATAGTAAAGATGTTAATGCGATATTAGATAATTTAAAACCTACTAAACTAAACAAAAATAATATGGTTATTTCAAACGAGGATGTCCAGAAACTAAAAAATTATACTAAAGACGTAAAAGATATTACTAAAACTGTTAGAAGTGTAAATGACTTAAATATAGCAATTAAGGATTTTGAGCATAAGTCTTTTGAGATAGCACAAGAAAATCGTTCTCTTAAATATCAGTTAGAGTTAAAAGATGATGAAATTAGTAATCTAAAAAGTAAATTATCAACTAAAGATAAAATCATAAACAAATTACAGGCTGAAAAGGAAAAAATAAAACAAGAACTGAAAAAATTTAAAGACTTTTGGCATAATATTATGAGTCATTTCCATAAGCGAATATGCTATGATAAAGATGAAAACTATAAAATAGTTAGTGATGATTTATATAAAAATGGTATATTTGACAACAATGATAATGAAATCGCCAATAATATTTATAGAAAAGTAACCATACCAAATGAAAACAAATCTGAAAAAAGTAGGAGAAAAAATGATACAAGATTTTAATATGGGGGTAATTTAAATATATGGAAAATGAGAAAGTTAAATATTTAATAAGTATGATAAATAATATGGATATAAAAGATAAATTAAGACTAGCAATATGTATGAGCCAAAGTAAATGGTCTGGTCTTATATATAACACTAAAGAAAACTATGAGAAGTTTGCTGATATGTTAAAAAGTATAGATGAAGAATATAGAACTACTTTAATAAACTTTGCAAAATATAAACTTGTAATGTTTGCAATGGCTAAACTTATGGAGATGGAAACAACATCACAAAATAAAGTTGCATTGTATTTGTTCAATAATTTGAAAATTTAGCATTTTATTGTTCTGTTACTGTTTACAATAAAAATTAGAAATGTTATAATTATTATGAGGTGAAAAAAATGAGTAAAAGTATCGAAGGAACACGACCATTAGATGCAAATATTGAAAAGAAAAATTTAGAAGGAACATATATAGATAAAAGCGAATCAAGTGAAACTAAGATTGATAGTTGGGATTTGACAGAACAAACAAGGAAGAGAGATCAAGAAAGAAAAGCACGAGAAACACTAGATATGCGATTTGGTGGATTAGGCGGATTCAGTTTTTCAAAAGCTTTTGCAGAACCTCTGCCAAAACCAAGATTTACTGCAATAGATATTGGAAAGGCAACTATAAATACGCCTACTCAAGATAAGAAAGAAGCTCAAAGAGTAGAGGATGAATTAGAAGCCCTAAGAGAATCATCATTAGATGAATTAGATAAATAAAACAAAGGAGAATATAAATATGGTAGCTGAAAATTATGCTTGTGCATATAGAGAAGTAGTAGAAATACTAAAATATACAAATCCAGATGATGTAAATAAAATCCCAAGTGAAAAATTATTATTGTGGCTAGATAATATGAAAGAAGATTATAACTTTGAAATAGATGAAGAAAAGCCATTGTCGGAACAAAATATTTCAAAAGAGGCAAAAGCGATTTTAGCTAATGTTTTTAAAGAATACTGGGCTACTGATTATCAAAAACAACGAATTGAAGAAAAAGAAAAATATGATATGGAAAAACTTGAAAAAGAAAAATATGAAAAATATAATCCAAATGATATTTTTAAAAACAAAAAACAAATTAATATTGAAACTGATAATACTAGTGATAATGTAGCAATGGTTGAATATAAAGAGTCTTTATTTACAAAAATATTCAATAAGATAAAATGTATCTTTAAAAAATAATGAATATTAGGAGAGCATAGAAATGAATAATCCAGTATATTTTGAACAAGATGTTAATGAATTAGTGATAGTCATAGGTAACGATAAATTTAGAATAAATGAAAACGAAATTAAGCATTTTATAAATGGAACAAAGCTTGTTGAAAAGCACAATATAGATAGTGAAGCATTTTATAAATTCGTAACATATTTAGTATCAATATCTAACGAGTGGAAAAATTTTTTTGTAAAAAGTATTAGTCCTGAATCAGGGTGGTCTATTTTAATAAAAACAAACAATAATGGAGCAAAAAGATATGCTGGAATAGAATATTGTCCGAATAACTGGCAAGAATTTTATAATAATTTCGTTGCTTTTGTTAAAAATAAAGAAATTGTAACTAATATAAGAAATGAAGAAATGCAACAACAGCTCAATAATGAATATGAGATAGAACAATATCTCAACTTTACAGATTTTAACAATTTAAATATAACTGATGATGAAACGGAAGATTATGATTTAGTATGTGGAATAAGGATTGAAACTAATTATGTAGGAGGAACAGTTGAACAGCTGAATTTATATGATATTCCTAAAGGAAGTGTTTTTCACTTTAATTATAGTGAAGCAGAAATAATAAATATAACAAAAGATAAGATTGTATTAAGAACAGATAATACAATAGAATTAAGCAAAATTCAACCAAAAGTTACAGAAGAAAAAAACAAAATAGATTTGCCTTTAAAAGTTAATGAATTTATTACAGGTTGGTCTACTATGCCTATTCCATTGAGAGTTCAATATAAAATGAAAGTATTATATGTTAGAAAAAAACAACAATTAGAATATTAGAAAAAAATAATAAATTGCAATTTTTATTGACTTTTTCAATAAATTTGATTATAATAAAAATAGGAAATGGAGAAACCACAAACGTGGTTTGCCAGTTATATATGTAAAAAAACACACCTAACCGTCAAGTACAGATGTGTTTTTTTATTGTCTATTTGCTTAAAATTATAACCAGTATAATTAAGGCAAATACTATAATAGTTTCGACAACTATAACAAATAAAAGTAAGTATATTATTTCTAATAAAACAGCTTCTATCATAGTACCACCTCCTCACTCACAACTAACGTTGTGGATTAAAAGTGGCAAACCACATCTGCTTATTCTCATTTCCTATGAATACTAATATACAACAATATTTAGCAAAATACAAGCGAACAAAACAAAATTTTGAAAAATATTGTAACTATTCAGAATTAATCCGAATTATTGTTGTATTTAATATGGTTTAATTCTAATTATACAAAAAATGCTTTAAGTTCTAAGTCATTTTGCCACTGAATAGTTACAGTTATCGTAGAGAAATATGTTTGACAAACCTACATTTTATCATGTAAATTATAAAATTAGTGGATTTTTGGGACAAAACATGATATAATTTACTAAAAAATTTTTATAGGAGAAAAATATGTCTATTAATAGTTATTTAGCAAATTTACAAAATGAATTATATGTTAATGGTACTGAAAGAGAAAAAATAAGAAAATCTATTGATACAATATCTTCAAGATTGAATATGTACTTTGGCAGAGGCAAAAATTGTGAACATAAAATTGTAAAAAAGGAAATATTTGGTTCGTATAGTAGAGACACTATGCTTTCAAGAAGATACGATGAAAAATCAGATGTGGATTATATGATTATTTTCGAAGATGCTAATCAATTTACTCCACAAACATGTTTGAATTGGTTAAAAGGATTTGCAGAGTATTGGTATTCAACATCTATTGTTAAGCAATCTCTTCCTACAATAGTTATAGAACTGGAAAATATTAAATTTGAATTAGTTCCTGCATATGAAACATTGTGGGGAACTAAATATATTGCTTTAGATTCTTCAAGTTGGCAATATACAAATCCAAAAGAATTGAATGATAAGATGTTAGATGTTAATAACGATACATTATATGAATTTAAAAGAATGGTAAGGATTATGAAATATTGGAATATTAAAAAGAACTATAGGAAATATAGTTCCTATGAGCTTGAAACATTTTTGACAGATAAATTTCAATATTCTTATTCTAACTGTAAATCTAGTTTTGATTATTTAGATTGGGCTTTCTATTTTATTGGACAATATAAATATATTGATCAATATGTTACATCAAGAATAGAAAAAGTTAAAGAGTGTATACAAAGTGCAAAAGGTTACGAAAATAGTGGATTTTCTTCATTAGCAGAAGAACAAATAAAGAAGATATTTGAATGAGGTAAGTATGGAAGATAAATATAAAAATGAATCTCATAAGTTATTTGATAAATGTTCCAATAATGAAAATATAATGTTAAGTATTTATGTTGTTAATATAATTTTAATGTTATTAATTTGTTTTTGTAAAGACAGTTCTATATCAAGTATATTGAATTATGGATTAATAATAGTAAATATTATTTACATTGTTATTAGTGGATATACAGATATTATATTAAAAAATAAGGCGGAAAGTGAATTAAGAAAAACAATGATATCAAACTCTTTTGGTATAAATATTACTACTACTAGAAGCGAAGGATATTATACTAATAAAGTAGAACCTTCGATAAAAAGACTTGGAGTAAATAATTTTGAAAGTGTATTATATACTAATAAGATTACAGAAAAAATGATTTTAAAGAAAGTTATAAAAATGCTTTTTATTGTAGTAATGTGGATCATAGTTATAACACAAATAGATAATATAGAAATAATAGTATTATTAACACAAATAATTTTTTCAGCAGATATTTTACTAGATTTAATAAAAATAATATACTATCATATAAATGTAAAAATATTATATGACAATTTTTATAAAATATTTCTGACTGACGGATATCAAGAAAAAGATATTCCTATAATTATTGAATATGTTATGGAGTATGAATGCTTAAAAAGTTATTCTCATATAATATTACCCAATTCTATATTTGATAAAGAAAAAGAAGGATTGGAAAAGCTGTGGAATCAAATAAGTAAAGACATTATATAGGAAAAGTAAATAATACAATAGTTTTGACAGATATATTATAGTTTATAAATATAAAGTTCAAAAAATAAAATTATCTCTTGCAATATTATAAAAGTTATGTTAAATTAATAATAAATTGATTGATATTTGTATTAATCGTTATGAGAGCCAGAAAGTTGTAGATAACTACTTCGTTGGCACCAATAACAAATCTGTTTCAAATTAATCGAATAGATGAATACGAAAATCAATCAGAAATGGTTGATTTTTTTTATTACCCCAAGAGGAGGAAAAAGTATGTTGAATGTCAAGATAGTTAAGATTGTCCAAAAGGCAATCAATAATCACTTCTGTGTGCTGGTACCACTACCCGTTCGAACTGGGGAGGTACCAGATTTTTATGCTTGATTATCCTTTTCATTTATAATATAATATATTTAAATTTATCAAAATAAAAAGGTGTAAAAAATGAAAAATTATTTTATCATACATGGTTCATATGGAAATCCATATAAAAATTGGATACCATGGCTAAAAAGAGAATTAAGTAAAAGAAAAATAAACTGTATTGTACCAAACTTTCCTTCTCCATATAAACAGGATTATGAAAGCTGGAATAAAATATTAAAAGCCTATTTAGACATAGGTCTTATTACAGAAAACACAACATTTATAACTCATAGTCTTGGAGGAATATTTATTGCTAAATTTTTAATTCAAAATAAAGTAACGATAAAGAAATTAATTACAGTATCAGGCTTTAATCACATAAAATTTGAAGAAGATAATTCATTATATGATTCTTTTTATATAGATAGCAAAGAATTAAAAACAGTGGAAAAATATTGTTATGAAAGGATATGCATTTATTCGGATAATGATCCATATGTTCCAATAAATGAAGCTGAGAATTTTGCAAATATGATAAACGCAAAGAAATTATTAATAGAGCAAGCAGGACATTTTAATGAAAAATCAGGATATACAGAATTTAAAGAATTATTAAATTATATTAATAGTTAAAATGATACAGATAGAAAAGAGGAATTATGATAAATAAAGAAGAAATTTTTCCAATAGGGATTGGTACATGGAAAATTGATTATAAAAATATAGAAGATGAAATGAATTCTTTACTATATTCTTATGAGCAAGGGCAAAATTATTTATCTTTATATATGTTATATGATAATGGAGAAGTTGTTAAAAGTTTAAAAAGTTTTATTACCAAAGTAGATAGAAGTAAATTGTTTATTACTGCAAATATAGAACCTATTGTTGAAAAAATAGAAGATATAGAAAAACAAGTAAATGAGTATTTAGAAATTTTAAATATAGAATATGTGAATAATTTACAATTACATACACCCAAAGCAACAAAATTATCATTAGTAGAAATATATAAAGAAATGAAAAGATTAGTAGAGATTGGTAAAGTAAGATATCTAGGAATTAGTAATTGTAACTTAGAACAATTAAAAGAAGTAGATAAGAATGTAAAGCTAGATTTTTTTGAAGGTGTATATAATTTAGAATGTAAAGTGAATGAGGATATAGGGATTGTAGACTATTGTAGAAATAATAATATCCTATTTATACCATATCAAGTACTAAGAAGAAATCGAACAGCTTTAAGAAATTATCCTATTTTAGTAGAATTAGCCAATAAATATCATAAAATACAAAATCAAATTTTATTAAATTGGGTTATAAAAGAAAAAGGAATGAAGCCATTAATTAAGTGTACGAATGTTGAAAGAATAAAGCAAAATATAGAAGCTATGAATTTTGAGATGGACAAGGAAGATTACAAAAAATTAAATAATTTTAGAAATCTTGAATTTGATAATGTAAAAATTGATTGGAATCATACAGGAGATGGAGTTGAAATAGATCAATTAGCGAACCAATTTGAGTAAATAGTATAAAGAGATGGAAGAGTGTTTTAATGATGAGGATTTATTCAATCAATATAAAGAAGGAGATACAATTCCTCTCATAATGAACAAAAGCCTCATTATTGTTGAATGACAATAATGAGGTTTTTCTGGTATAAAATAAAAACTAAAGTGCTACTTTTTAAATTTTTTAATCAATATATAAATGTAAGATATCTTAAATAAGGAGTTTAGATCTAAATTGGAAAAAGGGAAGAAAATACAAAAATATATTAACAATCATGAAATAGATTTAGAAAAAATAATAGAAGAATATAGTGGATATGTCTATAAAATCATTAGAAATATGACGAGTTCACATTTATCAGATGAAGATGTAGAAGAAATAGTATCAGATACTTTCTTTATCTTATGGAAAAATAGAGAAAAATTAGATAAAGAAAAAATATTAAGTCCATATATTGCAGGAATTGTCAGAAATTTAGTAAGAGAAAAAACAAGAGTCATCAATATCCATGCAGATATTTTAGATTATGAAAATATTCTTCAAGATGGGCAAAAAATAGAGATGATATGTGAAGAAAGAGAAAGAATTTATATTATAGAAAGAGTTTTAAAAACAATGAAAGAAGAAGACAGAATGATATTTCATTTATATTATTATTCATCTATGAAAATAAAAGATATTGCAGACAAACTAGAAATAAGAGAGTTTAATGTAAAATCAAGATTATATAGAATGAGAAAAAAGATAAAAAAAGAATTAGAAAAAGGAGGATATAGTCATGAAGGATAAACAAACTGAAAAGATATTAGAAAATGTTAAACAAAAGATAGCTATATCCAACTTTGAAAAGGAAGAGAGGTTAGATATGAAAAGCACAAGAAAAAGTATGTTTAAAATTGGTATTGCCGCTTGTTGTGTGATTGTTTCCATGACAGGAATTGTTTTTGCAAAAGATATAGGAAATTTTGTAAAGAACTTGTTTGGAAAGAATACAAGTGATGGAGTAGATATAGCAGTTAATGAAGGATATGTAGCAAATGTGAATACAGAATATCAAAATGCAGAAGGAATAGAGATTAGTGTAGAATCACTTATCATGGATGACTTTAATTTTGCTATGAATTTTGATGTTAAGTTAAGCGAAGGATATAATATTGATGAATTTGAAAAAACACAGTTTACAGATTTAGTGATAACAGATGAAAATGGGAATGTGGTGTTTAATACAAAAGATAATATGACAGAAGGAGGATATATGGGGGCATATAGTATGCTTGCAACAAAGAAAACGGATAATGAATTTACAGTTTCACTATCAGCAACAGGAAATACAGAGGCATTTCCTAAAAGTAAACATCTAATTGTGAAATTTACCAAATTGACAACATCTCAATATGTAAATGAACAAAGACAAGATACTGTATATGAAGGTGACTGGACTTTTGAAGTAGATGTACCAGAAGAATTCTATAATAGAGAATCTGTTATATACAAAGTAAAAAATTGTAGTGAGGAAGGAATAGACATCAATCAAGTAACAGCAGTTGTGTCAAACACAGCGTTTAAATTGTCAATTCCAGAAATTTCAACAGATAAAGTGGATTATGCACTGTTAAAAGCAGATACTGTAGGAAGTATTTATGACAGAATAGCACTTCAAAAAGAATATGTAGAAACAGAAGCTGGAAAACGATTTGAAATATCTGCTAGAAGTGATGGAGATGGTGGATATAGTGTACCAGAGGGAGAAAATAAAATTGTAAACTATCACCAAACTTTTAATTTAACTCAATATGATGCAACTGATGAAATAACAGTGCATATGTTTACAAATAAAGGAGAAGAAATTACAATCGTGTTAGAAAAAAGTAATTGAAATACTAGGAAAAGGTGACAAAACTGTATTTATTTGTTAAAATAGATGTACATCAATTAAGTAGGAGGTTTATGTTATGAGAAAAAGGAAAAATGCTGGAAGAAATCGGAAAAGAGACATGCAATGGGTAGAAACTAAGGACGGAAAATGGGAGCATGTAGATTTGAATGACAGGAAGTTGAGACATGAGATCGAAACTATAAAGCCAAAGAAGAAATCATAACAGAAGGATAAGGAGATTGCAATGCATTTATAGCAAAACAATCTCTTGTCTTTTTTGCAATTTTATGTGAAATGTAGTATAATAAAAGATAGCATAACCTAAAGAGGTTTTGCGTAGCAACTATTGACAGCCTCCCGATTGGGAGAAAGGAGAAGACGACAATGGAAAATTATGTAGGATTTGAAGAGCAGTCTACAAGAAACAAAGAACTTGTAAGAGAGTATAACGCTCTAAAAGCGGCAAGCGCACAGTGCCGGTATGGCGAGCAAGACTGTGCGTCATGTGCAAAAAGAAGAAATTGCTCGAGGGGGCAGTTTCTGATTGCGATGAGCTGCTAAGGGACACGAAAGTGTCCCGTTTTTATATTTTTTATGTATAATAATAACTTTCATACTTGTAACTTTAAGTAAAATATTGTAAAATAATAAGGATAGGACTTAAAACCTTGTAAAAGTAGGAGGGAAAGATATGGAAATCGGATTTTATGCGGGAAGTTTTGACCCATTTACCAATGGACATTTACATGTTGTGGAGAAATCAGCTAAACTATTCGATAAAGTAATCATAGGAATTGGTGTTCATCCAGATAAAAAAAGAAGATATGATAAAGAAATTATGAAAAATGCCATAGAGAAGGTTATTGCAAATAGAAATCTTACAAATGTATCTGTGGTTTGCTATGATAATCTTTCTGTTGATGTAGCATTAGAACATCATGCTACACTTTTAGTAAGAGGGATTAGAAATGGTATGGATTATCAATATGAAGAAACCCTAGCATCTATTAATGAAGAGATTTCAGGATTAGATACAATGTATATTAGAGCAGGAAGTTTAGGAAATATTAGTTCAAGTATGGTAATGGAATTATTACAATACGGAAAAGATGTTTCAAAATATTTACCAGAAGAAATTATGGAGATTATTAAAGAGTAGATTAATTGATTTAAGGTGGATAAAAAAATGGAAAAACAAGATGAAAAAGAAGTAGAATTGTTTTCAAGCATAATAGAAGATGAAGTAAAGCAAGTGTGTTCTTTATTAAAAGATAATAAAATTCTATTTGTTAGAAGGGATTATGGAAGTGGTTCCTATATGAATTTGTACTATGGACAATCATTTCAAGAAAAGAAAATTTTTGTAAATGAAAAAGATTATCATAAAGCATTAGAAATTATATCAAGTGTGTATAATTGTGAAACACTTGAAGATAGTCATGATGAAATGAAAAAAGAAGAGAATAATGAAGAAATAAAAGAAGAGAATGATGACGAGAAGTATTATAAAATTAAGGATTTATTTAGAGCTTATATATTAGGAATGATTTTTATACCACTTATTGTCGCTTTAATAGTATGTATTATGCAGATTTTTTAAAAATATATTTTATATTTTGAAAGTAAAAAAAACAGATATAAGATTTTTTTGTCTTATATCTATTTTTTTACAATTTATTTAGTTGTTTTCATTCATTATATTTTTATATATTGTTTCAACAAAAGCATCCATATTTTCTTTTGTATAGTCATTATCAAAAATAAAATCAAATGCTAATTTAGAATAATCTAAAGTAGCAGATTCTCTCTTTTCAAGATAATCTTCAGAAATATGATCTCTTTCTAAAATTCTTTTCTTTCTCATTGTATCATCAGAAGTAACCAATATTTTGAAATCACACATATCCCAAAATTTTACTTTAGGAAGTAGAGCCCAATCAAAAATGAAACATTGTTGCTTTTGCAATAAAATATCATCTAATTTTTGTTCCATATATTCCCATGTAATATCTGTTAAGATTTGCATTTTATCTGTATCACTAAATACAATATTACCTAATCTTTTTCTATTAATCATTCCATCCGAATCCAAAAGCTCATTATCAAAAATATCACAAAGTTTATTTGCGATATGAGGGTCTGAAGTTGCTTGATGTCCGATTTTATCAATGTCAACATATTGAGCATCTAATTTTTGAGCTAGTATTGTTGCAATGGTAGATTTACCAGTTCCTGTTTTACCTGTAATTCCAATCAATTTCATATTGAAATCCTCCTTAAATATTCAAAAAAATTATACCATTACAGATAAAATAATGCAAATGTCGCATCAACAAACGAACCTAATGCGACAAAATAATGAAATGTCGCACTGACAAACGAACCTAATGCGACATTTTATCAAATTTTCGCTAAAAACCTTGTAAAAAGTTTAAAAATATAGTATTATATTAGGGTAGAATAGGAAAGGAGAAAACCGATGGAAAAGAGTTTTAGTGAAAGTTATAAAGAAGCGGGCGTAGATGTAACAGCAGGATATAAAGCAGTAGAACTAATGAAGAAAAGTGTGCAAGAAACATATACAAAAGGAGTTATGTCAGACCTTGGAGGATTTGGGGGTCTTTTTAAGTTAGATATAAGTGAAATGAAGGAGCCTATTTTAGTATCAGGAACAGATGGTGTGGGAACGAAACTAAAATTGGCTTTTTTGCTTGATAAACATGATACCATAGGACAAGATTGTGTAGCAATGTGTGTAAATGACATTGTTTGCTGTGGTGCAAAACCATTATTTTTCTTAGACTATATATCATTATGGAAAAACATTCCAGAAATGGTAGCAAGTATTGTAAAAGGTGTAGCAGATGGCTGTAAAAAAGCAGGATGTGCATTAGTTGGAGGAGAAACAGCAGAAATGCCAGGACTATATTCTGATAATGAATATGATTTAGCAGGATTTAGTGTAGGAGTTGTAGATAAATCAAAAATTATCAATCCAGATAACATACAAGAAGGAGATGTTGTTATTGGACTAACATCTTCAGGTGTTCATTCAAATGGATTTTCTTTAGTTAGAAAAATATTTAACGTGAATGAAGAAAATTTAAGAGAATATAGAGAAGAATTAGGAATGACATTAGGAGAAGCATTGCTTACACCAACAAAAATTTATGTAAAACCAGTTTTAAAATTAATAGATGAAGTAACTGTAAAAGGAATTTCTCATATAACAGGTGGAGGATTTTATGAAAATATGCCAAGAATGTTAAATGAAAATGTTTCATTAGAAATCCAAAAAGATACATATCCAGTACCAGAAATCTTTAGATTAATCCAAAAAGAAGGAAACATTCCAGAAAGAGATATGTATAATACCTTTAATATGGGAATTGGTATGGCAATCATTGTTCCAGAAAGTGATAAAGAAAAAGCATTAAAAGTATTAGAACAAGAAGGTGAAAAAGCCTATGTAATTGGAAAGGTGGTTAAAGGAAATAAAGAGATAAAAGTGATATAAAATAAGTAAAATTGAATATGTTATGTAAATGTGATATAATATCTATAGTAACTGTATAAACTTATGCATCGGCACATGAGTGCCAAGGAGGAGAAAGATGAGCACATTATATATCAGATGGCACAGAATAAAAGATATATTAGAAGAAGTGTCAAAAAAAATCAAAAAAATTTTTTCTGACCCTGGAGACCAGAGGAAAAGAGAAAAAGAGCGTTGATGTGCGAGAAAACAGGTAGATATTATATAGGCAGTTATTGCCAAATGATATCTGCCTGTTTTCTCGTTGAACAAGAAAATCGAAAGGAGATTATTATGAAAAATGTAATAATTACAGGTTCGGCAAATGGAGTGGGAAAGGCAATAGCTAAAATGCTCAAAGACGAAAAATTAATTTTAATTGATATAGATGAAAATAATTTAGAAAAAATAGCTATAGAAACCAACTCCGAATATTATGTTTGTGATGTTTCAGAAGAAGAACAAATAGATAAATTTATTAAGGATATTAAAAAGAAGTATGAAAAAATAGATTGCTTAATAAATTGTGCAGGAATGTGGATTTCAGGAGATATGTCAAAAGTAGACGAAGAGACTTACAAAGAAATGAATGATTTAAGCAGAATCAAAAAAGTTATTGATACAAATATATATGGAACAATAGCAATGATAAGGTCAATATTTCCAATAATGAAAAAACAAGGATTTGGACAAATAATTAATATTAATTCTCAAAGTGGAGTTATGTGTGAACCACCATATCCTATATATAATGCTACAAAAACAGGAGCAAATGCATTCAGAAAAGCAATACAAACAGACTTAGCACAAAATAATATAAAGATAACAGATGTATGTCCAGGTCTAATTCAAACTGATTTTTATAAAAGAGCAAATGATCCATTACCTGAAAATATAATGAAAAAAGGTTTAACAGCAGAAGATGTAGCAGATACTGTAAAATTCGTATTTGAATTACCACATGAAATAACAATACCATGCATAGAAGTAAGAAATATAAAAAATTATTAATAAAAATTACCAAAATAAAGGAGGAATTATTAAATGGTAAGAAGAATTTATGTTCAAAAAAAACCAGGATTTGATGTAGAAGCAAAAGGAATCCAAGAGGATTTAAAAGAAAACTTACAGATAAAAGGATTAGAGCAAGTGGTTATCTTAAACAGATATGATGTATCTGGAGTGGACGAAGAAAGTTACAACAAAGCAAAAACAACTGTATTTTCTGAGCCACAAGTAGATGACTATTTTGATGAAACCTATACATTTGATCAAAATGACAAAGTATTTGCAGTAGAATATTTGCCAGGACAATTTGACCAAAGAGCAAATTCATTAGAAGAATGTTTACAAATCATCAGTGGAGGAGAAAGACCAACTTGTAAATCTGCAAAAGTATATATCTTAAAAGGAAATCTTTCAGATGAAGAAGTAAAAACCATTAAGAACTATTTAATCAATTCTGTAGATGCCAGAGAAGCAAGTTTAGAAAAACCAGAAACATTAGAAGATAATTTAATAGAGCCAGAAGATGTACAAGTTGTAGATGGATTTATTCATATGACAGATGATGATACAGAAAAATTCTATGAAAAATATGGTTTTGCTATGGATATTGCAGATTTAAAATTCTGTCAAGAATATTTTAGAGATACAGAAAAAAGAGATCCAACAATGACAGAAATGAAAATGATTGATACATACTGGTCAGACCATTGTAGACATACAACTTTTCTTACCAGATTAGAAGAAATTGATATTGAATGGGATTTATTAAAAGATATATATGGAAAATATATAGAATCTAGAAAATTTGTATATCCAGATAGAAAAAAAGATATTTCTTTAATGGATGTTGCAACCATTGTTGCTAAAGAATTAAAGAAAAGAGGTGTATTAAAAAATCTTGATGAATCAGAAGAAATTAATGCTTGTAGTATTAAAGCCAATATCATGGTAGATGGAAAAGAAGAAGAATATTTAATCATGTTCAAAAATGAAACACATAACCACCCAACAGAAATTGAACCATTTGGTGGAGCAGCTACTTGTTTAGGAGGAGCGATCCGTGACCCATTATCAGGACGTGTTTATGTATATCAAGCGATGCGTGTAACAGGTTGTGGAGACCCAAGACAAACAATTGAAGAAACATTACCAAATAAATTACCACAAAGAAAATTGACAAATGAAGCTGCAAGAGGATACAGCTCTTATGGAAATCAAATTGGTTTAGCTACTGGACAAGTTGCTGAAATTTATCATCCAGGATATGTAGCAAAACGTATGGAAATTGGAGCATTAGTAGGTGCAGCACCATCTAAAAATGTTATTAGACTAAGACCAGAGCCAGGAGATAAAGTCATTCTACTTGGTGGAAGAACTGGTAGAGATGGTTGTGGAGGAGCAACAGGTTCATCTAAAGCACATAATAGTGAATCTCTAACAAGCTGTGGTGCAGAGGTTCAAAAAGGAAATGCACCAGAAGAGAGAAAAATTCAAAGATTATTTAGAGATCCAGAAGTAACCAAGTTAATTAAACGTTGTAATGACTTTGGTGCTGGTGGTGTATCAGTAGCTATTGGAGAATTAGCAGATGGATTAGAAATAAACTTGGATAAAGTACCTAAAAAATATGAAGGATTAGATGGTACAGAACTTGCCATTTCAGAATCACAAGAAAGAATGGCAGTGGTTGTTGCAGATAAAGATGTAGAAAACTTTATTAATTTAGCAGAAAAAGAAAACATTGAAGCAACAGTTGTTGCAAAAGTTGTAGAAGAACCAAGAGTAAAAATGTATTGGAGAAATAAAGTCATTGTTGACCTATCAAGAGAATTCTTAAATACAAATGGTGATGTAAAAAATGCTAATGCAAAAATCACAAAACCGTTAGATGCAGAAAACTATTTTGCAAGTAAGCAAGTTAATGACATAGAAAAAACATGGAAAGAAACTATTACAGATTTAAATTGTTGTTCACAAAGAGGATTAGTAGAAAGATTTGATAGTACAATCGGAGCAAACACAGTTATTATGCCATTTGGTGGAAAATATCAATTAACACCAGCAGAAGGAATGGTAGCAAGAATTCCAACATTAGAAGGACATACAGATGCAGGAACAATCATGACATATGGATATAACCCATATATTGCAAGTTGGAGTCCATTCCATGGAGCAGTATATGCAATCGTAGAATCAGTTGCAAAATATGTAGCACTTGGTGGAGATTATAAAAAAGCATATTTAACATTACAAGAGTACTTTGAAAAATTAAGAAACGAACCAGAAAGATGGGGAAAACCATTAGCTGCATTACTTGGAGCATATTATGTGCAAGAACAATTACAAATAGCAGCAATTGGTGGAAAAGACAGTATGTCAGGTTCATATAATGAACTAGATGTACCACCAACATTAGTATCTTTCTGTATCGGTGATGTAGACACAACAAAAGTAGTTTCAAATGAATTCAAAAAAGCAAATTCAAAAGTATATGTATTAAAAACAAAAATGGGAAAAGAAAATATCATTGATTTTGATGATTTAAAAGAAAACTTTGAATTGGTACATAAATTAATCAATGATGGAAAAGTTTTATCATCAAGTACAATCAAAAATGGTGGAATTGCAGATGTTATCACAAAGAGTTGTATCGGAAATAAGATTGGATTTAAGTTTAGCAATACAGATGATTTATTTACACCATTATATGGTTCATTTGTTTTAGAAGCAGCAGAAGATATAGATAATGCAAAATTAGAATTATTAGGAACAACAACAAGTGAGAAAACAATTGTGGTAAATGAAAATGTTGTATTAGACTTAGAGGAATTAATCAAACTTTGGGAAGAGCCATTAGAAAAAGTATTCCCAACAAAAGTAGAACAAAAAGGTGAAGCAAAAAATATCTTAAGTCAAAAAACACCTACTATCACAAGAAAATTACCAATTACAAGACCTCATGTCTTTATACCAGTATTCCCAGGAACAAACTGTGAATATGATTCTGCAAAAGCATTTGAAGATGCAGGTGCAAGAGTTAGTACAGTTGTATTCAAGAACTTAAAACCACAAGACATACAAGATTCTATTGAATTATTTGCAAAAGAAATAGAAAAAGCACAAATCATCATGTTCCCAGGAGGATTTAGTGCCGGAGATGAACCAGATGGTTCAGGAAAATTCATCAGTAGTATCTTTAGAAATCCAAAATTAAAAGATTTAATCCATAAACATCTATATGAAAAAGATGGATTAATGTTAGGAATTTGTAATGGATTCCAAGCATTAGTAAAATTGGGATTATTACCATATGGAGAAATCAGAGAAATGGATGACACAATGCCAACTTTAACATTTAACACGATTTCAAGACACCAATCAAAAATGGTAAATACAAAAGTCGTATCAAAAATGTCACCATGGTTTAGTGAAGTAGAACTAGGAGAAGAATTTACAGTTCCAATTTCACACGGAGAAGGTAGATTTATTGTTTCAAAAGAATTAGAAGAAGAACTAATTGCTAATGGACAAATTGCTACACAATATGTTGATTTTAATGGAAATGCAACATATGACATTGACTTTAACCCAAACGGTTCAATAGATGCCATTGAAGGTATTACTAGTCCAGATGGTAGAATCTTAGGTAAAATGGGACATTCAGAAAGATGTTATAGAGATATCTTGAAAAATATGCCAGGCAAGAAAGATCAAAAAATCTTTGAGGCAGGGGTGAACTATTACAGATAATGAATAGTCAAGAGAAAATCCAGAGATTTAATGAATTGCAAGGAAAGTCAAATTTAGAAATTAATGAAGAGCAAGAATTAAATCAATTGGCAAAAGAATTTTTAGAAATGACAAGGCAAACATATGATAGAGTAGCAACTACCTATTCTGATGTCAATGGAACCAAGATGATAGATTCCTACAGAAATATGTATGATATCTTATTTAAAACAGCTGAGAAAGAATTAAAAAAGC
This sequence comes from uncultured Eubacteriales bacterium, assembly GCA_949288185.1. Lineage (GTDB taxonomy): Bacteria > Bacillota > Clostridia > TANB77 > CAG-508 > CAG-269. The sequence continues at coordinate 18,058 of CASEIZ010000036.1, read as the reverse complement.
CAATAGAAGATATGGAAGTATTAGATGTAGGAACAGGTCCTGGTAGAGATATAAGATTCATGTATAGCAAAGGCGTAAAAAGAGCAGTAGGATTAGATAATTCAGAAGAATTTATCAAGATATTGAAAGAACTAGAAGAAAAAGGAGACATTCCAAAAAACAGTTTTGTCAAAGGGGATATGTTAGATATTCCTTTTGACAATGAAACTTTTGATATTGTTAGACAAAATGCATCTTTATTGCATATACCAATCACAACCCAAGGTCAAATGCTAGATAAAGCTATACAAGAAAGTTATTGTGTTTTAAAAGAAAATGGAATCTTATTTGTTAGTGTAAAAAAAGGAAAAGGGGTTCAATTGATAGACACGAAAGAAGGATTAGGTGCTAGAATTTATCAAATGCACACAACAGAAAGTATTACGAAAATTTTAGAAGAACATCATTTTCATATATTAGACATTATAGAAATAGAAGAACAAAGAAAAGAAAGCAAGATTGATTGGATTAATGTGATTGCAAAAAAGTGTAGATAAGGATTTAATAGAAATGGCAAAATATAGTGTTTGAAAATAAGCACGGGTGACTAAGAACTATAATTAACATAAAAATGTCCCAAACAGAAACGTCCCCAAAAGGACAAAACAGAAAAGTCCCAAAAGGACAAAAGGGACAAATAAAAAGAAAGGATTGAAAAAATGGAAAACAATAATATATATAAAACACCACTTTCTGGTAGATATGCCAGTCCAGAAATGAATAGAATATGGTCAAACAATGAAAAATATTCAACATGGAGAAAATTATGGGTAGCATTAGCAGAAACAGAAAAAGAATTAGGAATTGATATAACAGACGAACAAATTGAAGAAATGAAGAAAAATGTAGATAATATCGATTATGACATTGTTGCCAAAAGAGAAAAAGAATGTAGACATGATGTTATGGCACATGTATATGAATTTGGATTAAAATGTCCAAAGGCAAAACCAATTATCCATTTAGGAGCAACTTCATGTTATGTAACAGATAATACAGATGTTATTTTAATGTCTAAAGCACTAAAATTAATCAAAGAAAAATTAATTATTGTTATCAAAAACTTAAAAGCATTTGCAGAAAAGAATAAAGATGTAACTTGCTTAGGATATACCCATTTCCAACCAGCACAATTAACAACTGTTGGAAAAAGAGCAACTCTATGGATGCAAGATTTATTAGAAGACTTAGAAGAATTAGAATTTGTTGAAAGCCATATGAAATTATTAGGTTGTAAAGGAACAACAGGAACACAAGAAAGCTTTATGAAATTATTTAAAGATGAAGATAAAGTAAGACAAATTGATGGAAAAATTGCTGAAAAAATGGGATTTGAAAAAGTATATAATGTATCAGGACAAACTTATACAAGAAAATTAGATTCAAGAGTTTTAAACTTACTAGCAGAAATTGCACAAAGTTGTTCTAAATTTGCAAATGATATGCGTTTATTACAACATGAAAAAGAATTAGAAGAACCATTCGAAAAAGGACAAATTGGTTCATCAGCTATGGCATATAAAAGAAATCCTATGAGAAGTGAAAGAATTAATTCTTTATCAAGACATGTTATGACATTAGCAATGGATCCAAGTATTACAACTGCAACACAATGGTTAGAAAGAACATTAGATGACTCAGCAAATAAAAGAATTTGTGTACCAGAAAGCTTTTTAGCAGTTGACGCGATTTTAATTCTTTATGCAAATATCTCAAGTGATATTGTGGTATACAAAAATGTTATAAAAACAAATATGATGCAAGAATTACCATTTATGGGAACAGAAGAAATTTTAATGAATGCTGTTCTAAAAGGTGGAGATAGACAAGAATTACATGAAAAAATCAGAGTATATTCTATGGAAGCAGGAAAACAAGTAAAAGAATATGGAAAACCAAATGACTTAGTACAAAGAATTGCTGCAGATGAAACATTTGGATTGACAGAAGAAGAAATTTTACATATCTTAAATCCAGACCATTTATGTGGAAGAGCTGTTCACCAAGTAGAAGATTTTATGAATGAAAGAGTAAATCCAGTGTTAGAGAAATATAAAGATTTAGGACAAGATGCTACAATTGAGGTAAATGTTTAGAAAGGATATAAATAATGATTAAAAATATAATATTTGATATGTCAGAAGTCATTATATCAGGATATCATGGAGTTGAAAAAATATTAGAACAACAATATGCAATTCCAGAAGAAGAATGGGAAAGACAAAGATTATCTAAGAATGAACTCTTTTTAAACCTAATGAGAGGAAACTTAAGTGAAGAAGCATATTTAGAAGAACTTTTGCAAGGAACAAATTGGAATATTTCCATAGAGCAATTAAAAACAGCTATTCGTTCAAATCTAAATAGGCCAGTTCCAGGAACAATGAAGGTTGTCAGAGAACTAAAAGGAAAATATCAATTAATATTATTATCAGATTATGTAAGAGAATGGATGAAATATATTGAAGAAAGAAATGAAGATTTAAGAATTTTTGATAAAAAAATATTTTCTTATAATATAGGAACAACAAAATCAGAAGTAGAAACTTTTGAAACTGTATTAGAACAAACTAAAATTGTAGCAAATGAAACATTATTTATAGATGACTATGAAAAAAATGTAAAAAATGCAGAAGCAGTAGGAATTCATGGAATTGTATTTGAAAATGCAGACCAGTTGAGAAAAACATTATCTTCTGAGTATAATCTATTACAAGTAGAAAAGGAGTATAGTGGAGAAGATAGATAATAAAGACTTTGGAAAGGATATAAATAATGATTAAAAATATAATCTTTGATTTGTCAGAAGTTATCATATCTGGATATCGTGGTATAGAAGAAGTGGTATTAGAAAGTCAATATGGAACTTTTGAAAATCAAAAAATATTAGAAAATGAAGTAGATTTAGATTCAATGAGAGAAAATGAAACTTTCTTAAACTTGTTAAGAGGAAAATTAACAGAGGAAGAATACTTGAATCATGTATTGAAAAATAAAAATTGGAATGTATCTGTAGAACAATTAAAGATAGCTATTCGTCAAAACTTAAACCAACCTATTCCAGGAACAATGGAAATTATTAAAGAACTAAAAGAAGGAAAATATCAATTAATATTGTTATCAGATCATGCTAGAGAATGGATGAAATACATCGAAGAAAATAATAAAGATTTAGAGATTTTTGACAAAAAAATATTTTCTTATGATATAGGAGCTGTCAAATCGGATGAGCAAACTTTTAAGATTGTATTAGAACAAGCAGGAATTGTAGCAGACGAAACATTATTTATAGATGACTACGAAAAAAATGCAAAAAATGCAGAAGCAGTAGGAATCCATGGGATTGTATTTGAAAATGCAGAACAATTAAGAAAAATATTATCTTCAGAGTATCATATATTATAATGATAAAATAAATATAAAGGAGAGGTAGATAAATGAAAAAATGTCTATTACTAGGAAATGGTGGAAGAGAAGCTGTACTTGCTGAACAAATTGCAAAAGGATATGCGCTATATGCAGTATTACCATATGCAAATCCATCAATTGTAGAGCAAGTAGAAAAATCAAATGGAAAATATATCATAGGAGACCCATTTGATAAAGAACTTGTAGAAAAATTTGTAAAGGAAGAAGAAATTCAAGCAGCAGTGGTTAGTCAAGATAATTTACTACAAGAAGGATTAATTGATTTAGCAAGAAAACTTGGATTGCAAACCTTTGGACCAACATCAAAAGGTGCAAAAGTAGAATGGAGTAAAACTTATGCTTTAGATATAGTCAAACAATTAGCTCCTAAAATGATTATCAAAAATGAAAGTGTAAAAACCATTGAAGAATTAGATGAAGTTATGAAAAACTACAATGATGATAGCTTTGTTGTAAAACCAGAAGGATTAACAGGAGGAAAAGGTGTTAAAGTAGGAGGTATCCACTTTAAAGGAAAACAAGAAGGATATGATTATGCAAAATCTTGTTTAGATGCTGATGGAAGTGTTATTGTACAAGATAAAGTAGAAGGTAGAGAATTTACAGTTATGGCATTAACAGATGGTGAAAATATCGTCGTAACACCAATTACTTTTGATTATCCATATCGTTTTGATAAAGATAAAGGACCAGGAACTGGTGGAATGGGTTGTCTTAGCTTTGAAAATGGATTATTACCATTCTTAGAGCAAAAAGATGTAGATGTATGCAGTAAATTGATAAAAGATACCATTCAATATGTCAATAAAGATAGTTTAGAATTTACAGGTGTAATTTATGGTGGATTTTTCAAATGTAAAGATGGTATTAAATTTATCGAATTTAATGCAAGATTTGGAGACCCAGAAGCATTAAATGTATTGAATTCTTTAGAAACACCATTTACAGAAGTATTAGAAAATATATTCAATAAAAAATTAAGTACCGAAAATTGTAAATTTAAAAAGAATTATACATTTACCATTTATGTAGTAAGTCCAGATTATGCAATACAAAAAAGTAAAGAACCATGTGTATTTACAGTTAATAAAAAAGCAATTGAAGAAAGTGGTGTTAAAATATATTTTGCAAGTACAAAACCAGTAGAAGGAAATACATATGAGGCTGTAGGAACTTCAAGATTATTTGGTATAACAACAATGGGAAATACATTAGAAGAAGCAAAAGAAAAAGCATATAAAGCACTAAAAGGAAATATTAGTGATAATTTAGATTACAGAAAAGATATTGGAGAAATTTACGAACACTAAAAAATTGTCCAATTAGGGTCAGTTGGGGGCAGTTGAGACCCGGTCTATTTGGGACATTCTTATGAAATGTCGCATAGACAAACGAACTCTATGAGACAAAAAAGAACTTTAGGGATTTTCCCTAAAGTTCACCTGTTTCAAATTTCTTAATTACATTAACTAATTGAATTTTTTCAGCAGCTTGTACTTTACTTGCTAACGTTTCAGGGGTATCTGTTTCTAGAACATCAACAACGGTTTGACTAATGATATTACCTTTGTCATATTCGTTATTGATATAGTGAACAGTTACGCCACTTTGTTTTTCTTTAGCATCGATAACTGCTTTATGGACATGCATACCATGCATTCCTTTACCACCATATTTAGGAAGTAAAGAAGGGTGTGTATTGATGATTGTATAGTTAGAAAGTAGTTTATCACCTATTAATCTTAAATAACCTGCTAAAACAATTAAGTTAATGTCATAATGAGATAATACTTCATATAACTCATTATCAATATCTTGATAATTTTTATTTTTAATGATATAAGTAGGAATATTTGCTTTTTTGGCTCTTTCTAATGCAAAAGCATCAGGATTATTAGAAACAACTAGTACAATCTGGGAATGTAATTCTTTTTTATCAATGGCATCAATAATAGATTGTAGTGTAGAGCCATTACCAGACGCAAAAACAACTAAATTATACATATAAACAACTCCTTATATAAATTTGTATGATTGATTGCATTTTAACAAAAACACAATCAAATGTCAAATTAAACGATAGGGACGTGCCAAATCGTTCAATTTGAATTACAGTTAAACTAAAATACCAATAACGGTGAAAATATATTATTTAAGACGTTCTCATCGTTCATGGAAAAAAGAAAAATTTTCCGATCCAATAATAGAGACAAAAAAGGATTTTTTTGATATAATTAATTTATTGTATAAACAAAAATAGAAAGAGAGTAGTGGAAAAATGTTTGGAGAAAAAATAAAAGAAGAATGTGGAATCTATGGAATTTATGGAATTGAAAATAATGAAGATGTAGTAACACCTGTATGTGTCGGACTATCAGGACTTCAACATAGAGGAGAAGAAAGCTGTGGAATTGCAGTGAATGAAGATGGTGTGATTCATTTTCATAAAGATTTAGGACTAGTATCTGATGTATTTACAAAACATGTTCAGAATTCATTACCAACAGGCAAAATGGCAATTGGACATGTTAGATATTCAACAACAGGAGAAAGCAGAAAAGAAAATGCGCAACCTATGATGGTAAGACATAAAAAAGGAAACTTAGCTGTTGTTCATAATGGAAATATTACAAATGCATTAGAATTAAAAAGACAATTGGAAGATGAAGGCGCAATTTTTACAACAACTAGTGACACAGAAGTTATTTGTCATATTATTGTAAGAGAAAGAATCAAAACAAACTCAATAGAAGAAGCTGTAAAAAATACAATGAAAATTTTGAAAGGTGCCTATTCTTTATTAATCATGTCATCTCAAAAATTAATTGCTGTAAGAGATCCTCAAGGATTTAGACCATTATGTATGGGACATTTAGGAGATGATATCGTATTTGCTTCAGAAAGTTGTGCATTAGATATTACAGGAGCTAAGTTTGAAAGAGATATAGAGCCAGGAGAAATTGTGGTTGTTACAGATAATCAAGTAAAAAGTGAAAAATATATGCCAAATGAAAGAAAAGGAATGTGTATATTTGAATATATTTATTTTGCAAGACCAGATTCTGTTATAGATGGTATCAATGTACATATATTCAGAGAAAATGCAGGAAGATATTTGGCAAAACAAGCACCAGTAGAAGCAGATATTGTAGCAGGTGTTCCAGATTCTGGATTAGATGCAGCTTTAGGGTATTCAAAGGAATCAAAAATTCCTTATGATATGGTATTTACAAAAAGTAAATATATAGGGAGAACCTTTATCCAAAATGCACAAAGTAAAAGAAAAAATTTAGTAGCATTAAAATTAAATCCTTTAAGAGAAACAGTAAAAGGAAAAAGAATTGTTTTAGTAGATGATTCCATTGTAAGAGGAACAACAATCACAAGAATTATCAGAACATTAAAAGAGGCAGGAGCAAAAGAGGTACATATCAGAGTGGCATCACCAGCCTTTGTAGGTGTATGTTATTTTGGTACAGATGTGGATAAAAAAGAAGCTTTAATTGCCAATAGAATGACAAAAGAAGAGATTCAAAAAGAAATTGGCGCTGATTCTCTAGAATATTTAAGTATGGATAGCTTAAAAGAAATTGCAAAAGATTGCAAAATAAATGATTTCTGCTATGGATGTTTTACAGGAACATATCCAATTGAAGTACCAGAAACACTTGAAAAAGATCGTTTTGAAAAGATTAAATTTTAATAAAAAGAAAAGGGATTTTGGGGACGGACTCATTTTTCCCTTTTTAAAAATAAATAAGTAAAAAATATAGAATATAAAAAAATGAAACGATTTTGCGTATCTAAATTTGAAATTAGAAATTCTAAAGAAAAACATGAGGACTGCTCATTTTGCTTAAGATTTATAGCAACAATGAGAGAGGCTCATGTTTTTCTTGTAGAATTTCTATGAAAATTTAGCTTATACAAAATTGTGTAATGGTTTTATATTCTATATTTTTTTGTCATCTCAAATTAAAAAAGGGAAAAATGAGTCCGTCCCCAAAATCCCTTTTTTAGGATTATTCATATTTTTTACCTGTTAACATTTCATAAGCTTCAATATATCTTTGTCTTGTTGTCATAATCACATCATCTGGAATTGGAGTATTACCTTCAGGATTATATCCACTAGATTTTATCCAATCACGAAGATATTGTTTATCAAAACTTTTTGGGCTTGTTCCAACTTGGTAGTCCTTTGCAACCCAGAATCTACTAGAATCAGGAGTTAATACTTCATCTCCAATAACAAGTTCACCATTTTCATCAAGTCCAAATTCAAATTTTGTATCAGCAATTATAACACCTTTTGTTGCAGCATATTCAGAACATTTCGTATATACTTCAATTGTTTTTTCTCTTAATTTATTTGCTAAATCTGTTCCGATTAAATTACAAACTTCTTCAAAAGAAATATTTTCATCATGTCCTTCTTGTGCTTTGGTAGTAGGTGTGAAGATTGGCTCAGGTAATTTTTGAGCTTCTTGTAATCCTTCTGGAAGTTTAATACCACATACAGTTCCATCATTTAGATAACTTTTCCAACCAGAACCTGTGATATATCCTCTTACAATACATTCTACTGGTATCATTTTCAATTTTTTAACCAACATACTTCTTCCTCCAAATTCAGGTGTTTGGAATTCTTCAGGAAAATCTTTTAAATCTGTTGAAATAACATGATTTGGTATGATACTTTTTGTATAATCAAACCAGAATTTTGAGATTTGGTTTAATATTTTTCCTTTATCAGGAATTAAATTTGGTAAGATATAATCAAATGCAGAAATTCTGTCAGACACAACAAGTAATAATTTGTCATCATCTACCTCATAAATTTCACGAACTTTACCACTACTAATTTTTTTCATTGTTTTCACATTCCTTTCAATTTTATTTATTCATATTTTCTAAATAATTTGCATAACCCATTTCTTGAAGTTTTTCATCTTTTTTAGAAACAGCATCTTTTAAAGAATTTTTATAAGCTGTTAATTTTTCTTTAATATTTTCATCTCCAACAGCTAAGATAGAAGTTGCTAGGATACCAGCATTTTTAGCACCATTGATTGCAACTGTTGCAACTGGAATTCCTGAAGGCATTTGAACAATTGAATATAAAGAATCAACGCCTCCTAATGTTTTGGTATGGATTGGAATACCAATGACTGGAACAGTTGGTAACATAGCTGCAAATACGCCAGGTAAATGTGCAGCACCTCCAGCACCAGCAATAACAACTTTTACACCATTTTCTTTTAGGCTATTGGCATATTCCATAGCTTTTTCAGGTGTTCTGTGTACAGAAAGAATTTTCATTTCATAAGAAATTCCCATATCTTCTAAAAATTTAGCTGCATCTTTCATAATAGATAAATCAGAATCACTTCCCATAATAATGGCAACATCAAAATTTTTCATTTTTTTCCTCCTTAATCAATTCTATAACAGGTATTATAGATATAATCCCATTTAATTTCCAATAGAATTATATTATAAAAATGCAAAATATACAAGATATTCACGCAATAAAACTGGAATTATAGGGATTTTTACCAAAAAGTTTACAAAATCAAAGTATAGTTTTACAAAATATAAGGTTGTATACAAATTTGCATAATTGTGATATAATTTTAAAGAATATGTTTAAAATATACTGAAATAAAAGGCGTATTTTAAGTATATATAGATAGAATAAACTTTAAGAATAAATCTTGTAAAAATGGAGGAATAGAGATGGAAAGAAAAGATGCAATGCAATTATTAAAAAAATATAACAAGGAGGAATTCCATTTAAGACATGCATTAACAGTAGAAAGTGTTATGAGATATTTTGCAAGAGAAAATGGATATGATGAAGATTTTTGGGGAATAGCAGGATTATTACATGATGTTGATTTTGAACAATATCCAGAAGAACATTGTAAAAAAGCACCAGAACTATTAAAAGAAATCAATGCAAGTGAAGAACTTGTACATGCCATTTGTAGTCATGGATATGGTATTTGTTCAGATGTAAAAACAGAACATGAAATGGAAAAAATCTTATTTGCAACAGATGAATTAACAGGAATTATCTGGGCTGCTGCAAAAATGAGACCATCTAAAAGTACAAAAGATATGGAACTTTCAAGCTTGAAAAAGAAATTTAAAGATAAAAAATTTGCAGCTGGTTGTTCAAGAGATATTATCAGAACAGGTGCAGAACAATTAGGATGGGAATTAGATACATTATTAGATAAAACATTACAAGCAATGAAAGCATCTGAAGATGAAATAGAAGAAAAAGTAAAGACAGAAATTGTATAAAAGATTGACAGTATATATTTATTTAATTGAATTAGTGATTAAAAAATATAGAATAACAAGATACAAAATAAAATTAGCCTATGAGGAGTCAAAATGGAAATACCAGTAAAAAAGAACCAAGAATATATTGTAGATATTATAGATAATGGATTTGAAGGAGAAGGTATCGCCAAGATTGATAATTTTACCATATTTATTCCGAATAGTATTAAAGGAGAAAAGGTAAAAATATTAATTGTGAAGGTGTTATCTTCTCATGCTTTTGGAAAAATAATAGAAATCTTAAAAAAAGCAGAAAGTCGAACAGAAAGTGATTGCAGTACATATAAACGATGTGGAGGTTGTAATCTAAGACATATTCAATATTCTGAAACATTAAATATGAAAAGAAATGCTGTTCAAAGTTTAGTGAATAAAACATTAGAGACAAATATTGAAGTAGAAGAAACTTTGGGGATGGAACATCCATATCATTATAGAAATAAAGCACAATATCCAGTAGGCATAGATAAAGAAGGAAAGCCAGTCATTGGTGTTTTTGCCAATCGAACACATGAAATTATACCAATAGAAAATTGCTTAATTCAAGATGAAAAAACAGAAGAAATTGCAAAATATATCGTAAACTATATTACCCAAAATCATATTTCTATATATAATGAAAAGACCAGAAAAGGATTGATAAGACATATTGTTACCAAAATAGGAAAAAGAACAAACGAAATTATGGTCATTCTTGTTATCAATGGAAAAGAATTTCCAAATGAGAAGAAATTCGCAGAAATACTAATAAGCAAGTTTCCTAATATCAAAACAATCGTCAAAAATATAAATGAGAAAAATACAAATGTGATATTAGGAGAAAAAAATATAACGATATGTGGAGAGGGATATATAACAGACCAATTAGGAGAATTAACATTTAAAATTTCACCATTATCTTTTTACCAAGTAAATTCAATTCAAGCTGAAAGGCTATATATGATAGGTGTCAAATCAGCTAATATCACAAAAGAAGATACTGTCTTTGATTTATATTGTGGAATTGGAACGATTTCTTTATTTATGGCAAAATATGCGAAAAAAGTATATGGGATTGAAATTGTAAAACAAGCGGTAGAAGATGCTATAGAAAATGCCAAAATAAATGATATTCATAATACGGAATTTATTGCAGGAGATGTGGAAGAAGTTTTAGATGATTTGATCAATAACAAGAAAATTATTCCAGATATTATTATGGTTGATCCTCCAAGAAGAGGTCTTGATAAGACAAGTATTCAAAATATATTGAAGATAAAACCGAAAAAGCTTGTCTATATTAGTTGTAATCCAGCAACTTTAGTAAGAGATTTAAAAGAGTTAGAGGAATGCTATGAGATTAATAGTATAAAACCTGTGGATATGTTTCCGTTTACAAGCCATGTGGAGTGTGTGGCATTGATGAATAGAAAAGAAGATAAAAATAAGTAATAGAGTAGTAAAGAGAAAGGAGAATAACCATGCAGTTAAATGGACTTAATAAAGATGCACTAGAACAATTATTGCAAAATGATGTTAAAAGTCATAGAGATTTAGTATATCGAATAAACAATACAGATAAATATAAATTCTTATTAAATTATATAAAAGCTACCCCTTATAGTAGAAGTTTTTTTGAAAATGCTAATACTGATTATATGTATGCTAAATTAAAAAAAGAATTGCAAGATGTTGTATATACTTTAGGAGATGAACACTTTTCTTTAGAAGAAAAAGTTCTTAATTTTTTAGAATATATTAGACTTAATGGAATGTATGAAAGTGTTGGAGAAAAAGCAGCTGCTCTTAGTCGAGATGCAATAAATATTGCATTATTAGGAAAAGGGGTTTGTAATTCACAAAGTAGATTCTTAGAGCTTTTATTAATAGCAAGTAATGAAGAAGCAAATATATTAAGAATAAGAGGATTGGAGGAAAGTCAAGACGTTTCTTTAGAACATCAAGTAACTGTTGTAAAGTTTGATAAAGATAAATTTTATTTTTTAGATCCAACAGTTTATAATGGAAAATTATCATCAATACATTATAAATTATCTGATGAAAATTTTTATAATGGAAAACCAAACGAATTATATGATTTTTATGCATCAGAAGAAAAAATTAATGAATCAAGAAAGACTGTTTATAAATATTTAATAGAAAGATATAATATAAAAGGAATTTCAGAACAATTACATATGGAAGATTTAACAGATTTAGAAAAACAAGCAACTATCATCACTTATTTAGAAAGTATTTTAGTTCCGACAACAGAAAAGGTCAATTTTAGAAGTATATTGTTAGATGGCAAAGAAATCGAAGTAAGTAAAGCTTTAGAATTATTTTTTTATGCCAATGATATTGAATTTGCACCAATTTTTGGTAAACCTAAATATAATTGTATGTTTCTAGTAAAAATAGATGATAAAGAGGCTATAATTAATCCACCAACATTATTTTCAAAAGAAGAAAATAAGGACACTATATCAAAAAAATGGATAGCAATTCGACAACCTAATGAAGAATTTAAAACGATTGATCAATTGAATGAGAATTATGATGGACAGAAAATAATAGAGAGGTGTAGAGAAAATATAAAGTTATTTCACAAAAATAGAGGTATTGAGATATGAATGATTTAACTATTTTAGAATTTTCTATTGATAAATCAAATCAAACTTATGTCACTGAAGATGCATTAAGCTATTTTGATTCTATAGAACATGACCTATATCAGATTGCAAATGATATTTATAAAGTGCAAACAGGAAAAGATTTATCACTCACTCCAGACACAGCTGGAGAAGCTATGAGAATAATGGATAAAATAGATGAACTAAGAAATGTTTGAATTTGTTAAAGCTAAAATGAAGCAACTGGGTGATGAGCCTAGATAGAGATACAGAGTGTATCTTGTAAACACATAGAAAAATACAAAATCATAAAATTAAAGTAACAATAGAAGCTGATATGGTATGAGGCGTAATATAAATTGATAATAAAAATATATAAATTTTAAAGGTAAAACTTAAATTGGAAGTCTTTGTCATAAAAATAGCAAAAAAAAGATTGACTTTATCTAAAAATATGGTATAATTAAATTACTAAAAGATATTTTACCACATTGATGGTGGTACTACTTATAACGAAAGTTATAAGGTTTGATTTAAGAATAGGAGAAATCCTATTCTTTTGCATAGAAAATAGAAATCGGCATATAATATTAATATAGATTAATCTAATTTTTAGGTAATAGACCTAACTATATATGAAGAACTTCATATAGCTCGATTCAAGAGTGATAATATATTTTTATATTATTGCTCTTTATTGTTATGGAAATTTTAGGCTTGTGTTTGAGCAACTTTTTCTAGATAGATAAATTCTGAAAATAATTATATAATTTTATTGTCTAATTGAGAGTGAATCTATGTCAAATTCTTGCTTTTTAAAAATATATTGATTTGTTTTTAAAATAAGAACCTGACCCGACATAGCAATCAAAGATTACAGTCTGGTTCTCTAGAACTTTATTATTTTCAATAATAAAAATGATAAAATGGAAAATATTAAAAAATTTTTTGAAAAAATTTATAGCACGGAAAATTGAAAAAATCTGTGCTATAGATTTTTATAGAACGAAAAAATGGGAAAATCCGTGCTATAAAATTTTATAGGACGAAAAAATCAAAAAATTCGTCCTATAAAATTTCATAGGACGAAAAACTTGAAAAAATCGTTCTATGAAAAATCTGTAGGTCAAAAAAATCGAAATTTTTGACCTATAAATTACTTTAAGTCAAAAAATTTGACTTATAAAATTAGAAATGAAAAAGTACAGAATAATAAAAAAGAAGAAAAACACTTGATATAAGTAAAAATAATATAACTATGTACTTTTTAATGCAGGAGAATTAGAAAAAAAGCAGATGTGTGAATATATTTAGCATAATAAATATTATAAAAGGAGAAACAATTCTAATAAAGTGCTTTGATAAGTACTTTATTTTTTGAAAACTTACAAGAAATGTTTGCCGTTTTTGCTCGTAAATGGTACAATATTTACGAATGAAAACGGCAAAGGAGAAATAAATATGAACGATATACAATATAAAGAAAAAATACCAGCACCTGAAGAGTATAATTATATAGCAGATTCTGTAGGATGGGGAACGGCAGAAAACAAAATAGTAGAGACAGCTTTAAATAACTCATTATATTCCATTTGTGCTTATGATGGAGATAAAATGATAGGATATGGAAGAATAATAGGAGATAAAACTATGTTTCTATATATCCAAGACATCATGGTTCTTCCAGAATATCAATCGCAAAAAGTTGGAAGTCATATAATGGAGAAAATTTTAAACAAGGTTAAGGACCTAAAAAAATTAAATCCTAATATAAGAACATATGTAGGACCATCAAAAGGCTTAGAAGGCTTTTATAAAAAATTTGGCTTTATCAGTAGAGAAGGAGCTGATTTAGGAAAAGGAATGATATTAAAAATATAAGTATAGAGGTAATCAATAGATGAAATTTAGAAAAATAAAAAAAGAAGAATTTGAAAAATTAAAAAGATTATTTCCAGATAATGAAGAAATGTGGATTAAGTATAAAAAGAAAAGGTTAGAACAATTTGAAAAGAAAGAGATAGATGTGTTTGTAATTGAAGAAGATGAAAAGGTTATTGGAGAAATAACAGTTAGTTATAAAAATGATGAATTGGAAACAGAAACAATACCAAATAAAAGAGTATATTTACAAGCATTCAGAGTGGATAAAAAATATCAGGGACAAGGATTAGGACAAAAATTAATTAATTATTGTATAGAATATTTACTTAAAGAAGGATATACACAATTTACAATAGGTGTAGAAGATGACAATGAAATAGCAAAACATATATATTTTAAATTAGGATTTAATGAAGCAATAGATAAAGGACATGGAGATGAGTTTGATCCTAGTGAATATACCTTATACTTGAAGGATATTGATAAGATTGAATTACAAAAAGACATAGAAATTTTTATAAGAGAAGAAGAATTAGGAACATTGGTAAAAAGTATAACTAAAGTAACAGGTGGATTATCTCATAGAATGTATAAAGTAGTAACCAATAAAGGAATATATGCAATAAAAGAACTGAATTCAGGAGTTATGAAAAGACAAGATGCATATTCAAATTTTATATTTTCAGAGAAAGTAACTGATATTGTAAAAGAAAATGGTATAACAGCTGTCGGAGCTATTAAATTTAAGAACAATGATATTATAAAAAAAATAAACAATAGATATTTCATGGTGTTTGATTGGATAGAAGGTAAAACCTTGGAAGCTGATGAAATAACAGAAAAACATTGTGAAATAATAGGAGAAACTTTAGCTAAAATTCATAATATTGATTTTTCGAAAATTGAAAATAATGAAAGTAAAAAGATTAATATAGAACAATTTGACTGGAATACATATTTAGAATTGGCAAAGAAAGAAAACAAAGATTATCTCCATATTTTAGAGCAAAATATTGAATTATTATATGCGTTAAATAAAAAAGCAAATGAAGCAATAAAATGTGCTAATGAAAATTTGATTATTAGTCATACTGATCTTAATAGAAAAAATGTAATATGGCGAGATTATAAACCATTTATTATAGATTGGGAGGCTAGTGGATATATAAATCCAACTATTGAATTAATACAAGTTGCTTGGTATTGGTCTGGTGGAGATATAGAAAACTTAGATTATAATAAATTTGAAATAGTAGTAAATAGTTATAAAAAATATGCTGAAAAAGAAATTGATACAAATATTAAAAAAATAATATATGCAGATATTTATGGCGGTCTTGGGTGGCTAGATTATAATTTTAAAAGGTCATTATGTATTGAAAATACTTATAAAGAAGATGAAATAGAAATAGCTGAAAGTGAGATTGAACAGTCTATAGGAGAGATTAAATATAATGTTAGTCAAATGGATAAGATGATAAAAATTTTTGAGAAATACCATACAAAATTTTAACACTGTAATTGCCAATAGAAGAAGAATTTAAGAAAGAGAGGTAAAAGATTTATGAATAATAAGTATGTAAAAGTAATGTTTGGAAATAAATCTGGTGTAAATGGATTTGAATATAAAATTGGAAAAGTTAATGTTGCAGAATATTGGAATCCAAATGATTTAGATGCCAAAAATATGGGAGGATTTAATTTTTCAACAGAAGATAAAATAATAAGATGGCTAGTAAGAGGAGATACAATCTATGATGTAATCATTCCAGAAGGTAGTGAAATTGTTGATTGTCCAAGTGAATCAGCACCACATGGCGTATTCAGGACAAATAAGATTATAATTGTTAATCCTAAACCAGTAACTGATGAAATGGCAATGGAACTATACAAAAAATCGGATTTACCAGAGAAATCATATTTTAAAGCAATGGCAGGTTGTTGTGAGAGAGGATATATACATACCGCAAAACAAATATTTAAAGATAAAATTAACGAAAATAATATAGATTTGGCAATTTCAGAATTTGAAGATTTTTGTAAGCTCAAAGATGGTGAGGAAGTAATGGGAAAAAATTCCAAGCAAAGTAATGGAAAATATGTAACAGAAATTTATGAAATGCTAAAAAAATTTAAATATTTGAATTAACGCAATTAATTTTAATAAAAAATAATATAAAGAGAGGAATATAAAAATGGATATAGAGTTAGTGAAAGAAATATATAATTTACACATCAAAGGATTTGAAGGGCTAGATTTTAATGTTATTCATAAAGATAATTATGAAATTACATATAATCCAAATATAAAAGATTGTTATAGTAATTTTATTTCAAATTTTGATGTTAAAGATAATCAAGAATTTGAAAGTATTATCAATGAAGCAGATAATATTTTTAGCGAGAAAAACAGAACCACAGCAGTATATTTAATTCCATTTATGAAAGAACTGTATAAAAACAAAGATAAATATTTTACAACAGATAAATTTGAATTAATTTCAATAGAAGCATGGCAAATTTATCGTGATTTTTCAAAATTAGATAATATAAATACAAATTGTAATTTTGATGTGAAATTGGAATTAGCAACAGATATGAAACAATATGCTGATTGTGTGATGTCTTGCTATCAAACAGATAATGAAGATGATCCTTATGGAGATTTAGATGAGGGGTATAGACAAGGCTATACAAATTATAAGAAAATGTATAGTGATATAGAAAATGAATTTTATTATATAAAAGTAGATGATGAGATAGTTGGAACCACTCAAAGTCTTTATAATCATAAAATTTATGGAATTTATAGTTTGGCTATAAAGGAAGCATATAGAAATAAAGGGATTGGCAAAGAAGTATTGAAACAACAATTGCAAATGTGTAAGTCTAAAAATATCAATACTGCTTATTTACAAACAGAACAAGGATTTTATCCTCATAAAATGTATCAAAAGTTTGGATTTGAAGATTTATGTGTTGTATATTATTACTTAAAAAAATAGTTTTTATAAATTAAAAAGGAGAAAATAATCATGTTTATAGTTGCCCAGTTTTTTGGAATATTAGTTATTATAGCAAATGTTCTTTCAATGCAAATGAAAAATAAAAAACAAATCATTTTCATGTTTATTTTAGCAAATCTTTTCTCTGCAATAAACTTTATTTTGCTACAAAGTTATAGTGGTGCTGTAATTTGTTTATTTGCAATCATACAAACATTTATTAATAAAATTTTTGAAAAGAAACAACAACTAGTACCAAAAATAATAATTGGAATATACATAGTTATATCTATTATATTAGGTGCAATTACATTTAGTAGTATGATAGATATTCTTCCTATAATATGTTCAATATTATATACCATTACGATAATACAAGATAAAGAAAAAAATATAAGAAGAATATCATTGGCAAACATTTTATTATGGATTATATATGATATTGTATGTCAAGCTTATACGGCAGCAATTTCAGATTCATTAATGACAATATCTACAATTGTTGGTATGTATAGATTTGACTTTAAAAGAAAAAATGAAGTTGAAGAACAATCATAAATAAAGCACCTCGACAAATACTTTACATAAAAAATATAAGTTAGTGTAAAATTAATGTAGGCAAAATATAAAAAAATGCCTACATAATTTTTATCTAAAAAATATTGAAAAAACATAGATAATCCTTTAAAATGTGAATTGACAAAACGACACAAAAGAAAGGAAAATATCTATGTT
>CASEIZ010000035.1 GCA_949288185.1 uncultured Eubacteriales bacterium | reverse complement strand
TTCTGACATATTATTTATATCAATAAATTTATGAAATGATGTAACTCCTTCTTCAGAATAATAAGGTGCTTCGAATTCATTAAAAACTTTACGTACTAAGTCTAAGGTTTCTGGTAGTTCTTCTTGTTTGATTTCTCTATACTGTTTAATTTCAATCATTATATCACCTCTTTTTCACCTAAATCTTCAGAAAATCTTAGTAAATATCCATCTGGATCTTGTACTAAAAATTCTTTATTTCCAAGCAATTTATCATCTTGTCTATACCAGTTTTCCTCAATTTCAAAAGTAATGGGATAATTATGTTCTTTTAATTTTGAATAAATTGTATTAACAGAATTCACTTCTAATTGAAAATTGATACCATTTCCAAAAGGATAGGTAAGAGGAGCTAATTCCCATTTATCATTGCCAGATAATTCTTGTAACATAAATTGAATGTTTCCCATTGAAAGAAATACAAATTTATTTTCAGGTCTTTCATATTCTATTTTAAATCCAATAGTTTTGTAAAATGAAAGACTATTTTCTAAATGACTTACAGAAAGTTCAGGAATATTTTTATTAAATACAAAATCAACATCATTTCGAATAATTTCACTTTCAAAAAAACGTTCTTGAAATTCTGTTAATGCTTTAATTTCTTCATTTGAGTAATTTCTACCTTCAGGAACAACAATCAATTTGTCATCATTATCATTTGTTCTATGAATGATGGCAATACATTTCCCTTTAAAAGTTTCCAAAGGTTCAAATACACCTAATATATAGCAATCTAATTCTTCGTTGTCTCCACTTATGGTATTGGGAACATATCCATAATTCACAGGATAGATATGATTTGGGTATTTTTCAGAATGAATACTACCTAATGGCTTATCAATGATAACATCGACTGTTTTACCTAAAAAATCTTTACTATTTGTCATTTTAATATTTCTCCCTTTATTAAGTATAGATATTTGTAATCAAAGTATATTATGAAACTTTATAAAATTCAATAAGTTTCTAAATATTTACATTCCATTTTATCCGTGATAAAATAGGCACAGAAAATATAAGAGAGAAATTGTGTTGCAGGATGATAAAAAGATGTACAGGAAAGGAAAGTGAACAGGATGAAAATATTAATGGGAACAAAGAATCAAGGGAAAATAGAAGGTGTAAAAAGAGCATTCGAAAGATATTTTGATAATGTTGAGATAGAAGGAATACCAGTTGATTCAGAAGTAGGAGCACAACCGATTAATAAAGAAATTATTATTGGTGCGAGAAACAGAGTAAAAAATTTAAAAGAATATGCTAAGAAAAATAACAAAGATGCAGATTATTACGTAGCAAGTGAAGCAGGGATTACAGATTTATTAGATGAGTGGATAGATATTAATGCAGTTGTGATTGAAAATAAGGAAGGAAAACAAAGTGTAGGAACAAGTCAAGGATTTCCTATTGATGCAAAATATATAGATGAAATAACTAGTACTGAACTTGGGAAAGTAATGGATAGAATCTTTAAAAGCCATGGATTAAATACGGGAAAAGGTGGAATTAGTATTTTAACACATGATAAAATATCTAGAATTGATTTAACAGAAAATGCGTGTATTATGGCTTTAATTAGATACATTAACCAAGGAATATGGGAATAAAATTTTTATAAAAATATCCAAATGTAAAACAAACATATCGATTTGAACTAATAGAGGAATAAATAGAAATAAAAGGAGTAATGATCATGAAAATATTAGTGATTTGTAGTAAAACATTTTATAATCGAATTGAACCAATTAAACAAAAATTAGAAGAAATGGGACATAGTATAGAATTACCAAACTCATATGATAACCCAGGAGCTGAAAAAGAAGCGTGGGTGTTAGGAGATAAGGCACATTCTGAGTTTAAGAAAAGAATGCTTCAACGAAGTGAAGCAACCATTTCAAACATGGATGCTGTATTAACCTTAAACTTTGATAAAAATGGGCAACAAAATTACATTGGTGGAGCAACTTTTTTAGAGCTATATGAAGCTTTTATGAAAGGCAAAAAAATTTATATGTATAACCCAATTCCAGAAGGTATGCTATATGATGAAATATCAGGATTTTCACCAATTATCATAAATGGTAATTTGAATTTAGTAAAATAGGAGGGATTTTTATGGAATTATTTTCAGATGAAGTAAGAGATATGAAAGAATTAGCACAAATTTTACAAGATAAAAATGAAGTACCAAAAGAATATAAAGTGGCAGTGATTGTATTTGCATTTGATAAAGATAATAAAATTATTTTACAAAGAAGGGGACCAGGTTGTAGAGATGAAAGATTTAAACTAGAAGGAATTGGTGGGGGAGTTAAATCAACAGATTCTGATTTTAGAAGTGCACTACATAGAGAAATCACCGAAGAAGTTGGAGAAAATGCTTACATTTCTATTGATACATTTATTACAGCTATTGGGGAAAAAACATTAGACTTAAGAGATAACAAAGAAAAATATTGGATATTATTAGCATATAAAGGAACATTACAAGGTGGAGAATTAGAAGTTGCAGAACCAGATAAAAATTTAGGATATGAAAGATATGACTTAAATAATATAGAGGAAAATGAATTAAGCATTGCGGCTAAAAAGTTTTATCAAATCATGAAAGAAAATAGGAAGCATATATTCTAATAGATAATTAATTTTTAGGAGATATCAATATGGATAATATAGTAGAAAAGGTAAAAGAGGAATTACTAAAAAGATGTCAAATATATAAAGAAAAAAATGGATATGACTTTTGGGGTGACCATATACAATATGTTGTAAAAAATGCTGTGTATTTGGCTAAAAAATATGGAGCAGATATAGAAATTGTAGAATTAGGTGCATTATTGCATGATATTGCTATGCCATCAGAATATGGGGAGAGGGATAAACACCATATTTATGGAGCAGAAATAGCAGAAAAATTATTAAGTCAATATGGATATCCAAAAGAGAAAATAGAACAGGTAAAAAATTGTGTGTTAAATCATAGAGGTAGTCAAGATAGACCAAGAAATACCATAGAAGAACAATGTATAGCAGATGCAGATGTTATGGCTCATTTTGATTGTATTCCTTCTTTATTTCATTTGGTATATAAAGAGAAGCATATGGACCTTGAAGAAGGAACAGAATATGTGAAAAAGAAATTAGAAAGAGACTATAATAAATTAAGCACTAGAACAAGAGAAGAATTAAAAGATAGATATGAAAATATGATGAAGGTCTTATTTGTTGAAGAAAAATAGGGGGCAGTATGAACATAATCGAAATATATAACCAATATCATTTACCAGAAAATTTACAAATGCACATGTTAAGAGTCGCAGCATGTACAAATCTGATTCTAGATAACTGGACTGGAAAGCCCATAGATAGAAAAGCAATCACAAGAGTTTCTTTATTACATGATATGGGAAATATGGTAAAAATACCAGAAGAGGAAATACAAGATAAGGATTTCATAGAAGTAAGAAGAAAATATTTTGAAGAATATGGGACAAATGATCATGAAATCAATATGTTAATTGGAAAAAATTTGGGTTTAAACAATAAAGAATTAGAAATTTTGGATGGAAAACGTTCTAGAAAAAATGAACAAACGGCTAAATCTAGTAATTATGAAATTAAGATATGTGCCTATTGTGACCAAAGAGTTGCACCAGATGGTGTAGTTAGTTTAAAAGAGCGATTAGAAGATGCAAAGATACGATATAAAGATAAACCATTATCTGTGTGGTCTAATGAAGAAAAAGCAAATCAACTGATAAAATTGGCATTGGAAATTGAAAAACAAGTCATGAGATATTGCAAATTAAAACCAGAAGATATTAACAATCAATCTATAAAAACATATATAGATAGATTAAAAGAATATGAAATATAGAAGTAGATAGGTTAAATATTAGGAAAGGAACAAAAAGACTAAATTATGGAAGAATTAATAGATGTTTTAAATGAAGATGGAACAAAAACAGGAGAAGTTGTAACAAGGAAAGAAGTACATGAAAAAGGCTTATGGCATAGAATTGTTGTCATTGCTATTATAGATAAAGAAGGTCATATATTGATGCAACAAAGAGCTAAAGATAAAGAAACTAATCCTGGAAAATGGGATGTATCTGTTGCAGGACATGTATCAGCAGGACAAACTTCTATAGAAGCAGCTATTAGAGAAGTAAAGGAAGAAATTGGAATCGATTTAGAAGAAAAAGACTTACAATATATGCTGACTTATCAAACAGGAAGAAAAGTAAAAGATCATTTTTATGCAAATCATATATTTGATTTTTACTTGGTAAAAACAGAAGTGATAGATGTATCAAAAATTAAGATACAAGAAAGTGAAGTAGAACAAGTAAAATTGTGTAATTTAGAAGAAGTACAACATATGCTTTCTAATAACTTAGTAGCAGAAAGAAAACCTGTATATGAAGTGTTAATAAATTATTTAAATAAAATGTAAAAATTATTAGAAAATAAATAAAAATTCATAGAAGCAGAAATGGATTTAACAAAAAATTAGGAAAGGTATAAAAATATGATTAAAGTATTATTTGTATGTTTAGGAAATATTTGTAGATCTCCTATGGCAGAATATGTATTCAAAGATATGGTAAAAAAGAAAGGCTTAGAAAAGCAATTTTCTATTGCTTCAGCAGCTACAAGTTATGAAGAAATAGGAAATGATATGCATTATGGAACTAAAGATAAATTAGAAGAAAAAGGAATCCCATATGCAAAACATAAAGCAAGAAGAATCGAAAAACAAGATTATGAAAAATATGACTATATTATTGGAATGGAAGAAAGTAATCTTCGAAACATCCAAAGAATTGTAGGAAATGATAAAGACAATAAAATATATAAACTATTAGACTTTTCAAAAAATCCAAGGGATATTGCAGATCCATGGTACACAGGAAACTTTACAGTTACCTATCAGGATATTGTAGAAGGGTGCACAGGATTTTTGGAATATTTAGAAAAGGAAAAGATTGTAAAATAAGAATCAAAGATTGAAAATTAAGAAAAGGAATTGAATAATAATGGCAAATGCGTATATAAAAATTAAAGAAAAAGAAATTCCAGTTATGATTAGAAATTATAGACATACGAATTGTATAACGATGTATTTTAGAGGAAATGTTTTAAATATTAGTAAATCCAAATATTTATCTAACAAAAAAATGTTGGAATTTATTCAGCAAAAAGAAGAACAAATATATGAACAATATCTAAAAATCATGTCTAAAGAAAATGATAAAATGAAACATTGGTATACAGGAGAGAAGATAAGCTATAAAGGGGAAGATTTCTGTATACAAATAGAATATGTTTCTAAAAAAAGAATAAAAATTATTTTAGATGAAGAAAATAAACGATTTATTATTGAAATACCAGAAATGTTGAAAGATGAAGATAATAAAGTAATAATTGATAAATATGTAAAAAGATTTCTTTGTGTAAAAACAAAGGAATATTTAGAAAAGCGATTACCATATTGGAGTCAAAAAATGCAAGTATTATACTATGAATACAAAGTAAGAGATGCAAGAAGTAAATATGGTAGTTGTATACCAAGTAAAAGAGCATTACATTTTAGTAATAGACTTATCATGTTACCAGAAGATAAAATTGATGCCATTATTGTTCATGAATTGTCACATATGATATTTGCTAATCATAGTAGTAATTTCTATAATTTAGTTCAACAATATATACCAAATTATTTCGAAATTGATAAATGGTTAAAGAAAAATGTAAAGAGGGTTATGATATAAAAGCAAATTTGGTACCTGAGTTATTTTTGTCCAATTGGGGACGTTTCTGTTTGGGACATTTTTAATTTATTTTATTAAAAATGTCCCAAACAGAAACGTCCCCAATTGGACATGAGTCTGTATTCAAATTTTTTTTCAATTATTTTTATAATATATTCCTTGATACAAATTTTCTTCTTTTAATTTTTTATCCAAACCATTTAGTATCCACTTTTTGTGTAAATCCCATTTAGGAGCAATTAATATATCCTTAGGAGCATCACCAGATATTCTATGAATGACAATATCAGGAGAAATGTGTGAAAGAATATATGTTAAACATTCTAAGTAATAGTCTAAAGAAATAGGTTCATATTCATTTTTATTATACATATCCGCTAAGACAGTATTTTCTACGATATAAGTATTATGAATTTTTAATCCTTGGATATGATGCTTGTTTATAAAGGTTACTGTATTTTGTATATCCTTAAAACTTTCACCAGGTAATCCTACCATTATATGGGAAATTACATCAATATGATATTTATTAAGTAATTGAACAGCTTTTGTAAATTGCTCATTTGTATATCGTCTATTAATGAACTTTCCAATTTTTTCATTAGATGTTTGTAAACCTAATTCTACTGAAACATAATATTTCTTTGTATAAGAATGTAAGAGGTTTACAATATCTTCATTAATACAATCAGGTCTTGTAGCAACTGATAATCCAATAATTTTAGGATTAATTAATGCACTGTCGTATTTTTTCTTCAAGTTATCAATAGAATCATATGTATTCGAAAAATTTTGGAAATAAACAATAAATTTATTAGCCCTATTAGAACGAGGAGATTTAAAATAATCTTCTACTTGCTCTGAAATATCTTTATAAGGGTTTAAATGTTCTCCAGAACCACATTCACTGCAAAAGATGCAACCAGAACGACTTAAAGTTCCATCACGATTAGGACAAGTGAAATGTCCATTAATACAAATTTTTAAAACTCTTTCTCCAAATCGTTTTATATAATATTCATTTAATTTCGTATATCGATATAAACTTTCCATAATGTATATAGTATATCAGAAGTAGGATAAAATAACAATCGAAAAGGTATAAAACCAGCAATAAAAATAAATTTTTGAAGCTATTAAACAAAAAAGTTAAATATTTTTTTAAAATATTTAACTTGAATAGCTATGAATCATTATCTTTTTTGAATTTTGATAATATGAAATCCAAAAAAATAGATACAAGAAATAAAATCAAAAAGAAAAGTAAAATTATTAGCAATTGTTTCACTTGTTCTTCTTTTGGCAAAGTATAAAAATAAATTAAATAATTACTTATCATAAAACATTCCACCTTTTAAATATCTTATATAGAATATTTTATGAAAGTAATACATTGAAATCAATATATTATATTCAAAATAATACAAAAAGTACAAAAAAGTTTAAGAAATCGACTAATTTTTTATGAAAATGGCAATATCTTTTATAATGTGCATAGTGGTTTCAATTTCTTTATCACTATAAGTACTTAAAAGTTCCTTTGTTTTATTAATGATTGTATCATCAAGACCATATAAAATATAATCAGCAGAATGACCACTTAAATCTCTAAGTTTTCGAATACTTCTATACATTAAATTTCCTCTACCTTCTTCAACTAATCCAAGAAATTGACTTGATATACCAATTTCTTTTGCTAATTGTGTTTTATTCATATGTAATTCATTTTCTCTGATATATTTTATCCTTTTACCTCTTAAAATTTGTTCTTCTTTTTCTAAATCAGATGTATTCATGTAAATCTCCTCCTATTACAAAAAAATCATTACGAAAACATATAAATATTACAATATAATATATTCGAATACATGGTAAAATATTTATAGAATTATGGTATTTTATGGAGAAATATGGTAACATTATAAAAAAAGAAGAAAGGGTGTATCTTATGACAGCAAAATCTATGAAAATACTAATAATAGAAGATGATATGAATGATTGTAACAATTTTATTAACAGTGTAAAGAATAGGGATGATGTAGAAATTATTGGAATTACAGACTCAGATGTAGAAGGATTAAAGTATGCAAAATTAAAAGAGCCAGAAGGTATTATATTAGATTTAGAATTAAATAACAGTATGACAGGAAATACAGATTCTTTGGGATTTTTATTAGAACTTAAAAAGTTGAATTTAGGTTATGAACCGATTATTGTGGTAACAACACATATTCATTCAAAAAGAATATATGATATAGTTCATAAAAATGGTGCAGATATCATATTATATAAAAATCATCCAAGATATTCAGCCGATTATGTCTTAAATAAACTGATAAGTTTAAGAGAAGTAACACCACAAAAGACATTAGAAGCATTAAAAGAAGAATTGGAAGATAATAAGAAAAAGATATCAGATTGCATTGCTAGAGAATTAGACTTAATTGGAATACCTGCTAAGATGGTAGGAAGAAAATACATACATGATGCAATTTTATATTTGATTGAAAATAAAGGGGATAATACAAATGTTATTAGACATTTAACAAATTTATATAAAAAATCTGGAAATACAATTACAAATGGTATTCAAAATGCGATTATACATGCTTGGAATAACACACCAGTAGATGATTTGTTAGAATATTATAGAGCAAGAGTAAGCCCAGAAACTGGTATACCAACACCAATGGAATTTATATATTATTATGTAGAAAAAATTGAAAGAGAAATATAATAAAAATGAACATATCATAGATATTGAATCTTTTAGTTGATATTTATGATATGTTTTTTTTTATGTTCGACAAAATTTTACCATTTTTTTTCACTTATCGTTACCGTCTTTTTTTCGCAAGAAGATGGTAATTTTTTATTTGTGGAAAGCAATACAGTTTTCTACAAATACGAAAGAAAAAGGTGGTGAAAGGTATGAATTGGTATGAAGATTTTTTATGGTGGTTAAAATATTGGCTATACTAATTAGCTTGATACAAAATGAAAAAGGAGTTCTAGTATTGAACTTCTTTTTTTTGCCAATATACTTTCGGCTAAGTAAAGGAAGCAAATTATAGTTTATAAAAAATTGAGATAAAATATTTGATTTTGTTCAGTTATCAAGTATAATATTATCATAAGGGAGGAGTATAGATGTTATTAAATTTTATAAAACTTTTCTTTATAACATTATTTACATTAAAATTTAATGATAAATTATTAGATATAAAAAACGAAAATAAAATTAAAAATATATGTTTTAGATTAATAATATTAATTGTAATAAATACAGTTGTATTATTTATAAAAAAATATGCAGACACAACTATTTCTATAATATTTTTAATTATGTCTTTAGCTCTACTATTTTCTTATAAAATAAAGAAAAATATAGGATATTCTATAATGATAACCATCATTTCTTTTTGTATAAGCAATATTATATATATAATTTCAGTGGTATTAAGCTATATTATTTTTAGATTTCTTTATGTAAATGATTATGCAACAATGATAGGAATATTATTAATTTATATACTTTTATATGAATTAGTATATAATATGAAAAAATTAAAGTATGGTATATCATTTCTTAAGAAAAACGAACAAAATGAATACTTAGGATTATTGATTTTAAATATTGCAACAGGACTAGTGCTAGCTGTAACAGTATTTAGTAACATAAAGACTAATATAGAAGTAATGAAATCCGTATTTATATATATTATATTTTTTTCTATATTCATGTTCATCACCATCCAAAAATCCTTACAATTATACTATAAGCAAAAACTACAAGAAAGAGAAGTAGAAGAAATCAAAGAAGAGCTAAAAAATAAAGATAAAGAAATAAAAGAATTAGAAAAAGAAAATTTAAAACTTAACAAAAAGAACCATTCAATAGCACACAAGCAAAAATTATTAGAATATGAACTAGAACAAATGTTATTAAACGATCAAATAGTAGACGGAAACCATATAAAAGATAAAATAGAAAGCCTATCAAACGAAATGCAAAATGAAACAGTTAGTATAGAACTAACGAAAACAAATATTGATAAAATTGATAGTATGCTAAAATATATGCAATCAGAATGTGTAAAAAATAAAATAGATTTCCAATTACAAATAAATGGAAATATTCATCACATGATAAATAAATATATTGAAAAAGAAGATTTAGAAATTTTAATTGCAGACCTAATAAAGAATGCAATTATAGCCATTAACCATTCTGAAAATAACAATAAAAGTATTCTAGTAAGACTTGGAATCATTGATGGTGCATATAGTTTATATGTTTATGATTCTGGTATAGAATTTGAAATAGATACATTAATTAATCTTGGAGTAAAACCAAGCACAACACATGCAAATGATGGTGGTACAGGAATGGGATTGATGAATACATTTGATACATTAAAGAAGTATAAAGCAAGCTTGGTTATTGAAGAATATGGAAAACCAGTAGAAGACAATTTTACAAAAGTAATAAGAATTATTTTTGATAAAGAAAATATATACAAGGTATCTTCGTATCGCGAAGAAGAAATTAGAGAAAGAGATGTTAAAAAAAGAATAGAAATATTGGAATAGGATTATTACAGCTATAATACAGTTATGTTAAATTTTGATAACAATATTGTAACGACATAATTTGTTTGTTATACTTAAAATGTAAAAATGAAAGAAGAGGGTGTTATCATGAATGATGAAAACAAACGACCAAGTATAAAAGGTATAAAAAACGGAGTTAAAGATAGATTTACTAGTATGGTAAAGTTAGCTCAAATATGGAAGTTACAACATCAACCAACTCGAAAAGCAGGAGTGGGTGAAAAAATAACAATTTTAGATTCTAATTCCTATGTAATGGATAAAGAAAAAGGAAAAGGATATGCATATTTTGAAGGTTTACCTAAAAATACACAACCAGTAGTAGGTTTTTATATAAAAAAGACACAGGAAAATACAGAAGAGCAACAACAAAAAAAAGGAAATAAATTAATAATTGTTCCAATTGTGATATTATTAGGAGCAGGAGCCTTATCAATGAAAGGATGTACTGCTGAAGAAACTGTTGTAGAGAAAAAGGAAGTGCCTATAGAAGTTACTATTTATGATATAGAAAATCCTGCAGTATCTGCATGGGGATTGGAAGGACAAGCTGCACAAGAAGGAAAATATGTAAATGAAATGCAGGGGCAAGGAAGTAATGGAAAGTATTATGATTCGGATGAAGTTTATCAGAATGAATATGATGCTGCTAAAAATAGTGAAAAGTATGAAGATTATCAAGAGAAAGCAAAGGAAGGATTGAAAGATTTAGAAGGAAAAGAAGCCACTACAGTAGAGTTAGCAGATATACAAGAAAATATAGAGGATATGGATGAAATTTATGATCAAAAGGAATCAGGAGTACAAGAAAATTATGATAAATTCATGGAATATGTAGATATGTATCCGGATGGAAATACGCAAATAGAAAAAGAGACAGCTGGATATATTTTAGAAAGTTTTGATGAAAATCAAGAATTAATTCAAGAAAATCAAAAAACAATAGAAGATTTGATAAATAAAGCGGAAGAAGGAACTGTAAATATTCACGAAATAAAAGAAGAAAAAGATGGAGATATAACAATAACAGGAGAACAGATAGTAGAAATGGTAAAAAAAGAAAAAGTTAGTGGGATTAAAGCAGCATTTCAAAATATGCAGAACTTCTTCAAAGGACTATTTAAAGAAAATACAAATGATCAAAGATAAATTTCTGTAAAGAAAGGAAAATAGAAAATGGATAATTATTGCAATGTGTTAACAGAAACGAATGAAATATTAAATTATTTCGATAAAACCATATTGGAAAAAATACCTCAAAAATTAAGGCAAAAAATAAGAGAAAGTAAGAATGATGCATATAAATTTAAGTATGATAAAAGTAAAACATTAATAGAACAGAATATTATGCCAGCAACAAAAGATTTAATTAGTGCTATATATTTAATGTATTGTTGTGATGGAGAAGAAAGACAACAATTGATGGACATATGTAAAGAAAATGAGAGAAAAACAATGGAATATCTTAATCAAAACTATGATATTTCCGAATTATTCAAAAAAACAAAAGAGGTTGTAAAAGAAAATACAGAAGAGAATATAGAGAGTACAGATAATGTAGTAAATAATAAAATCGCAATAATAGAAGAGAAATGGTATAATAAGCTTTATACAAAAATAAAATCCTTTTTCAATAGAATTTTTGGAAAATAATTTGAAAGGAGTTTGATAATATGCAAAATAGTTTCAAAAAAGGAACAGTTGTTAAATTAGATCAAAATGCACAAGAAAACTATATTGTTGTAGAAAGTATGGACAAAGATAATAAAGAATATATTCTTTTAACAACATGTGAAGGAGATATGGATTTAGAAAATAAAGTAATGAAAAATATGAAAATTGATTTTTCAAAACTAGTTATGGTTTGTTATGATAAAGAAAATAATACTTTTTCATATGATAGTAACCAAGAAATTATAAGTAGTTTAATAAAAAAATTATTTTAGAACCATTGGGACCAGGTCCCAATGGTCCCAACTAAAATCCAATAATATCATTATAAATTTCTATTGCAAATTTGTCTGTCATACCAGAAATATAGTAAATAATACATTTATAAAAATCTTTTTCATTATTGAAATCAAAAATAACATCATTCATTAGTTTTAGTTCTTCTCGATTTCCTAAGTCATAATAATTTGTTAAAAATCCAAGGAAACTATCATAAAGTTTTATAGAAATTTTAGATAATCTGTTTTTTAAAGTGTTAATTGTATTTTCTTTATCATAGCAAGATTTTAAAGTATTATAAATTTCATTTAAAACTAATTCAAAATATTTAATAGAAGGTTTTAGTCTATCAGAGAAATAGATATTTCTATAATTAAATTCTTTAATTTTGTTTAATAAGTCAAAAGCTTCTTCTGAGAAACATAATCCTTTTTCAGGAGTTGAATTTTTAGCCAAATCACACACTAAATAATTGATAATGATAGTATTGTTGATTTTCTTTTCAGGTAAATCATAATGTAGTAAGTTGTATAGTTCATCTAAATGTTCATCAATGATTCCTATACTAATGGCATCTTCAATATCTCTTCCAATATAGGAAATTTTATCGGAGATTTTTACTACACAACCTTCCCAAGTATATGGTGCATATTGATTAGGTCTGATATAGGTTTCTAAATCAATAGCTTCTTTTCTAGGTTTTAGACAATTTTCATCAATTTCACCACAGTGAGAAATGATACCATCTCTAACAGCATATGTTAAATCTAAATTGTCTTTATATTGTTCTTGATTTTCTAATAATTCTATTTTATCTACAAATTCTAGACCATTTTTTTCATGCCAAAAGCCATATCCTAAATCTCTTTGAGAGATAGCTGATAAAATCTTTTCTCCTGCATGACCAAAAGGACTATGTCCAATATCATGTGCAACAGAAATGGCTTTTGTTAATTCTGTATTTAATCCTAGATAACTTGCGATTGTATAACTAATAGATTCTACATGAGAAACATGTTCACTTCTTGTACAAATGTGGTCACTTTCTGGTGAGAAAAAGACTTGTGTTTTGTGTTTTAATCTTTTATAGGCATTTGAATGTGTGATTCTTGTATAATCTCTGTCAAAAACAGAACGGATGTCACCTGGATTGGTTAGTAATGGTTTTTCTCTTTTCGATATCGTTTCCCAATTTGGATGATGCATATTAGCAGCATAATCTTTAAAAACATTTTCCATAATGTAAATCATTCCTTCCTTTATCTAAATAAAATTTATTTAATAGGGTTATTTTTCATAATTCAAACCTAGTTTATTATAAAAAAATAAAAAAGTCTATAAATAGATGAAAATAAAATATTGAAAATAGAAATATGAAATAGTATAATAAAAAAGATTAAAGGAGGAGATAAAAGTGTTACATGTCATAAAAGATGATTTTGATGAAAGTCCAGAAGATATTTTAAATTCTATTAATAATATGTTAAAGAACAAAGGACATGCTAAAAAAGAGGAAAATGAAGACAGAAGTAATGAGGACGGAAAAGAAAAAGATAATTAATTATGTAGTATAAAAAAGTAAGAAAGAAAACAGTAACCAAAAGATATATAGGAAAAAAATAACAAATATAAAAATTTTTTAAGGAGTATAAACATGGCAAATTCAAAGTTAATTGTAGTAGAAGGTCCACAAGGAGTAGGAAAAACAACCGTAACAGATTTTTTAAGATATTCATTAAGTTATACAAATTTATATAGATTATGTGGAACAGCAGATAGTTCTGCAGAAGGCAAGAAAAAAGCAGAAGATATGTATATTAATTTATTAGAATATATAAAAAAGATGGAAAACAAAAGTATTAATTTAGTATTTGATAGAACATTTTTTACTGAAGAAAATTATTGTAGACTTGGAAAAAAAGACTATACATTTACAGATGTGTATGAAAAATTATTAGAGGAATTTAGTAAATTAGATTTTGAAATATACTATATAACACTATATCTAAAAGATGTGGAAAAATATCATACAAGATTAGATAGAAAAGATAAAGCAGCATTTAAAAATTCTAAATATGAAGCTGAAAATAGTATTAATCAACAAAGAGTATATTTAGAAATGGCAGAAGAAATACAAAAAAAATATCCAAATATTCAAGTGAAAAATATTGCAAATGATAGAGAGTTTGAAGAAACAAAAAAAGAATTAAGAGAATTTATAGGATATTAAAATAAAGAGAAAAACGAAGAAAAAATGAGAAAATCAATGAAATAATAAAAAATAGAATTACCAGAAACAAAGAAAATCCGTACTTGTTTAAATATGACAAAAATGAAATTTGTCATATTTCACATGTATGCTGTATAATATATATCGATGGTGCATTATTCTAGTCATACTTAAGTTTATGAGGGTGGGGCTAAAAATCCACTAAAGGGCATATCGTTGAAGTTCTTTGAATGTGCGCGAAACGCCAAGTTTGTGTGTGTTCAGGGAGTAAGAAATCCGGGTATTATATAATGGCATATATAAGATTCCCTGGTTTCGCGGAGGCTTAAATTTATGATATAAATATATCTTTTTATACATAATTTAAGAGTAACCTGTGATGCGTGCCAAGACACAAAAAGCACAGAGTAGCCTGTCTTGAGTGAATGTATTGGGATTAAATCATTAGTAAAACATAGTTTTGGCCAAATTAGTTTTACTGTACTTATGAAATTTCATTTGCAAAAAAGACTAATAAACTTATCAAGTGTGTTAAGGAAAACTTCTAGAATGTTTGCTTCCATAGAAGCATAGAAGTCTTTGGATTAAGGTACAGATTTAAGTGGCAATCTGGTAGCTATAGTTTCTATAGATATTTCCCTTAAACGGAAACGGCAATAGCAGTAATGCTATGTGGGAAATAGAGAAATTCAACCAGACCTAAACTGTAAAATTTACTTAGACTTTTACCATCTCAAATAAAAAATATTAAGAGGAAATCTTGGGAAAACTCAAAATTTCCTCTTTTGAATATTATGGCAACCTTTGGCAACCTAAAAAAGAAAGGATAGAGATAAAATTGAAAGAAAAGATGAAAAAAGAAAAAGGAAAACCGTGTGAGGAAGATGCTGAAAAAACAAGACAAGAAATGAAAAAGGCTGTAAGGCAAGAAAGTGCCAAAACAGAAAAAGAAAATGAAAAAGAAATACAAGAAGTAAAGGAAAAAATAGAACAATCAAAAAGAAAAAAATAAAAAGAGAAAAAGAAAGATGAAAATATGAAATGGTTTATAGAAGTTTTTATTATGACTTTTATATTATCTATTGTGTTTTCATATATATCCACTAATGGAGTATCTAATTTAAGCTTAATACCAGCTATTCTTATTCTAGTAACTGTTATTTTAGTAGGTATTATATTTGATATTATAGGTGTAGCTGTAACGGTTGCAGATGAACATGAATTTCATGCAAAAGCAACGAAAAAAGTAAAAGGTTCAAAAGATTCTATTAAATTAATTAGAAATGCACCGAGGGTTGCTAATATATGTGCAGATGTTATTGGCGATATTTGTGGAGTACTAAGTGGTGCGATAAGTGCATTAATTGCAGTAAAGATTACTAACCAGTTTGGATTAAATTTTGATGTGCAATTCTTATTAAGTGCTTTAGTTTCAGCATTAACTGTTGGAGGAAAGGCATTAGGAAAAACAGTTGCAAATAACAATTCAACTAGAATTGTTCATGCAGTTGGTAGGGTATTTAATAAGTTTAGTAGAAAAAATAAAAAATCTTAGAGATTAACAAGCTCTAAGATTTTTTGTTTTTATTGTAATTTATAAAGATGCAATTTCTTCTAATGATAACTTTGTTATTTCTTGTATAAGCTCAATAGAAAGTCCTTTCTCTTTCATTTTTTTTGCAATTTCTCTTTTTTCTTCAGCTTTTCCTTCAGCTTTTCCTTCAGCTAATCCTTTTCTTCTTGCCTCATTCATTTCTGTATTATAGGTTAATCTACTTCTTTCCCTAATTTCGTATAATTCTCTTTCGTATTCATCTGCACTCATTTCTTTTAATTGCTTAACAGCTTCTTTGATTTCTTCATTCTCGTCTTTACATTCATCCATCATTTTTTGATCGCCCCCAATCACATACAACCATTTTTCTAGTAAATCTGCTACTTTTGGTTTCTTTTTCTTAAATTTTGGTAATTCTATTATATAATATTTACACATTTTTGTTAAGTACGAATCTTCTTTTTTATACCCCATATCTACATATCGAATTTCTTCTGTTTCTTCATATTTTAACATTGCCAAACTTAAGTATGCATTTCTTTTTAGAACATTATCATTTAATATACAAATCACGATAGTATCCTTCGCCTTACTATATTCTTCTGAAACTTTAATATCTCCTGCTATTAATTTGGCATTATAGACAACCAATCTTCTGTCAATTGCAGTGGTATTGCCTACTTGCATCTCAATATCGATAATTGTATCTTCATTAATTTCTGCCCTTATATCTAATATGCTTAATTTTTCATCTATTGTTTCTTTTGGGATTTCTGGATTTTTTATCTCAATCTTTTGTATATGAATTTTTAATATTGCCTCTAAAAGACTTTTTAAAATTCTTTCGTTTCCACCTTTTCCAAAGATTCTTTTAAAGACATAATCATTTGATAATGGTAACATGTCCACTTCTTTTAAGTTTTTTAATTGATTCAATAGAATTTCTCCTTTCATTTTAACAAATTGATTTTGGTTATACAATACAAAAAGAGCGTTACATAAAAATGATTAGTATTTTAAAATAAATGTAATAAATCACACAGATTATTTAATTTCTATCAAATGAAATGTAAGATAAAAATACTGAAATAAATCTTAAAATAAAATTTAAATGGATATAAAGATAAAATAATTAATGAAAAAAGATATATGGATGTAAAGTTTTAAATGATAAAATAGATAAATGATTTTTTTCAATATATAATATGTTAAAAAAATAAACCAAAATGAATATAAATATAATATTCTGAAAAAATACAACCAAAATCTTATGTTAACACTATATCATGGATATTGATACTTGGCAAGTGTTATAAAAATATTTTTATGAAAATAATACAACTTTATTTAAAAGAAGATATTGGAAAACAAGAAAAACTTGAATATAACTAAAAAATGTAATAAAATAAGGAAAAATACGAATAATAAAAAATAAGAGGTAAATATATGAAAGTTTTAATCACAGGGGCATCATCAGGGATTGGAAAAGACATGGCAAGGGTATTAGCAAAAAAGGCAGATGAATTGGTGCTAGTTGCAAGAAATACTGAAAAGTTAGAAGAAATCAAAAAAGAATTAGAGAATGATGTGAAAATAGAAATCATATCTAAAGATTTAAGTATAGAAGAAAATTGCAGAGAAATTCATAATCAGGTACAAAATGTGGATATCTTAATTAATAATGCTGGATTTGGAGATTGTGGAAACTTTACAAAAACAAGCTTAGAAAAAGATATTCGTATGATAAAGACCAATATTATTGCATATCACATATTAACCAAATTATATTTAACAGATATGAAAGAAAAAAACAGCGGAAAAATTTTAAATGTAGCATCTATTGCAGGATTTATGCCAGGACCGTTAATGGCAACATATTATGCAACAAAAAATTATGTGGTGAAACTATCAGAGGGGATTCGAGAAGAACTAAAAAAAGAGCATTCTAAAGTACAAATTAGTATATTATGTCCTGGACCAGTAGAAACGAATTTTAACAAAGTAGCCAATGTGAATTTTCACTTAAGAGAAGCCAATAGTATGGATGTAGCAAAATACGCAATCCGAAAATTAGAAAAAGGTAAATTTTATATTGTTCCAGGGATAGATGTAAAAATATCAAGATTTGGAGCAAAAATATTGCCAGCAAATATCATTAGTAAATTTGCATATATGGCTCAAAAAAGAAAACTAGGTGGAGAATAAAATTTTACCTAGTTTTTCTGTATATAACAAGGTTAAGCTCCTTAGATTCATGCAAAAATTGCGAAGCAATTTTACACATCGGGCGAATCCACTTACTTTACAAATTTCCAATAGCTGTTTTAATAACTTGTATAGAATGTTCTAATTTTAATTTTTCGCTATTTTCTAAATCAAGAGTATTAGATTTCTCAATACCATCTTTTCCAATAATAGAAGGTGTACTGGTAAATATTCCATAATCTTCTAGATAAGAGCATACAGGTAAGCATACTTTTTCATCAAAGATAATCGCTCTTGTAATTCTACTTAAAGCAGAGGCAATTCCATATGAAGTAAATCCTAATGACCTTGAAACATCAAAGCCTGCCTTTTTTACCTTATTTTCAATATCTGTCATTTCTGATTCAGGTAATTTTTCCACATTAACCGTTGACCAAGGAATAAATTGACTATCTCCATGTTCACCAAGAACAAGCCCAGTCATCTCTGTAATAGGCTTGTGATATTTTTCTGATAAAACATGGTGTAATCTAGCAGTATCTAAAAGTGTTCCAGAACCAATGACTTTTTGAGGATTACAATTTGCATATTTCCATGTTACATAAGTCATAACATCTAAAGGATTAGTTGCTATTAAATAAATCCCAGAAAAATTGGTTTTATTAATTTCAGAAATGATATCTTTTAAAAGCGCATTTGCTTTATGCAAGTCTTCCATTCTAGAATTTTTTATCGCTGATTGACTGGGACCAGCTGTTATACAAATGACATCAGCATCTTGACAATCAGCGTAATTTCCTAAGATAACTTTTGTAGAAGTATTTAAATTATAGACACTATGATTTAAGTCAGCAACTTTACCATATAATTTGTCTTTATCGACATCGATTAATACCAATTCATTTATATTTAAACATTGATTTAATATAGAATAGGCATATGCCATTCCAACATTCCCACAACCAATAATGACAAGTTTATTCAAAATAATTCCCTCCTATGTATCTTATAAAATTTTATCAATTACGTTTACCAAAAATATTATATACCCAAATGTATAAAAATAAAAGTAAAAAATATAAAAATAAAAGATTGACAAAACCAAACATATATTCTATAATTTAGTTGGTGATGATATGGAACGTCAAATATTACATGTAGACGTCAATAATGCTTTTTTAAGTTGGACAGCATTGGATATGTTAAAAAAT
Organism: uncultured Eubacteriales bacterium; assembly: GCA_949288185.1. Lineage (GTDB taxonomy): Bacteria > Bacillota > Clostridia > TANB77 > CAG-508 > CAG-269. The sequence continues at coordinate 42,301 of CASEIZ010000035.1, read as the reverse complement.
GGAAGCGAAATGGATATAAGAGAAATACCGGCTGTTATCGGAGGAGATGAATCCAAAAGGTCAGGAATTGTTTTGGCTAAAAGTATGAAGGCAAAAGAATGTGGTGTAAAAACAGCTGAAACGATTTATCAAGCAAGAATAAAATGTCCGGGATTAAAGGTGTTTCCATCAAATTTCAAAATATATAGATACTATTCTAATCAGTTGTATCAACTGTTGTTAGAATATACAGATAAAATTGAAAGATTTAGTATTGATGAATGTTTTTTAGATATGACACATTATTTAATGAATGATACGCTATTAAATAAGGGAAAAGAAATTAATCGAAGAGTAAAAGAAGAATTAGGATTTACAGTAAATGTTGGTGTGGCACATAATAAACTTTTAGCTAAAATGGCATCAGATTTTACAAAGCCAGATAGAGTACATACCCTTTTCGAAAATGAAATACCAAATAAAATGTGGACACTTCCTATATCAGAGCTATTCATGCTTGGAAAAAGAACGGTTCCCAAATTATATAATATGCAAATCAAAACTATTGGAGATTTAGCAAAAACCAATAAGAGAATTTTACAAGACAAATTTGGAAAACATGGAAGCATGATGTGGGAATATGCTAATGGAATTGATAATTCTGAGGTGAAATATCAAAAAGAAAAACCAAAGGGAATTGGAAATTCTGTTACATTACCAGAGGATATTTCAAATATAGATAAATTAGAAGAGATATTATTAGCTTTAACAGAACAAGTAACATATAGACTAAGAAAACAAAAAATGTTAGCCAAAGTGGTTAATGTACAATTAAGAAATAAAGATTTTGTCGATACTTCTCATCAAAGAAAATTATCGAATGCAACAGCAAGTACAAAAGAAATTTTTAGTTATGCAAAAGAGTTATTAGAACAAATGTATAGAAAAGGTACACCTATTAGATTAATAGGTGTTAGAGTAGACGATTTAACAGATAAAGAAGAAATGCAAATATCTTTATTTCAAGATGAAGTAAAAAATGAAAAGCAAGAAAAACTAGATAAAACAATTGACAAATTAAAAGAAAAATATGGATATAATTTAATTACAAGAGCAGGAAAAATGGGAGTGGAAGATTTTATAAAATTTAGAAAAGAAGATGAAAAATAAGAAGAGAAAGAAAAATAAAAATATTTAAAAAATCTGCTATTGTTCATTAGAAAAAAGTGTGATATAGTAACGATAAAGAATGAATAGCAGATATGTTCAGAATAAAGAAATAGGATATGGAGGTAGAATATGATAGAAGTATTATGTCACAATAGTATAAAAATAACAGAGAATTTCATTATTTATATAGATCCGTTTAAAATAAATAAAGAGTATCATGATGCAGACTATATATTTTTTACACATTCTCATTATGACCATTTTTCGCCAGAAGACATTGAAAAAGTGAAAAAAGAAAACACAATATTTATCGTTACAGAAGATATAAAAGAAAAAGCTGAAACATTATTTCGTAAAGAAAACGTATTTGCAGTAGTGCCAAATGAAAACTATCATGTACATGGGCTAGATTTTAAAACGACATATGCGTATAATGTAAATAAGGAATTTCATCCAAAAGAAAATAGATGGGTGGGATATTGTATTGAAATAGACCATAAAATATATTATATAGCAGGGGATACAGACAATATAGCAGAAATTCAAAATATAGAATGTGATGAAGCATTTATACCAATTGGTGGAACCTATACAATGGATTATCAAGAAGCTGCTAAGTTAGCAAATACAATCAAAGCAAAAGTAGTCATACCAACACATTATGGAAGTATTGTAGGAGATAAAGAAGATGCGATAAAATTTAAAGAACTTGTGAAGGGTAAGGAAGTAAAAATTTTAATGAAATAGGAGGCAAAAAATGGTTGATGAAACAGAAAGAAAATTATATGAAATAATTAATCAAATACCAGTAACTGAGGAGAATAGAATAAAAATAGAAGAAATCAAATTAGCGGTTCAAGATGGGGAATATAAAGACGCATTAGCGAAATTAAAAGAATTAAATGATGAGGATAAGAAGCAACTAGAGAAAGAAGAACAACAAAACCAAACAGAAGAAATTGTGGAAGGAGTGTTTCCTGCAAAATTAAAAAATCCTGAATTAGAGCATATATATATGGGATTATTATTAGAAAATCCAAAAACCATTTCTAGATATTATTATGTATATAGAGAGTGTTATTTTGAAGATGAAGATATATTAAATGTATATAAAAGTGTATTATTTACAGAGGGAGGAAAATATACTCCAGAAATAGCAAAAGAAGGATTTAGTTTTTCTAGAGATTCTGAAGAAGTATATAGATTTAAAAATGACCTAAAAAAGAGTGTTAGAGGTAAAAAATACGACATGGAAAAAATCTACACAGATTTAAAGAAATTGTTTACCCTAAGAGGAGCATATTTAAGTAACCCAGTAAAAAACATACAAGATAAAATTATTGAAATTATTGACTATGAGTTATATGACCAAATGTCAGCAGAAGAAGTAGAATCAGCGATTAATCAAGTAACAGTAACAGATAAATTTAAACAAACTGTTTTAAATAAAAATTTGACAAGTTTTATTGAAGAAGGTTCTACTAATTTAGCAAATGGATTGCCATTACCATTCCCAATATTGACACAAGTATTTAAAGGAATTAGAAAAGGAGAAACAATGGCATATGCAATGCCATCTAACTCAGGAAAAAGTAGATTTGCAATTGATTTAGCAGCATATACTGCATTTGTAAATAAGAAAAAAGTATTATTAATTTCAAATGAAATGTCAGAAGAAAAAATGAAATTATGTTTAATTACAACCATTGTAAATAATCCAGAAATTCAAAAAATTCATGGACAAAAAGTTAGTATTACAGAAAATGAAATTTTAGATTTACAATTTAAAGCAGATGATCCTAAAAAGGTTAAGGTAGATGAACAAGGACATGTTCTAAAAGAAAAAGATGAAAAGCATAAAGATTTTATAAAGAGATTGGAAAAAGAATCTACACAATTTAGGCAAGTGATTACTGTAACAGACTGGATTAATAAACAAATCAATAATTCTATCTATTTTATGAATATAACAGACCATACCAATGATGAGCTAAAAAAAGTTATTATGAACTATTATTATAAAGAAAAAATTGAATATGTATTTTATGATACATTAAAAACAGATACAGCAAATATTGGTAATCCTGAAGAAATCAAAAAAACAGCTACAATATTGTCTAATATTGCACAAAATTTTGGGATTTTTATCTGTTCTTCCTTACAATTAGCAGAAGCGGCCACATTACCAATTAACTTAGATGTTAATGATTTGGCAGTAAGTAGAACGGTAAAAGAAGTATTAGATACTCTATGCCTAATAAAACAGATTAATAGAAACCATTTACAAGAATATGAATATTCTTTAAAAGAAGTAGATACAACCTTCTATGACTTACAAAAATTTGAAGACCCAGATGTTAGATATTATGCTTGTATTGTAGATAAAAACAGAGCAGGACCTAAACCTAAATTAGTCTTTAGATTAAATTTGGCATATAATAGTTGGGAAGAGTTAGGATATTTACGTCTAAAACAAACAGGAAATGAAGAAGAAAACATCTAAGGATAAAAATTGTAAATAGAAGATATGTAAAAGAGAAATAGTAGTAATGAAAATAAAAGACGTTACTACTATTTTTAAATAGGATAATTGAAAAGTGGAATTTTAAAATCCAATTTATAAAACTATCTATATTATAGAATAAACAACATGTCTAAATCCATCGAATATTGTAAGTTAAGACATGAGTGACAAATCCAATAGACATTTTATGCACATATAAAATCGAAAAAATAGAGGAAATATAAAAAACGGTAGAAATATGTAAAATAATGCGATGAAAAGTTCTTGCAAAGTCAATTTCTTCATAGTATTATGGAAAAGTACGAAAGAAGAAGGGGAGATGAAGAATGAGAACTTTTTTTGGTGGAAAATTTATAGAAAAAGAAAAATTAATGGAGGCTGGAATCAAATATCCGATAAAATTAGAATATTATAAAAAAATAAATGAAGACCAATTTATAAAAAAAGATAATGCAAAATTTGGTATTGCAGTTGTAAAAACAGAATATATACCAAACAATACCAAAATAGAAAATAAAGAAATAACATATTTATCAAATGATGAACAAAAGGTAGAAAAAATATTAAGATTGTTTAAAGAAAATGAAGTAACACCTATTGGGGTAGAAGATGTATTGGCAGACTTAAGTAAAGAATTATTTTAAGGATTTTGAGAAATTGGGGACGGCGAATCAGGAAATTGGGGACGGACTCATTTTTCCCTTTTTGTATCATATTAAAAATATAACTAAAATTTAAATAAAAAGGGAAAAATGAGTCCGTCCCCAATTTCCCGATTTCTCAAAATCCTCAAAAAAACTTGCAAAATATCTTCTTTTAAGCTAGAATACTATATATAAAATAAGAAATATTTGAAAAAAATAAATGGAGGAAGTCTGAATGGCTGATAAATTAATTATCGTAGAGTCACCAGCAAAAGCAAATACGATTAAAAAATTTTTAGGTGGCAGTACAAAGGTTGTAGCATCAATGGGACATATCAGAGATTTACCAAAATCAAAAATGGGAATTGATATAGAGCATGATTTTGAACCAGAGTACATAAATATTAGAGGAAAAGGGGATTTAATAAAAACACTAAAAAAAGATGCAAAACAGGCAAAAAAAATATATATTGCAACTGACCCTGACCGTGAAGGAGAAGCGATTGCATGGCATTTAGCAAAAATTCTAGAAGATGAAAAAGATAAAATCGTAAGGGTAACTTTTAATGAGATTACGAAAAATGCTGTACAAAAAGCGATAAAAGAGCCAAGAGATATTGATATTAATTTAGTAGATGCCCAACAAGCAAGAAGAGTATTAGATAGAATAGTAGGGTATAAAATCAGTCCTGTATTATGGAAAAAAGTAAGAAGAGGACTATCTGCGGGAAGAGTGCAGTCTGTTGCTGTTAAATTAATTGTAGATAGAGAAAATGAAATTGAAAAATTTATTCCAGAAGAATATTGGAATATTTATGCAGATTTAGAAGATATCAAAACAAAGAAAGAATTTCAGGCACATTTTTACGGAAAAGATGGAAAAAAATTAGAAATTCATTCAAATGATGAAGTTCAAGAGATTTTAAATAATGTAAAAGATGCAAACTATATTGTGAGTGAAGTGAAAAAAGGTGAGAAAAAAAGAACACCTGCACCACCATTTACAACAAGTACAATGCAACAAGAAGCTTCAAGAAAACTAGGATTTACCTTGAAGAAAACAATGTCTATCGCACAAGGCTTATATGAAGGTGTAAAAATTCCTGAAAAAGGAACAGTCGGATTAATTACCTATATGAGAACTGATTCAACAAGAATATCTGAAGAAGCAAGAAGTGTTGCAAAAACGCAAATTACAAAATTATATGGTGAAAACTATTATGAAAATCGATATTATAAAACAAAAAAAGACGCACAAGATGCGCATGAGGCAATTAGACCAACCTATATTGATATTGAGCCAGATAGTATAAAAGATAGTTTAACAAATGACCAATATAAATTATACAAATTAGTATATAACCGATTTCTAGCAAGTCAAATGGCACCAGCGGTTTATGATACAATGAATGTCAATATTAAAGCAAATGCATATGATTTTAAAGCAAATGGACAAGTTTTAAAATTTAAAGGATTTATGACTTTATATGTTGAGGGTACTGATAAAGAAGAAAAAGAAGAAGAAGGGATGCTTCCAGAACTTGAAGAAAATCAAGAAGTAAAATTAAAAAAATTAAATCCAAAACAAAGCTTTACAGAACCACCACCAAGATATACAGAAGCAAGTTTAGTAAAAGCTTTAGAGGAAAAAGGAATTGGAAGACCTAGTACTTATTCACCAACAATTACAACGATTTTAGAAAGAAGATATATTGAAAAAGAAAAGAAACAATTATATCCAACAGAACTAGGTAAAGTAGTCAATAAACTATTAACAGAAAATTTTACAGATGTTATTAATGTAGAATTTACTGCAAAAATAGAGGATGAATTTGATGAGATTGCAGAAGGACATGAAAAATGGAAGAAAATGATTCGAGAATTTTATGGACCATTTGAAGAAGAAGTAGAAAAAGTAGAAAAAGAATTAGAACATGTGGAAATGGTGGATGAAGTCTCAGATGTCAAATGTGAAAAATGTGGAAGAATGATGGTATATAAATATGGAAGATATGGAAAATTCTTAGCATGTCCAGGATATCCTGAATGTAAGAATGCAAAACCTATCATAGAGACGATTGATGTACCATGTCCTAAATGTGGTGCAACCGTACAAGTTAGAAAAACAAAAAGAGGAAGAAAATATTATATTTGTGAGAATAATCCAAAATCATGTGATTACATTTCATGGAACCAACCAAAAGTGGGAGAAGAATGGAATCCAGAAGAAAAAGCAGAATTTGAAAAAACAAATACAACAAAAAAGAAAACAAGAAAAACCAAAACAAAGAAAACAACCAAAAAAACAACAAATAAGAAAAAATAAAGTAAAAAGAGGATAAAATATGAAGAAATATTCATTAGAAATAACTGTATTTTTAAGTGGTGCGTTAACGATGATGTTAGAATTAATCGCTGCAAGAGTATTATCACCATATGTAGGAAGTTCTAATTTAATATGGACTACCATTATTGGAATCATGTTAACTAGCATGAGTATAGGATATTGGTTTGGTGGAAAAATGGCAGATAAAAATAAAGAAAATGACATAAAGATTTTATCTAATTATTTATTGGTTTCTGCCATTGCAACAAGTATAATACCAATATTAGAAGTTGTATTTATAGATGTATTATCACAACTTTCAAATAATTTGATTTTTGTTGCTATTATATGTGCAACTGTCACTTTTGGAATACCAAGTTTCTTATTGGCAACAGTATCTCCAATAGCAGTGAAGATAAAAAATAATAGCATGGATCATATAGGAGCAACATCAGGAAAAATATCTTCATTATCAACAATAGGAAGCATTTTTGGTACCTTCTTTGCAGGATTTATATTAATACCAAATTTAGGAGTAAGAAATATTATATTAGGTTGTTCTATTTTGTTATGGATATTATCTGTATATCTATTTAACAAAAAAGATAAGAAATATTATATGCTAATGATAGTAGAATTATTGATTATTATTGGTTTAAATGTATTAGGAGGATATCTATTTCAAGTAAAAAATCCTGATATAACAAGAGATGTCGATTCTGAATATAGTAGAATATGGGTAAAAAACGTTAATGTAGGGGAGACTACATACAAAACGTTGCAGGTAGATACAGGTTTAGAATCTTATATAAACCAAGAAACTGGAGAAATGGGAGCAATATACTTATACTATTATGACTTATTTGAATATTATAATAAAGAAGCAAATGATGCATTGATGATAGGTGGAGCAGCATACACCTATCCAATGCATTATTTAAAAAAATATGAAAATAAAACAATCGATGTTGTAGAAATTGATGAAACAATGACACAAATTGCAGAAGAAGAATTCGGATTAGATAAGAATAATCCAAATTTAGGATTAATTACACAAGATGGAAGAAGCTATTTAAATTATAATGAGAAAAAATATGATACAGTTTTTATAGATGCGTTTAAAGGACTAAATGCTCCGTTTGAATTAACAACCTATGAGGCTATGCAAAAGGTATATGATAGTTTAGATGAAAACGGAACAGTCATAACCAATATCATATCATCGATTGAAGGTGACGATGCAGATTTTATAAAATATGAATATAGCACATATAAAGCTATATTTGATGATGTAAAAGTATTTAAAGTGAATCCTAATCGTTTAGATAATGAAGAACAGAACTTAATTTTAGTAGGGATTAAAGGAAATGGAAATATAAATACTGACAAAGAAGAAGAATATAATGAGTTATTAAGTAATGAAATAAAAGATTTTACGAGTGATAAACAAGTTGTTACAGATGATTATGCTCCGATTGGAGATTAGAATTATTAAGAGTTGCCAAGAAGGACGAGTAAAAATGGCAACTTTTAATAATATTTGGAAGTTTTATCGATTAAGGTGAGGAGATTTCAAAAAAGCCTTGACTTTTACAAATATATTTGTTATCATATTATTTGCAAAATGCGGGAATAGCTCAGTTGATAGAGCGCTGCCTTGCCAAGGCAGAGGTCGCGGGTTTGAGCCCCGTTTCCCGCTCCAATTTTTGTTCCGGTATAGTTAAAATCAAAGATTTTTATATATGATAGTCATTGTCTATAAACTTGGAACATATAATTGAATATATGGCGACATAGCCAAGTGGCTAAGGCACGAGTCTGCAAAACTCTGATCCCCGGTTCGAATCCGGGTGTCGCCTCCAACAACGTTTCTGTTCGAGCATTATAGAACAGATAGATATGAAAATCAATCAGTAAAATGGTTGATTTTTTCTTTTGCAAAAAATCATCCTAATTCTATAAGGAAAGGATAGTACTTGAAATGAGATAATTAAGCAAGGTCTAGAATTTGAAAAATATATAATTTGTAAAGTCTTCAAACTATTGAATTTTAGCCAATATTTTGATATAATGAAAACTATAAAAATAGAAAGAAGGTATAATTTTGAATATAATTAAAACTTATTCAATCAATAGTAATAATATACATATAGATAATGAATTTAAACCTAATGAAGCAATAATAGTGTGTAATCATTATATAATGGAACAATTATCAAGGAAGGGGGTAACTTTTGACGAGATGTATCCTGGAGTATTTATAGTTACTTCTTTAAATGGTAATTCAACAATGCAAGATATAGAAAAAATTAATAGATTAATTAGACTATATGATTCAGATTTAATAGACGAAAGTAATTTAGTAGCTCAAATGTCTCAAGAAAAAATGGATGCTTTTTTTCAAAATCATTTTTGGTCTGACGGAGAAAAGAAAAAAATGCATATAAAAAGCGTTGAATATAGAGGAAAACGATTTGATATTGATCCAGGTTCTTTAATCGTTACATATCAAGAAGGTAAAAGAGGTAAAGAATTTACTTTCAATTTTAGAGATGGTAGTACAGATTTGCTTGGATATACAGAAGATTGGGTACGAATAGAAGATGTATGGGATAAGTATTTATTTGATGAGACTGTAAAACCATGGCTAGAAAAAAATAAATTACGTTTGTCTGTAAAAGTTCATAATAGTTCGACTGTGTTAAATAATCAAAATAAGGCAAGAGTTACTAGAACAATTGAACTAGAAGGAAGATAGCAATATCTATTGATAATATGAGTTAAATTTATATAATTTTTTATTGAAAGTATCTATAATATTTTTTTGTTGAGACATTTTCTCAAATGAATCAAATAAAAAAGTTTTCATATGTAAAAGGTATTAAAAAATATTTGACAAATATAAAAAAAGATGTTATTATATAGATACATTAAACAAAACATTCAAAGTTCTGCAAATGTCATTTGTGCTTGTATGTGTATCACAACTACACATACTTTTTTTATATAAAAACAGGATAGACCACAACATTCTATCCTGTTTGACAATACTATTATGTATTATCTGCTTTAATCTTTTCATCTTTTGTATTTGCTTTCGTAGATTTTAATGTTTCAATTTCTTCTTTTTGTTTTAATAATTTATCTACTAGTTGCAAAATTAGTTCTGCGTTTGTCATATGTGCTTCCCCCTTTCTGTTCCTAGGTAAAGAACTGCCTTTTGACAAGAAAGGTTGCTAACATATTACAATATTTTACAACAAAAAACAAGCGAACATAGTAAAAATTTACAATTAATTCTTACTATAAATAGATATAATTTATGTGGTTGCAGTAAAATTGCAATAAATTTAAACTATACAAGTCTGAAATTATGCGAAAATAGAGGCTTTGAGGCTAGTTATTTTCTGGCTGGCGCCTCCAATTTGAAATCATAACCACCAGTTTTATGAGTGGTTATGATTTTTCCTCTTGATTTCTAAATTTTTCATTTCCTAGTAAATCTGCTTCTGATATTAAACCAGCTTCTAGATTTTTTAAGTCTTTCATTTTTCTTTCTTTCATGTATAATTGAAGCATATAATCATTATAGGATTTTATGATTTCTGCAAATTTATCTAATCCAATAGACAGTAAAATATCTTTTAAGTTAACTGAAGGTGATGCTTCATATTTTTTGGAATATATTTCCATTCGTTGATATATCATTTTTTTAATAGAATCTGCTGGTAAGTCTTTTTCACAATGGGATACAAGAAAATCTACAAATCTTTCAACACTTTCTATATCCAGTTCATAAGTTCGCTTTAAATCTTTAGCATAACTATTTGAATATTGATGAACAGAAGTTTCTTCTAACTTTTTTCCTTCCTTTTTTAATTGAGTGGCAGTATCTATCATAGCTTCTTCCAATTTACCACAATATTTTTCAGAATAGGTATTTCTATCTAATGTAAAGCCCCAACTTCCAATCCCACCATAGACATATCCTAATTCTTGTAAAAGCATTTGTGTTGCAATTGTATCATCTCCGTCATAAACAGCAACATTAAAATTCTGCAAATCGCCTTTAGAATTTTTATCAGACAATATTTCTGAATATGTAGTTAAAGGCATCAGTATGTAAGCATTAGGGGATAGTTTCATATCTTTTTCAAAATAGGTATCTGCTTCATCAATACTTAGTAAACTATCATCATATACATGTTCTTTAAAAGGTTCTATAATAATATACTTTCTACCTGTAAAAGTACCATAGGCATGATTACCAACTAATCCATTTAATGTCCAATGAATAGATCGTCTATTAATAAAGTTATAAATATCATATGAAGATATATCTCTATTACCAGTGAGATCTATCAGTTCTTCGTCAAAATAATTCGTGGACTTTTGTGGCATTGTATGTTTATCTAGTGTTTCGATTAATCTATGTTTTGGAAAATAATCTGTACTTCCAACTAGAACGAAATCATCTATAGAAATAGGTGTATTTAATCTTTTTTCAGCAATATATTCATTTGATTCATCCGTTTCTTTTCCATTTTCTTTCGAAGCATCAATAAAAGTAGGAAGTTTATCAGAAAAAGTGAAATTTATTCCATAATTTTTAAATTTTTGAAGCGTTTCTCTTCTTTTCATAAAAGATGAATTAGAAAATGCTTTAGTAACTAAATCTATTTCTCCATCTGCAAGATTTAAATGTGTGTTTGCGTAATTTAGATATTCTTGGAATAAATTGTTTTTTTCTTCTAAAGACGACTGCATACTAATTTGTTCAATTATACTTACCTGAAATAGATTTTGTAATTTGCTTTTTAGAGATATTGGATCTAAATTAGAAACATAAGAAATATGAGCATCTAAAAAGTCTGTTAATTTTTCAAATTTCTTAAAATCAGTATCTATCAATTTTGAAAGACGTTTATGATTATCATAATATGCAGTTAAATGTTGTAAAACAGAATAAAGTTGATGAAAATTACAAGAAGTATGACTTAACATTGTTCCTAATTTCTTTGCTACTTCAAGTTCTCTTTTATTTTTTATTGCATTTTGAACATCTTTTCTATCTTTCCAATAGGATTCTCCAAAAGAATAGATATCACCATACTTTGAAGGTAGTAAATCAGAGACAATAACTTTTTGTTCTAATTTTCTATTAAGTTCTTCTAAAACACTTAAAATTTCTTCCTCTTTTTTAATATCTAGTAAATCTGATTGTTTTATTTCATCAAGTTTACTAGTTAGTTTTTCGAATTCATTTTTAGTTCTTTGCTTAATCCTAAAATTTTTTATCAAATGATTTAATTTTCCCATAAATATGTTCTCCTAAAATAATATATATATATTATAATAATACCATATTACTTTTTCAATAAAATTAATAAAATATCATGAAAGATATTGACAATTGAATAACTATTCAACTATAATACAGTAAAGGATAATTGAATATACATTCAACTGTATATAGAAAGGAGAAAAATATGGTTGCAAGAATAGAGACATGTGATTGTAATAGTATTCATCAAGATGTCATTGATACAGTAAAAGACCATATGTTATCTGATAAAAAAATAGAAGCATTAGCAAATTTTTATAAAATATTTAGTGATAATACAAAAATAAAAATCTTATGGGCATTAGATGTTCATGAAATGTGTGTGTGTGATTTAGCAGTGTTAACCAATATGACAAAATCAGCAATTTCACATCAACTGAGAGCATTAAAAGAAGCCAATTTGGTAAAATATAGAAGAGATGGAAAAAATGTGTATTATTCATTATCAGATACTTGCACACGTCATATTATAGAAAATGGTATTTTACACACAATAAACAAAATTTAAGAATACCATAAAATAAATTAATAAAAGATTAAGAAGATTAGTATTTTATATCCAAATTTCTTAACTAGGATAAAAAGCAAGAAGTGAATAAAAAGAAAGGAAAGGGATTTATATGAAAAAGAATTATATATTAGAAGATTTAGATTGTGCAAATTGTGCAGCCAAAATAGAAGAAGGAGTAAAAAATATAGAAGGCGTTACAGAATGTTCTGTAAGTTTCGTGACTGAAAAAATGATTGTAGAAATTGAAGATGGAAAAGAAAAAGAAGTAGAAAAAGAAATAAAAAAAGTAGTTAGAAAAATTGAGCCTGATACAACATTAAGAGAAGCATAGAAAAGAGGTGACAAAATACATGAAAAAGAGATTAAGAAAAATTATTATAGCAGCTATCATTTTTCTAATAGCTGTTTTCATAGAAAAAATAAATTTTGTTAATATTGATGAAAATATGATATTTATCATACAAATTGTATTATATGTATTAAGTTACTTAATTGTTGGATTTGAAGTTGTCAAAAAAGCAGTTGTGAATATTTTTCATGGAGAGTTTTTTGATGAAAATTTCTTGATGAGTATTGCTACCATTGGTGCTTTTGTGATTAAAGAATTTCCAGAAGCAGTAGCTGTTATGTTATTCTATCAAGTTGGAGAATATTTCCAAAGCTATGCAGTAAAAAAATCCAGAAAATCAATTGCAAGTTTAATGGATATTAGACCAGATTATGCCAATTTGAAAGTAAATGGAAACATAGAGAAGAAATCACCTGAAGAAGTAAAGATAGATGATATTATTGTTGTAAAACCAGGAGAAAAGGTTCCTTTGGATGGAATTGTCATAGAAGGAAATTCTATGTTAGATACATCAGCACTAACAGGAGAATCTGTTCCAAGAGAAGTAAATGTAAATGATCATATATTAAGTGGATGTATTAATTTAAATGGTGTTTTAGAAATTAAAGTAGAAAAAGAATTTGGAGAATCAACAGTTAGTAAAATATTAGATTTAGTTGAAAATGCAACAAATAAAAAAGCAAAAACAGAAAACTTTATTACAAAGTTTTCAAAATATTATACGCCAATTGTTGTGTTTTTAGCATTAATCATAGCATTTATTCCACCAATGATAACCAAAACAGATATGCTAGAGTGGATATATAGGGCACTTACATTTTTAGTCGTATCATGTCCATGTGCATTAGTCATTTCAGTTCCACTTAGTTTCTTTAGTGGAATTGGAGCAGCTTCTAAAAAAGGAATATTAGTAAAAGGAAGTAATTATTTAGAGTTATTATCTAAAACAGAAATTGCTGTATTTGACAAAACAGGAACTTTAACAGAAGGTGTTTTTGATGTACAAAAGATTAAGAATGAAAATGGAATTGACAAAAACGAATTATTAGAATTAGCAGCATATTGTGAAAGTTATTCTAATCATCCGATATCCATTTCTATCCAAAAAGCTTATGGAAAAGAAATTGATAAAAATAGAATTATGAATAGTGAAGAAGTTGCTGGAAAAGGAATTATTAGCAAAATTGATGACAAAGAAGTCGCTTGTGGAAATATGAAATTAATGGAACAATTAAATTTAAAAAATATCAATCAAGTAAATGAAATGGGAACTGTCGTTTATGTAGCAATTAATAAACAATATGCAGGATATATTTTAATAAGTGATAAAATAAAAGAAGATTCTAAAAAAGCAATTCAAGATTTGAAAAAAGCAGGTGTTAGAAAAACAGTTATGCTAACAGGGGATAACAAAGATGTTGCAGAAAAAGTAAATCAAGAATTAAAGCTAGATATGGTATATAGTGAATTGCTTCCAGTAGATAAGGTAAATAAAGTAGAAGAATTATTGAAAAACAAGAATGAAGAAGCAAAATTAGCATTTATCGGCGATGGAATTAATGATGCACCAGTATTAGCAAGAGCAGATATAGGAATTGCTATGGGAGGATTAGGTTCAGATGCAGCAATAGAAGCAGCAGATATTGTTATTATGACAGATGAACCATCAAAAATTGCAACTGCCATGAAAATATCAAGAAAAACTTTAAAAATTGTATATCAAAATATTAGTTTTGCATTAATCGTGAAAATTGGTGTTTTAATATTAAGTGCTTTTGGATTGGCTTCTATGTGGGCAGCAGTATTTGCTGATGTAGGTGTAACCGTTCTAGCAGTCTTAAATTCATTTAGAGCTTTAAAATAAAAAAGAGGAGTAATTTTCATAGAGTTATTTATATCATAAAAGGTAAAAATGTTATAAAATCTATGATGGATATAATGAATAAAGATTCTGTTAATAATAAATTGTGATACTTGAAAGTTGAATGATTGAATAGAAATCTAATTAAAAAGAGAAACCATATTATTTTTTATAAAGATATTGAATGTGATTGGAAAGTTCTTAGAAAATATTAAAATCGATTACTGAGGGAGCAATTCCATTGGAGAGGCTCAGTAATCGATTTTTAGATTTTCTTAGAGCTTGTATTGAACCGAAATAGCTTTATAAAAAATAATATGGTTTCTCTTTTGCAATCAATTTATTAAAACTCATTTTACAATTTTAATGAAATTATATTCATATCCTGAAACAGAAATATTTTCATTTTTTTCACCTTTATATATACCGCCATCATCACCACTTAAATCTACTTTAAGTCTTACAGGACAAATAAATTCTTCATTTAAGTTATTGACAATATGAATCGTGAAATTTAAAGAATAATTAATATCATTCAAATCAATACCAGCTTCTTGTAATACCTTTCCATTAAAAGAAATGGTATTAGAATCAGAAGAAGCAGCATAATTTGTGATAATATCTTGATTCATATATTCTAAAGTAATTGGGTTTGAACAGTCTGCATAAAAAGTAGGTAGCCCATAATCTGTATTATTATTTTCTTCATTTGTGCTAACAATATTATATTCTATTTTATTACCATCTAATTCTTCGATTTCTTTGTATTTTGCAAAATCTAATGCACTTTTATAATTGACATATTGATGTCCTTTATCAGAACCGGTTGTAATACTAATATTATCAATATATAACTCCTTTATGGTATTTTCATTTGTAAGATCATATACTGTACTAGTATTATCAATGGTTATGGCAATATCACTATATTGTAAAATACTTAAATCTTGCAAAGATTCATTTTCACTTTTATCAATTGCATTAGCACTACTATATATCAGTATTTTTTGAATCTTAAAGATAGGATTTTCAGTTTGTTCTGCGATTTTTTCAATTTGAGTTGAAAATTCATCTTTAGCATAAGAAACTTTAAAAATCAAATCATAATACAAGAATGATAATACACATAATAGTAATATAAAAATTGTTAAAACAGTTTTATGATGTTTAATTTTAATTTTTTTCATAATGACTCCTTTTAGCTAAGTCTATTATATAACATTTCCATGTAAGAATATACTTTTGTATGCCAATCTGGGTCACTAGCATATCTTTGGTTAACGCCTTCTAATGTAGGACCGTTATAATACCAAGCACTTGCAGTTTCTCCATCATAGATTTTGGTTCCGGCTGGATTTAAATAATATTTTACTAATGATTTTGTTACAGTTTCAATTCCTTCTGCATATGAACTAAAATCATAAGAAGATTCATAAGGTGTGTCATCATAAGAACCATAACCAAATAAGTTGTTTTTATCTTGTGCAATTTGTGATGTACCCCAAGCACTTTCATGGATAGCAATAGAAGCGATAAAAATACCATTTACATTATACTTCTTGTCCATGTTATAAAAGACTTCTGCATTTTCTTCAAAAATTCCATTTGTATCATTTGGCAAATCTTTAAAGATTTTTTGATAATCTTTTAAGGTTAATCCAGTAGATTTATTTAATTCCATTTCAATATTAACATTGATTAAAATTCTTTGGATTCTATTTCTTTCTATAATACTTGGTGTTTTTGTAGGTGATGTTAACACATCAGTAGGTAAATATCCTTCGATTGTATCAAAAGATACTTTACACCAATCTTCATTAGGTAATTCAAGAAGTTTAACATCTATATAATTTTTAATATCTGCAACTTCTTCAGAATCCTCTGAAGGTTCTTTTCTTAAAGTTGCATTTTTATTTAAATAAACTGTGTCTCCAATATGTATATTTAAATCTGCTAAGAAATCTGAAGTTCCAATATCTAAAATTTGAGGTGTTGGCTCTTCAATTGTTTCTTTAGCTAAAATAATTTCTTCTATAAATTCTCCATTTTCATAAGTCTTTACTAAAGAAACATTTTCTTTTCCCATAACACCTTCTTGTAAAACAACTTGTTCTCCTCTTGGAAGTGTTGGATTTTGTTGTGTTTGGATTTCATATTCAATTTCTCTCTCTTCAGAAACTTGTTCTTTTACTTTTTCAAAACTTGAGTTTTCAGAAATTATCTTTTGCATATTCAACGCTTTTCTGTTGATTTCAAAATCAGTAGGAATAGATGCTGTTTCTACAACTTCTTCAGAATCTTCAGTAGTATTTCCTGTTTCAACTGAAAATACATTCATTGGAAATACGGCGATAATGACTAAAACTAGAACAACAAAAACAATCAGTAAATTCGAAAGTTTTACACCTTTTTTGTTATCAAAAGATACATCTGTATTTTCGATGAAAGAAACTTTTGCTTTTGGTTTAGATTGTTGTTTAGGTGCAGAATGCTTCTTTATGCTAGATTGTTTTGTTGTTTTTGATTCTGACTTAGGTTTTGAAGATGTATTTACTTGATTTGCACTAGAATATCGAATTTCTTGCAACTCTTTAAAAACATCAGACAAATTTCTGCTATCTTGATTTTTATTCATAGAGTTATTTTTGCCATTTGCCATCTTAAATTCCTCTCTTTCATAAATTTCTACACCACTATTATACAATAACAAAATAAACTTGTCTACAAAAAAATGCAAAAAAGAGCAAAGTAGAAAAAATTTCTAAAAAATAAACGAATAAATCCTTAATTTGCTTGCAAATTCCATAAAATAGTATATAATAAAGGCATAAAGTTGAAAAAGAATTCAAGAAGTAACAATATAAAAAAACAAGACTTGGCTTAGGAAGGAACGCGAATAAACATGAATATAGAAGGAATCGAAAAAGAAATAGGATATACATTTCAAAATAAAGAATTGCTAAAAACAGCATTAACGCATACATCTTATGCCTATGAAAAACACATTAGTAGTAATGAGAAATTAGAGTTTTTAGGAGATAGTATATTAGAATTTTTATCAAGTAGATATCTATTTACACATTATACAAATTTAAGAGAAGGCGAAATGACGAAAGTAAGAGCAACGGTTGTATGTGAAAAAAGTTTATATAAGATAGCAATGAAACATCATTTTGGAGATTATTTATTGTTAGGAAAATCAGAGAAAATAAATGGGGGAAATAAAAGACCAGCTATATTGGCAGATAGTGTAGAAGCTGTCATTGCGGCTATGTATTTAGATGGTGGATTAGAACCAGTAAATACATTTATTATCGAAAATCTAAAAGAAGAAATCGAACAAGCAAGTAAACATGTAGGAGATAAGGATTATAAAACGGTATTACAAGAAAAGTTACAAGAAGCAGGAGATGTGAAAATAGAATATGAGATTATAAAAGAAAGTGGACCAGACCATGATAAAAGCTTTGAAGCACAAGTTAAGTTTAATGGGAAAATATTAGCAAAAGGGGCAGGAAAAAGCAAAAAAGGAGCTGAAATGCAAGCAGCCAAAAAAGCTTTAGAAAATTTGAAATAGAAAAGAGGTAAATCTATGAAACATCAATATATAATACCGATATTTGTACCACATTTAGGATGTCCGAATGATTGCATTTTTTGTAACCAAAAATCCATTAGCGGACAAAAAAAGAACATGACAAAAGAAGAAGCTAAAAAGATAATAGATGATTACCTAGAAAATATAAAAGATAAAGAAGCACAAATTGAAATTGCCTTTTTTGGAGGAAGTTTTACAGCAATAGAAGAAAAATTACAAAATGAGCTATTAGAAGTAGCATATGAATATGTAAAAAATGGAAAAGTCGAAAGTATTAGAATATCTACAAGACCAGATTGTATTAATAAAGATATTTTAAAAAGGCTAAAAAAATATAAAGTAAAAACCATTGAATTAGGTGTACAATCTTCAAATGATTATATTTTAAAAAGAGCTAATAGAGGACATACATTTCAAGATGTCAAAAAAGCATCAAAATTAATTCGATTTTATGGCTTCAAATTAGGACATCAAATGATGGTGGGATTACCAGAAAGTACAAGAATTGATGAAATTAATACAGCAAAAGCATTAATAAAATTAAAACCAAAAATGGTCAGAATTTATCCAGTATTAGTCGTAAAAAATACCAAATTAGAAAAAGAATATCAAAAAGGAATTTATGAGCCATTACCATTACCACAGGCTATTGAAACTTGTAAAGAATTGGTTAGAATGTTTGCAGATAAAAAAATCGATATTATCAGAGTAGGATTACAAAGCACAGATGAAATTGCAGACCCAAGTAAAGAAAAAAGTGAAGTGGTAGCAGGACCATATCACCCAGCATTTAGACAATTGGTAGAATCAGCTATGTGGTATGATGCCATTGTTGGAAAAATTAAAAAATTGAATGTAAAAGTAAAAGAAGTAGAAGTCAAAGTCAATCCAATAGATGCTAATAATGTAATTGGACACAAAAAAGAGAATGTAAGAAAACTAAAAGAGTATTATGATGTGGATTTGATTTTAAAACAAGATGAATCGATTAAACAAGGAAAGTCTAAAATTGAAGTCACAAAAACATTTAAAGATTTTGCTTATGAAGAAAGAGAAGAAGAAAAGAAAAAAGGAGTAAGTAAGAAATAAAGGGGATATTTATGAAAAAAAGTTTAATAATCTTATTCGTAATTGTTTTATTAATACTTTTAGGTGTTATCTTATATATGACAACAGAAAAAACAGTTACAGATAGAGAAGATTTATATGGAAAAGCAGAAGAATATTTGGTTAGTTTAGAAGAATCACAATATACTCTAAAGACAAAAGATTCAAAGTCAACAGATAATATTAGTGATTTTAAAGTATTTACATATTTACAAAAGTTAGGAATTAAACAAAAAGGAAATCAATTTTATGTATATGCATGGGCAACAGTTCAAAGTTATTATGTACAGGATAATCAATTAGAAATAAATAGTGGATATTCTGCACCACATAAATTTATTATAAAAAATGATGAGATTATTGATTGTATCATGCCAGAAGATGGCGATAGATATGCAGAATCCATAAAGGAAATATTTCCTGAGGATATCAGAGAGAAAATGAAAAAATTAGATAATGATGAACGAAATATAAATATAAAACAACAAGTAGATGGATATTATGCTTATTTAAATGAGAATGAATAATTTTATAAATTTGTATATAGAAAAATCATATCTTAGAGAAAACAATGATTTTTCTAAAAAAGAATAAAATCACCTAAAATTACTAATACTAGTGATAAAGGTGATTTTAATTATGAACTTAAAAGAAAAAATACTGATAAAAAGATTTATTTTAGAAACATTGGGAACAATTTTAGGTGCATTTGTCATGGCAGTAGCTGTATCATTATTTTTATTACCAAATAAATTATCTTCAGGAGGGGTAGCAGGAATTGCAACAATCACGTATTATTTATTTGGTGTACCAATGGGAATTAGTATGTTAGTCATAAATGTCCCATTATTTTTAATGTCCATATTAAAAATTGGAAAAAAATTTTTTGTAGAATCTATTATCGGAACAATTAGTTTATCTGTATTTATTGATGTATTAGACAAGGTTACACCATTAACAGAAGATAAATTTTTAGCATGCATTTATGGTGGTATTTTAATGGGAGTAGGAACTGCTATTATTTTAAAATCCAACAGTTCAACTGGAGGGACAGACTTATTTAGTTATATCGCAAAAATTTATAAACCAACCATGAAAGTGGGAGAAATCATCTTTTTGATTGACATTGCGATAGTTGCCTTAAATATGATTTTTTTAAGAGAAATTGAAATTGGTTTATATTCAGCAATTGCTATTTATTTAATGGGAAAAATTATTGATATTTTATTTGAAGGAATTTATTTTACAAAACTCATCTATATTGTTTCTGATAAGGCAGAAGAAATTGCAAAGGAAATTGGAAATACAATAGGAAGAGGTACAACAGGGTTTTATGGAAAAGGTATGTATACAAATTCTGACAAGTTAATTTTAATGTGTGCAGTTACGAGAAAAGATGTAGGAAATACCATACAAATTATAAGGAAAATAGATAAAAGAAGTTTTGTAATCATTACAAATTCAAGGGAAGTATTAGGACTAGGATTTAAAAATGAATAAAACGGGATTTTGGACTATTGTTAATATATTGATGGAGAATGCTTTAGTTACCATAATTTGTATTATTGAGCAATTTGTGATATAATAGCAAATATAAAAAGCAGGAAAGGGATCCACTAGAAATCTAGTGGACAAGGTAAAAACGAATGAAGAATTATTCGAGCTGGTCAACAGAGCAACTACGGGAAGAAGAAAGAGACTTGAGGCTGATGGGACATAATGAAGCCCCAGATATTTGCAAAATGGACAAGATTGACAATTTGCAAGGAATTAGGAGAATGCAGGAAGGCCATGCAGAGTGGATGGCAGTTCTCAATGAATTACAGTCTCGACAAAACAGGGAAACTTAACTTAAGTTTCCCTGTTTTGTTGTGAATTGTATATATTTATGCTAATATGAACATGTAAATTATATAAAATGGGAAAATAAAAGGAAGGAAACATATATGAAAACTATATTAATTGTAGAAGATAATACAGATATTCATAATTATATAAAAGAGGTATTGGAAAAAGAGAATTACAAAGTTGTAGATAGTTATTCTGGAACAGAAGCCTTAATGGTCTTAGAAAAAGAAAAAGTGGATTTAATTCTATTAGACCTAATGTTACCAGGATTAAATGGAGAAGAGATTATAAAAAAAGTAAAAGACATCCCTATTATTGTGATTAGTGCCAAAATTTCTCCAGAAGATAAAGTAAATGCTTTATTAAGTGGTGCAAATGATTATTTGACAAAACCATTTTCAACAGAGGAATTATTGGCTAGAATACAGGTACAATTTAGAATAGATAAAGATAGAAAAGAAAATCATAAAAATGAGAAATTAACGTATAAACAGATGGTTTTAAATCAAGAAAATCATACAGTATGCATAGAAGAGAGCCCAATATATCTAACCAAAACAGAATATGCTATTATGAAACAATTATTATTAAACCCAAAACAAGTAGTGACCAAATCAAAGCTATTAGAATGTATTAGTCAAGATACATTAGATTGTGATGAAAATTCATTAAAGGTACATATTAGTAATATCCGAAAGAAAATAAGAAAAATAATAGAAGAAGAATATATTGAATCTGTGTGGGGAATTGGTTTTAAATTATATGATTAAAAATCTTTATTATTTCTTAACTAAGTTTTAACTATTTTCTTAACTATTTTATGATAAAGTTTTTTCATAAGAAAGGAGGAGAAAATGGAATATATTTTAGAAGCAAATAATATTGAAAAAAAGTATGGACATTTTAAAGCCTTAAATAATCTTTCTATGCACATTCCAAAAGGCGCTATATATGGATTAATAGGAAAAAATGGGGCAGGAAAAACTACTCTAATAAGGTTACTTTGTGGTTTACAAAAAGTTACATCAGGAGAATATACTATTTATGGTATTTCTAACAATAGTAGAAAAATTGCAGAAGCAAGAAAAAGAATAGGTGGTATTATAGAAACACCATCAATCTGCTCAGATATGACAGCAATAGATAATCTTAAAGAACAGTATAAAATTATAGGTTTGCCTTCATATAGTAAATTGGATGAAATACTTAAACTTGTAGGATTGGAAAACACAGGAAAAAAAACTGCTAAACATTTTTCTTTAGGGATGAAACAGAGGCTAGGAATCGCAATTAGTTTAGTCGGTCATCCTGATTTACTGATTTTAGATGAACCTATAAATGGATTAGACCCTGAGGGAATAATAGAAATAAGAGAATTAATTTTAAGATTAAATAGAGAAAAAGGTATTACTTTCTTAATTTCTAGTCATTATTTAGATGAACTGTCTAAAATTGCAACATGTTATGGTATTATAGACAAAGGAAGGATTATAAAAGAAATTGATAAAGATGAATTAGAACAAAATTTTAAAATTAGAACACAAATTCATGTAACTAACTTAAAAGAATGTGTTAAATATTTAGAAGAAGAAAAATTACATTATAAAGTTATTTCTAATGACAAAATTGATATATATGAGAAAGTAAATGTGTCAGAACTTGTTATTGCACTTTCTAAAAGAAATTGTATAGTAAATGATTTTCAAGAAAAAGGAGAATCATTAGAAAACTATTATTTGAATTTAATAGGAGGTGCAAACAATGATTAAACTATTAAAAGCAGGTTTTTTTAGATTAAAAAAAGATAGTATATTTTGGTTATTTGTGTTTTTAACCATTGGAATAGCAGGATTTACACTATTTAGATATGCATCAAATGAAAATGTAAATGTGCAATTAGATAAAATTGTAAACGAATTTATAATGTATATAGGACTTTTTATAGCAATATTTGTAAGTATCTTTGTTGGAAAAGAACATTCACAAGGAATTATAAGAAATAAAATTATAGTAGGACATAGTAGGATTTCAATTTTTTTAGCAAATCTTATTATTAGTATAATAGGCTCTATTTTATGCGAAATTGTGTATTTAGTATTCGTATTTATAATTGGTATTCCTTTATTTGGACAACTACAAATGTCATTATCTCAATTTGCAATAATACTATTAAATATTGGTTTAATCATCATATCATTTTGCTCTATTTTTAACTTTATATCTATGATATGCTCTGAGATAACAGTATCAACAACAATATGTATCATTCTTTTTATAACAATGTATGTAGTACAAGCTTCATTTTCTTTAACTGCAAATACGGATAAGTATATAACTCATACATATACAGATGAAAATGGTGTTTCTCATATTGTAAGCCAAGAACTTGATCCAAACTATCCAGGAGATGAAAAAGTGAAACAAGCAAGAATGATTTATCTTTCCATTCCAGAAGGGCAGGCTATGGAACTTGGAAGTAATGATCCAGAGTATTTGAGACAAATGCCTATCTATTCTATTATTCTAATTTGTGCTATAAATATATTGGGAATCTATATTTTTTCTAAAAAAGAGCTGAAATAGGAGGAAAAAGTGAATATTAGTTTATTATTGCTAACCATTATATTATTTTGTATATGTATATTTTTAATGTTAAAATTATGTTTAATAAAGCATTCGATTAAAGAAATTGAGAAATCTTTTAGTTATATATTAAAAGCAGATACGAATAATCTAATAACTATATCCTCATCAGATAAAGATATTAAAAGTTTAACAATAAATATAAATGACAACCTTACAGAGTTAAGAAAACAAACATTACAATATAAAAGTGGAAATCAAGAATTAAAGAAAATAATAACGAATATTTCACATGACTTAAGAACCCCTTTAACTGCCATTAAAGGATATATTGATTTGATACAACAAGAAAACTTATCCAATAAACAAAAACAATATTTAAAAATAGTCGAGAAAAAATCTAATGAATTAACAGAACTTACAGATCAACTATTTGAGTTTTCAAAAGCAATGGATATCGGTACAAAGATAAAAAAAGAAAAGTGCTGTATGAATGAAATCCTAGAAGAAACCTTGGCAAATATGTATCATTTTTTTAGAGAGAAACAGATTAATCCAAAACTTGAAATATGTGAACAAAAAATATATAAGGATTTAGATAAACATAGTATCATTCGTGTGTTTGAAAATATTTTATCTAATGTTTGTAAATATAGTAATGGAGATTTTACAATAGTCCTAAATGAAAAGGGAATGATAACATTTTCAAATAAAGCAACTTCATTAGATGCAACAACAGTACAAAAAATTTTTGATAGGTATTTTACAGTCGAAAATGCAAAAAAGGCAACAGGATTAGGATTATCTATTAGTAAACAATTAGTAGAATTAAATGGAGGAAAAATATCTGCCGAATATGTGAAGGGGTACCTAAGGATTCAAATAGTGTTTTAAAATTACTTTATACGAAAGTATAGAGTAATTTTTCTTTATATGATATAATCAAACCAAATGAAAGGTTAAAAAACAAGTATGTTTTAAGCTATGCTAGATTTGAAGTTTTTCTAACTAGGTTTTGTTTTTAGAAAGGAATACACAGAAAATGAAAGAAAAACAATATATATTAAAAAAACCAGAAACTTTTAATTTAAAAGATATATTTGAATGTGGACAATGTTTTCGTTGGAATGAAGAAGAAAATGGGAGCTATACAGGTATATGGAAAGAAAATATTGTCAATATTAAAAAAGAGGGACAAGATTTTGTGTTCACTGGTATATGTAAAAATGGAAATTTCGAAGAGGAAATACAGAAGTATTTTGATTTAGATAGAAACTATGAACAAATCAAAAAAGAATTAGCAAAAAAAGACAAGTATATGAAAACAAGTATTGCATATGGTAAAGGAATCAGAATTTTAAATCAAGATTTATGGGAAACCATTATATCTTTTATCATATCTGCAAATAATAATATACCAAGAATAAAAGGAATTATTGAAAGATTAGCCAAGGCATATGGAAATACAATAGAATGGAATGGAAAAATATATTATACATTTCCAACGCCAGAAGAACTAAAAGATGTTACAATAGAAGAATATAGAAAATTAGGATTAGGATTTAGAGATATCAGGTTGTATGAAACTACAAAAATGATACTAGAAGGAAAAGTAGATTTAGAAGAATTGAAGAAAAATCCGAATACAATGGAAGTAAGAGAAAAATTACTAACCCTTTCAGGCATAGGACCAAAAGTAGCAGACTGTATATTATTATTTTCTGATTTAAAACGATTAGAAGTATTTCCCATAGATGTATGGGTAAGAAGAGTCATGAATGATTTATATATCAAAAATGAAGATGAAGCAAAAGTAAGTAAAAAACAAATTGAAAAAATTGCAAAAGAGAAATTTGGGGATTTAGCAGGTTTAGCACAACAATATTTGTTTTATTGGCGAAGAGAAGCATAATGTCGCACAGACAAACGAACTCTATGCGACAAAAAAATGTTGTAAAATAAGATTAGGTATGATAGAATCTGAAACGAGGAGGGAAAAATGATTTACACAATAACATTTAATCCTGCATTAGATTATATCACGCAAGTTGAAAATTTTAAAATTGGTGAAATAAATAGAACAAAAACGGAAACAATATTACCAGGAGGAAAAGGACTGAATGTTTCTATTGTACTAAAAAATTTAGGAATTGAAAATACAGCACTTGGTTTTGTGGCTGGTTTTACTGGAGAAGAGTTAATACACAAAATAGAGTCACAAGGTGTAAAGACAGATTTTGTTAAAGTAGAAAAAGGGATAACAAGAATCAATATTAAAATAAGTTCTATAAATGAAAATAATGTGGAAGAAACAGCTTTAAATGGAATGGGACCGCAAATTACAAAAGGAGATATCGAAGCATTATTTGAGAAAATACGAAAGATGTCGACAAAAGATATTGTGATTTTATCAGGAAGTATACCTAAAAATATAGATAATAATATCTATGAAAGAATATGTAAACAACTTCATGAAAAAGAAATCACTTTTATAGTAGATTCCACACAAGAATTACTGATGAATGTATTAAAGTATCATCCTTTTTTAATAAAACCAAATAAAGAGGAATTAGAAGAAACACTAAATTGCAAAATTTTAACAAAAGAAGATATTATCAATGCAGCAAAAACACTACAAAAAATAGGAGCACAAAATGTGTTAGTATCATTAGGAAAAGAGGGGGCACTATTGTTAACCAAGAATGATAAAACATATTATGCAAAAGCACTTGAAGGACAAGTGGTAAATACCGTTGGCTCTGGAGATTCTATGGTAGCAGGATTTTTAGCAGGATATTATCAAACGCAAGATTATGAATACGCATTAAAAACAGGTGTCGCAGCAGGAAGTGCAACTGCATTTTCTATACGACTGGCAACTAAAGAGGATGTCGATTTACTTTTAAAACAATTATAAAAAAATGTGTGTTAACAAAATGAAAAGGTTCTACGCACAGATGTGAAGACTGGTTTGCAGTACTTCAAAAAATAATACAAAAGAAAGGGGTAAAAATATGAGAATTACAGATTTACTTAGCGAAAAAGCCATTAATCTGCATGGAAAAGCAAATAGTAAAGAAGAAGCGATTATTCAATTAGTAGATTTAATGGTAGAAAATGAAAATATTAATGATAAGGAAGCCTACAAACAAGCAGTATTAAAAAGAGAGGAAGAAGGAACAACAGGAATTGGTGAAGGAATTGCGATTCCTCATGGCAAGACAGAAGCAGTAGAAAAACCTGGTCTAGCTGCCATGATCATTCCAGATGGAGTGGATTTTAAATCATTAGATGGAAGTCCAGCAAAACTCCTATTTTTAATAGCAGCACCAAATACAAAAGATAATGTGCATCTAGATGTGTTGAGCAGATTATCGACATTGTTAATGGATACAGATTTTAGACAAGCATTATATAATGCAAAATCACCAAAAGAATTTTTAGAATGCATAGATAAAGCGGAAACGGAAAAATTAGGAGAAGAAAAAAATGAAAACGAGCAATATGAAATTTTAGCAATCACTAGCTGTCCAACAGGTATTGCACATACGTATATGGCAGCAGAAGCTTTAGAACAAATGGGAGAACAACTAGGACATAAAGTAAAAGTAGAAACACATGGATCATCAGGAGTGAAAAATAAATTCACAAAAGAAGAAATCCAAAATGCAAAAGGAATTATTATCGCATCAGATACAAAAATTGATTTATCAAGATTTGATGGTAAAAAGTTGATAAAAGCAAAAGTAGCAGATGGAATCAATAAACCAAAAGAATTAATTGAAAATGTATTATCACCAAATGCGAAAACATATCATTCAGATAAGAAAAATACAGCTGAAGAAAATGATGAAGAAAAAGAAAAAATAGGAACAAAAATCTATAAACACTTAATGAATGGTGTTACACATATGTTACCATTTGTTGTAGGTGGAGGAATTTTAATAGCAATCGCATTCTTACTAGATGACTATTCAATCGATCCTTCAAATTTTGGTATGAATACTCCAATTGCAGCATTTTTTAAAACAATAGGAAATGCAGCATTTAATGTTATGCTATATATACTTGCAGGTTATATTGCTATGAGTATTGCAGATAGGCCAGGTTTAGCAGTCGGATTTGTTGGAGGAATTTTAGCAGTACAAGGAACAACATTTGAATCATTAACAAATGGTGATATCACTTTAGTAAGTTCAGGATTTTTAGGAGCATTAATTGCAGGTTTTGTTGGTGGATATATTGTTTTAGGATTGAAAAAATTATGTAGTTATTTACCAGACAGTATAGAAGGGATTAAAACAATTCTTTTATACCCTGTATTTGGAATATTGCTTATGGGAACATTTATGTTATTAATAAATCCTTATGTAGCAGCAATCAATACTGCAATTAATGATTATTTATCTTCAATGAGTAATGCAAACAAAATTATATTAGGAGCTATATTAGGTGGAATGATGGCTGTGGATTTAGGAGGACCTATTAATAAAGCAGCATACACATTTGGAACAGGAATGTTAGCATCAGGACAATATGAAATCATGGCAGCTGTTATGGCAGGAGGAATGGTTCCACCACTTGCAATTGCACTTTTAGCAACTATATTCCCAAGAAAAATTCCTAAAAAAGATAAACAAGCAGCATATGTCAATTATATTATGGGATTATCATTTATATCAGAAGGAGCAATTCCTTTTGCATCAGCAGATCCACTAAGAACAATTCCAGCATTTGTTATTGGATCAGCAGTTACAGGAGCACTTTCAATGTGGTTTAGTTGTACATTAATGGCACCACATGGAGGAATATTTGTCATAGCAACTATTGGACATCCTGTAAAATATTTATTAGCAATTGCAATCGGAGCAATTATTTCTATGTTAATTATGGCAAAATTAAAAAAGAATTTGCCTGAATATCAAAAACAAGCATAAAATTACACAAAATAGGAGGAAATTATGGTAAAAGATACAATTATATTAAAAAATGAAACAGGGTTACATGCAAGACCAGCAGGTGAATTAGCAAAACTTGCCGCATCATTTCAAAGTACAATAAAATTAAATGTCAATGGTAAAACAATTGATGCAAAATCTATATTAGGAATCATGGCAGCAGGAATTAAGTATAATACAGAAATCGAAATAGAATGTGATGGAGAGGATGAAGAAAAAGCATTATCAGAAATCATAAAAGGTTTTGAAAATAATTTTGGTGAAGAACAAAAATAGACAGATTTTAATTACGGTTTAGACATCCTTTCCGGAGGGCATATATATTATATTTTTCGCTATCCCAACACTTTACATATTCTAACTAAATCAGCTCCCACGGGACTGTCGCTGATTTATTAAGAATATGTAGCGTGTCGGTCCCCCCGAAACCCGCTTAAAATATAATATATATGCCCTCCGGAAAGGGGATGCTAACCTGTAACAGTTAAAGGTTTATAGATTAATCCATAAAATCTAAATACATATATAAGGAATGGTACAAATGCTAAAAGGAAAAGGTGTTTCAACTGGTATAGGATTTGGAAATATAGTTGTTTTAAAAAAAGTAGAAAGAAAAATAGAAAAGAAAACAATAGAAAGCGAGCAAATAGAGCAAGAATTAGCAAGAGTTCACAAAGCATTAGAAGAAGTTATCAATGAAACCGAGACACAAATGAAAAATATGAATGGTACAGAAGCAGACATCATGCAAGCATATTTAATGATTATGCAAGATCCATCATTAATTTCAGAAACAGAAAATGCCATTAAAAATTCAAAGTATAATGCAGAATATGCCGTAGAGGTTGGATTTAATAGCATTATACAGATTTTCGAAAATATGGATGATGAATACATGGCATCAAGATCTAGAGATATTCTAGATATAAAAAATAGAGTATTAGGAAAACTATTCAAGGAAGAAACGATTGACTTAAGCAATTTAAATCCAAATACAGTTATTGTAGCAACAGAATTAACAACTTCTGAAACTGCAAAACTAGATTTTAAAAATGTATCTGGAATTATCACAGAACTAGGAGGAGAAAATTCACATACATCTATTATGGCAAGAACACATACAATTCCAGCCATTACCAAAGTAGAAGAAGCTACTAAAATATTCAAAGATGGTGAGAGTGTAGCCATTAATGGGACATCTGGAGAAATCTATATCAATCCAACTGAAGAAGAAAAACAAAAATTATTAGATTTAGAAAAACAGTTAGAACAAGAAAAATCAGAATTAGATAAATATAGAAATGAAGAAACATTCACAAAAGATGGAACCAAAGTAAAATTATATGCCAATATAGGACTTCCAGCAGATGCTGAAATTGCAGTAAATAATACAGCAGAAGGTGTTGGACTATTAAGAAGTGAATTTTTATACATGGATAGTGATATAATGCCATCAGAAGAAAGTCAATTTGAAGCATATAAAAAAGTAGCAGAAATTATGAAAGATAAAGAAGCTATTATCAGAACATTAGATGTTGGAGGAGATAAAGATTTAAAATATCTAAAATTAGAAAAAGAAGCCAATCCATTTTTAGGATATAGAGCAATCAGATTATGTTTAGATAATCCAACAATTTTCAAAACACAATTAAGAGCTATATTAAGAGCAAGTGCATTTGGAAAATTGGCCATCATGTTTCCAATGATATCTTCTATAGAAGAATTAAGAGCTGCTAAACAAGTATTAGAAGAATGTAAACAAGAATTAGACAATGAAAATATTGTATATGACAAAAATATTCAAGTAGGAATTATGATTGAAATCCCATCAGCAGCCTTAATGGCAGACAAATTAGCCCAAGAATGTGATTTCTTTAGTATAGGAACAAATGATTTAATTCAATATACAGTAGCAGTAGAAAGAGGAAATGAAAAGATATCTAAGTTATATACAAAATATCATCCTGCAGTTATCAAATTAATCAAAAAAGCAATTGATGGAGCACATTCAGCAAACATCATCTGTGGAATGTGTGGAGAAGCAGCAGGAGATCCAACTTTTATACCACTTCTAGTGGGACTAGGCTTAGACGAATTCTCAATGAACTCAAACAATATATTAAGAGCTAGAAAAACAATCAATCATTTGGACAAAGAAACATGTGTAAAACTTAGTGAAGAAATTTTACAAATGGCATCTGCAGAAGAAGTAGAAAAGAGACTAAAACAATAATGTCCTTTTGGGATTTTTCTGTTTTGTCCTTTTGGGGACGTTTCTGTTTGGGACATTTTTATGTTTACTTAAATTCTAACCAAAATGTCTTTCTTAAGACTTGATAGACTTCCAAACAACAATTGCTTTAGTGAAAAAGATGTTTTTAATACCAGAAATAAAATACTTTTATAGGAAAATAGCAAGAAAAATCTTGCTATTTTTTTTATTGTATAATACAATTTGTAAAAGATAGTCTAGTTTGAAAGATGTTTCTTTTTAGTATATATTTATTTATTAATTATATAGTTTTAAGATAAATATGAATAAGTTAATTAAAAGGGTAACATAAAAATGTCCCAAACAGAAACGTCCCCAAAAGGACAAAAAGGAGAATTTTATGGGCTTAAGAATTATTTATGGGAAGACAGGAACAGGAAAAAGTAGTCTGTGTTTTTCAGAAATTGCGAATTTAATAGAAAAAGAAGAAAATATATATTACATTACTCCAGAACAATTTTCATTTACTGCAGAGAAAAATTTAATGGGATTTTTAAAAGAGAAAGCAGTCATGAATGCAGAAGTAATTACTTTTAGTAGAATGGCTAATAGAGCTTTAAATGAAATTGGAGGAAGAAATAAAACCAATTTATCAAAATGTGGAAAAGCAATGCTTATATATTCCATTTTATCGAAACATCAAAATGATTTCAAGTTTTTAGGAAAAAGTGATGAAAATATAGAGATTGGAATGCAAAGTATTACAGAATTAAAAAAACATGGAATCACATTAGATATATTAAATAAAGAGATTGAAAACTTAGAAGATAAATATTTAAAAACAAAATTAGAGGATATCCGATTCATTTATCAAAATTATGAAGAACAAATTTCACAAAATTATATTGAAGAAACAGATTTGTTAGATTTCTTAGCAAAAAACATAGAGAATTTAAGTTGGATAAAAAATAGTATTATTTATATAGATGAATTTTCAGGCTATACAGCACAAGAATATGAAGTAATCAAACAATTTATAAAATATGCAAAACAAGTGAATATTACAATATGTATTGATAATTTAGAAATGGAAACTAATCCAGATATAGATGTGTTTTACTCTAATAAACAAACATTAAAAAAGCTAATTAGAATGATTGATGAAAATCATTTTAAACTAGAAGAACCTGTCAATTTAGAAAATCAATATCGATTAAAAAATGAAGAATTACAAGTTTTAAGTCAGAATTTATTAAGTATAAAATCCACAAAATATGCAAAAAATGTGGAAAAGATACATTTATTTTTAGCAAAAAATAGATATTCAGAAATCGAAAATGTAGCCAAAACCATTTGCAAGATAGTAAGAGAGAAAAACTTAAGATACAAAGATATAGCGATTATCACCAAAAATATAGATATGTATTCTTCATTAGTAAGAAGTATTTTTGCAAAATATGATATACCTGTGTTTATAGATGAAAAAAGAGACTTAAATCAAAATATCATAGTGCAATATGTACTTTCTATATTTGAAATCTTTACAAACAATTATACAAGTGAAGCCATGTTTAATTATATTAAATTAGGCTTTTTAGACATAGATGATGATGAAATCTTCCGATTAGAAAACTATTGTACAAAATGGGGAATTAAACGAAATAAATGGAAAGAAGATTTCAAATATGAGATGGAAGATGAATCCAAAAAACAAGAGATTGAAAGACTAAATGAAATCAGAAAACAAATCATACAACCATTAGTTACTTTAAAAAAGAATATAGATAAAGAAAAGACAGCAATGAATATTACAAAGCAAATCTATACATTTTTGCAAGAACAAAATATAGAAGAAAAAATTTCTAAAAAAGTAAAATGGTTAGAAGAAAATGGTTTGATTGATTTAGCAAATGAATATGTGGAAAGTTATAACATCATTCTAGAAGTGTTAGATGAAATTGTTTTGGTATTTCAAGAAGATAAGATGACGATTGACACCTTCAGCAAAATTTTAAAAATTGGCCTAAAAAATAGTGAATTGGGTAAAATTCCAGCAACACAAGACCAAGTGACTTTAGGAGATGTGGATAGAACAAGAAGCCATAAAGTGGATATTGTATTTGTCATTGGACTAAATGATGGTGTTTTTCCAAGTGTGAATAAAGATGAGGGATTTTTAAATGATGCAGATAGAGAAAGATTAAAAAATGATGGTATGGAATTGGCAAATGGAACATTAGAAAACTTATATGAAGAAAACTTTAACATATATAAAGTTTTAACAACTGCTGAGAAAGAAATGTATTTATCTTATGCTTCATCAGATGGGGAAGGAAGAGCCTTAAGACCATCTATCTTGATTCATAAAATTAAGAAGATTTTTCTAAAATTAGAAGAACAAAGTGATGTTGTAGGCAAAAAATACGAACTTGTCGGTCAAAATATTACCTATGAAGAATTGTTAGAAAAATTATATCAATTAAGAAACAAAGAAGATATAGAAAGATTATGGTATGCAGTATATGATTGGTATAAACAAAATCCTAATTGGAATACAAGATTAGAACAAGATATGGAAGGGCTAACATATACAAATGTACCGAAAAAATTAAAAAAAGAGAATATGGATAAATTATATGGAAATACTTTACATACAAGTGTATCTAGATTAGAACAATATAGAAGATGTCCATTTTCCTATTATTTACAATATGGCTTAAAAGTAAAACCAAAAGAAGAGTTAAAAATTCAAAGTTTTAATACAGGTTCTTTTATGCATGAAACAATTGATGAATTTTTTAAATACGTACATGAAAATAGCTTGAATTTAGCAGAATTAGAAGAAATAGATATTCAAAAGATTGTATCTAAAATCATTGATGAAGATTTAGAATTATCCAAAAATTACATCTTTAAGGCAACAGTAAAATATAAAATCTTAGTAAGAAGATTAAAAAAGATTGTCAGTAAAGCATTAAAATATATTATTCAGACATTAATTTACAGTGATTTTACCATTAAAGGAACAGAAGTGGAATTTGATAAAAAAGGAGAATACAAACCAATTTTATTAGAATTAGAAGATGGAAAAAGAATTGAAATTACTGGTAAAATCGATAGAATTGATATTGCTAAAGAAGAGGATGGAAATTATTTAAGAATTATTGATTACAAATCTTCAAGCAAAAATATTGATTTAAATGAAGTGTATGCAGGTTTACAAATCCAATTATTAACTTATGCAGATGCCGTATGTAAAGAAGAGGATTTGATTCCGGCAGGGATATTCTATTTTTCACTATTAGAGCAAATGATAAAAGCAGATAAAAAAATATCAGATGAAGAAATAGAAGAATTAATTAGAAAAAACTTCAAGATGAAAGGATTAATTGTGGCTGATGTAAAAGTTATTAAGATGAATGATCATTCTTTGACAACAGGAACTTCTAAAATGGTTCCTGCAGCGATTAGCAAATCTGGAGAAGTGATTGAAAAATGGACAAATGGTGTAAAGCAAGAAGAATTTAGCATATTGCAAAAATATATTTATCAAACCATAAAAGAAATTGGAAAAGAAATTTTTGATGGAAATATTGATTTAAAGCCATATTATAAAGAAGGTAAAACACCATGTGAATATTGTGAATATAAATCAATATGTACGTTTGACCCAAGAAGAAAGGAAAACACATATCAATATATTAACAAATTGGCAAAAGATGATATAATAAGAAAAATGGAAAAAGAAATAAACAAATAAAAACAGAAGAGGAATGTTTATGGTAGAGAAAGAAAAAACACAGATGAGAAAACGAAATATGAAACTATTTCCTATATATAAAACACTTAGCTGGGATTATATATTTTTTTATACGACCAATTTTCTATTTTTAACACAATGTAAACATATTCATCCAGCAGATGTTGTATTAATAGATTCTTTTTATGCTTTGTTTGGAATTATTATGCAGGTTCCTGCAACATTTGTCATAGAATACTTAGGAAGAAAAAGAAGCATGATTTTTGCGAATTTTTTAAATTGCATCTATATGTTAGTGGTCATGTTTAGTACCAATTTATTTAACCTAATAACGGCAGAATTGTTGTCATCACTAGCTTTTGGAATTAAAGAGTCAGTAGATCCAGCATTATTAAATGAATCTATACCACCTTCAAGATATAAAAGTAAGATTTTTGCAAAAATTAGCCAAAAAGGAATGGCAAATTATTATATTATCAATGCGATAGCAACTGTATTGGCAGGATTTTTCTATGATATCAATCCATATATACCCATTACAGTATCTTTTATCATAACCATATTGGTAACAATCATATCTACAAGGTTTATAGAGCCACAAAATAAAAATAAAAAACACAAAGTTGAAGAATTTAATCAATTAAAAGACATAAAAGATTCTTTTAAGTTTATTCTAAAATCAGAAAGACTGAAAGCATTAATCTTATTTTCAGCAGTATCAGGTGGAGTGATAAGCCTTATGGCAACTTATGAAGTAAGTCTATTAGAAGATTTTGATATACCAGCAAAATATTTATGTATCATTTTTGCTATATTAGGAATGATTTCAGGAATATTAGCTAAGAAACAAGAAGAGTTTCATGAAAAATATAGAAATAAATCATTATGTACTTTATTAGGAATTATAGGAGGAACGATTTTGGTAGCAGGAATATGTGGTATCATAGCGAAACAATATAGTGTGTTTATTTTATTGATTGTCGTAACATATATGATTCGATATTCATGCCAAGGAATGTATTATCCATTAACAGAAAGATACTTAAGAAATTTTTCAAATGAAAAGATTGATACAAAAATATTTACGGCAAAGAATTTCTTAAAAAGTATATTAAGTGCTGTAATTGGAATAATGGCTTCCTTCTTACTAGATAGAATGAATATTTCTTATTGTATGCTTATCGTAGGAATTTCAACAATTATACTTACAATACTTATGAGTCAATATATGAAAACCAGAGTAGGTTTAAAACCAGAAGAATATGCTAAAGAAGAACTTCAATTCGACGAGTTAAAAAACAAATGAAAAGGAGGAAAACATGGGGAACAAAGAAGATGTGCAAATGATGAGAAAGACAAATATGAGAATATTTCCAATATATAAGAGATTAGCTTGGGATTATTTATTTTTCTATACCATTGACTTCTTATTTTTAACCCAAATAAAAGGAATTAGTGCTTCAGATGTTATGCTGAAAAGTACGTTTCATGCATTTTTTAGCATTGTATTACAACTTCCTGCAAATATCATTGTTGAATTTTTAGGGAGAAAAAATAGTATTATATTAGGAAATATTTTGGGATGTCTTTATATGCTAATTATCATGATGAGTGGAAGTTTGTTTGACTTAATAATAGCTGAATTTTTCAGTAGCATAGCGTTTTCAATAAAAAATGTAGCAGAACCAAGTTTATTAAATGAATCTATTCCACCATCAAGATAGAAGAGTCAAATATATTCTAAACTTAGCTCGAAAGGCGCATCAGGATTTTATTTTTTTGATGCCATATCAAGAATTGTAGCAGGTGTTCTATTTACATTTAATGCCTATTTACCAATTATTTTATCATTAGTCATATTAATTATTATTACTATATTATCAATTGGTTTTATAGAGCCAATTCAAAAAAAGAAAAAAGGAAATGCTATATTGATGTATAAAGTAGAGATGCGCAATGTAAAAGAAGGATTTGCTTTTGTTTTAAAATCAGAAAGATTAAAGGCCTTAATTTTATGTGCAGCATTAATATATGCTTTATTACAAATATCTTTGACTTACAATGTTAGTTTAGAAGAAAATATAGGTCTATCATCAATAGCCATAGGCATTATAGCAGCAATTGGAGGGATGATTAGTTCATTAGCTTCTAAACATCAAGGTCAATTTCACAATAAATTTAGAAATAAAAGTTTAATAACAATTGCAATGATACTTTCAATAAGTGTTATTATTGCTGGTATTTTGGGAATAGGTGCCGAAAAATCATTTGTTTTATTGTTATTAGTAATTTTAGCGATATTTACATATAATTTTTGTTGGGGAATGTTTCATACGATTATAGATAAATATCTTAGAAATTTTTCCAATGAGAAAATAGATACCAAAATATTTGCAGCATATAATTTATTTAGAAATGTATTTAGAATGCTAGGAACATTATTAGCATCATTCTTGTTAGGCAAAATGGAAACAGCATATTGTATGATTATCATAGGGGTTCTATTTACAATCATATATATTTTATTAGGAAAATATATGAAAACAAGAGTAGGATTGAAGCCAGAAGAATATTCTGATGAAGAAAGAAAATATGATGAATTAAATCAAGTAAAAGAATAGATTATAAATTCATAGAGGTGAAAGTATGAAAGATTTATCCAACAAGAATGTAATTCATGTAAAGGATAAAGCAATAGAATATCTACAATTTAGAAAATTATTAGAATATGAGGATGTCATTCATCATGCATATGCATTAGGATTAGACGTAGGATTTAAAACAACCAAACCAAATCAAAGACCAGCATCACCAGAAAGAATGGAATTAGCAAGAAAATCATATAAAAAACTATGTGGTTGTATAGGAAGTGATGATGCACATATTGTGCAAGCTAACCAAAATCATACAGATATCATTAAAATTGTACAAACAAAAATAAATCTGGATGCCCCAGACTTTAGCTTAACAGAGGAAGGCATAGAAGATGGACTCATCACAAATAAGAAAAATTTAGCATTAGCAACAACCAATGCAGATTGTATCTTATTATTATTTTTTGATTCAGTAAAACGTGTCATTGCCAATACACATTCTGGTTGGAGAGGAACTTTGCAAAGAATTTCTGTTAAAACGATTCAAAAAATGATAAAAGAATTTGGTAGTAATCCTCAAGACATCATATGCTGTATTTGTCCAAGTATTAGAAAATGCCATTTTGAAGTAGATAAAGATGTGAAAGACATGTTTGAAAAAGAGTTTTTTGATTTAAAAAATGTTAAATTTATCGATATAGAGAAAGAAAATAGAGAAAAGGGAATTCAGTTAACAGATTTTATAGAAGAAAAAGTAGAAAATACAAAATGGAATATTGATACCGTTTTGATTAATAAAATTCTTCTTCAACAAGAAGGGTTAAAACCAGAAAATATTATTGATTCAGGAATTTGTAGTGTTTGTCATTCAGACAAGATACATTCCTATCGAATCGAAAAGAAAAATTATAATACAGAAACAGCAGTAATAGAGTTAAAATAAAAGTGATATACTTTTTGTTTCTCTACAAGCTATGATATTTCTAAATTATTTATTACTCGGTTCAATACAAGCATAAAGAAAATCTAATTTTAAATAAATGATACTCCCCAAAAGGATTCGGGTTCCTTCATTTATTTAAAATAATATTTTCTTATATGCTTTCCAATCACATTTGTAATTAAATAATTTAGAAATATCATAGCTTGTAGAGAAAGCTAAGTATAAAAATTAATAATAATAAAGGATGTAGAGAAAATGTTTAAAACATGGGAAGAATTAGAAGAGTCAATTAAAGATTGTAACAAATGTAAATTATGTAAGACAAGGCAAAACATTGTATTTGGAACAGGAAATAAACAGGCAAAGCTAATGTTTATTGGAGAAGGACCAGGAGCAGACGAGGACAGATTAGGTGAACCTTTTGTGGGGAGAGCTGGAAAGTTAATGGACTTAGCTTTTGAAATATTAGGCGTTGATAGAAAAGAGGTCTATATTGCGAATATTGTAAAGTGTAGACCACCAGGTAATAGAAATCCAGAAGAAGATGAAGCAGTAGCATGTCTGAATTATTTAAGAAATCAAGTAATACTTGTACAGCCAGAAATCATTGTTTTATTAGGAAGTGTTGCCTTAAAAAATATTCTGGGAAAGGAATATGGTATAACGGCTTCTAGAGGAAAATGGGTAGAAAAGAAAGGAATAAAATATATGCCAACGTGGCATCCAGCGGCTTTATTAAGAGATGAAACTAAGAAAATAGATTTTATAAAGGATCTACAAAAAGTAGTAGAAGAATTACAATGAAAATGAAATATTGCTTATATTTATGTCAAATTTAATAGTTTATAATTTTGAAACATTTTGTGTGTCGCAACCTTCTAAAATAAAAAAATGTAGGTTGCTCCAATCACACTCACTTCGTTCGTTTGGTCGCTTACGCGATGTTTAAAAATTATAAACTATTAAGTTTGACTAGTATAATTTGATATACTATTAAGTCACTTTTATTGACTTAACAATGTAAACAATGTAAAATATTTTTATAAAATAGGAAAAAAGAATTGATAATCTCAATTCTTTTTTTTAAAATTAACATATATAAAATGATAAAAGAAAAGAGGCGTCAAAAGTCATGAAAGAAATAGAAGAAAAAGTAAATTATTGTTTAAATTGTAAGGTAAAACCATGTTCTTTAAAAGGGTGTCCATTAAATAATCATATACCAGATTTTATACAAGCTTTAAAGAAAGAAGAATATTTAGAAGCCTATAAAATTTTATCAGAAACAACCGTTTTACCAGGTGTATGTGGAAGAATTTGTCCACATGAAAAACAATGTCAAGGTTCTTGTGTAAGAGGAATAAAAGGAGAACCAGTTTCAATAGGAGAATTAGAAGCTTATACTTTTGATAAAGTACATGAATTAGGATATCATCTATCAGATTGTTATGAAAAGACAGAAAAGAAAGATAAAAAAGTGGCAGTTTTAGGAGGAGGTCCAGCAGGGCTAACATGTGCAGCTTTTCTAGCTAAAGAAGGAATACAAGTAACGATATATGAAAAATATGACTATTTAGGTGGTTTATTAATGTTTGGAATACCAAATTTTAGACTACCAAAAGATATTGTAGAAAATACAGTAAAAGATATCCTAGATTTAAGAATAGAAGTAAAATATCATCAAGAGCTTGGAAAAGACTTTACTTTGAAAGATATAGAAAAGGAATATGATGCCATATTCTTGGGTATTGGTGCAAATTGTTCTTCTAAGATGGGAGTAGAAGGAGAAGATTTAAAAGGGGTTTATGGTGGAAATGAATTACTAGAATATAATCTACATCCTGACTATAAAGGGAAAAAGGTCATTGTGACAGGTGGTGGAAATGTAGCAATGGATTGTGCGAGAACCATTAACCGATTAGGAGCAAAAGAAGTGATTGTTGTTTATAGAAGAGCAGAAGAGCAAATGCCAGCAGAAAAGAAAGAAATACAAGATGCGAAAAATGAAGGGGTACAATTTGCTTTTCAAAATAATATTGTAAAAATAATGGGAAATGAAAAAGTAGAAAAAGTTGAATTAATAAAAACAAAATTGATTCAAAAAGAAGGAGAGAGTAGATTATCTCCTGTTAATATTGAAAATAGTAATTATCAGGTAGAAGTTGACTATATTGTGATGGCATTAGGGTCAAAACCACAAGAATTTGTAAAAGATTTAGGATTAGAATTAAATAAATGGGGAAATATACAAGTAGATGAAGATTATAAAACATCTAATCCTAAAGTGTATGCAGGTGGAGACTTAGCAGGGATGAAAGGAACTGTTGCATGGGCGGCAAAATCAGGAAGAGAAGCTGCAGAAAATATAATGAAAAATATATAGAAAATCTAAATATAAAACACTTTAGTGAAGTTGATTGGTTCACTAAAGTGTTTTGATTTAAATATTAGTATTTTCAGTTTCAGAAGATTTACCCAAAAGTATGCGTTTAATTTTTCTAAATAAGGTCATAATCTTGCTTTCCCTTTTTGGTTTTATATTGAGAGCTGTTTCAATGCCACCATTTTCTAATATATTATATTTATGTTCAAGTTGAGACATTTTTTCAACATAATAATCATTGAAAAATGTGTATCCTTCAGCAAATCCTAAATAAGATTTTATATCATATAATTTTTTTCTATAATTTTCTAATTCTTCCAAATTTGTTATATTCAAAAATGCCTTATCAAAATAGCTAGAAATAATTAAATTTTGTGTTCTTAAAAAAGTTAATTTAATTTTTTGCTTTAAATCGTCAATCTTTTTAACCATGTCATCAACTTTTTTGTTCCTATCGTCAATTAAAGCAATTTTGTTATTTAGTTTGATAATATCTTCTTCTGCAAATAAAATATCATCAATAGCATTTTGAATGGCCATAAATGCTTTTTGTGAGGTTAATTCAGAAAATTTTATTTTAAAATTATCATCACTATTTAATGTACTCTTAAATAAAATATCTTCACCTGTAATGAATGCTAATTGATTTACTAAGCAACATTCTAAAGGATAATAAGAAGGGCTTGTTGTTTCAAAACTAATCCCAAAATATTTCACATAATCTTTTGGAATACCAATCATTTTTGCTGACATTAATTGGACCGCTGCTTCATTTAATCCTAATCCATAGATTTTAAATTCTGTATAATCACATAGACCCATTTTTAACAAATAATTTCTTTTATCTTTTACTTCTTGAAGATAATGAATACATTCATGAATAGCAAATTCTTCCATATCTTCTTCAGGAATATGTTCATTAAAATAAATAGAAGTATTTTTATAATAATAATTTGCTTCTGCCATTCCTTCAGGCATTTTTGCTTTATACATATCTAGTCTAGATAATTTTATAAATAACTCATTTTCATTTAATCCATAAGAAGGAAAGGTTTGGCATAATTTAGATGCAATATTTTTAGCGATAGAATTGATTTTTAAAGTATCTAACTTTTGAGTTACTTCGATTCCATCTTTTTTTAAATCAGATTTGATACTCATTCTAATTCTCCTTAGTATATAATTATCTAAACATATTATACTATAAGAAAAGATGAAGAATATTTCAATATGATTAAATATTCTTTACAGTTTAATGACAAATAATGATGATAAATGTCTTAAAACTGAAAAATGTAAGATAAGAACAATATAAATGTAGAATTTTGTCGAAATGTTTTTATTGACATGATGAATTTTAGAATATATAATATCAAAAAAAGAAAGGAGGGAAAGAATGAGTGATACAAATCGAGACTTACTTTTAAAAATATATGAAGAATTGAAAGAAACAAAAGATAAAGTAAAAGAAATACCAGAAATGAAACAAGAAATTGTACAAATAAAGGAACAATTAGAAGAAATACCAGAAATGAAACAAGAAATTGTACAAATAAAGGAACAATTAGAAGAAATACCAGAAATGAAACAAGAAATTGTACAAATAA
>CASEIZ010000034.1 GCA_949288185.1 uncultured Eubacteriales bacterium | reverse complement strand
CTTATTACTCCAAATACTATTGTTAATATTAGAAATGTGATAATTAGTACATTAAATCCTATAAATATTATTCCTAATGTTCCTAATAAAGGAACAACCGTTAAAGCTGCCATAAACAATCCCCCATATAGATTACTATTTTTTACGAACTACTAATTGTAATTTTCTGTTACTTACCGTATTCATCCATTATCTGTTCTAATACCTTAATAGTTTTTCCCATATTTGAAATAGTACAACGATATCTAAGAATATTATCTTTTTCTTCTATTGGACTAAACTCTATATCTAAATTATCTATTTTGTTGTTTTTTAATGTATCTTTATTATTATTCAAACTCATCGAAAAATAAAGTATATAATATTTATCTTTATATGTCTTTGGAGTTTCTATTTTTTCTAATTCTATACTATCACTCATGTTATTTAATCCTATTGCATTTAAGATTTCCTCTTTTTCACTAAAAGTTATTTCTTTTAAGTTAATACTATTAGTTCCAAATAGTATATAAGATAAATATAATATTCCTAGTAAAACTGTTATTATTACAAAAAATAGGAGAATTTTAATTTCTTTTCTCATACATTCCTCCCTACAAATTACTATTTTATTTGATGCTTTCCAAATAAGAAATTTTTTTACCTTTTCTTTTTGCATACTCTATTTCTAATTTTGTACTTTCTCCAATATATCCGTCAACATTAACCACATAAATTTCATCAGACATATCTATTTTTTGTTTATGCATTTCATCTAGCATTTTCTTAGTTTTTTCGTCTATATCCTCTTTTTTTATACTATTAAAAAAATTAGGTGTTAAAACTATATTTCCATCTAATGTAAGTTTCTCTTGAACTTTCATAAATTCATCCTTAAATTTAATTGAACCACATAGTGTTATTATTTTATATTCATGCATCAATTTCAATCATTCGCTTTCTTTTTTATTAGTTCATTATAAAAGGCAGGAAAGAGATACAGAATGTATCCCATAAACACATAGAAAAACAAGTTTTCTAGTCCTCTGCTTTCTG
Source organism: uncultured Eubacteriales bacterium (assembly GCA_949288185.1). Lineage (GTDB taxonomy): Bacteria > Bacillota > Clostridia > TANB77 > CAG-508 > CAG-269. Next base: position 60,322 of record CASEIZ010000034.1, on the reverse strand, counting down.
CAAAATAATACAGAGAAAATACAGAGTTCCCACTTCGGTATATTAGTCATTTTTTAATATTTTCCAATGTCCTGTCTTTTTTGACCCTTCTCTTTCAATGTATCCAGTTTCTTTTAATACATCAATATTTCTTTTTATTGTTCGTAAAGACATTCCTGTTTTTTCGGACAATTCTTTTTGAGTAATATTATTCTTGTTCTTTAATTCGTTTAATATTAAATTTAAAGTGCCATTTAAAGTGCCATTTAAAGTGCCATTTAAAGTGCCATTTGCTAAATTAATTAAATCTTTTTCATCCAATTTTTCATCTCTTAATAGTGGAATTGTTACTCTAAACATCTCTTTATCTTCAAAAATAGGTGGTTTTCCTGAATACAAATATGAATTTTTTGTAATTTTTATAAAACCACTACCCAACTCATCTGCATATCCTATTTCTCTAAAAAATTTTGCAATCGTTGGATTTTTTGCAAATGGTGTGTAATTTTTTATAGTAAGTAATCCATTTGTTCTAAAAGAATTTGGATTTTCACATACTAATTTATCTTTATAAATAATTACTCTACTTGTATGTCCATCTGTTATATCTCTATGCATAAGAGTATTTAAAACTATTTCACGTGCCATTACATTTCTTGGGCTCACTCTTCTTGCATTCTCATCTAATGCAAACCTGTCCATTGTATATTTTGCTATAAAATCAATTAATCTATCATACATATCTATTAAATTTGTTTCTACAAAATCTCTGTCGTCATATCTGTCTAAATCATCTACTCTATATAAAGCATCTGTTCTACAATAAGGATTAATATTTGAAATTACATCATCTTTTCCAAATAGCATAACACCAGCAAGTGTTACGCCTCGTTTACCTGTTTCCTTATCCACTTTATATAATCCTGCACTTTTTAGCAATTCCAAATCTGTCATATCCATCCAAATATGTCTTTTCTTTACATTTGAATTAGCTAACTTTCTTGCTTTCTCTATTAAATCAGATCTTAAATCATCTTCTACTGAAACATATGGATAAATTGTATCTTCATCAAATATTTTTCGTTTTTTATTGTGAATACTAGCAATTAATGGAATATTATTTGATATATCAAAATCACCTTCATAATTACGAACAAAGACTTTTCCTTTACATTTATGAATTTCTGTTGATTCTTCAATATGTGTATATAAAAGTATTTTTCCGTCTATCTTTATTTCATGTAATTCTGATAAAATAGTTGGGGTTATAACTTCTTTATTATTACACTGTGTTGTATAATCCTTTTTAATTCTCTCTATTAATTCCTCTTTTATTCCAATAATCTCTTTTTTATCATTTGCTCCTAAAATGATATATCCTCCAGTTGTATTTAAAAATGAACATACAGATTCAAACACACTTTTAGGTAACCCATTAGTGGCTTCTTTTAATTCTGTATTAACATTTTCGCCTAATAAAATAATATTTTTAATATTTTCTTCCATAAAGGCTTGTCTCCTTTTTCTCGTCGATATTTTGAATTTATAATATCACAAATTCCTTTTTTATACAATTAAATTTGAAAAATCCATATTATTTGTTCATATATCGAAATATTTAACTTTTCATTCATACATTTTTCAAAAACTTTAATTGTTTTTATTTGCTCTAAATAGGCTATTACTCTAGCATTTTACCTTTATATCATTTCCGGACATTAAGCATTTAGGTGTATGATTTCCTATAATATGCCCTTCTTCTATCATCTGTTTTACTAGTTCTTCTTGTGTATTGATATAATGTGCTGTTAGAAAAAAAGTTGCCTTTACATCATTTTCTTTTAATATTTTTAAAATCTGAGTCGTATACCCAGCTTCATAGCCTTCATCAAATGTTAAATAAATTGTTTTTGATTCACTATTTCCTAATGCTATTCCATTATTTTCTTCTAATACTTTTCTATTTTCACTTCCGAGATCTGGTTGCTCATGATTATCACTTCTTTTTATTCCCCATTCTATTTTTTTAGTGCTTACTGATTTTGCATTTGTATCTGTCATTTTTTCTTGTTGACTTTGTATAATTGTGAATGATATTATTGCTATAAGCAATACCGTTATTATTATATTTCTAACTGATTGTTTTCTTATCATATTACGCATTATGTTCCTCCTCTTATTTTCTTTTGTTTAATTTTATGAATCATATTTTAAATTATTCCTTCACTATAAACGTCTATTATAAAATAGGTAAATCGGATAAAATTTTAAAATTCTATTTCATTTTCATGATACAAAAAAAGAAATACTAATTTCTTAATATCTCTAAATTCACATTTATTTTAACTTTCAATAATAATTGTCACTAACATTATACTCTTTTATGTCTGCAATAATTTATTTTGTTCTAGGTATATCACTAATTTATAGAAATGTTTATCTCTACTTTTTACACATATCTTTTGTGTATCTTTCATATTAATTTCAATCTTATCACCAGATAAACCTGTTCGACTATATCTATGATACCATTTTACATCTATTATATCACTTACACTATAATTAAAAATTTGTCCTTGTTCATTTTTATATTTTATTTGATTACCATTAATGGAGAATTCAAAATTTATAATTCGGTTATAATGATGAGCTAAAAATAAAGAAAGAAAAATGATAATAATTATAACAATCGCTATTATATTTGAAATTAATTCTGCTATTGGTAATAATCTAAAAACAGCTAATATCAATAAAAATGGTATACTTTCAAAAAGTATATTAAGAAAATTTTTAGCATTGCAGTTAATATTATCTATTTTTCCTATTTTTTCTATATCTTCTATATCATAAAATGAAATTTTATTTTCTCTTTTCATAGGATTTATTTTTCCTCCTTTACAACAACTTGCTAGCTATCTGATACATTCTAAATAGTCAATCTTCTTTCCTTCTGCTTTTGCATATTCAATCTCATTTTTAGTACTTTCTCCAATATATCCACCAACATTAATCACATAAATCTCATCTGACATATCTATTTTTTGTTTATGCATTTCATCTAACATTTTCTTTCTTCTTTCGCCTATATCCTCTTTTTTTATATTATTAAAAAAATTGGGTGTTAAGACAATATTTCCATCTAATGTAAGTTTTTCTTGAACTCTCATAAATTCATCTTTAAATTTGGTTGAGCCACATAAGGTAATTATTTTGTATTTATTTGTAATAGAAGATTTATCATTTGGTATTTTTTCTTTTCTAGCAGCATTAAAAAAATATCCTACTCCTCTTTCTACTACTGTTTTGAATATTGCAATTTCATCATCAGTATAATGACCTGCTCGTTTTACTATATTACAACTTGGTAGTTCAAATATTACTATATCAAATCCATATTCTTTTGGTCTTTCAAAACTAACAATAATATATTCTTCTCCATTATCTTTTTTTCTAATATCTGAGAATACAGCTAAAGTTCCATCTACATATTTTACATATTCATGCATCAATTCTAATCACTCGCTTTCTTTTTTATTAGTTCTTTATAAAAGGCAGGAAAGAGATACAGAATGTATCTCATAAAAACATAGAAAAACAAGTTTTCTAGTTCACTGTTTTCTATAAAATAATACAAAGAAAATACAGAGTTCCTACTTCGGTATATTGTTAGTTTTCAATATATTTCATTAATACTTCTCTTACTAACAATAGAATTTCACTTCATCATCACCATATTTTTCTCTCCATTTTGAAACGATTTTTAAATAATATAATGGTACTATCTCAAGTAATCTATTTAATTCTCTTTCAGGAATGCGTCCATTATTATTAGCTAAAATACAGCCTCCTGCTTTTGTAATCCATACTTTTGTTGAATTTGGTGTTGGCTTTCCTTTTGAAATATGAATATGAATAGGTTCACTATTTTCATTTGACCAAAAATAAATTTTATATCCGCATTATTTCTAAAATACTAGGCAAATTTAAGTCCCCCTTCTCTTGCATATTTAAAGAATAAATGAGCACCTTTTTCTACTGTTTCTCTAAATTCTTTTATCTCTTCTTCGCTGTAATTTCCATCTTGCTCTACTATCTCATAACTTGGAAGTTCAAAGACCACAGTATCAAAGCCATTTTCTGTTGGTCTTTCAAAACTAACAATAATATATTCTTCTCCATTATCTTTTTTTCTAATATCTGAGAAAACGACTAATGTTTCATCAGGATATTTAGCAAATTCATACACCATTACTTTCACTCTCCATTCTTTCTAACTTTATTATTAATTTATTAATTAATCAAATTTATTTTAAATGCTTGTCCTTTATTTTATTAAAATTAGATTTTTCTTATATACTATTACTAGTATAGCATAATTTGTTTAAATTTACTATATTTTTAGATAACTTTAGAAATTCATGGTACAAAAAATACTAATATCTTAATATCTCTAATTTCACATTTATTTTAACTTTTAATAATAATTGAAACTAACATTTTAAATAAGCTTTTCTACTATATAAGGTAATTCTTGGAATACATTAATGTAATATTTCGCATTTAAATTCTTTCCAAATCCATATTTTGCTTGTATAAATGGTATTTTAGCTAAATTCGAAGCTTCCATGTCTTTTTTGGTGTCTCCTACATATACAGCTTTAGTTAATTTATAATCATCTATTATCTTTTTTATTGCATCAGCCTTTGAAATTCCAAGTTCGCTAGCAGCAATATAATCTTTAAAATAGTTATTTAACTTGGCTGATGTTAAAAAAGCTTCAATATATTCACTTTTTGATGTATTGCTAACAATAAATAGTTCATATTTTTTTCTCAAACTTGCTAAAGTTTCTTTTAAATTGGGATATATATTACCTCCATATTCTTTTAAATTTTTTATATTTAAAATTTCAATTTCATCTAATAAATTTAAAGATTGATTCAATTCAAGATATGGAAAATATAACTGCGCTACTTCAAATTTATTTAGCCCAAATACTGCACATATTGTTTCCATAGATATTTCTTTTAATTTATGTTTTTTTACAATTTTATTTGCACTTTCAAATGTTGAATTTTTTACTTCCCATAATGTTCCATCTAAATCAAATAATATTCCGTTTTTCTCCATAATTTTCACCTTTCTTACAATTCTTCTGCTAATATTTCACCTACTACCTTCATCAGCAATGTTAATTAGTTCTTCATATGCTATTCTCAAAACATCATACCTTTGCTCTATCACTTTTTTATAAAACTTTTTTCTCACTTTAGATATACAATCTATATTATCAATAAAGTCGTTTATTTCATCCATGTTAATATGTGCAAATAATCTCTTTATAGCATGATTACATTCTTCATTTTCTTTTTGTTTTATATATGTCATATAATGAATTTTTTTGCCATTTTCTTTTAAGCATGAATAACAATTTATTGCTAGATTTTTTAATTCTGTTTCATTCATCTTCTCAATTTCTTCATCTTCAAGCATTGGATTTAAACATGACCCACAATCATAAATTGGAGAAAATTCAGCCTTTCCTGTATTTTTATTTAATAAGAATCCCCAATTTCCATTATGCCTATCTGTATTTCCAATCAAACTATCTATAATAAACATATCCCAAAACTTTTCTTTCGTTTCTACATTATTTATCATTTTACTTTCTTCTATAACCTCAATAATGTCCTTTAATTCTGTTTCTATTTTTTTGTCAGGATTCGTACTTAAAGCTAAGTTTTCAAACTCATATAATACATTTTCATTATCTGTAAAATCCTCACAAGCACATACTATCTTTTCTCTTCCATTATATTTATATTTTCCCAGAACCGTATTTTGTGTTTGAAAGCCTACTATTTTAAATATATTACTTCCAATATATTCAGAAAAAGCATTGTTGATATATGATATATTTTTATTTTTCTCTATAACTGGATCTGGAAATTTAACTAAATATTTCTTATTATTATAGATTAAAGTTTTCTTTTTTTCTGAACCTTTATAATTATTAAATTCTTCTATTGCATTTGTAAAGTCAATCATTTTTTTCCTTCACTTTTTATTTATTAGTTATTAGTATATCATGAATTTTAGAAAATTACTATATTTTTTTATATCTTACCTTAATTTAATTTTTTATAAACATTCACATTATCTCTATTCCAAATTCCTAATTACTGTAAATCTGTTTTTATCACCTTCTTCATTTTACTTTCTCTTTTTACTGGTATTAACACTTCTATATGCAATATAAAATTATTATAAGAGTATTGACAAGATGATTTTTTTAGAATATATTGTTGTTGTTACTGGAAAAATAAGGTAATTATTTTTTTGTTGTCGAAATATATTATTTTATCAAATAAAAAGGGGTATATGCATATGTTAAATTTTGTCATTTGTGATGATAATATGAATATTTTAGATAGATTAGAAAAACTTCTAGAAACTATATTTACAAAAAATAATCTTGAAGGTCAAGTGTCTTTCAAATTTAATAACTTTGAAGATTTATTGGCTTGTTTTGACAATGAAAATCAAATCGATGTTTTACTTTTAGATATTAATTTAAAATCTCAAAAAACTGGGTTAGATTTAGCAGAAGAAATTAGAAAGAAAAATAAAAATGTTTATCTTATATTTACAACCGGTCATCTAGAATATGCTATGATGGCTTACAAATATAAAACATTTGATTATTTAGCTAAGCCTATTACCTATGAAAGATTAGAAGATACAATAAAAAGGCTTTTCGATGATGTTTATGGATTACCAAAGAAATATATTAAAATTGATAATAAAAACACACTTGTAAATGAAACGCAAATTCAATATATTAAAAGAGATGGTATGAAATTAAATTTTCATACCTCTTCTCGTGATTATGAGTCTTATAGTTCTTTTAATAAAATTCAGGATAAGTTACCTGATAACTTTGTAAGATGTCACAAATCCTATATTGTTAATTTAAACAACATCAAAAATGTGGATCCTGTTGCTTTAACTGTGTATTTTAATAATGATACATTTTGTAGTATTGGACCTAAATATAAGAAAGAATTTATGGAGGTTGTAAAAAATCATGGAATTATTGAATAATATATGGAATGCGTTAACTACGCCTAACGAAACATTGATAAGTATAATACTTATACCTAGTGCTATTATAGAAGGAATCTTGACTTTAATAATTTTTACTAGTGTTCTTAATCTAGAAACTAACAAAAAGCAATCTATTATTTATGTTATCATAAGTTCTTTGATTACGCTTATAAGTACTTATTTCATTCCTTCGCCATTGAATACTTTTATCAATTATATAAGTTTATTTATAATTATAACTTTGATTTTTAAAACTAATGTTTTACAAAGTTTTTTAGCTTTCATAATACCCACCATTATCTTTGCTTTAGTTGGTACTTTGATAATGAATCCATATTTTACACTATTTAATATAAATTATGATCAATCTGAAATTATCCCAATATATAGAATTCTATATCTTCTATTAGTGTATTTCATTATATTTTGTATTACACAACTATTAAAATTAAGAAAATATAAAATTGAAATTTTTGATTACGAAATAGATAAAAAAAGCAGAAAAGTATTATTAATAAATTTGACTATAGGACTTATAACTTTACTTATTCAATTAATAATTACTTTCAATTATATAGACATTTTGCCAGTAATAATAACTTTCTTGAGTTTCCTATCTTTATTAGCATATTTTGCTATAAGTATCTATAGTCTAACAAGAGTCATGAAATTAGCCTCTACAACTCAAAAATTACAAAATGCAGAAGAATATAATAAAACATTAAGTATTTTACATGATAATGTAAGAGGTTTTAAACATGATTTTGATAATATTGTAACAACCATTGGTGGATATGTAAAAACAAATGATATGGAAGGACTAAAGAAGTATTATGTACAACTGGAAGATGATTGTCAAAAAGTAAACAACTTATATGTTCTAAATCCTAATCTAATTAATAATCCTGGGGTATACAGTTTACTAACCACGAAATATTATGAAGCTGAAGAAAAAGGAATCAAAGTCAATATGTCTCTTTTACTTGATTTGAGTAAGTTAAATATGAAAATATATGAATTTACTAGAGTTTTAGGTATTCTTTTAGATAACGCCATAGATGCAAGTAATGAATGTGAAGAAAAGATAATAAATATCATCCTTAGAGATGATGCTAAAAACCATAGACAACTCATAACTATAGAAAATACATATAATGATAAGAATGTTGATACTGAAAAAATATTTAATAAAGGCTTTACGGGAAAAGAAAATCATACTGGATTAGGTTTATGGGAAGTTAGAAAAATTTTAAATAAAAGTAAAAATTTAAACTTGCATACTACTAAAAATGAAAAATATTTTTCTCAACAAATTGAAATATATTATTAAAATCAAAATAGATATGAATATATTGTTCATATCTATTTTTTCCGTGCATCATTATTATCTTAATGGATAATTATTTTCCTATACAAGGACAAATCTCGCTTCGCGAGAACTTTTCTCTACTTTTCTAACTTAACTATATATATTTAATTTCTCGAAGAAGCGTAAAGATTTGTCGACGCGAAAAATTGCTACGCAATTTTTCTGTGCAACGTTGTTTTTTGTGGTATAGGAAAAAGCCATTTTTCCTATACCATAAGAAAAAACAGCTTTCAAAAGCTGTCTTGTATTGGATTGTAAATATATAACTTTTTAAGTTATATAGGGTTGGCAAAAATAATTTTTCGTACTATTTTTGCCAAGTAATTAGTCTTTTTTAATCATGCTTGCTGGCATTTTTGGTTGATGTAATAGCCATAACATAACACAAGATGTATTAGTTGCTTTTGCATACTTTTCTGCTACTTTAGATAAAAATTTGAACATAATAGATTCCCCCTTATCATATATTTTTAAAAACACACCGGTATATGTTTTTTTAACAATTTTAAGCTGAAGCATCACCATACACTTCATATCCATATTTATTTTTTGTTAATCTATATGCCAATTTTGTAATTGTTAATGTTTGTAAAAGATTTCCAAATAATAATATATTAGAAATTACATTATCTTGAATCAATAAAGCAGCAATAAGTCCTATTGAATATGTAATATATGCTATCCTTTGTTTCTTTTTTCTATCTTTTTTGGATAATATAGGAACATTTTCTGTATCTGCTGGTGCATAAAGTTTTATCATAAACATTCCAAATATCCAACTAATTCCTATTAAAATATATTTTGTTATATCATCTAATATAACATGTTGTGAAAGAAATACATTTCCACAATAGAAAGCAGTTGTTCCTAGTATACATCCTAAATGTGTTTTTAAATGAAAACCTCCGGATGCTCCTCTATATGGTATTAGTGTAATAAACATAAATAATACTTCTTTTAACATTCCCAGAATACATGCAATTATAAATAATAAGAAAATTTTTGGTATTTCTCCTACTATATTTTGTAAGCCATAATTGATTACCTCTGCTCTCTCATCATCTATTTCTGGCATTTCTTTTCTGATTCTATTAGTCAAGAATGTGCAGATTGTATCTATCATTTTCTTCACCTCTTCTTGCTAATTCGATTGTAGCACTCTTATCATTTATAAATGTCTTTTATTTTGTAAAAAGTTAATTTTCTTTTACAAAAATTCACTTCTAATTACTTTATAAAAAAATTTTTAAGAAAATAAAAAATCAATTTTTTTACAACAAAAAAATATAGTTGATTTTACTCACAACTATATTCCAAATAATTATATTTCTTCAATCATATTCTGTTCATTTTTTAATATACACCATGTTCCAACAGGCTCTGGTAAATCTTTAAATTCTAACGTTTCTTTTGTTATAGGATGTTCAATCGTTAATTTATATGCCCACAAAGCAATTTGCTTTCCTTTTCCTCTAGTTCCATATTTTTGATCTCCAAATATACTATGTCCAAAATGTGATAACTGTACGCGAATTTGATGATGTCTTCCAGTATGTAAATTTATCTTTACTAAAGATAAATTTTTTACTTCATTATATTTTAAAACTTCATAATCCAATTTGGCTTCTTTGGCATTTTTCTTTTCTTTGTTAACCACCCTGCTCATGTTATTTCTCTCATCTTTATATAAATAATCCACTAAAGTTCCTTTTGTATTGTCAAATTTCCCATCAACAACTGCCAAATATTCTTTTTTAAAAATCTTTTCTCTTACTTGATTACTTAATCTTGAAGCTGCCTTTGAAGTTTTTGCAAACACCATTACTCCTCCAACAGGTCTATCTAGTCTATGCACTAATCCTAAATACACATTTCCTGGTTTATTATATTTTTCCTTTATGTACTCCTTTATAAGTGTTAGCATATCCATATCTCCTGTTTTGTCAGATTGTGAAGGGATATTCGGTATTTTTTCAACGACAATAATATGGTTATCTTCATATATTACTTTTAATTTTTCCATTTCAATCCTTTTCCATTTTTATTTTTTCTTTTATTCTCTTTAATTTGTAAAAGAATTAGATATTTGGTTAGTTTTCCCATCTTCCATAAATCCCACAAGGCAAAACCAACTTGGAATTTTCCATAGGAAGTCCAATTTCTCCAGATTCTATTTTTCCTTTATATTTCTTTGATACAGTTAAATGTAAAATATCTTCTAAGACTTTACTTGATATTCCTGTTGTATAGGAATTAATTAAAAAGAATAACGGATTATCTGATAATACTTTTGTACATAATTCCACTAAATCATAGATATTATTTTCAAATTGCCATACTTCTCCTTTAGCACCTCTTCCATATGATGGTGGATCCATAATAATGGCATCATAGGTATTTCCTCTTCTAATTTCTCGATTTACAAATTTTACGACATCATCTACAATAAATCGAACGGGTCTATCTTGCAATTTTGAAGATGTTACATTTTCTTTTGCCCAAGTGGTCATTCCTTTTGAACTATCTACATGACATACAGAAGCTCCTGCTGATAAGCATGCAACAGTTGCTCCTCCAGTATAAGCAAATAAGTTTAGTACTTTTATTTGTCTTTTTTCACCTTTAATTTTTTGTATCATCCAATCCCAATTAACTGCTTGCTCAGGAAATAAGCCTGTGTGTTTAAATCCCATTGGTTTAATGTTAAAAGTTAAATCTTTGTATTTAATTTGCCATTGAGAAGGTACTTTTTTCTTGAATTCCCATGAGCCTCCTCCTGTTTTACTTCTATTATATACAGCATTCATTTCTTTCCACTTGTTTGGAAAACTTTTATTTTTCCAAATAATTTGTGGGTCTGGTCTAGATAAAATGACATTTCCCCATTTTTCTAATTTCTGTCCATCTGCCATATCTAATATTTTATAATCTTTCCATTCATTTGCTATTTTCATAATTTTTTCAAGTAGCATTAATAAACTACTCTTCCTCCTATTATTAGAATAGCTATATTTTACCATATTTTTTTGATTTTTCCAAGGGTATTTGACGATTTAAATGTTTTATGATTTTAAATATTTTAAAAATTCTTCTAATTCTATATCTATAAATATAATTCTAATGCTTCTTTTAAATTTTTTAATGCTTCTTCTATTGTTTTTCCTTGTGATGCCACATTATTGTCCAAACATTTTGCTACATACCATTCTTCTTCTTTTTGTATCATAACATTGTATTTTATACTCATATTTTTAGCTCCTTTCTTGTTACATATTATACTTCCTTTTTTTCATAAATTCAAATGTTTTGTAAAATTTTAAAGAAATTATATAGCATGATTGCATTTATGCTAGACAACATAATAAATGCTAATATAACTAATGATATAAATTTATGCTTTGCTATACTTGTATATAACTTGTCCTTCCAATTTTTCTTTGTTTTCTCTCTCATTCTCAATACTTCACTATCATATGTACATATAAAAATCCCTTCATTTGTATTTTGCATATCCATCCCTCCTAATATATGTATATGCATTACTTTAATTAATTATTCCTAATATATAAAAAAAGACCATCGGTGGATGCTTTCGCATCCAACCAATAGTCTCGAAGTCTTAAGACCTCTTTTTCCGCGGCCATTTCGCTCTCGCCATAATTCCGGCCACAAATGTGGGTACTAACAACGTGATTGCTGTTTCCACTGAGAAATTCTTCACAAACTGGAAAAATATCTCCCAGTTGTAATTTACAAAGAATATGCATATCAGTGACACCCACACTCCTACTGTCCAAGCAATCGCCCGAACAAACTCCAAAAATTTCATCCATACTCCTCCTCTTTTGATTTGATACTTTAATTATACTACAAATTCAGTAATTTTTCAACTTTTTTGACGTTATTAGTTTATATTTACTTATGTTAATATTACAATTCACACCAAAAAATATTCTATAGAATGCATATATGTTAATATTGATTAAATTTCGAATGCGATTAGAGTGCTTGTAGAGTTTCTAAATCTAAAAGGAATGAGGAAGCGGGAATAGCGAGAGGCTCGTTCCTTTTAGATTTAGAAACTTTAATGCACGTATTAAGTCGAGAAATTTATGAAATATTAATATATATGCATTCTTATTAATATAAACTGTAAATTGTAACATCTTAATTAATTGCTATACTATAAAATTTATGATATAGTATTTTAGAAACTATACAGGGAAAACTCTCTGTAAATTGCTTTTATTACCTAAAGGAGGAATACATCATGAAAAAAGCAATTGTTTTAATTCCTATCTGTCTGTTGCTCGGAGGAATTCTCTACAACATTATTCAGACACATAGGGTTACTGCAGAATTAGCCGGTGGCTATCCTGCTCTGTCTCTTTGGGGACAAATAAAAAAGAGGCGTACAAAATACGCCTGCGTGGGGAGGTAACTCCCCTCTTTTTATTGTTTCAATTTCTCTGCTAACTCTTTAGTAATTCCCTTTATTTGCATCAACTCTTCTATAGATGCTTGTTTAATTTTTTCTACACTTCCAAACTGTTTTAACAAAGCTTGTTTTTTGACTTTACCAATTCCTTTAATATCATCTAATGCTGATTTTGTGATTTCTTTATCTCTTAATTTTCTATGATAGGTAATGGCTGTATCATGAACTGTATCTTGAAATCTGGTAATGAGTTTCATTAAGTTTTCTGAAATGTTTAATTCATTTCTGTTTTCGTCCATTAAAGCTCTTGTTTGGTGTTTATCATTTTTAACCATACCAAATACTTTAATATCTAATTCTTTTTCTAGCATTTCTAGTTTTTCTTTTTTGTCTTGCTCTGTCATATCTTCCTGCATAATCTTTTCTTTTTCTTCATTTAGAACATTTTCAATCGCTTGTTTTGTTGCACATATTTGGGTAATACCACCATCTGCAAATATGACATCTGGCAATTTTCCAAATCCACCATTTGGATTTTCAATAGAATGTCTTAATCTTCTAGTGATAACCTCTTCCATACATTTTGGATCATCTTGTCCATAAACTGTTTTGATTTTAAATCTTCTAGATAAATTCTTTTTGATAACACCATCTTGCATCACACACATTCCAGCTACCATATATTCTCCTGATATATTCGATATATCGAAAGTTTCTATTTTTCTTGGTAATATATCCATTTTTAATACTTCTTTTAATTCTAATAAAATTTCACTTTTATCTTTTTCTTTATTATCTAATATCACTCTTGCATTATTTTCTGCCATTTCTACAAATCTTAATTTTTCACCTTTTTTAGGTGATTTAATTTCCACTTTTTTTCCTAATTCTGTGGATAACCACCCTTCAATCGCTTCTTTATCTTCAATTTCTTCTCTTATCATAATTTTACTAGGAATATTTGGATTATCAAAATAATATTGTTTAATAAATCCTGAAAGAATCTCTTTATCTTCCATGTCTTTTAAATCTTTATAGAAGTATTGTTCTCTTCCAATCATTTTGCTTCCTCTTACAAAAAAGATTTCTACACAAACTTCTAAATCTGATTTTGCAATTCCGATAACATCAATGCTATTTTCTGATATGTTAGATACCTTTTGTTTTGCTGAGGCTCTTTCGATTGCTTGTTTTCTATCTCTTAAATTAGCAGCTTTTTCATATTCCATTTTTTCAGATGCTTCTTTCATTTGTAAATCTAAATCTTTTAAAACTTTATCTGTTTTTCCTTCTAATAAATCGATAATTTCATTGACTTGTTTTCGATATTCTTCTTTATCTACATTTCCCATACATGGTGCTAAACATCTACCTATATGGTAATTTAAGCATGGTCTTGTTCTTTCTTTTAACGTTCTACATTGATGAATTTTATATCTTTCTTTAATAAAGTCTAACATTTCTTTTGCCGCACCTGGATTGGCATATGGTCCAAAATATTTTGAGCCATCATTAATCACTCTTCTTGTATAATAGACTCCTGGATATTCTGATTTTACATCTATTTTTATATATGGATAGGTTTTATCATCTTTTAATAAGACGTTGAATTTGGGTCTATTCTTTTTGATTAAATTACATTCTAAAATTAAAGCTTCTGCCTCATTATCTACAACGATATATTCAAAATGATCAATTAAAGAAACCATTTTTTCAATTCTAGCGGTTTTATTGGTTTTCCTAAAATATTGCCTAACTCTGTTTTTTAATGAAATCGCTTTTCCAACATAGATAATGTTATCATCTTTATCATGCATAATATATACACCAGGTTTTCCTGGTAATTTTTTTAATTCTTCTTCTATATCAAACATTTCATTTCATTCCTTTGTCTTTATTGAATTTCTCTATTAACGATATTGACTTCTAAAGTGCATGTATTGTACAAGGCCTTATGCTGAAAAGAAAGGCTTATATCTTCTATTTGAATTATAAGTCTTTCTTTTTTATCTACTTTATATAGTATATCACATCATGGCTTTCATGCCAAATGTTTTATTTATTTTTCGCAAATTCTTCTACTCTCTCTTACACTTAACCAAGCTTGACTGACTTTTTTTATTTTTTTCATTTCTTCAGATGAATATTGTTTGCTATCTCCCAACATTTTGATTGCCTTTTCTCTCTCTTGTTCTGTTTTTGCTTTTGCTAAACCTTTTGGTATCCCTATTAGTTTTTGTACCACCTCTGGATAATTTTGAAAATGATACAAATTTCCAGATATTCCTTTTTCTTCTAGCTTTGGTGCTAATTCTTTTACAATATCTCCTAACTGTTGACGGTTAACACGATAATCCTTGGTAATAAATTGATCTTTGTTTGCTTGATAATCCTCTTCTGGTAATACAAAACCTCCCACACCCCATGCATCTTCCATTTTCTTCTTTCCGTTTTTTGCTGTTTTTAATTTATAAAATTGTTCAACGACAACAATCCCTTCTTTTACATTTGGTAAATGCACAGCAATATGTCCATCATTTAAAATTTCCATTTTTACATTTTCATCTGATTGTATCCAGCTATTATATCGAACTGCTGTATCAAATATATGTTTACGATATTTGGGTTTTGTATCACCATGTTTTTGTTTTACTTCTCTATGTGTAGATTCCTTTTCAGGAACCACGGTTTCGTCTAATTCTGTTATTTTTCCGAATAACGCCTCTCTAATTTCAGCATCTTTTGGAGATGGAAATACAATATTAATGATAGCTATTTTTTGCTCTAATTTTACATCTTGAGACTGTATAATTTCTTGTATATCATGTAAAATAATACTGTTTTGTTGATATAGCTTTCTTAAGTCTTTCGGAACTAAAAATTCACTCTTCAAAAGTTCTATCAATTCACCTTTGTCTGCCCAAAGTGCAACTGTATCTATTGGAATTGCTTCTAGTTCATACAAGTTTTTTCTATCTTCTTTTCCAAATGCTTTTATTTGTTTTCCAGCTTCTATGTCACTTTCTATCCTTGTTCCAATATTGATTACCAAATCATTTGCTTTTTCATTTATTTCTTCTTCTGTTAATCCACTTAATTGGAGCAATTTATATAATTCAATGAATTTTTTTAATTTTTTATCATCAGGATTTTCTTGCTCTCTTATCTCCATATAGCTATCTATAATTTGTTTTTCTACATCTATCCCTTTAAATTCTACTCCTTCTTCTTTTAATTTTTGAATTGTATCTATATGAATCAAATCATTTTGATATTGATTTATAAAATCCTCTACACTTATGATTCCTCTTTCCATTAATTTTATATATGTTTCTTCAGAAATCGCACCAAATCTTAATAAATCTGCATGTTCTTCTATCGGTGTTTTTGCATCATTTTTCTTTTTCGTACTTTCTGGTCTTTGTAATAATCTTTTTGCTTCTTCTAATATTTCTTCCTCTGTTTTCCCCGTAACATATATTTCTCTATATAATGCTACATATCTTTTAACTGTTTCCTCTTCATACTGCCTTTTTTCCTCTTTCACATTTTGCAAAGAAGCTATTTGATTTTGTATTGATGCAGGTGTTATTTGTCTTTCTAAATTTAGTCTTTCTCGCATTTCTTTTATATTTTCCAGACTTAATTTTCTATTCTCATATAATTTTACTACATCTCTTTCATTCAATAGCTGTATATCCATCATTTGATTTAATTCCTTTAAGTTTTTTACACCTCTTTCAGTTACAATATATTGTTGAATGTATTGTAACTGATTCCTATGCATTCCTGTTTTTTGAATCCCACTTTCTAAAAAGATTCTAATTTGTTCTTCTATGGAAAAACTAGATAAATATCTACCATGTATATATTTTTTCATATCTTCTTTAGCTTTTGCAGTTGTATAGGTTTTGTCTCCTATAGTAAGTTCTGTTTTTGTGTTAGATAAAATAGAATCATATTCTCCCAAAGTGCCTTCTAAATATGGTATTAATTGTGCACTTGTACCAATACATGCTTCATAAATTGAAACACCTATTTTTCCATCTTTCTTTGTATAATAGATAATATCTGCATTTTCTATTTGTTTAATAATATCAGATAAAGCATATAAACACATTTTTTCCATATCTATATACTTTTCTACACCTTCAAACGCTTTCTTAATTTCTGTCCCATCTAATTGAAGCAAATGTGCTTCCAAATATAAATCTAATTTTTCTGTTTCTATAAGTTTTCTAATCTTGGATGGGGGAAGTTGCATTTTCAAAAAAGAATTGTATACCATTGTCTGTAATATATCGTTTCCTAATCCTGGAACTTTAAATATTTCCTCTTGGTCTTCTAAGTCTTTCGTTTGTAATAATGCATTTAATAAAGCTTCATTTGAAAGTATTTTAATAACTCTTTTACTTACCTTTTCTTGTTTTCTTTCTTCTTCTGATAAAGGCTTTCCTATAAGTTCTCTACCTGATAATACTTTTGTAGAATATCTTCCACCCACAGACTCTTGTTCTGCAAATACAATGTCTTTTTCTTTACAAAATTCTGCTACACAGTCTCTTGTCTTGTTCCAGTCTTCTTCTATTTCTTTTTCTTCAAATCCAAATGCTCCCATGTGATTTTTTACTCTACTTTGAAAGTTCTTTATTTGTGTATAGGAATTTAGATTAACTACCATTAACCTTTCTTTATCTACATCTTTTTCGTTTTCTTCTAAATACTCTAATATATCAGACATAGAAATTGCAGTGTTATCTATCGTTCCAAATCTTTGTGTTATTTCTTCTTGCGTAATTCTCTTATGTAATATATATGGAACATCACTGAACTCCATTTGCAAATGAAATTGTTCGTCGATTTCTCTTATTGTCATTTTATGAATATCTACCATATACTCACCTCTATTTTCTATTATACTATGTAAATTTACATAAAGTCAATTTTTGGCTATTATTTCTATTTTTTCTAAAGCATTTTTTGTGTTTTCATTATATCAATTTTTCATAAAGCAAAATCAAACATTATTTTATTAATTAAAATATATCATTTTCTTTTAAATACAATCTATTTATTTTAAAAAAAAAGAAAAGTCTTGAAAACTTTTCCCTTTTAAAACTCTTCTTCGCTTTCTACATAACCAATATATGGTAAGTTTCTATAGTTTTGATTATAATCTAAACCATATCCAACTACAAACTTATCTTCTATTCTAAATCCGATATATTCTACTTCTAATTCCTTTGTTCTTCTTGATGGTTTACTAAGTAGCGTTGCAATTTTTAAACTATTTGGTCTTTTCAATTTCAAATAATCTTTTAAAAATGCTAAAGTTGTTCCTGTATCAATAATATCTTCTACAATTAATACATCTTTTCCTTCAATACTATTTTTTATATCTTTTACAATCTTTACTTTTCCTGTACTCTCTGTTCCTTCATAACTAGATACTTCTATAAACTCAAATTGTACTTTTGTTTTTAGTCTTTTGGCTAATTCCACCATAAATACAACTGAACCTTTTAAAATACCAATTAAGATAATTTCTTTTCCTTCATAATCTCTGTCTATTTCTTTTGCCATTTCGTCCAATCTTTTTTCAATTCTTGTTTCATTAATTAATACATTCATGTCTATTCCCCTTATTTCATATTTAGGCTCTCATGGTTACCTATTCCCTTTTATGTATATCTCATTTTGAATACTTGTATTATATATGAATTTACTCATATTTTCAATCCTTTTATCGTTTTTTATCATGTTTATTGTTAAAAAGTAAATAATTTTCACTTTCTATTTCTCTTGTTTCATTTCTAAACAATCAACAGGAAGATTGATTTCTTCTTTTGAAAATGGATTTTCATTGATATATAATTTGTTCTCTATTTTTTCTCTGAACATCTTTTGTAAATTTGTATCTTTAGTTAATATAACTGCAATGCAATCTTTGTGAAGATTAATTATCGCAATAGCTTCTTCAATATCTTCTTCGAATAAGACTTCTGTTTCAAAAAAATTATTACATGCATAATCATAAATACTTTTACTCAATTTTTCTAATTCTTCATCTGCACAATAGATAATATAGTTGTTATATGGTATGTAAATATATTTTCCAAGATATTCTGCTTTGTTCTGTGTAGCACCAATAATGATAGTTTTGATTTCTTTTTCAATAATAGCTTTTTTATCTACAATTTCTATACAATCTATCAACAATGTTGGAAGATGATTTTCTTTTAATATTTGATTTACCATATTCACAATAAAAGTATTGGTAGATAGCATAAATTCTCCTGTTTCTAGTAATAATTGTTTTTGATAAATAATTGCTTGGATGCATAAAATCCATGTTACATATGGATTTCCATAATAGCTTATCACTATTTTTTCTATTTGTGTATTTCCTTCTTCTATTATGGCAGTATGGTTATTTTTCTCCATCTCTATGTATTCATCAATCATTTTAGAAAATATATCTAAATCCAGTTTCTTTTTCCACTTTTTGAAATCTATTTCTGTAGCCTGTTCAAAAAATTCTTTATCCTTTATGACACTTTCTTTTATTTCATTTAACAATTTCATTTTCTTATTTTTTAGAGTATTCCCATACCCTATATCTTTATTTAAAAATTCTTGAAATTCTATATCCATATTTTTTTACCTTTCACAATATTTATTTTATATTTCTTCATAATATCCTCTACTATTTCTTACACTTTCCCAAGCCTCACTTATTTGCATGATTTTCTCTTTTTCTTCATCTGTATATTCTTGGCTATTAACAAGTCTTTGTAAAGCCGTATCTCGCTTTTCTTCTTTCCTAGCTCTTGCCAAATAGTTTGGTACACCTAACAATTTTTGTACCCTTTCAGGATATTGATTTTTAGAATGTGTAAGCTCTCTTAATATCCCTTTTTCTTCTAGGTTCGGTAATTCTTTTTGCATAATATCGATTAATTCTGATCTTTTGACTCTATTGCATAATAATTAACAAGAAGTAATCTTTCTTTATCTACATACTTTTCATTTTCTATTAAGGACTCTATTATTTTATCTACTGGAACAGCTACTTCTCTTCTATAATACTTTCCGAGCTTTTCTAATATTTCAACTAATACACTATCTTTTTCAATTATGTGTTGTATATCTACATATTCAAGTTGTAACCCTAGATATTCATCTAACTCTTTTATACTCATTTTATTGATATCTATCATATTTTCACCTCTATTTCTAATTATTATTTAGATATTTAAACAGTTTACTAATTAATTGCATTATATATAAACTGGTTTATATTTTCAATCTTTTTACCGTTTTTTATCTCTATAAAATACAACAAAAGCAAGTTACCCAAATGAGGATAACTTGCTTTTGCTTCACATACAAACTGAGACCTCTTCAGATGAGCAGAGGTTATCTCCTACTCCCAAGAGTCCACTCCACTGGAATCCTGTGGTTTTTCACCATCAGATTCCCAGTCTTCCTCGGCTGAATCCATTCCGAGGGTTACGCCTTCTCCTAAGATTTCCTTTAATTTTTCCTCTGTTTCTTTAGCCATATTTTTCCTTTCCCTACTCCCCTTTTGTTGGCGTTCGTTCCCAAATAAATATACAACCGGCTAAGCTATATATTTACGCCTGTCTTTCAAGGCTGGGCGTTCTATCATTTTATTTCTGCACAAAGAAAAATAGGCTAAAGCAATAGCCACAGTTCATATATGAGGTGCTTACTCGCACCTATTTTTCAATGTACCACAATCTCTTTGGATTGCACGGTTTATATTATATCACTTCTAATCTACTTTTTCAAATTTTATGTTATCTTTTCTGTGCACCATTGTTTTTCTATTGCATAAAAAAACAATGGTTCCTATTCAACAAAAAAGCAGATTACCCAAATGAGGACAATCTGCTTTCTTTTCATATAAACTGAGGCACCTGCGAATGAGCAGGATTTTTGGTAGACTATACCGCCTTTTTGTGATACATGTACAGAAGCACACGCATCACGTCTTTGTTATTGCTAGCAAACTTTTTGAGTTCGCCAGCTTTTGTTTCCGTCTTTCCAGGGAAATACTGATCCCGGAAAGCTTCGGTTCCTGGCTGACAGTTACCAGCATCCAGGCTATCCTGAATACTAATCACCAGGTCATCCGGAATCTCTTCCAAAATTTCCTGGTTTTTCCTGTCCTCCAGGACAGATTCTATACCGTAAGCTACGCTTTTACGTAACTTACGATTGAGACCTTTTTGGGCCTCCTTAAACCACTTTTCTTCGTCACCGAAGAAAAGCAGTTTATTTACAGACAACTCATATTCTTCATACGAGTTGTCTATTTTTTCAAGCAGCCCTCTGATGAGTTCTGCCTCTCCCTTTGGATAACGACGAGCAAAGCTCTCAATTATCCCAGGAAGTTTTCTTCTCAATGGAGTCCATGCGACGATATGTACATCGTCGTTTCGAACCCTATACAATGTATAGGGTTTTCCTAACTCCCATCCTCTGATGGGAGTTTCTCCATTGAAGAGTACCTCCTCAGGTACTATCTCTTCTCCATATCGTACGCCCGATATGGAAGTATACCTGATAAGGTCTCCATTTGCATCCCTCGCAATGCGAAGGATGCCTATTTCTTCATTTACATCACTGCCATATCTTGGCAGTAATTTGAAAGCATCCAGGAGTTCATATGTGAACTCCCATGGCCACGGATATGGCCGTTTCCACCCCCAGAGGTTGTAAAACTGAAGTTTCACTTCCTCTGGATTTCTTCGTGCATATGGGGTCGATCTTAACAATTTCTTTGTTAAGATTTTCCCCCCTTCTTCTGAGAATTCTCCCAGAAGAATCTTCTTGAGGATTTTTGTCAACTGCTTAAATTTGCAGTAGACAATTTTATCCTCTCCCCACAAAATCACCACCGGGTAATCCCGCAGGGTCGAGTCCTTATCTGACTCATGAGTCTGATAAGGTATCATGACCTTAAGGTCATTCTCCTTATCGAGACTAACCGGATACTGGTCATGGTAGACAGTATCTACCCGCCAGTATCCAACCGGGATCAGTGTTCCCAGTCTGTTTATGAACCCATTTCCGGTTAACCCGGACTGGGATTCATAGGTTACCCGTCCACCCCCGATGGAGTGGATTTTTTGAGTATCATACTCATAGTCCAGCAGTTCGAAACTGCCAGACTCAGTCGGATTCAGGAAAAGGTCTGTTCCACCTTCTCCCCAAGCAACATTTATCTTTTTCATCATTTTTTTAGCCATTTTTTTCCTTTCCCTACTACTCATCACTCTTGTGATGACGTTCGTTCCCAGATATATAACCGGCTAAGCTATATATCCTTACCTACTCTCAAGGATGGGCATTTCTTTTTTATTTATTTAATTTTTTTAGTACAAGGAAAAATAGGCTAAAAAATAGCCTCAGTTTATATATGAGGTGCTTACTCGCACCTATTTTTCAATGTACTTGCAAACTTTGTTGCATACTTATATTATACCATTTTTTAAGCCTTTTTTCAAATTTGAGCGGTTTTATATTTAAGATTTTTTAGCTAAAATTTTTCAAGAAAATAAAATTTTTTAACTAGGACTTGCGCATTTTTCCATTTTAGTATAATATAATAGCAGTAAATTAAAAGTATGCAAGAAAATATTTAGAAAGGAGGGCAATATTTCATTCATATATAGCGCCTGGACACTATTAAATAGTGTTGACGAGGTTCAGAGTTATCGAAAGATTCGGCGGATGCTCTGATGGCTTTCACTTATGGTCATAAGTATTGATTAAAAGAGCAATAGTAATATTGTAACAAAGGTCAATACATATAGGTTTTATTTGCATACCTTTAATTCCCAAAAACAAATTTTAGGAGGATTTATATTATGTGTGGAATTGTAGGTTATATAGGAAAACAAAAAGCAAGTCCAATTTTAATCAATGGACTTTTAAGATTGGAATACAGAGGGTATGACTCTGCAGGTATTTCAACAATTGAACCAGAAGGTTTAGTTGTGATGAAAAATAAAGGAAGAGTAAAAAATTTATATGATATAAAAGGTATTGATGATTTGAAAGGTACCATTGGTATCGCACATACCAGATGGGCAACACATGGAAAACCATCTAAAGAAAATGCACACCCTCATCAAGATAATTCAAAATCATTTAGTGTTGTGCATAATGGTATTATCGAAAATTATAATGAATTAAGAAAATTTTTAATGGATAATGGATATAAGTTTTATTCTGATACAGATACAGAAATTGTTCCAAATTTAATTCATTATTATTATACTAAAGAGACAGAAGAAACAGGAAAAATGAAATTTTTAACAGCTGTTAAAAATGCTTGTTCTAATTTAAAAGGAAGTTTTGCTTTAGAAATTATTTGTAAAGATTTTCCTGACAATATGATTGTTGTTAGAAAAGATAGTCCTTTAGTTATTGGAAAAGGAATTGATGAAAATTATATTTCTTCAGACATTCCTGCTATCTTATCATTTACCAGAAACTTCTATCTTTTAAATGATTTTGAATATGTATTTTTATCAAGAGATTCTGCTGAATTTTATGATAAAGATTTAAATAAAGTAGATAAAAAGACGCAAAGTATTGAATGGGATGCTGCTAGCAGTGAAAAAAATGGTTATGAAGATTTTATGCTAAAAGAAATTCATGAGCAACCAACCGCTATTCGTGAAACCATTGGTGCTAAATTTAGTGAAAACTCAAAATGTGAATTTGATGAATTAAAATTCACCAAAGAATATTTATCAGGTTTAAATAAAATCTACATTGTCGCTTGTGGTACAGCAATGCATGCTGGATTAGCAGGAAAAAATATTATTGAAAAACTTTGTAGAATTCCAACTGAAGTAGATATTGCTTCTGAATTTAGATATAGAGATCCATTAATCGATGATAAAACTTTATGTATCTTTATTTCTCAATCAGGAGAAACAGCAGATACCATTGCTGCATTAAAATTGTCAAGAGAAAAAGGTGCTAAAACACTTGCTATTTCTAATGTTATAGGAAGTTCTATTACAAGAGAAGCAGATTATTCTATTTATACACATGCAGGACCAGAAATTGCAGTTGCTTCTACAAAAGCATATACTTCACAAGTTGTTTTGATTGTTATATTAGCTATTTATTTTGCAGAAATATTAGAAAAAAATTCTGAAGAATTATATAAATTAAAAAAGGAAATTTTAGAATTACCTAAACAAATTGAAAATTGTTTAGCATTAGAAGATAGGATTAAAAATTTTGCAAATGAAGTTTATCAAGAAAAAGATATTTTCTTTATCGGTAGAGGAATCGATGAAACTGTTGCCAAAGAAGGTTCTTTAAAATTAAAAGAAATTTCATATATTCATTCAGAAAGTTATGCAGCAGGTGAATTAAAACATGGTGCTATTGCTTTAATTGAAAAAGATGTAACCGTTGTAGGAATTATGACAGAGCCTACCTTAGTTGAAAAAACAGTTAGCAATCTACAAGAAGTCATTACTCGTGGAGCAAAAACATTTATTGTTACAAATCAAAACATTGATAAATCTATGTTTGATATTGTACTAGAAATTCCTGAAACTAGCCCATATATATCACCAATCTTATCTATTATTCCTTTGCAATTATTATCATATTACATTTCAAAGGAAAAAGGATTAGATGTTGATAAACCAAGAAACTTAGCAAAATCTGTTACAGTTGAATAGATTTTGAAAAATATATAATAAATAGAAAAGACAAGATCAAATATTTTGATTTTGTCTTTTTCTATTTTCTAATTAAAATCTATTAATTTTAAAACTTCTTTAAAACTTGCATTATCAGTTAACACAATATCAAAAGTTTTGTTATATTTTTCTAAATTAGATTCCATATGTTCTTCTAAAAATCCTATGGTGATGGTATGATTTAACTTCTCTTTTGATACCATGTTAACATCATCTGGTATGTCTCCTAGTAATACTATATATTTTTTGTCTTTTATATTTTCCTTTAATTCCTTAGAAAATTCTATTTCATTTTTATTATATGGTGTCACATTGGTTACATCATTTTCTTTCTTTCCATTCATATCTAAATCATTAGCATATATGTGAATATTATCATAAAATGCATGATTTTGTTTTAAATATTCTTCTATCACATTTTTTATACTACTAGATATAATGATAACTGGAATATTATTTTCATACATTTTTCTAAAAAATTCTTTTGCACCATCACGCAATGTTAAATCTGTTTTCTCTACTGCCCTTTCTAATATCTCTTTATTAAAATGACAATCTCTTAATAAATCCATATATGCCATAAATCTTTGTTCAAAAGCTTTTTGTTTTGCTTCATTGCTTTCACTTTTGCTTAATTCTGTTTCATCATGTATCTCAGCATATTTTTGTTTGAATTTTTCCCCTAATAATTCTGAATAGTATAATACTCTCCATGCGCTAATACTTTGAGCTTCTGTTATGGTTCTGTCAAAATCAATCATGACATAGAAATTATTTTTATCTAGTTTAATATCTTTTAATTTATCTTTATGATTTATATACTCCATTATTTACACCCCTTATTATCTCTTTTATATATTCCTATCCTATCAGAAAATTCGACATAATTCAATAATAGCTTTATTTTTTCTTTATCCTACTAATAATTTTACAATAATTAAGCAAACCGCCCCTGGTAATCCCAATAATCCTATGATAATACTGTTAACAATATTTAATCCTATATGAAAACCAAAATTAGCTCCTATTAAATTAATCACATATATAATAATCCCGCCAAATATTGAATTGATAATGAGTTTCAATATCTTCTTTAGTGGGACAATAAAAATTCTTCCAATGATAAATATAAAACAGATACAAGCCAAATATGTAATTACATTTAAATCCATCTTCTACCTCCAATTGATAACATATATATCCTCTTACTCATTATTATGCTATCCATTGGACAAATAGACCTATACGACTTCTTCATCACTAGAAAGTCTATATTTTATATCATTAATCATATCGACTGTAATCCCTTTCATTTTTGCCATTTTGATTAAATAATTTAATTTTGCCTGATTAGCCTTCATTTCATAGATATAATAATCTACTAAATCATCTTGTGCATATTCAAAATTTGTATCCACATTTTTTAACTCTCTCCTTGTATGAATAATATTTTTGATTAGTTCTATTTCTTTTTCTCTTTCATCTAAATTTTCCAATTCGCTTTTTTTCATATATCCTTCTTCCATAACTTTCCTCCTTGCCTTTTGTCATAATAGTATATTCCATTATCTTACTTTTTATACTATCATTTTGTCTAATTGGGACCGTTTATTGTTACAATTCACAGCTCAATAACGGACAGGGAAAGGTTATGTTATTCTAGATTGAATAGATTTCGAATGTGATTGGAGTACTTGTAGGCTTTCTTAATTTAAAACAAATGAGGAAGCGGGAATAGCGAGAGGCTCGTTTGTTTTAGATTTAGAAAGGCTAAAGTACGCATTGAGCCGAGAAATTTATGAAATCTAGAATAACATAACCTTTCCCTGTCCGTTATTGAGTTGTGAATTGTAACCCTTTATTGGACAAAGTTAAATTATTTTCGCTAAAAGTCTTGTTTTTTTCGCTATTTTGTAGGATAATATATATGTATGATTTTAAATTTTGAAAGGATATTTTAAATGAAGCTAATCGATAAATTTTTAAAGAAATTGAATATCAATAGGAATACTTTTGCAACATATATTTTAACATTATTAACCGTATATTTAGCTGTCGATAGAATCGTTGAAATGCTTCTTATGATATTTACAGGTGTATCCTACTCTTATTGGGGGCCTATACAATATACATTAGCTTTAGCATGCCCAATTTTTGCATTTCTATTTTCAGGAAAATCTGAATTTGCCACTTCTAACATGAAAAAGGTTGCTATATTCTATGTATATGTCATTGGATTATATATCATTGCAATTTCTATGTTCACCCAGTGGTTAAACATGGGAGCTTGGCTATTATTATTATCTGTCCCTAATTACGTAGAATTAATTACTGATTTCTCTGACATTGTAAAGCCTGCATTTATTAGTATTTCACTTTATTTACCATTGGTTACTATATTCCCAGTATTCAAATGGTTATATATGGGTATTAATGACAACTTAGATCAGATTCGTTCTATCTGGGATTATCCTGGTATTGATTTATCTGATCCTAAAAAGGATAGAGGTGTATATACTTGCGAAGTTTTTCTATGTACAGATCATGATTATGGTACAGTTATTACCATTCCAGAAGCTTCTAGATATTTATCATTATTTGTATGTGGTGGTTCTGGAACAGGAAAAACCTCTTTGGTCTTTGAACCAATGATTGCTAGAGATATTGAGAAAAAATACTTTTTTAGAGAAGTTTCAAAAGAAATGGGATTTACAGCACTAAAAACAGGTATTGCACATTTAAAAAGACCATATGATAATGATTATCTAAATCAAAACTTTAGATTAGAAATGCTATCTCCCGCTGAAGGAAAAGAAGATGTCTACAATGCTTATATGAAAAAGATGATTTTAGGACCACTAAATGGTGAAAATATATATAAGAATTTAGGATTAGAAATCATGTCACCAGATTATGAATTAATTGACCACATGACACAAGTTTGTGATAATTATGGGTTTAAATATAATATGATTGATCCATCAAATTCTAATTCCATGGGATTAAATCCTTTTGTTTATGATGAACCTTCAAAGATAGCCGTTACGATTTCTTCTGCTTTAAAAGCTATGTATAGTAATGCTCACGAAGAAGTAGAAGATGCCTATAGAGAAGACTTTATCATTCAAGCAATCGAAAATTTAGCTATTTTACTAAAAGAAATGTATCCTAGGATGAATGAAGGTGCTCTTCCTAATATGGAAGATATGCTAAAAATGTTTACTAACTTTGAATTGATTGAAAAAATGTGTGAAATATTAGCACATGATGAAGAATTAAAAGAAAAATATGCTATACAACTTGCATATTTTAGAAAATGTTTCTATAAAGATGGACCTGCTAAAGAACAAACTGAAAAAGACATTTATGCAGCAGTTACACAATTAGATAATCTTTTAAGATTACCTGGTGTCAAATCTATCTTATGTAATCGATTTAATAACATAGATTTTGATAAAGCACTTGCAAATGGTGAGATTACTTTTATATGTACAAGACGTGGTGATTTAGGAGCATCAACCCATCAAGCATTTGGATTATTCTTCTTAATATCAATGCAAAATGCAGTTTTAAGAAGACCTGGCGGAGAAAATTCAAGGGTACCTAATTTTCTATATGTTGATGAATTCCCTGACTTTATTTGTAAAGCAACAGAAGCTATGTTCACAATGTATAGAAAATATCGTGTCGGAACTATCATCTCTGCTCAAAACTTAGCACAATTAGAAACACCAAAATCTAGAGAAAATTATAGAAATACCATTTTATCAAACTGTGCAAACAAGGTATTTACAGGAAATGCAGAAATAAGTGAACTACAATGGTGGTGTGACGAATTTGGTCAACACAGGGAATGGACTTACAAAGTTGATTTTGACACTGAGAAGACACAATATGCACCTAAATATGGTGATGCAAAATGGGCATATGTTTATTATTTTACACCTGGTAAATTACAATCAATGCTAACAAATAAATTATGTGCTTTTAAAGTTAGAAATCTCAACGGAAAACCGCTAGTAGGTCCTGGTAGATTTAACTACTTAGAATCTAAATATAAAGAAAAACAAAAAGTTAAAGTATTTGATTTTGGTAAATATTCTGATGGTGTTACAACTACCACAGAAGATGACACTTCAATGAAAAAGAAATTTGATTTAAAAAATCTAGATTTTAAAGACGAAAGAGATGAAATCAACCCAGTACAAACAGATACTACAGATTCTAAATATTTCTTTGATAATGATGATGCTGTTGTTATTAATTTCAAAAGAAATGAAAAGAAATAAAAACCAAAATAAAGACTTACGAAATTTAATCGTAAGTCTTTGTTTCTTATTAGTTATATTGTTAGTCCAATCAATTCTAATATAATACCAGACATAACACCTATTGCATATAGTAAAACCGTAATTTTTATATTTTCTTTTATACCTTTATTGGTTCTAAATAATACGGCTAGTCCTACACCTGCGCCAACTAATAAACCTGCAATCATTGTACCAACAGATATAATATTTTCTAAATACATTTGTGTAATAATAACTGATGAAGCACAGTTTGGAATTAATCCGATGATTCCAGATATAATTGGTCCTAATATTGGTCTATCTAGCATAAATCCAGCTATCGTATCTTCTCCAATAAAATAAATCGCTAAATTAATAACAAATGTTATGATAAAGATAAAAATAAATATGTTTACAGTATGTTTTAATGCAGATTTCCATATTCCATGTTCACAATGACAATGCTCTTTTTCACATAAATCAATAATTTTTTCTTCGTCTTCTTTTCCTTTATTCTTTAATCGTACCACCAAATCGATTAAGAAACCAGCTATCATACCAATAACCAATTTAATAGCTAATATTTTTATAATAACATCAATGGCTACACCTTCTGATAAAAATATAGGCAACATTTCATCAGAAGTAGATAAGTACACTGCAATTAATGTTCCTAAACTTATCACTCTTGCTGCATATAAATTGGTAGCAGAAACAGAAAATCCACATTGAGGAACAATACCCAATAATGCTCCAAAAAATGGTCCAAATTTTCCTGATTTCCTTATGGTTTCCTTTGTTTTTTCTTTAGTCTTATGTTCTATGTATTCCATCAGTAAATAGGTAAGAAATAAAAAAGGAATTAATCTTACACTATCTATTATTGTATCTTCTATGATTTCTAACATCTTCTCCTCCTTTTCGTATGATATATATTACCATAAATTTCATAAAAATTCAACCGAAATAGAAAAAATGTCCTTTTGGGGACGTTTCTGTTTGGGACATTTTTTGTTCCTTTGAGATTGTTTCTGTTTGCGATATTGAGAGGAATAAATCGTTTTTTTCTTTTTAGAAAACGCCAAAAAAGAAAAAGGGAAATTTGAGTCCGTCCCCAAATTCCCTTAATTATCTTCTTCTATATCTTCCACAAATGCAACCTGTTCTGCCATTATTTGTGCTATTTGGAACTACGTTAATTCTAGTTGTTATTTCATCATTATTACAACAGGTATTTCCATTACTATCCACTATTCTGATAACACCATTGATTGTATTTGCTGTGTTTATGTCATTATTATTTCCACATCCACAACCATTATTGTTATCATTGTTACAGCAACAATTCCTTCCATTATTATTACTACTAATTGTAAGTAAGTTATTGGTGTTTCCATTTGCACAACTACTATTAATTGTCAATAAATCACCATTCCCATTATTTTGGCAACGACTACTTATGGTTAATAAATCATTTTCATCATTGTTATTCCAACAACGATTTCTTCTACAACCATTATCATGATTGTTACCATTATTAGAAAATTTACATATCAAACAAGTAATCAGTGCTGTTATATAACTGATTAATGTATAGACCAATGTAACTGCTAAAACAATTAAATTTCCTATAATAAATGTGATAATAACACCTATTGCAAATATGATTCCTGCCACTAATGCTGGACATTTTAATACTTTTTGTAATGCTATGGAAAATATAATCACCGCTAATGGGATTGCAAAAAATATAAGTAAAATTGTATTCATATGCTTTCTCCTCTTTTCTTTTTACTATATTTTATGCATAATCCATTGACTTTGTTCATATTATAAAGAATAAGACAGTAAAAGTTATATTATCTGATAACTTTCACTATCTTCTTTATTTCTCATATTCCACATTAACTAAGTATAATCCTTGTGGTGGTAATGTTTTTCCAGCATTTTCTCGTTTTTTAGATTCTCTAATTGTTTTAATTTCATTTGGTTCTATTTTGCCCAATCCCACTTCTACAAGTGTTCCTGCAATAATTCTTACCATATTATATAAAAAACCATTTCCTGTTAACTCTATATAAATTCTTTCATTTCCTGCATCAATCACTTCTGCCTTATAGATTGTTCTTACACTACTTTTGCTACTTGTTCCACTTGCTTTAAATGCTTTAAAATCATGTTCTCCCTCAAAATATTTCACAGCTTCTTGCATTTTTTGTATATCTAATTTCATTGGTATATGGGTTTCTAAATTCCTATAAATTGCTGTTCCATATTTTGAATTATTAATGATATATCGATATGTCTTTCTTTTACAATTTAATCGACTATGAAATCTTTCTTCCACTTCTTCTGCTGACTTTATGACAATAGATTTTTTTAAATTAGAGTTTAATGCTATTGGAATTTTTTCAATTGGTATATTCGAATTTGTTTTAAAATTTGCTACTTGTCCAAGAGCATGAACACCAGCATCTGTTCTTCCTGAAGCTGTTAAATCTACCTCTTCTCCTGTTATTTGTTTAATTGCTTTTTCAATTTCTCCTTGAATATTTAATTTCGTTGGTTGTTTTTGCCACCCATTAAATTCTTTTCCATCATATTCAATTACTAATTTAATATTTCTCATAATTTTAATTCCTCTTCTTAAATCCATATCTATTTACTAGAATCATTCGTTTTTTATACATTTTTACTTAAAATATATCTACCCTTTTCTTGATTTTTATTTAATTAAACATTATCCAAAGATATTCAATGCAAAGTAATCAATAAAAGTCGCATATATAGCGACTTTCTATTCTTTCTTTTCTTCCTCTTCTTTAGCTTTTTCTTCTTGTTTTTCCTTACGTAATTTTTCTCTAATTTCTTTTATTTTATTTCTTCTTTCTCTTTTCTCTACGGCAAATCTCTTTGTTACTACATTCGTAATTAATATCTTTTTCAAAGCATCTTCACTAACATCAGCAATCAAAGTTCCATCTTTTGCAATAGAAATTTTTCCTGTTTCTTCTGAAATAACTACTACAATACTATCAGACTCTTTAGAAATTCCGATTGCTGCTCTATGCCTTGTTCCTAATTCTTTGGCTATATCATTATCATCTGCAAGTGGTAATACACAGGCCGCTGCTGCTATTTTATTTCCTGAGATAATAACAGCTCCATCATGTAATGGTGTTTTTGGTTCAAAGATGTTAACTAATAGTTGAGGAGATACATCTGCATTCATTGGTATTCCACTAGATATAACATCTTGTATTTTTATATCTCTTTCTATAACAATTAAAGCACCTGTTTTACTTTTTGATAATTCTACTGCTGCAATGACAATTTTATAAATATCTTCTTTTGTTTTTGTTGCTAAATCTTTATCAATTCCAAAAAACTTTGTGAATTTATTGGTACCTAATTGTTCAAGTCCTCTTCTTAACTCTGGTTGGAATATAACAATGATGGCAATGACTCCTAAATTCATAATACCTGTTAAAATCCAATTTAAAATTTGCAAGTTAAACAATCCACTAAGCCAAGTAATCACAATTAATAAAACAATTCCTTTGATTAACTGCCATGCCCTAGATCCTTTTACAATTTTTAAAAAGGAATATATTAAAAATATTACGATTGCTAAATCAATAATTAATGTAATCAATTCAAATGGATTTTCTTGCAATGATTTTATATATCCTACTATATTATCTGTATAAAAATTCTCCCAATTCATTCCAAAATCAATTATCATATTTTTACCTCTTTTATTATATCATTAGTGAATATATTAGTGTTGAAGCTGTTGCAAGTATCATTAATATAGCTAAAAAACCTGCCATTACTTTTACAAAGATTCTTCCTTTATCATAATGCTTTGTTTTCTTTACTTTTTCTTGTTGTTTTTTTTCTTTGTTTTCTTTTTTCATAATTGCTCATTCCTTTCTTTTTATTATATAGGTGATTTTTATTTCTATACTGCCCTATATAAATTTTTCTTTATATATCTAAGTATTTACATGATTTTAGTATTAAATTTTTATACTAACATCTATATTATATCATTATTTTCTTGTTTTTTGTATAGTTTTAGATAAATTTTTTATTTTTCTGTGCAACGTTGTTTTTTTGTTGAATAGGAAAAATTAATTTTCCTGTTCCCCAAAAAAAATCCCCCACCGAAGTGGGGGTAAGAAAAAATTTTCGAAACTAAGCCTCTACAAGCTTTTTCAGTCTCGGAAATTCTTCCTCAATTTCCTCTGGAGACCATCCCTGCTCTCTAAGAGCAAGGATTGTCCAAATTTCCTTTGGATCTAAGGTGCTCATTGGAGGCACCTCCTTTCTTTACCAATCAATGTTGATAAGTTCCAACTTTAATTATACCATATTTTACATAATATATCAAATTTGTTTTTATAAAACTGTCATTTATCTTTACATTATTGTTGTTATTTATCACAAAAAAATACAGTTCAATCGTAAATACTATTCAAAATTAACATCTGCTAATAAAGTTTTTTGTGTTAATTTTGCCCTTATTTCATAACCTCTAATATCATTTTTGGCTTTTCTACTTCTCTATCTTCAATTTTTATAACCTTTAATAAATTCTTTTTCGCTTCTTCTAGTTTTTCTTTTGAATTTGCATATATGGTAACTAGCAACTCTTCTTTTTCTACTTTATCTGAAACTTTTTTGTTTAATATAATCCCTACTGCATTATCAATATTATCTTCTTTTCTAATTCTTCCTGCGCCTAATTCACAGACAATCTTTCCAATTTCTTTTGCATTCATACTTTGAACATATCCGTTTTTTTGACTATATACTTTTTCTATATAAGTTGCTTTTGGAAATTGATTTGTATCTTTAATATATGAAGAATCTCCTCCTTGATTTTCTATTAATTGTATGAATTTTTCATATCCTTTTCCGTTTTCTATATTTTCTAATAGTTTTGCTTTGTTTTCTTCTATATCTTCTCCTTTTCCTGTAAGTTTTACCATATATGCTCCCAACTCTAATACCACTTCTTTTACATCTTCTAGCATATCACCTTTTAAAAATTGAATAGCTTCTATAACTTCTAAA
Organism: uncultured Eubacteriales bacterium; assembly: GCA_949288185.1. Lineage (GTDB taxonomy): Bacteria > Bacillota > Clostridia > TANB77 > CAG-508 > CAG-269. The sequence goes on along the minus strand of CASEIZ010000034.1, from coordinate 26,295 downwards.
GAATTTCCTACGGCATGCCCCAATGGTTCATCCATATTCGTAAGTACACATACCGTTTCTTTATTTGCTAATCTTCCAATTTCAATCATTTCATTTGCTAATTCTTCTGCGCTTTCTTTAGATTTCATGAACGCACCTGAACCGCAAGTAACATCTAAGACAATTTTTTGTGCACCACTTGCTATTTTTTTGCTCATAATGCTAGAAGCAATTAGCGGAATACTTTCTACACAAGAAATACTATCTCTCAAACTATATATCTTTTTGTCTGCTGGTGCTAAATTTAATGTCTGAGAAATCATACTAATTCCTACTTTTTCCACATTTTCTACAAATTTGTGGATATCTATACCTGTTTGATATCCTGGTATAGATTCTAATTTATCAACTGTTCCTCCTGTAAATCCTAATCCTCTTCCAGACATTTTTGCAACTGGTACACCCAAAGAAGCAACTAGCGGTAATAAGATTAATGATACTTTATCCCCTACTCCCCCAGTTGAGTGTTTATCAACTATCACTTCATTTAAACTCGATAAATCTAATTTTTCTCCTGAATTTGCCATTGCTATTGTCATATCTGTTGTTTCTTGTTTTGTCATTCCATTTAAATACATTGCCATGATTAGTGCAGAAGCTTGATAATCTGCTATTTTATCATGTGTATATCCTTCAATAAAATATTTAATTTCTTCCTTCGTCAATTCTTTTTTATCTCTCTTTTTTTCTATAATTTCTAAAATATTCATACTTCCTCCTCGTATGTTATATATCAAATAATATTAACAATAATTTGATTTTTAACACATATATTTTATCTCTTGTTTTAAAATATACTACATATAATTTATTCGACATATTATTTATTATTCCTTTATATATCATCATATCCAATGATTTTTATGCAACTTAAATGTGTAACCTTTCTGGCATTTAGGTCTGCATTGTAACTCTTTTTATAAAAATACTATAAATTTATTGACAATAAATTTATTTATTGATATTATTTTTATGGATTTTTTTAGAGTAAAATTTCTAAAAAGATTAAAAAAACAAAGGAAAAAAAGGGGGTAAAAAAATGACAAAAGAAAGAAAAATATTATTATTTTCAATTATTTTATTATTTGTTTTTTTAATATTTCCATCAATCGTTAATGCAGCTGACACATATACTACAACTTCTACTATCAATGATGTGACTGTCAATTGGTCTTATACCTTAAATGATTCAAATCAAATCACAGATTTAACATGTACAAATCCATCTGACTTAACAGGATCTATTACGATTCCTTCATCTTTAGATGGAAAAACAGTTGTTACTATAGGACATGATGCTTTTGAATCAGCTACAGGAATAACAGAAGTTATCATTCCAGACTCAATTACAGAAATAGACTACAGGGCATTTGAAAATTGTACAAATCTAAATAAAGTAGATTTAGGAAATATTACAAGTTTATCATTCGAAGTTTTTACAGGATGTACAAGTCTTACAGAAATTACAATACCTAACACATTAAAAGATGGTGCATCATCTCCATGTTTAGACAATCCAAATATTACTAAAATTACTTTAGAAGAAGGATTAACAGTTGTTCCTTCTAACTTATGTGCAAATACTGCAATAACGGAAATTGTAATACCAGATTCAGTTACAGAGATAGAGTACCAAGCATTTGAAAATTGTACAAATCTAAATAAAGTAGATTTAGGAAATATTACAAGTTTATCATTCGAAGTTTTTACAGGATGTACAAGTCTTACAGAAATTACAATTCCTAAAACATTAAAAAATGGTGCATCATTTCCATGTTTAGACAATCCAAATATTACTAAAATTACTTTAGAAGAAGGATTAACAGTCGTTCCTTCTAGCATATGTGAAAATACTGGAATAACAGAAATTGTAATACCTAATTCAGTAACTAAGATAGATTTCAGTGCATTTGCTAATACTGCAATAACAGAAATTGTAATACCAGATTCAGTTACAGAAATAAGCTACAAGGCATTTGAAAACTGTCCAAATTTAACAAGTGTTGATTTAGGTAGCATTCAACGTATAAGTTTTGATGCATTTAAAGATTGTCCAAAATTGACAACCATATTTATTCCTAAAACATTGATTAACGGAGTTAATCTAACAGGTGATGGCGTGTTTACAGGAAGTACAAAATTAACATCAGCCACATTTGAAAATGGTATTACAAAAATACCAGCTAGAATTTTATGCGATTGTTCAGAAATTACATCTGTTACCATTCCAGACTCTGTAACAGAAATCGCTTGCTATGCTTTTGCTGGTACAAGTATTTCAGAAATTACAATTCCAAATTCAGTAACAAGCATAGAGTATTCTGCTTTTAAAGATTGTAAACAGTTAAATAAAATTACCATATTAGATAATGTGACAGATATGGGATTCTATAATTCAAGTGATTCAGATTCTGTATTTGAAAATCACAATGAAGATTTAACAATTTATTGTTATGAAGATTCTATGGCTGCAAATTATGCACTAAAATATGATATTAAATATGTATATTTAACAAAACCATCTGATGAATCACCAGATAACAATGACCAAACAGACGATGAAAATAATAACAGTAATCCTGATAAAACAGATGATGAAAATAATAATGACACTAATAACGAAATATATGCAGGCAAAAATGATCCTACTGTAGCGCCTGGCAAAATTCCTTATGCTGGTTTTCGTATTGGTTTCACAGTAATCATTATGTTATCAGTAGCTGGATGTATATTTGCTTATATGAAATATAATAAATTTAAAAATATTTAAAACTTTTGAGGATGTGATACGACATCCTCTATTTCATAAAAAGGAGTACAAATGAATAACAAATATGAAAATAAAACAATATCTATCTCATTATTTAAACTTATATTTATTATCTTAATCATTGTTTTATCTATTAGAATAGGTTTCTTGTTTTTCAATAAATCTGTTTCAGAAACATATGCTAGCACTGATACTACAAATTCTGAAACACAAAAAGAAAACAAGACAAAAGTCTACACATACACAGCCGAAAATGGAAAAACTTATGATATGATAGGTACTTTAGAAATTCCTAGTTTAGATATAAAATATCCCATATTATCCACTACCTCTGAAGAATTATTAAAAATATCTTTAACAAAATATTGGGGTGGAAATCCTAATGAAGTAGGAAATTTATGTATTTTAGGACATAATTTTAAAGATTCAAAATTTTTTGGTAATTTATTAAATATCGAAAAAAATGCAATTGTTAAAATAACAGATATTGATGGCAATACTTTAGATTATAAAGTATATGAAACTTCTATTGTAGATCCTGATGACACTTCATGTACAAGCCAATTAACAGATGGACATACAGAGGTTACCTTAATAACTTGTTATTATGAAAATGGGAATTCATATGCTACGAAAAGATTTGTAGTAAAGGCACGAGCAAACTAAATATACTGAATTACAAAAGAGTCGATTTATTTTATTTAAATCGACTCTTTTGTTAACATTTTTTATATCCTTTCTATTTCTTATACAAAATTTTTAATAAACGTTCTTCTATGTATCGGACATGGTCCATATTCTTTTATTGCTTCTATATGTTTAGCGGTTCCATATCCTTTATGATTGCTAAAACCATATTGTGGATAAATTTCATCCCACTCACGCATAATTCTATCCCTTGTTACTTTTGCAATAATCGATGCAGCAGCTATATTATAACATTTGGCATCTCCCTTGATAATGGAATCATAAGGAATTCCCTTTGTATTAATATGTGTTAGTGCATCTACTAATATTAAATTTGGTTTTACATCTAATTCTTCTACTACTGTTGTAACACCTTGTTTAGTTGCATTTAAAATATTGATATCATCTATCACATCTTGTCCAACAATGGCAACAGAATAACTGATGGCTTCTTCTAAAATCACATCATATAACTTTTCTCTTTTCTTTTCTGATACTTTTTTAGAGTCATTTACACCTTCTATCATAGAGTCTTTTGGCATAATAACCCCTGCAACAACAACAGGACCAGCTAATGGTCCTCTCCCCGCTTCATCTATTCCACAAATATATTCAAATCCTTTATCATAAAGTTCTTTTTCCATACTTTTTAAATTGGTTAATCTTTCTAATTCTTTTTCTTTTATTGTCTCCACTCTTCTTTCTTTATTTTCTTTGTCATACATACATTCCTCATTATATAGAAAAAATCAGCTTTTATCTTGACCCTATTTAGATTTTTTCGTATATAACAAGGTTAATTTTCTTCTATTTGTTCTATATCTGTTAAAGAGTATTTTCCATTATATCCCACAGTATGATATATTTCAGCTGTTGTGTCCTCTATATGATATACAATAACATACCATCCTTCTTCCTCATTAGATTGTACATCCTTTATTCCCATTTTTTCTAAATTTTCCGTTGTTAATTTATATACATTTTCCTTATCAATATCCTCTTGGCTGATTCCTATATTTAACAATTGATTTATTATACTATCATCAGAAGTAACTAATGTTCCTTTGTCTTCACCATTTAATTCACTTTGTGCATTTGTTTTCATCTCATCAGTAGCATTTTCTGGGGCTATTCCCAAATCAAAACTAGCATTCTCAACAAATTCTCTTGCCTTTGTTTCAATTAATAACATATTTGTTTTTAATCCTTCTAGATTTGCCTTTTGAATAGACTCTCTTCCTATATAAATTGTTATTCCTGCTAAAATTATTAAAATAATTATTGTTATCATTAATACAATTAGTGTAACACCTTTTTCATTTCTTTTCATTAATATCAATCTCCTATTATAACTAAATTGTTTTCTTATACAACTAGATTCCATCTTTTTTATTATATCTTTTTATCTTATTTTTTTCAATAAAATTTAATTGAAAATCTTTATTATTTTATTTGAATTTTATATAATAGAATTACATTAAAAATGACCACAAAAAATCCTATTTTCTTCACATAAATTTCACAAATATATTGTATTATATCTTCAGAATAGGTTAATATATATATAATTAGGAGGTAATATATATGGAAAATAATAATCAAGAAAATGAAACAAACACTTCAAAATTCAAAACTGTTTCAAATCCAGGTAATTATAAAGCAGTTTATGAAATTGATGATAAACCTAAAAAGAAATCAAACTTTGGAAGAAATGTAGTCTTACCGTTTTTTAGTGGAGTTGTTGGTTGTGCAGTTGTACTAGGTACCTGTTTTGGTGTTCCAACAATTAGAAATCAAATTATAGGAAATATAAATTCTAATACATCTAATAATTCTTCTAGTACACAAGCTACCGGATATGTTGACCAAGTTTCTTTATCTAATTATTCTGATACATCTGTATATGCAGCTAACAAAATTTTACCATCAATTGTTGGTATCCAAATTGAATATAATGTAACATCTATGTTTTCTATGTTTGGAGGAAGTCAATCTTCAACTGCTACTGCAACTGGTTCAGGTATCATCATTAGTGAAGACGGATACATTTTAACCAATAATCATGTTGTTTCTTCAAGTGAATCTGAGGCATATTATCAAGTATCAGAAGCTACAAAAGTTACCGTTACTTTATTTAATGATGACACAGAATATGAAGCAACAATTGTTGGAACTGATGAAGAAACAGACTTAGCAGTTATTAAAATTGATGCTACAGGATTAACACCAGCAGAATTTGCTGATTCTGACTCTATTAAAGTAGGAGAATTTGCAATGGCAGTTGGAAGTCCTTTAGGTTTACAAAGTACAATTACATGTGGTGTTGTTAGTGCTGTTAACAGAGAAGTTACTGATACAGATGGTAAAACATACACATTAATTCAAACAGATGCAGCTATCAATTCTGGCAATAGTGGTGGCGCTTTAGTAAATAGTGAAGGAAAAGTTATTGGTGTTAATACTTTAAAATTAACTGGTGATGATGTCGAAGGTATGGGATTTGCTATTCCAATCAACTCAACAACAGATATTACATCCCAACTAATTCAATATAGTAAAGTTAGAAGACCATATATTGGTGTTACAGGAATGGATTTAGATGCTGAAACTGCTAGAAGAAATAATTTAGTAGAAGGTATTTATGTAAAAGATGTTGAAACATTTTCAGCTGCTGAAAAAGGTGGTATAAAAATTGGTGATGTCATTGTTAAGGCTGATGGAACAGATGTAAAAACAATGGACGAATTAAATGCAATTAAAAATTCTCATAATATTGGTGATGAAATGAAAATTACTGTTAATAGAAATGGTCAAGAAATTGAGTTAACAATTACATTAGGTGAACAACCTTAAAAAAATAATGAAATTACTTCCTTTTCACTTCTAGTTCACAAAATGGACAAATTTACAGTTTATAATACAAACATAATCAGTAATCAATTACTGATTGAAATAAAAAAACATCCCCTTTTATTTTCAAAAAGAGAAGCTTCAAAGCTTCTCTCTTTTTTTGTCAAAAAAAAGTTGCCAAAGGGACGGGTTAAAATGGCAACCTTTGACAACCTTTTTAAATTAATTTATACAATGACTAAGTCCATTTCACTAGTAAAATTCTCATTTCCATAAGCATATATAATATAAATATTTCCATCTTTCACAAAAAATTCTTGTGAATTTTCTATTTTATACATTTCATCATCTAGATTTCTTTCAAAGACACTATATCCTAAACTTCTTAAATCTTCCACTCTTTGATGTTCTGCTTCTATCTCTTGATTTATTTTATTTTGCACATCATTGGAGTTTAATTGCTTTAAAGTTATCAATTCTTCTAATGTTATTTCTTTATTATTTCTCAGATCATAATTGAATGTTTGAATAATTAGTCTTTGTGCACTTGATCCTTCTTTCAGATTAGCTCTAATAATTAAAGATAAAATATCATTTTCTATTGTTGCTTCATATTGAAGTGTATAGATAATATTTTCATTTTCTGTTTGTAGTATACTTTCTGCTTTTTCTTCATAAGTTTGCTTAATTTCTTCATTATATTCTGCTATGACTTCATTATCAATGTTGATATATGGAATATTTAGGTTTAAATCATAACTATTTTTTTTGTTCTCATCTTTTGTATAATATGTGTATACTAACTCTTGTTCTTCATCGATTTTAGATATATTTAAATCTGTTGTATATTGTTCTATGTGATTTTGAAATATATCATCAAAATTAGAAACTAACAGTTGATACTCTTCCTCCGCTTGTGTCAAATTTGAACCACCAACTGTAATTAATCTATCTAATTCATCACTTCCATAATAAATTGCCAAACCTACTATTATAATTGCTATAATACAAGTAATTATGGAAATTGTATATATAATAATAGCTTTAGTGCTAGTTTTTTCTTTCTTTGGTAAATTTACATTCATTTAGATACCTCTTATACTATAATCTTATTTTATTATAGCATTTCTATATAAATATTTCAACATGAATATGATTAAATTTATTGACTATTCGTGGAATTTGGGGTATGATATATATTGTATATTTATATAGAAATGAGGAGTTTAAAGTATGTTATGTTCAGAATGTAATAAAAACCCAGCTATACTTTTTTATAAAAAAATAGAAAATGGTAAAGAATCTTTAGAAGGGTATTGTTATGATTGTGCAAAAGCCAAAGGCATTAACCCTAATGAAGTATTATATAGACAAAATGAAATTTTATCTAAAGATAATGTAAATTTAAATGATATGACAAAACAATTTGAGACCATTTTTAAAGACTTAGCTGAAAATATTAATTTAGAAGATATCGAAAATATCGATGGTGCCATTACGTTTGAAAATGCTGGAGATGAAAATGGTGATGGTACAGGAAAAGTCTCTGGTGCAGCCATTCCATTAAGTTCATTGTTTTCTAATATGTTTGGAGGAAATTCAAATAATAACAATAATAATGAACAAGAATTGAATAATGGTAGGAAAAAAGTAAAAGTAGAAAAAAAGAAAAATACAAAACAAAATAAAAAGAAAAAGTTTTTAGATACCTATGGTACGAATTTGACAGCAAAAGCAAAAAATAATCAATTAGATATCGTTATTGGAAGAGATAATGAAATTAGAAGAATTATCCAAATCTTAAATAGACGTTCTAAAAATAATCCTTGCTTAATTGGTGAACCAGGTGTTGGTAAAACAGCTATTGCACAAGGATTAGCCATTCGAATTGCTAACCAAAATGTACCTGCAAAATTATTAAATAAAGAAGTCTATCTTTTAGATATGACCGCTGTCATTGCAGGAACACAATTTAGAGGACAATTTGAATCTAGAATGAAAGGGATTATTGATGAATGTAAAGAATATGGAAATATCATTCTAGTGATTGATGAAATTCATAATATCATTGGTGCTGGTGATGGTGAACATTCTATGAATGCTGCTAACATCTTAAAACCAGCGCTTTCCAATGGTGAAATTCAATTAATTGGTACCACTACTTTAAAAGAATATAGAAAATATATCGAAAAAGATTCTGCTTTAGAAAGAAGATTCCAACAAGTTTTAGTAGAAGAACCAACTATTGATGATTCTATTGGTATTTTGGAAGGTATTAAAAAATATTATGAAGAATATCATAAAGTAAAAATTTCTTTAGATGTTATTAGACAAGCCGTTATTATGTCTGAAAAATATATTCATGATAGATTTTTACCAGATAAGGCAATTGATATTTTAGATGAGGCTTGTTCAAGAATTAATCTAGAAAATAAAGAATTATTTACTTTAGAAAAACTAAAACAAGAATTAGAACAAGTGCAAGCTGAAAAAGAAGAAGTCATTGCTGCTGATTCTACAGAAGATTATCAAAAAGCAGCTGATTTAAAAACACGTGAATGTCAATTAATCGAACAAATTGATAAACTAAACGAAACCATGAAACCTAGACAATTAACTGTTCAAGATATTGCTAATGTTATCGAAAGTTGGACAAAAATACCTGTACAAAAAATCACAGAAGCAGAAACACAAAAATTATTAAACTTAGAAACCAATCTTCATAAGAGAATTATTGGTCAAGATGAAGCTGTAAGTGCTGTATCAAGAGCCATTCGTAGAAACAGAGCAGGATTAAAATCAACCAAAAGACCACCTTCATTCATTTTTGTTGGTCCTACTGGTGTTGGTAAAACAGAACTTGCCAAAAGTTTAGCTTATGAAATGTTTGGATCTGAAGATTCTATTATCAGAATTGACATGTCAGAATATATGGAGAGTCACTCTACTTCTAAATTAATTGGTGCACCTCCAGGATATGTTGGCTATGATGATGCAGGGCAATTAACTGATAAAGTTAAGAGAAAACCATATTCTATTATTTTATTGGATGAAATTGAAAAAGCACATCCAGATGTATTTAATATTTTATTACAAGTATTAGATGATGGAATCTTAACAGATAGTCAAGGAAATTCTGTTAGTTTCTCAAATACGATTATCATTATGACATCAAATGCAGGTTCTAACTTAAATAATAATTCTATTGGATTTGGAAACTCTATGATGAATAAAAATAAAATTATGGATAGTCTAAAAGATGTCTTTAGACCTGAATTCTTAAATAGAGTGGATGAAATCGTTACATTTGATCCATTAACAAATGAACAATTATTACAAATTGTTGATTTAATGTTAAAGGATACAATGAAAGCTTTGTCAGACAAAGATATAAAAATGAATATGACAAAATCTGCTAAAAACTATATCTTGGAAAAAGGAACAGACATTAAATTTGGTGCTAGACCATTAAGAAGAGCTATTCAAAGATATGTTGAAGATGAATTATCTGAAATGATTTTAAGACAACAATTATTAGATGGACAAACTGTCAATATTGATTTTGTCGATGGAAATTTAAAATTTGAAGTAAAATAGGAGATTTTTATGTTAAAACATGTACCAAACGCACTAACCATTATTCGATTTTTATTGATACCAGTTATTGTAATCAGTATTTTTAACGGAGATTATATCATTGCTTTTATCTTCTTCACAGTATCTGGTATCACAGATATTGCTGATGGATTTATTGCAAGAAAATTTAATTTAATATCTAACTTTGGAAAATTAATGGATCCTTTGGCAGATAAGTTAACACAAATTTCTACCATTGCATCTTTGACAATAATCGATATCATTCCTATTTGGATATTAGCAATTGTACTACTAAAAGAATTAATTATGATTGCAGGCGCCTCTTTCCTTTATGGTAAAGATGTGGTGGTATATAGCAAATGGTATGGAAAGTTAGCAACTGTGCTTTTCTATGTTGCTATTGTATTTTCATTATTAATCAATCAATTTAATTTAGAATCTATTTGGTCTAATTTAGACCTGTGGTTATTCTATTTAGCTTTATTTGCTACTGTATTTTCTTTATTGATGTATATTAAAGATGTTTATCAAAAAGGGTTTATTGACAAACAAGATTTGAATAAAGAAGTTACGATTGATAAAAAAGAAAGAAAAGGAAGAAAAAAAGATGAAAACGCCCGTTAAGGCGTTTCATCTTTTTTACAGTATGAGGGCTTCACCTAATATGAATATTTTTCAAGTTTATTCATAATCTTCTATTATCTGATTCAATTCCACTCTTCCATTTGCTTCAATGCCATTTTGTAGCGCAATTCTATCTGTTTCTGTTAAAAATTCTGTTGCGATATCTGTTTCTTCTACTAATTCTTCTGTATCACCTGTTTTTAAGTATACAACAACTTTTCCATCTTTTTCTCTTAATACATAATGTTCTCCACATTCACTATCAAACTCTCTATATAAAACAATTTGATTTCGTGAAAATTCCTCTATTGTCCAACCTTCATATTGTTCTTGTAAATCCTCTTCTGTTTTATTCACTAATTCAGTTGGAATACTAGCATATTGTTCAATCGTATGTCCACAGTCATTATAATGTCTTCTAAATATGATGGAACAATTTGGAGATATTTTTTCTCCTTCTGAGCTTGTCTCCTCTACTAATGTGTTACCTTCTATCATTTCTTCATATTCATCTGTACATTCATCATAAATTTCTTCTTGATTTTGTTCTGCAATTTCTGTTTCTGTTTTTTCCTGGTCTGAAAAATTTTTTATTAAAATAGTGCCAATGACTGTTCCTAAGATAAATAATACAATAATGGCTGAAATGATTATACTTTTTTTCATGTTCTACATTCCTTTCCAAAGATAAATTTGATTCTTAAGGTTCTTATCCTTTTCAATTTTACCTTTTCTCACCTTTTATAGTATTATTTACCTTTTTTTTTCCTTTATACATTTTCTTGTCTTTTTTATTGTTTTCTAATTACTTAATTTGCTTTTAAATAAGCAATAACAGCTTGTTTTATTAATTCATTAATAGAAATATTTTTTTCAATTGATTTCATTTTTGCTTTGTTATGAAGCTCTACACCTAATCTTACATTCAGAGATCCTTTTGCTTGTTTCTCAGGCTCTAAATTATTTGCTTTACATACACTTAAATAATGGTCTATGGCATCTTTGAAATCTTTCTTTAATTCCTTAACTGTTTCCCCCTCAAATGAGATACTATCGTTTTTTAATCCTTCTATTTCTCCACAAAAACATTCATCTTCATCGCTATATTTAATTTCTGCCCAGTATCCTCGATATTTCATAATATTTTTCATTTAAATTCCTCCATTTCACTTAATTTTTTCAACAAATTATGTACTTGATATGGCTTTAATATATTGCTTGGATGTGGTTTATGTAGTTCTATTTTTATATTATTTCTGTTCATAAACATAACTCTCGAACCAGATGTTTTTCCTTTATTATTTTCATAAAATCCTAATTTATTTAATAATGTTTTTGCTTCATCATATGTATAATCTTTTGGTTTTGATTTTAGTCTTTCTATTTCTTTTTCTAATTTACTTATTTTATTATACTCCCTTCTTTTATATTTTGCAACTATTTTTAGTCGCTAAATTTCTCTATAAACTTTTTCACACGAATCTTTCCTTTGTGATTAACACTTATACGAATTTCTCCAATTTCATCTGTCCTAAAAATCTGCATGCCGAAATGATTGTAATCTTTCTAAAACAGCATTACTTGGATGTCCAAACATGTTGTTTTCTCCTACCCCAATGATAGCAACTTTACTATTTGCTGCTTCTAAAAATTCTTCTGTCGATGAACTTTTAGAACCATGATGAGCTACTTTTAAAACAGTTGCCTTTAAACTATTCAAATTAGTATCATATAAGCTTAAAATTTTCTTCTCTGCCACTGCCTCTATGTCACCAGTAAATAACATACTAAAATTTTTATACTGTAATTTCATGACTATGGCATTGTTATTTAATATATTTTCTTCTATTTGTTTTCCTTCTGGCCATAATATATGGAAAGTAACATCTCCTATTGTCATTTTGTTACCCATTTTTACTTCTCGTACCCTCAATTTCTTTTGTTCTACAATTTTTAAAAATGTTTCATAATTTTCACTTTTTTCTCCCTGTTTACTGATAAATACTTGTCCTACTTTCAATTCTTCTAATACAGACAATATTCCTCCTACATGGTCTTGATCAAAATGAGAAATAAATACATAATCTAGCGTTGTATATCCTTTATCTAGTAAATAGGGTATTACCGTATCTTTTCCCACATCAAATGTATTTGAAGTACTTCCTCCTCCATCGATCAAAATAGTTTTATGATTTGGTGTTATGATAAAGCAAGAATCTCCTTGTCCCACATCTAAGAAATGAATTTCTAAATCTTTAGGAAATTGATAAATTCCTATCAAAAAAATGATTAAGAAAATCCCTTTATATGTTCGCTTAATAAATGCTTTTATATTTCTTTCTCGTAAAATTTTCTGATATATTTTCTTTGTTTTTTTCTTTTTTTCATATAGTTTGTATTTCATCAGTGCAATTAGATTTTTAACTCTTTTTTTCGTACTATTTATATATTTACTAGTATAAATCATATATATTTGGTTTCCCGCCAATATCACAATGTAATAAATAATAATAAACAAAATACTTGGTGTGGGAACATATATTTTTGAAAAAGGCAAATTGGCCAAATTAGATATTTGTATTAGACATTTAATTCCTAATGATAAAAAAACAGATATAAATTGTGAAATTTGTAAATGAATAAATGAACTAAAGATAAAAATAATCGATAAAAACATAATGGGACCAATCATGATACTAACTAAAATATTGGTTATGACAAAATAGATTCCTATCATATTAAAATGATAAAACATAATCGGAAGAATCATCATTTGTGCAGAAAGTGTGACAGATATCATATCTTTTAGATTTTCTACAATCTTAGAAATTCGTTTACTTCTTTTTATTCGTATATTATTTTTTATCCATTTTATATTATCTAAAAATTGCTTTATATTTTTATTAAACAATATAATTCCAATCGTACCTAAGTAAGATAATTGTAATCCGACACCTGTAATCGCATATGGATTTTGTATTAATATCGCTCCTATCGAAATGGCAATCGATGTCCAAATATCATTTTTTCTATACACTAAGAAAGCAATTATATTCATCATCCCCATAATGCCTGCTCTTACAATTGAACTCGTATATCCTGTTAGTGCTATGTAAAATAGCAAACCAATAATGACAACATATTTGACATTTCTTTTTCCTAAGCACTTTTTAAAAACAACTTCTATTCCGATAACAATATAGATAATATGCATACCAGATACTGCTAGTACATGAGAAATATTTGCTATTTGAAATTTTTCTTTTAACTCTTCTTCTAAAGCTATGGTATCGCCTAAAATTAATCCTTTTACAATTTGTGCTTCCTCTTTTTCTAAAACTGTTTCAATATTTTCTGTAATTTCTAGCTTGATTGAATTGATACCTTTTTGAATCCAATTTACATTGTCTGAAGATATTTTTTGATAGTTTTCAACTTTTAAAGTACCATATATATGGATAGATTTTAAATATAACTGATAGTCAAATCCACCTGTATTTCTTTGTTCATTTCCTTTTCGAAACTCTCCTTGTAATTGTACTTTATCACCATATTGAAACTTGATATCTTTTTTTACTTCTATATAAATTTGTGTAGATTGATATTTATCAGATGAATTCACTGTTAAAACCTTTACTTTATATCGATTTTTATATTCTCTTTCTTCCTGATTACTGACAATAATTCCTTCTACGATGATGGTTTCTTCAGGATATAGATTTTCATATCGATTTTCTTGGAATAGGAGAATTGTATTTGAAATAATAGAACTCATGACGATTAAAAAAATAACTTGTTTTGTCAAAATTAATTTGATATATCGAACATATCGATGAATTGAAAATAATTGAAATGATGTATTCTTTTTACTTTTTAGACATTTTCTTAAAAGAATAATCAGAAACGACATAATTGAATTTCTTTGACTTTTTCTATAAAACAATATAGCTATTAGGATATATAAAAGGACTATACTAAAATTTAAGTATAGCCCCCATATAATTCCAATGATATATCCTATAACTATAACGACAATTGGTCTTTTCAAATTTGCTATCATTCCTCCCTAAGTTCCAAACCCAGTTGGAAAAGAATTAAATTTTCAACCTATCTCCTCCAATTTCATTATCATTATAGTACTCTTCTAGCACCCACATAATTATTATTATAATATCCTGTGCTCAAAGAGTCGATTCTAACACCTGTTGATGGCGTTGATGAATGTATAATCTGTCCCCCACCAATGTATATTGCCACATGATTAATTCCAGATTTACCAAACATAACTAAATCACCTGGTTGTAAGTTTGCTCTATTAACAGCAACACCATTACTATATTGTCCTGCAGCTGTTCTATTTAAAGATATTCCATATTGTTTAAATATATATGAAGTAAATCCTGAACAGTCAAATCCTGTATTTGGTGAACTTCCTCCATAAGTATATTTATATCCTAAATATTTTTTAGCTGTTGCTACAATTGATGAACCATTACTAGATGCTGGTACACTTGCTGTTTGAGCTGTTGTTGTTTGATTTGTTTTTTGACTTGTTGTATTTGTGGTTGTTTTTGTACTACTTGTTCTTCTAGAAGTGGTTTGGCCTCTCGATGTTTCTTGTTTACTGTCTGATAATAATGAAGATGAAATATATCCTTCTATATTATTCACTATTACTCTGCTCCAGCCATTTTCTTCACTATAAACTTGAACTTCTGTATTTAAAGCTACAGTCGTTACAATTGTACTAGAAGTATTTGCTTCTTGTCTTACATTAACAGTTGTAGAATTTACATATTGTGTTTTGATTGGTGTTTCTTGAGCTGGTTCTTGTGGTTCTTCTTGTACTTCTTCTACTGGTTCTTCCACTGGCTCATCTTTCTTTAATTTATCTTTTCTTAACCAACCTTTTGTTGTTTGTGTTTCTACACATGCCCATCCATTCATGATTTCTGTGACAGTAACTGTTTCATCTGTTTTTAATTCTATCACATCTGTCGCATTAATTGATGGTATTAATTTTAGTCTTGTATCCTCTGAAATTTTATATTCTCCTAATGTTATTTCTTCTGTACTGTCTGTTTCAGTACCTTCTTCTGTTGTAGTTTCTACTTTTTCACTATTTTCTTCTGCTGTATTTTCACTTACTTGATTATTATCTTCTGTAGTTTCTGAATTTGAATTTACTGTAACTAGTTCTTTACTTACATATCCTGTAATTCTATTATATGTAACTTGATACCAGTCACCTTCTTCTCCAACAATTTCGACTTCTTGATTCAAAGTAATTTGTTCCAAGATTGTACTTTCAGCATCTGCCGTCTCCCTTAAATTAGCAACATCTACATTGATTGTTCCAGTATTTGCTGCTAAGCTGATATTTATAAAAAGCAAACTAGCTAATGATATAATTGCCATGACAAAAATGCTTTTTATATTCATTTTACTTTTCATTGTAATCCTTCTCCTTAAATATTTTATATTTTAAAAAAAGTAGTACCGAAACAGTATACTATAAATCTAAAAAAAAGTCAAATTTTTGACTTTTTTCCAAATTTTACTAATTTATATAATCCTTCAGAAGTTTCATACCACTTGATTTTTTATCAATAACTTTACCATATGATATATAAATTTTTGTTTCTCCAGATTACATTTTATGATTAATTCATACAACTCTTTATCCATATATCCTATTATATGATCACTTTTCTCATTTAGAACATCATAAATAGAAATATTTAAGAAATCACATATTTTTAAAAATGTTTTCAATTCTATTTTGGTTTTTCCATTTTCTAATTTGCTTATATAATTTAGAGAAATCCCTAAAAACTCCGCCATTTCTTTTTGGCTAATTTTGTTTTCTATTCTTGTTGCTTGTATTCTTTTACCAATATTAGAAAAATCCATATTCATATTATCACTTCTCCTTTATTGGTAAATATAACATTATGGGTTTTATTTGTCAATATATTTTTTAACATAATAGTAAAAATTAATTTTCAATACTTTGAATCGCATACGTATTATTCACAACTTTGTCATATGGTGCTGGATTTTCTAGTTCTCCAGCCAATGTCATAACTTCTTGAAGCCTATTAAAACTTTCTTCTTTCAATACAGGCGTTTCATTCCATGCATCAATATCTTTATATGTTTGTATTGCCTCTGTTAACATTTCAATACTCGTATCTGGGAAAAAGTCTTGTATAACAGTTGCAATTTCTTCTGCAGTATGTTCTTTTACCCAAGTTTGCCCTTCATAAATCGCGTCTGTAAAGCTTTGAATAATATCTTCATTTGCCTCAATATAGCTTTTTTTAGCAAAATAGGCTGTATATGGTATTTCTCCTGCCTCTTCTCCAACTGATGCCACTACATATCCTTTTCCTTCTTGTTCTGTTAAAGAAGCTGTTGGCTCAAATAAAGTTACATAGTCAGCATTTCCAGCCGCAAACGCACCTGCCATTAAATCAAATTTGATACTGTCATCTAATACCACATCTGTTTCTGGATTAATTCCATTCTTTTTTAAGACATATTCTAATGTCATATATGGTACGCCACCTTTTCTTCCTGGAATAACCGTTTTTCCTTTTAAATTTTCCCAACTAAAATTTTCTTCATCTGTTCTAGAAACTAATAATGAGCCATCTTTTTTCGTTAATTGAGCAAATACTTCTGTATAATCTTCTTTTCCTTCGTTATATACATAGATTGAAGCCTCTGGACCTGCAAATCCAATTTCTACTTGATTGGCCAATACACTTGTCATAACAGCATCTGCACCTTGACCAGTAGATAATTCAATTTCTAATCCTTTTTCTTCAAAATATCCATTATTAATTGCTACATATTGTGGTGCATAAAAGACTGAACGTGTTACCTCACTAACATGGATGGTTTGTAAAGTATTTTGATTATTTCCTTTTTGACATTTTATAGCAACAACGGTAATAACGATTACAATAACTAAGATTGCTACCACTAGCACAATTTTTCCTTTTTTACTCATTTCACACCTCCTTATGTTTTCTTCTTATATTTTATGTTGCTTGTTAGAATGTGTGAAATATTAATTGCTTAGACATAACAAAAAAGAACTACTATTTAAATAGTAATTCTCCTTCCATTATTGAAATTTTTTAGATTTCAATATGATTTTTTCTAACAATAATACAGCCAAATACATCAATCCTGCGACAACACCAAGTATAATCACACTTGCCATAACCAAATCCAACTTAAACACTTGCCCTCCATATACAATCAAATATCCTAAACCTGCTTTAGACACTAAGAATTCTCCTGAGATAACACCTACTAAAGAAAGTCCAATACTAACTTTTAAAGAATTGATAAAGGTAGAAATATTGGCTGGTATAACAATTTTGGCCAATATTTGAAGTTTCGTAGCTTTAAAGGTCTTTGCCATTTTAATTAAATCTTTATCTGTTTTTATAAATCCATTTAGATTTTCTAATATGGTAACAACTAATGAAATCGCCACTGCCATCACAATAATCGCTGGTGTTCCTGCCCCTACCCATATAATAATCACAGGTCCTAAAGCAACCTTTGGTAAACTATTTAATACAACTAAATAAGGTTCTAGCACATCTGAAAGGAATTTAGACCACCATAGCATAATAGCAATCATCGTTCCTAAAATGGTGCCTAATAAAAATCCTACAACTGTTTCATATACAGTTACTTTTATATGCATCAATAAATCATTAGACCCTAAGTTGGTTAGTGTTTCCCATATTCTACTTGGCTGGCTCATGATAAAACTATCAATTACATTCATATCCGCTAATACTTCCCATATGGCTAAAAAACCAACGAATATTGCTACCTGTGTTGAAAATACCAGTATTTTTCTTTTTCTATTATGTTTGATATATTGTTTTCTTTCCTGTGATAAAGCATTATTCATCAACACCCAACTCCTTCCATAAAGTGTTAAAATATCCACTAAATTTGGGACTTTCCCTTACATTGATAGGGTTTCTATTTTCCATTTCAAAATCAATTGTATAAATATCTTTCACTGTTCCTGGTCTTTTGGTTAATACCACAACCCTATCAGACATACTTATGGCTTCTGAAATATCATGTGTGACAATAATCGCTGTCATATTTTCTTTTCTTAATATAGAATAAATATCATTTGTTACCATGATTCTTGTTTGATAATCTAATGCTGAAAATGCTTCATCTAATAATAGAATTTTTGGCTTTGTTGCTAAAGTTCTAATTAAAGCTGCTCTCTGTCTCATTCCTCCAGATAGTTCTGATGGATATTTATTTTTAAAGTCGTACAGATTATATTTTTTTAATAAATTCTCTACATAGTTTTTATTTTTTTCATCTAATTTTCCTTTTAGTTCTAACCCTAATATACTATTACTCCATATATTTCTCCATTCTAATAAGCAATCTTTTTGTAGCATATATCCTACTTCTTCTGAAATTCCTTCTACTTTTTTATTTTCTATGTAGATTTCCCCTTTTGTTTTTTCTTCTAATCCACTAATGATAGATAACAGAGTAGATTTTCCACATCCACTAGGACCTATAATCGATACAAACTCTCCTTCTTTTACTCTAAAATGAATATTATCTAGTGCTAAAATTTCCCCTTCTTTACTTTGATAAGTTTTACAAATATTTTTTATCTCTAATATGGTTTTCATCTAGTCTCATTCCTTTCTAATCTTTAGATACATCTGTCATTTATTATGCCATTAATATATTTTATGTAAAACAAATAGAGATGGTGTCTTAACACATCTCTATTAGATTCAAACCCTATTTTAATTTTCTATATATATTAGCTCTTCTAATATAGTATTTCTCATCTTAGGTTGTTTTGAAAATTTTGATAAATTCATTAGATTATACTTTAATTCCAGTATATGATTATCATACGTTGTCATCTGAAAACATTGCTTCATTGTTTTTCCATAATGATATGTATTTTCTTTAACATATATCACAATGGGAATAATACTTATATTTTTGATATTTTTTTGCTTACAATTCTTAATGATTTTTATGCATTCCTGTAAAATAGAATACGGTAAATCTGTAGAAATTTCTTGTTGATACATAATCATATAAAATATTTGTTTATCTAAGTGTTTATATATAATTTTTATCCCTTTCTTACTTTTATAAAAATCAATATATACTAATTTTTCTTTTTCTATTTTTCCATAAAAATCTGAGAAACAATTAAGAAAAAAACAAATTCTTTCTTTGTCTTTAAATAAATATTCAATCATCTTTTTATATCTATTTTCCAAATGATTTCCTGTTAAAATGCTATATGTTTCACTTTCTTCTTGTAAATCTAAATAATCTTTTTGTTTAATATTATGGATACACTGAATATAATTTTTATACGTAAACTGATATATGACATTATCACCTCCTTACAAATTAAATTTTAAACTGATTTTTGGAAATTTTTTGATATTAAAATTTATGATAAAATTAAAAAAATATATAAATTAAATTATGTATATTAAATCACAAAAATGTAAAAAATTCAAGCATTTTATGTTTTTTCGTATAATAAACGTAATGAAAGGCTATTTCAATTCATCATCTGAAATAGCCTTTTATCCTTTTTTATTTCAAATTAAAATTTACTTAGATATTTTTTTCACTTCTTCTTTCGACAAATATCTCCATTTTCCGAGTTCTATATCTTTCACTCCAATGCCTGCAATCTCACTTCTGTGTAAGGCAAGTACTTTATGTCCAATTGCTTCACACATCTTTCTTACTTGTCTATTTTTTCCTTCATGAATAATAATTTCTAATCTTGTGATTTGTTTTTCTTCATCTGTTTTTAAAATTTTTACTTTGGCAGGTTTGGTTATATATCCGCCAATATCCACACCTCTTCTTAAATTATCTACATTTTCTTTACTAACAATTCCTTTTAACGTAACCGTATACGTTTTACTAATTTCATGTTTTGGATGTGTCACTTTATATACAAAATCTCCATCATTTGTAAGAATTAAGGCTCCTGATGTATACATATCTAATCTGCCTACTGGTACTAATCTTTCTTTTACTTTTACCAAGTCTAAAACAGAATCACGGTCAAATTGATCTTTTACAGTTGTTACATATCCAATTGGTTTGTTTAGTAAAATATAAACTTTCTTGTTTTCCATTTGCACAATTTTATTTTCATATTTCACTTCATCTTTTCCAGGATGTACTTTTGTTCCAAGTTCTGTTACGACTTTTCCATTTACTTGCACTTTCCCTTGCAAGATGAGTTCTTCTGCCTTTCTTCTTGAGGCAATTCCCGCTTCTGCTAGATATTTCTGTAATCGTATTTCTTCCAAAAACGATGCTCCTTTCTTTTTTATATTACAATTCTGGTATTCCGGATGTAGATGGTGCTTCTGGTATTTCAGATGCTTGGAATATATCATCTCCTTGTATACCATGTTCTTCATTGGCTTTATGCTGTTTACTTGCAATATAATTTTTTACATTTGCTTCCATTCTACTTTGTGAAAGTTTCATCATAAAATCATATATAACTCCTTCTTTTCCATTAAAATTTATTATAGCTATTCTATTAAAATATGGATCATTTTTTAATTCTAATCCATTTGACACATCATCTTGAATGGCTTCATTATATTTTACTAAAAGGCTTATTCCCTGTTTATCAGGACATCCTTGTTTAATATATTCATCATATCTTCTTAAAGTTTCTGGTGAATATACCTCTACACCTCTTTTGATTGCTATATCTTCTTGTTCTAATGGATTTTGCGTTTGAAATGTATTTACAAATTCTAAAAAATATCCTAATTGCATAACTGGATCTAATTTTCTAGTATCTAATTCTATTCCAACAAATGGATAACGGTTATAGTATTCTTTGTAGCTACTCATGTCTGTACTCCAATATTCACTAAATACCTGATATGGTCTTACTTTCTTATTTCTTTTTGATGGTATATCTTCTTCATATAACTCTTCATAATCAAATGGATTCTCCGCATCCTTAATACAAACTACATGATTGGGATACACCATATTCATGGTGTTTAATATGTCTGTATTCATACTATTTAATTGACTTTTATCTATTAAAAGCATCACACTATTATCTTGTTTTAATAGCCTTGCACCTTTTATATTTTTTCTATCCAATACTTCTAATATAGGTTGTAAATATTTTTCTCTTGCAACTTCATGATTATCTGGAGTTTGTGATATGCTTTGTGTTTCATGTTTTATCACTTCTTGCATTTTTATTCTCCTTTCTATAGATTATTTTATACATATTAAAGTCTCTTTCTTTTCTCTAAATCTTTTAGAATATTTTCAAAATATTCTGGCAATTCTGCTTCTAAATACATTGTTTCTCCAGTTATGGGATGTGTAAACTCCAAACTTTTGGCATGCAAACATTGTCCTTTCACATTCCACTCATTTTTTCCATTTGAATACACCTCATCACCTACAATGGGATATCCAATTTGAGACAAATGCACTCTAATTTGATGGGTTCTTCCTGTTTCTATATTTACTTGTAATAGTGTATATTTATCATATCTTTCTAACACTTTAAAATGGGTTATGGCTTCTTTCCCTTTCTTGGTAACTGCCATTTTCTTTCTATCTTTTTCACTTCTTCCAATTGGCATATTAATCGTTGCTTCATTTTCTTTGACAATGCCTCTTACTAAAGCAATATATGTCTTTTTTACTTTATGATCTTTTATTTGTTTACTTAAGTGTATATGTGCTTTATCATTTTTGGCGATAATAATAATTCCTGATGTATCTTTGTCTAATCTATGTACAATTCCTGGTCTAATTTCTCCTCCAATTCCTGATAAAGAATCTTTACAAATTGCCATAATGGCATTTACTAATGTTCCATCAGGATTTCCATTTGCAGGATGTACCACCATTCCTTTTGGCTTATTCACAACAATGATATCCTTGTCTTCGTAAATAATGTCTAGAGGAATATTTTGTGCTTTTAAAGCTACTTCTACTGGAGCTTCTTCTTCTACTTGAATTTTATCACCTGCTTGTACTTTATATGATGATTTTACATTTTTACCATTTACCAAGACTTTGCCATTGGTTACTAATCTTTGTACTGCCACTCTTGATGTATCTTCAAGTTTTTCTGATAAATAGGCATCTATTCTCTTGTTATCCTTTTCTACTTCCAAATACTTCATTTATTTAATCCTTTCCAATTTTGTATCCTGTATTTTTTTAACATTCTATTGCTTTCTATAAATAACAAACTAGTAAATGATACGAAGTTTTTAGTACTTATCCATGAGATGTCGTATCTTCATTTTTTCTATCCGTTTTTAATTTCTTTTTGGTCAATTCTTTTGATGAGAAAGATGCAAATATAGCAACAAAGGAAACCCAGCCAATTAAAATACAAACATCTGCTATATTAAATACTGGGAAATTTCCAATGTTAATAAATTCCACAATGCTTCCTCTACATAGTCTATCAATAATGTTACTAACACCTCCGGCAAAAGCAAAACTTAACAATATTTTTGTTTTTTTCGTTACAAATTGATTATCGCTTTTTATAATTCCGAAGATAATCGCTACAATCACTAAGTTTGTTAATATCGTTACTCCTCTAGAAGTTTCATCATACATACCATTTTGCATCTCTGTTGGTTTTAGTACAATGTTATCAGATATCCATGTTATTTCTCCATAATGTATAACAAGAACTTTGGATAATTGGTCTATAAATATGATAAGAAATATCATAATAGCTAGTATCAAATACAATTTTTTCTTTTCTTTTTTTTTCATAAATACCTCTCTTTTGATTGTATAATCCTACAAAGAACCTGTTTTCTTATACATTGATTCTTTCGTATACTGTAAAATAATCATCTTCATATAACTCTTTGTAATTTGGATCATTTGTTTCTTTGATAATCATATTCATTTTGGAATTTTTATACGTAATCACATGTGTGATATTATATTTATCAAACGTATCTTCATAAAATTCTCCTATATTAGATGTATTGATAAAATCTATGAATATATCATCTTCTTTCCCACTAAATTCCGGTGCATATAAATCTGCTCTAGAATCAATAAATACCGGTATTCCTCTATATATCATATAACTTCCATAATTATATTCATTATAAAATCTAGCTTCTCCCAGGTCTATGTTTTGTATAATATAATCACATGCTTGAACTGGATAATCAGATTCATCTATATATTCATCATCTTGTTTTGGCTCATAAAAATGATAACTTAAAGCTAGCATAACAATAATCATGATGACATACCCTACTTTACCTGTAATCATTTTTGTCAGTCTTTCTAATCCATCTTTTGTATATAGCTCAAATAATCCACATATCATTTTATTTACAATTAATGCACCAATTAGGCAAAACATGGTAATTTGTCTCCTTGATGCCAACATTAACAAACATAAACCACCTATCATAAATAAATCACTAAGTTTAATTTTGGTTTTTGTAAAGGTTAAAATTGCTAAGATAACTACAATTGCTGATAAAGCCTCTGTTTCATCAATAATCGTCATTGGCAAATGTTCATTAATATTTTGTGTTGTATTTCCTGCCATGGTTTTAAATAAATACGTATATGGTGTATCTCCTAATGGAGTTAATAGACCTGTAAAAGCACATATAATCATAACCAATATTAACCATTTTACGTTTGAATTTTTATTGAATTTAATTTTATATGGATTTTTTAGGTCTTCTTCTCTTTTTACTTTTATTCTTTCATTTTTTGCAATGATATCTTTTAATTTTTCTTCTAATTCTAATTTTTTATCAACATTTTTTTCTGATTTTGTTAATAACTTAATTCTAAAATTTAAGATTTTTATGCTAATCTTTCTATATATTGCAATATCTGCTATCAATGCAAGTATATATTCTGCTATATATGGTAAGAACAACACAAATATAAATGGCCAAACGGCTACATGTAAATTTGCAATCAATGTTGAAATGAGAACTAGTCCAACTGCATATCGAATTTTTCTATTTTCCAGAAACATTTCAATACAATAGATAATCCATACAAATAAAATAAAGGTTAGCAATTGTGCTCTTGCTGCAATATATCCTCTTATAATATAAATAACAATTACTGTTAATATAAAAGAAACTAACTGATTTTTGGCAATTTTTGTATTAACTATATATAGAGAAATACCTAATATAACGGTTAATATACAAGTTGTTACATAGATGCCTGTCATACCAAATCCTGCATATATATAATATGTTATCAAATCATATAACCAATGTGGATAGGTATAAGCTAAACCTTCATGCCAAGAAAAATGATCTTGCATATCAATTCCTGTTTTAGTTATCTGTTCACCTATTTTTATCGTATAGAATGTATCATTTTGTAATGTCACTGGTGTCATAGCAATACAAAATATCGCAATTAATATAACTGCTATAATTGCAAAAAACCATTTAGAATGAAATATCCCTTTTATCTTCTCGTTTTTCTCATTGTTTTCTTTTTTCTCTTTTTCTTCTTTGTGTTTAAACATGTTTCTCCTCCACAATTTTTTATTTTTTTATACTAAAAATTTCTATTTTCAAAATGTATTATCTATATAGTATTTTTTTATATCTTGTGTGTCGCAACCACTGATGTTGAAAGATAAATTTTTATCTAGTCTTAAATGAATTTAAGCCTGTCTAAAAATTTACGTTTCAACGTGTGAAGGTTGCTCCAATCGCACTCACTTTGTTCGTTTGCTCGCTTACGCGATATTGCAAAAATACTATATAGATAATACATTTTGAAAATTAAAAGGTAGAATGAGTATATCCTTTTGCATTATATCAAAAAAAGTTTGAAAAGACTAGACCTTCCAAACTTTTATTTCAATTCTATTTATATCTTATACAGCCTCTTGATTTTCTGTATCAACAGTACTTTCATTATCATTTTCTTCAATTACTTCTAGACTTCCTACTGAAACTTCATAAGCAACTCTTGTTTCAACACTTCCATCCTCATGTTTCTTTTCATAAGTTCTTGATTGAACTCTACCAACTAATTTTATTTGAGAACCAACTTCAAGATTTTGGCAGAATCTTGCATTTCTTCCCCATGCAATACAAGGAATATAGTCTGATTTGTTATAAGCTCTATTAACTGCAAGTAATATATCTGCAATTTCTCTACCAAATGGTGTTTGTCTATAAATTGGTTTTTTGCAAATATAACCAATTAAAACAACTTCATTGGTAACAACATCTTTTTTAGTCATTTCATTTTCTTCTTCACTTTGTTCTTCCTCAGATATAACTTTTATATCTTTGGCAAATACAGTTAAGATTAATCTGTTCTTTTCACTTTCATAACTATTATATGATCTGAATTGTCCTTTTACTAACAATTTTTGTCCTTCTGTTAATGTATCTTCATTGATTAGTCTTTCTGAAATCGTAATTGGTATAATATCTGCTACACCACTTAAACGAGGTATTTCTAAATTAAAAATATAAAATCTTTCCCCATAAATTTCATGACTAAATTTCTTTTCTCCTGTAACTTTTCCAACTAATGTTAAATAGTTGTTTTCTAAATAATTTGTATCCAATTTATTTTCCTCCTTAAAATTTATTTTATCAATTGTATTTTTTTACCTCTTTTAG
>CASEIZ010000033.1 GCA_949288185.1 uncultured Eubacteriales bacterium | reverse complement strand
ATATCATGAATAACAAATTCGTTATCGAATGTTACAGAAGCAACAGCTTTCATTCTGTTCTCTGAATTTACTTTTCTTAAACGTACATCTGTGATTTGCATTTTGTAGTGCACCTACCTTCCTTAAGTTTTAAAAAATTTTTGTACATATTTTACTCTTATGTACAATTATATTATTCTCCATAAAAAATTTTTTTCCTTCTTTTTTTTACATTTTTTTTATTTTTTTATTCTATAAGAAAAGCGTGTGTTAACGAAATCAAAGATTTCAACGCACGAGTGTAGCAAAATCGCTTTGCAATTTTGCACGAATATAAGTAGCTGTCATTTTATTATCTATATTTTCCATGTATGGTGTAGCATTTTTTACTTATTTTAAATATATTAAAATATCTACCATTTTTTGACTATTTATCTCCATATTATATTTCCGAAAAGTAAGGACAACACGTTTTATCACATAAATTTCTCTAAAAGTATTGAAATTTTCACCATATAATTATATAATCTTTTTTGAAATTTTATGCTAATCAAGTATTTTACAAAGGAGTGTCTTTCATGCCTAATATAGATAATTTAAAAAAATATAAAAATATACATATGATTGGAATTGGTGGTGTCAGCATGAGTGGAATCGCCGAAATTCTTCATAATTGGGGATTTCATATTACTGGCTCTGATTTAGCTGATTCAGAATCTGTTCAAATATTAAAAAATAGAGGAATTCAAGTTACGATTGGACATAATATAGAAGATGTAAAAAAATCTGATGTTGTTGTTTATTCTGCAGCCATTAAGCCAGAAGATCCTGAAATGGTTGAAGCAAAAAATCAAAACATTCCAACTATTGAAAGAGCTGATTTTTTAGGGGAAATCACAAGATGTTTTAAAGATACCATTTGTATATCTGGAACACACGGAAAAACCACCACAACTTCTATGGTTTCTCTTTGCTTTATGAAGGCTTTAACAGACCCTAGTATACAAGTCGGTGCTTATTTAAAACAATTAGATGGAAATTATAGAGTAGGAAATAGTGAACATTTTATCATAGAAGCTTGTGAATATGTAGAAAGTTTTTTAAAATTTAGTCCTAAAGCTGAAATTATTTTAAATATTGATAATGACCATTTAGACTATTTTAAAAATCTAGAAAATATAAAAAAAGCATTTATAAAATATGTAAAATTATTACCTAATGATGGTATTTTAGTTTTAAATGGAGATGATACCAATTGTCTAGAATTAGCTCATGAAACAAATGCTACGACTATCACTTATGGTATCTCTAATAAAGATGTTGATGTTTATGGTACAAATATTGAATTTAACGATGATGGTTTTGCAAAATTTGATGTATATTATCATGATAAATTTTTAGATACATTCCAATTATCTGTTCCTGGTAAACACAATGTTTCAAATGCTCTTGCTTGTATTTCTATCTGTATGAAATATGACATATCATTAGATATGATAAAATCTGCACTTTCAGAGTTTACTGGTGCTCATAGAAGATTTGAATATAAAGGAAAAATTAATAAAATCGCAAGTGTTTATGATGATTATGGACATCATCCAACTGAAATTATTGCCACTGCAAAATCTTTGGCGAATAAAAAATATCATCAATCTTGGGTTATTTTTCAACCACATACATATAGCAGAACAAAAAATTTATTAGATGAGTTCGCCAATGCTTTAATGAATTTCGACCATGTAATTGTACTAGATATTTATGCTGCTAGAGAAAAAAATACTTATAATATTTCTTCTAAAGATTTAGTTGCTAAACTTCAATCTTTGGGAAAAGAAGCTTTATATATACCTGATTTCGATGAATGTACCAATTATGTAAAAACACATGTTGAAAAAAATGACATTGTTTTAACATTGGGAGCTGGAACTGTTACCAATATTGGTCCAATGCTAGTTGACTAAAAAGGGATTTTGGGGACGGACCCATTTTTCCCTTTTTGAATTTTAAATACAAAAAATATAGAATATAAAGTCATTCCACGATTTTGTATAAGCTAAATTTTCACAGAAATTCTAAAAGAAAAAAATGCGCCGCTTTCATTCAGGCTCAATCAAGTAATATATTCATTTCGCATAATATGTCGAATGTGATTGGAGTACTTGTACTCTTTCTTAATCAAAAATAAATGAGGAAGCGCGAATTCTTGCAGCGAGAGGCTCATTTATTTTTGATGTAGAAAGAGTAATGTACGTATTGAGCCGAGACATTTATAAGAAATGAATATATTACTTGATTGCCCATGAACATTCCTCATTTTTTTCTTTAAGAATTTCTAGTTTCAAATTTAGATACGCAAAATCGTTTCATTTTTTATATTCTATATTTTTTTCTGTTTCTAAAATTAGAAAAAGGGAAAAATGGGTCCGTCCCCAAAATCCCTTTTATTTCACTTGTTTGGATTGTTTTAACATCAAATCACCAAATATGGCATAACCTTCTGTAGATGAATTTACTAAAACATGTGTCACTGCTCCTATAAATTTTCCATTTTGTATAATAGGTGCTCCACTCATTCCTTGGATAATGCCTCCCGTTTTTTCTATTAATTCTTCATCTGTCACTTTTATTTCCATACTTTTATTATTATAATGATTATCCTTATAGATTTTTGTTATTTCAATTTCATATTCTTTAACAGTTTGATTATCTAAACTACACAAGATTGTTGCTTTTCCTAATTCTATTTCGTCTCGCATAGCCACTTCCATTTCTTTACTTGTATCAATATTTAAACTAGATAAATCTTGTATTTTTCCATATATTCCAAACTCTGTGTTTTTTGTAATTTCACCAATCGTCTCTTGTTCTTCTACAGTTCCTTGAATTTTTCCAGGATTACCATCTTCTCCCTTTTTTATATTTAATATTTCTGCTGTTACAAATTCACCAGATGCAATATTTAATAAATCTCCTGTATCAATATCTGTAATTCCATGTCCTAATGCTCCAAAACTTTGTGTTGCTGGTTCATAAAACGTAACAGTTCCAACCCCTGCCGCACTATCTCTTACCCATAGACCTAGTTTATATTCTTCTTCATTTGTTTTTACAGGTGTTATACTACATTCTTTGGTCTCTTCCTCATGTATATATTCTATTTCTACTTTTTCGCCCTTTGACATATTGACTTTTTCTATTAATTCATCTGTTGAGTTAACCAAATTATCGTTTATTTTTACAATGGTATCTCCTTCTTCTATTCCTGTATTTTCATATGGTTTATATGTTTTGTTGTCTTCTCCCTCTATTTCAGACATTCCTACAACCAACACACCATTTGTATATAATTTTACACCTGCAATATTTCCAACAGGAATAACAGTTGTTTTCGGAAGAACAGAAACATCTACACTTTTTATAAATAATTTGTCAAATAAACTAACTGATACTTTTTCATTTCCTACCGTATGAATTGTTTTTTGTCCTGTATTTGCAGAAACTGTTAAAACATCTTCTTCTGCATGTAATGTAATTCCAAAAAACGTTTTTAGAGATATGTCTTCTCCTTCAAATATCGTAATTTTTTCAGGTATAGCTTCAATAACTAATACATAAATATAAATGATACATAAAAAAATAAATATAACTATTTTTTTTAAAAATTTTTTATACATATTTTCTCCTACTTTCATTTATAAATAGTATGAACGCTTATTTTTTTTATATACATTAAAAAAAGAGTCAAATTTGTAAAAATTTACTATTTGACTCTTTTTTATATTCTAAACTTATATTTTATAAAAAGTGATTTTATGGTGCAAATAAAGCTTTATGTTCTTCTGGATTTCTAAATACTTTATATGTGCTATATCGTTCTCTACCTAATGCCGTATAATATGCTGTCGCTAATGCCGGTTTATCATCTAAATATTCATATATATTGTCTACTGCATTATTATTGGTTTGTAAAACATAACACTCATAACATCCTAATTGTGTTTTAGGAAGATAATAATGAATTTCTTTTGTTGCATCATCTATATAACTTTTCTTTGCAAAATCATTACTCAAAATTCCTTTTAGATTTGTTCCTGATATAATTTCTGATTCTGTAGAGGTAACTCTATGGAAATAGTCATCAGCTGTTGTTGTAATATATATTGAATTTTCTGTTACCACTTCTTCATTTGCATTATTATTGATAACAGAATATCCATTATATACTTTTCCTCCAATGCTTAAACCTTGTAAGAAAGTAATCATACTCACATTATCTAATATATTATCCCAATCTTCTTCTGCTAATTTTGGCATTCTAAAATTGTATTTTTTTCCTCCGTCATAAGTATTGTAATTGGCTAAAGCAATTGATAAATTACTTTCAATCGAATAACGGATAATGGCCATCCTATGTTGATTAAAATTAGAATTTGGTTCTTCTATTGAAAGACCATTTGTATAATAATCAAAAATGTTATAGTTTCCACTATTGACAAAATCATACACAATATTATTATTTTCATCTGTAACAGCGGTTAATCGTTGTCCATCAGAATCCACTGCATCGGCAGGTGTCAAACTAGTTAGTCCATAACTTTCTAATCGTTCTCTAAAGTAAGCTGCCTCTTGATAATAACGATATGCCATATCATTATTACCTGTTGCAAATGGCCCTTGATTAGGAAGTCTTTCTCCATTAAATAATTGAAACCAATCACCTGTACTACCGTCATAATAATATTTGGCTCCGTTAACCTTAATATATGGATATGGGTTATGGTCATCTTCAACATATTCATATAACTGTCCTTCTTCTCCGATTGTCACACCTCTATAAGTTACTGTTTTTGCTGCTTCATTGACACTAACATCATTAATCAAATACCCCGCATCATTAATATATTGACCATTTGCAGTTCCTTGAACAGTGATATAATTATCTAAAGAATATGTAATAACAACATCAATCCCTGATCTAACATATCGACAACTATAATATATATATGGTTTTAGTCCTGTTATTTGTTCACCTGCATGATATTCTGCACTTGGATTATCTTCTAAGTTTTGAGCAGTTTCATCATCTAATGTATTTTCAAATGGAGAATAGATGTAAAATCCATCATACATGGCAAATACAAGAGCTGGCACATAGTTTTGTAAAACTTCACTATTATAGCCTGACATACCAAAATCATTGGCTAATGTTGTAAAAAAAACATTTGCCGCTGCTTCTATATCTCTTATTTTGGAATTGACGATATCAGATGTACTACTATTTTCTGCATTCATTCGAAAAGCCTCAATAGCACTAGAAGTTGCATTATCTAATTTTGTATCATAAGAAATTTGTAATTCTAGTGTATCTATCTGAGCACCGAATATAATATGAAAAAACTAATGATATGGGTAGCATAATGATAATAAAAATAATTGCTAAATCCTGAATTCTCATAAATCCACTTTCCTTTGTATTTTTATTTTTTAATAGCCTGTAATGTTTTATTACAGGCTATCCTATAATTCATTTTATTGCTAATTTGATTAATCCCCATTTACTGTAACGGTTGCGCTAGCTTGTGCTGCTATTGAATAAGCTGCACTTTGTGGTACTGAATAAAAGAAATTATTTAATGTGTCCCCTAAAGTTGGATATTTATTTTTTGCAGTAACTGAAAATGTATTCCCTTGACTTAATGCTATTCTTCCATTTTGTGATAATGTGTCATCTATTTGTGTTTGGTAAATATAATACATGACATTTTCACCATATTTTGTAGAACTTGCTTGTGTTACTTTTTTTCCAGGATTCTCATCTACGATACCAATTTGCATTTCTATTTCTTTTGCAGTTCCATCTGCTGATGCCGCTTGTTCATATGCTGCATAATCTGCTTCTGTTAAAACACCTGTTGTTGCTACATTACTTACAAATTCTTGAGTTTGTGCTTGTAATGACATTTGAGCAATATCATCATTATTACTAGACAATGTCATTAATGGAACTCCAAACATCAATGCAGCTGCCAACACATACAAAAAAGCGGTTGAAAGTGCTCCTCCTATACTATCCATAGTTAACGCCTCCTTTTTACAATAACATTATTATATTGTATCATTCATTATATACTTGATATGATATAACTCTCATCTTCTGCTCTGTAGTTGTTTGTGCATTTTCATTTGTTTCATCTGGGTCTACTCCTTCTCCTGCCCCTTCTCTTGCTTGACTTGGATAATACACTCCAAAATACTCTTTAAACTTCCTACTATTTATTTTATCATAAATTCCGTCATCTTGCAAGGTTATCACAGAATCTCCTGTATTATAATCATTTTTCACTTCGTTCCATCCAATAGGATTTCCATTTATATCTTTAAATAGTGATTCTGCATTTCTACCATATAATAATGCCATTATAAAATTATCTTTATGCCAATTTTCTCCTAATGCTAATCCTTCTTGTGTTGAATCAACTGCATTTATTTCCGTTATTTCTCCTGTTGTTGTATTTCTCATTGTATATATTCCAAATGGAGTCCCATTCTCATTATAAAAATAAATTTTATAATTTTCTTTATATGCCCTATAGATAGCTGGAATAATGGTTTCTATTCCAACAACTCTTTCTGTTGTTTCCAAGTCTTCTACATATTGTGTTACGTAGTCTCTATCTGTATATCTAAGTAAAATTTCTGATGTTTCTCTAGCTTGGGAAAAGGATGATATGGTAATTCCCAAAGCTAGTATAAATAATAATACTTCTGCTGCCATTTTTAAGGCATCTGCCGCATTTTCCATACATATCATCCTTTCTTAATCATATAATGCTTATTGATTTACTGTTATATTTGTAATTAATCCTTGGTTAGGTCCATCTTGAGCATAATCATCTTCTGCAATAACAACATCATAGATTTCTCCTGTTTCAATATCATCAAGATCTACATTAATATTAACTTGTCTTTGTTCATTACCTTCAGCGGCATTACTAGCTTGTACTTGTTGTATTAAAGATCTTACAGCAGAACCTCTTTGTTCTCCTACATATTGTGTGAATTTTTGATTAAAGGTTTGTATGTCTACCTCACTCATTGTATTATTTCCTACAACTCCTGATGCTTGGTTGTAAATTAAAATTCCTAATGAAATAATTAGGATTGCAAGTAATATAGCACCTGCGATAATTAATGCTTTTGATGCATTCTCCATAATAAATTCCTCCTTTTATTATAAAAATATTTATATAATTTACTAAATTTTTATTTAGTAACTTTAATAACATAAATTTTATGTTGCTATTTGTTCAAAATATAAATAGCGAACTCTTCTAGTTTGTTCATGGTATTCTATTTTTGTACATTTGAATTTGACTTGATTATAATATTGTACAAAAGTAGATGTTCCACTACTATAAATTTCTTCTAATGAATGAATTGTATCATCATCTGTAAAATAAATATCCACATGAATAGAATTTTTTCCATTATCTTTGTATAAACCTGTGTCTTCTTTTTCTACTTCATTTTTGGTGTTATCATCGACTACTTTATTAAGTACTGTAGCCAAATCTGTACCATATATTTCTTTTTGATATATACTTTCATATTGTGCATTTGCTTGTTTTACTTCATTTGTCATAATTCTATAATTAAAATACACATATGAAACAATTGCGACAATGATAGCAATTCCTACTAAAAATATAATTACTTTTTTCATATTTCACCTTTAAATCTATTTTGGTCTACAAAACACATGATATACTCTTTGTGTTTCTGGACTGATTTCTACTTGTACATCATAATATGTTAAACCTGTTGATCCATTTATACTGTTTAACTGTGGTATGATTAAATTTTCACTATAATAGTTATTAATATAATTTTCGTTCGTTGTTTCAGCTCCAAATTCTATTTGACCTTTTCCCTGTAATGTGACAGCTATATAATAATTATTTCCTGTAGGTGCTTGTTTTTGAAATCCATATTGTTTATTATTTTGTGTTGCCAAATTCGCCATAGACACAATATCATAAATCGTTACATTATCTTTTGCTTCATTTACCGTAAACTGACTATTAAATTGATTTACTTGGCTTTCATCTACATTTTGTCCTATTTGTGCTGTAACACCACCAAAGTTTGCAAATAGATACACTCCTAAGGAAATAATCAAAATAGATAGTAAAACACCACCTGCAATTAAGAGTGCTTTTGATGCATTTTCCATACTAAACTCCTATTCCTGTACATACAAATTCCATTCTTATCAATCTTCCTGTGTCATTATCATATTCTGTTCCTGTACAATTAAAATATGTTCTTTTAAATTGTACATATTCATAATACAACTTAGCATCTTTTAACACTTGATTGATTCCTCCATATTGGCTAACTTTCTTTGGAAATTTATAATTTGTAGCAAAATAGTCATCTATTTCTGAAGTTGACATTCCTTCGTCGGCAATATCTTGAATATTTGAAATTTCACTTGCTAGTTGATTACAATATTTTTGTCCATATTTATTTTCAAGATTTCTAATTTTTCCACCAGAACTATCTCCTGTTAT
Organism: uncultured Eubacteriales bacterium; assembly: GCA_949288185.1. Taxonomy (GTDB): domain Bacteria; phylum Bacillota; class Clostridia; order TANB77; family CAG-508; genus CAG-269. The sequence goes on along the minus strand of CASEIZ010000033.1, from coordinate 23,669 downwards.
AGAAGTTGGAGCTCCTACGATGTCATCGATATTCTCTTCTGTGTAAACACCAGTTGGTTCTATTATCAATCTATTTGTATTATCAAATGTTAATTTTTTTCTAATATCATCTGAAATTGTAAATGACACTTGCATTTCTGTATAACCATCAGCTGTTTTTCTTGCATTATAATCTACTACTCGATTCATTAATGATATGATATCATTTCCTCTTATATTTTTTCTATTATAACTTTCATATAAATTGTTAAATTCTAAAGTTTGTTGTTCTACTTCAGCATTTGATCGAGATTCTTGGAAATCAGCAACAGCTCCCATTCCCAGAACAAATGCACTAATGACAATGATACTAATTAATACCCCTCCAGCAATTATTAATGCTTTTGATGCATTCTCCATTGCTTTTCCTCCTTTTTATACTGTCTGTGCTGACATGGTTGTAAAAGAACTTGACATACTTGTTAATCCGATAAATACTAATGGTATAATCAAATATCCTACAAACATACACACCATTGGTGCAAATCCAATTGCTTTTCCTATCATACCTTTTCTTTTGATTAATCTATCATTTGATTCTTTTCTCTTTTCTTGGTAATAATCTCTTTCTGATTCTAATTCATCAAATGCATCTTTAATTGGTATTTTCTCAACTGCTGCTTGCATACTTTCTACAATTCTAACTAATGGCATATAGCTAATTTCTTCCTTCATTGCCTCTAAAGCCTCCCAAGCTCCTGCCTCATAGTTATTTAAACATTTTGATATTGGATCTTTAAAGATATTGGCATATCTTTCTAGCCATTCCAAAATCATTTCTACATTAACCCTTTCAATTCTCATAAGCATTAAGATAATTGTCTGGAATTGCATAACTTCATCTTCCATTTCAATTTGTCTCATTTTTGCTTGGAACATCAATAAGGCCATTGGTGCCATATATCCAAGAATAGCAAATACAAATGCTAGTAATACTTCAAACCATTTTAAATATTCACTATTTACTGTCTGTATCTTTTCAAAAATTCTTTCTGCATCTGCTGTAATTTCTTCATCTGTTCCCTCTTCAAAATAATCTGTTCTTGCTACAACAATTCTAACTTGTTCAACTGTTGTATCTAGTTTTCCTCTAAATTGATCAATAATTGCATTATCTTGTCTGGTCAATTCCATCGCATCTTCTGTTTCTGCCTCTGTCATTTCACCGCAATATGTTATATTCCGTTGTCGGTTCTGTGTAAATATAATCAATTGACAATTGATGTAAATAGATAAACAAAATTAATGAAACAATACATGTAACAATTGCTAGTGTAATTCTATTGATATATAACCATTCCATTTTTAAATGTGACGCTGCATCTTTTAATAATTGTTTTGTCTTTCTATATTCTTTAGTTCCCTCTTTTGGAATAAACATATCGACAACTTTTTTAATCATTTTCTTTTTATATAATTTTGCTTGCCATGGATTTTCCGTATTTTTTGTATTCATTCCTGTTGAACCATTATCTTTTAATCTTCTAACCAAAGTATAACATATAAAAGTTAAAATCAAAATTAAAATTTGCACAATCATTCCTGGTTTTCCCTCATACCAACTTTGTGTAAAAGCAAAGTTACTAATTGACCAGCTTTTTAATGGTTCTAATAGTAGTATTGGTGCAATAGATATTAAAGATAAACTTTGGAATACATAATTTAATTTATCTCTTTTTAAAATCTCTAATTGCATTTCTTTTGTAATATTGTTAATATTTCTTAAATATAGTGATGCACCATTTACTTTTCTATCTCCAAATTCTTTTGTTAAATATGATATACCTGCAAATTCTTTTAAGAATATGTTTGGTGCAATATCATAATATTTTTCTAGCTCCATTTCAGGATCATCTGCAATCAAAATTTCATAAATATTCTCTCCTTGACGAGATATATCTCTTTCATCATCTTGTGATACTTGATATATTGCCTCCTCAACCATGTTAAATTCATGATAAGCATGTCTGATTTCTGAAAAGAAGTCTAATTGTTCTTTTAGTAAGTTTGTATCTTTTTTATCAATTGAGCCATCTATTAATGTATCAATCATAAATAATTCAAATATCAATAAAGTAAACATTAATAAATAACTACTACTTGTTATAATAATGGTTAATATCGCTGTTGGAATTACTATTGCAAGTGCCCTTGTTAATATTTTTGCTGAATCTTTTCTAGTGTTATACTCATCATCTATATTAATAATTTCTAATCTACGTCTTAATTTTAATATGTAACGTTTTAAGAATGGTATTCGGATATAGGAAATATATAATTTTTGATATAAAACTTCTGTTGAAAAGCTTTTTTCCTGTGTTCCTTGTTGTAATTTCTTTATTTGCCTATATTCTGATTTCTGCATTTTTTTAGATAATATATAGTAAGCTAATACAATCACAACTAATACAGCTACCGAACCACCCATTATGTAAAAAATCACTTGATTAGACACTTAAAATAGCACCTCCTTTTCTTCTATATTTCACTTTTTCTTGGTCTTCCTCTTCTTTCTTGTGTTGTTGCTACTCTACTTCTTTCTGCTACTTGTCTTTTTTGAGCTCCCCAATTTCTTTCAATAAAATTGTCAAATCCTTCTATATCAGATTCATCCATATTATTTCTCATTTCTCTTATATTGGCATCTGTAATTGGGTTTGTCATAACATATTCTCCATCAACATTTTCTAATATATTCCTATAAATATATAATTTTTTATCTGTTGATTTTGTGAAGTAATGCGTTGCATTATCAAAAAATTTGTCAAATTTTCCTTCTAATGTTTTTTCATTTCTATGATCAAATGTATATTCGTTTTTGTCTTCTACTGGTATACATTCTGTTACTCTTTCAATATATCTTCTTCCTCTAAAGTCTTTTACTAAGTGAATGTCGAAGTTTAATACTTGAACAACTTGTTCTTCTGCTGTTTTTTCATCTTTGAATACGCCAGCTCTTAACATGGAGTTTCTTAGTGCTGTTACTAAATCTGGGAATGTTTTAGCATGGTGTGTAAATAAGGTGAATTTTGATGCAACCTGTGCTGATTGAATCATCCAAGATGCTACGGGGTCAGTTGCAACCTCACCGATGATATTAACAGAACCATCTGTCTTTTTCTGAACGTCCAAACAGTCTTGTCCAGAAATTGTTTCTGTTTCCCTCATGGATAAAATGTTTCTTGTTGGATAAATTTTTCTTAAGTGCAACTCAAATGCTGTCTCTGTAATACGAAGGTTCATTGTTTCGTATATATTTTCAATCATAGCCATAAGCATTGTTGTCTTTCCGGCAACCTTGCTCACCAGTTAGTGATATGATTCTAGCACCTTTTACTAAATATTTCAATAAGTCAATAGCTTCTTCTTTTCCTGGTCCATGAACAATTTGCTCTAATGCTGCTCTCTGAACATCGAATTTTCTTACAAAGAATGCCCATGTCTCTGACATTGATGGTCTTACAACAACGACACGAGAACCATCCTTCATTTCGTTGATTTTATAACCATTTGTGTCTGATAATTGTCCTGGATTATTATATTTATAAATATTTTGACATACTCTTTTTAATTCTGATTCTGTGCCAAATGATAAAAATGCTAAACGGATAGATTTACCTCTAAACATAATCCAAATACTATCACAAGCTCTTGGTACCTTATGCTCTGCAATTTGAGTTAAATAATCCCCATCTGTCTGTGCCACTTGGCTTAAGAAACTTTCTGGTAATCCTGATACACCACCAGAAACACCATCTATATTCATATCTCTAATTTCGTCTATACTACTATATCCTTTATAATGTTGATATATCCTTTGCACAACAACTGATAATTTATCTGAGAAAGATAGTGTAATATTTTCTTTTTCATAAATATCATTTATTTCTTGTTCTGTAATAACATATGATGGTTTTGCTTCTCCTTCAATATATTTTAATACATCTAAATTGTATTTCTTTATCATTTCTGATAAAGCTTCATAACCAAATTCTTTTTTAAATACATAAATTAATATATCAAATTTGTCTTGGGCTGTTAGTAAAGATGGTACATCAAAAGGAATCGCTTTTGATATATTGGTTTCATCTACTCCATATTCTTGTGCCAATAAATCATATATCAATTCTTTAACATATTTCTTATCATTAACATCACCATATGTACAACCTTTTAAAGCCTTTTTTAATTCGTATTTTTTATTTTTTCTTCTTTTTAATTCTTCTTCAGAAAGACCTATATCATACAAATTGACCTTTGTTATCTCATCTAGCCTTCTTTTGATAAAAGCTTTCATGACATCTAATGTATATGTTTTATCATCTACAGTAATTGGATTTTCTACTTCTTCAGTCTTTTTCTTTTTTAGAACATAATAGACTGCAAATACAGCAATTCCTAGAACCACTAAAATTAGTAGTATATTTGTTATTGTCATTATAAGGTCTCCTTTCTTTCTTTCGCTTTTCTTATATCTTCATCTGCAAATTTTGTAATCGATATACTATATTCTCAGAAGCTCTTTTGATTTCTTCTATAAAAAATGCATTTCTGTCTTCTGGGTCTAAATTTTTTCTAAATTTCAAAAATAAATCTGGTACACCTGCTTCTTCTGTAGCTTCAAAAAATAAAGTGTTATATGGTATCGTTAAAACCTGATTTTTTTCTCCTAGATATCTTGATATATTTTTAGAATTATATTTTGAAAATTTATCATATCTTCCTATCAAAATGACTGATTTTTGTGAAGCAAGTATTTGATTTTGGGTTTTTAATTCCAGAAATTTGTTAATACTTCTCAATCTTTGTGAAAGATTGATCACAACAATATCTGAATCGTGTATAATTGTTTTTTTCGTTTCCTCATCTACATTTTCATCTAAATCAACAAATACTAAATCATAATATTGATTTGCTGATTTGATAATACTTGGATACAATTTTTCTATAATTGTTCCATCACTTGGTGGATTTTCACATCCAAGTAAAATTTCAAACCTATCTTTAAAAACAACTTTTGCATAATTTGTAATCATATCTGGTGCTATCTTATTGCTTCTAATCATTCTTGCTAGCCCTTCTACACCATTTTCAACTTCTAGAGATGCATTCGGTCCAAAAATGCCAAGATTTTTCTTCTTCTTTTTTTGTTCCCAAAAGCACTCTTTTAATGGGTCAGCTCGATTTGTTGTTGAAATGACTAATATTCTATAATTATGTTCTATTGCCATATATGTAGATATTGCAGCAATTGACATTGTTTTTCCTGTTTGTTCTACGCTACTGTTATAAAACGTTACAATTGACATAATTTATACTCCTCTTTCTATAATTTTAACAGTTCTTCTTATTTGATTTTCACTTACATCATTTAAAATTTCACCTACAATATACACTAAACCATCTTTATATTGTGTACTTAGCTTTTTAAATTTGATTTTTGCCACTCTTTGATTTTCCGCAAGTACTGTTCCATCCCCATTTTCAATCGGAAAATATATTCTATATTCATTCCACATAACTTTATATCCTAATGATAGAAAATTTAAATAATCATCATCTTCTTTTAGGATTTCTTTTGCAAATAATATTTTTGTTAATTGCATTGGTGTTTTTAAATTGCTTAATACTTCTAACCCTCTTTTTAAGGAATATAAATCAAATGCTGTAACGAAATAATTTTTAGTATCATTCGTCAAACCAAATCTTTCAACCATTTCAGAATCGTCAACATCCATTAACATGATATCATATGGTAATTCTTCTTTTTCTGCAATTCCTAAATAGCCTTTTATTTCTGTTTCATCCTTGAATCCGACAGCTACATCTATGTCTTCAAAATTAGTAATGTATGTGATTGTAGGATTTATAACTGGTACGACATATTTTGCTTTTTGTGTCAAAGTTAAATCAACTACAATTACTTTTTTTCTCATTGTTGTTAGAATTTTAGCAATATTTAATATTAAGTCTGTTTTGTCATATGTCCCTATAAACCCTACTTTTTTCATACGAATTTCCTTTCTTTAATTTGTTGTATTTGTTGTACTTGTTGTATTTGATGTTGTTGAGCTTGCTGCTGCTTGTGCTGATAATCCCTCTAAATATTCTTGTCTAGTTGTAATAGAATTTGTAATACTTTCTTCCATATTTGTCTCTAGATTTTCTCTTGATTGTTCTGGGTCGACATTAATAGTTGCATCAATTACGTTTGTTCTTTGTGATGCTTGTGTTTGTGTTCCATTAGAGTCTCTTGCATTATATCTTTCCCACAATGCATTTCTTGCATCTTCTAATACGTTTGGATTTCCATTGATTAATTCTAATACATCGTAATTTACTGGGAATGTTGGAGTTGAAGCTTCTTGTATTCCTGGTTCTGTATATTTATTTACATATAATTTTGCTCCATTAATTTGAGCTGCATCAACAATTGCATTACTCAACATATTGATTTCATCTTCACTTAATTCTATAGATACTGTATCTGTTGAATCTACTCCAGCAATATTTGGTATTTCTACTTTCTTTTTAGCTACAACAATATAATCCACTCCACTAGGTAGCATTAAACGAACATCTACGTAATCACCTGTTACCAAATCTGTTGGTAATATTAACATATTATATTCTTGTTTTCTTACATCATTTCCAGTTACCGTTTCATCAATATATACCATTTCTTTTGATAATATAGTTCCTCTTGTCATTGATATTTTTGCTATCATATTGGTTCCTAAATCTGATGGTGTAAGATAATCTGTTGGCGCTGTTGTATTGGTTACTTCTGCTTCAGTAAAATCAGACGACGTAAGCTCTTCTCCAGAATCTACATCTTTATTTAAAGTATATACTTTGACATATGATTCTTTTAATTCTTTTTCTTCCTTTTTCATATTAGTTAATTGTAATATTAGAAATGCAATAATAACTCCTGTGATAATTAACATCAATAACATTCCTAACAAAAATGAATTTCTTGCTTTTCTTTGCATTGGATTTGTTGCCATTACAAATTCCTCCCTTTATATTTATTTTTGTATATTTTTTTACAAATTTCTATCTATTTTATTTTAACGCATTCATTTCCTAAAATCAATCAATTTAGTTTGTGTCATTAAAAATTAATACTCTTGTAATATTTTTGTAATATTGTAGTTGTACTAAATAAAATATTTTTCTAATACCTTTGCAACACCATCATTATCATTTGTGTCAGTGACTTCTTTAGCTACTTCAATAATTTCTGGTGTACTTCCCTTCATTGCTATTCCTCTTCCTGCATTTTCTATCATTTTTTTGTCATTTATATTATCTCCTATTGCTATAATCTCTTCTCTTTTCATTCCTAGCTCTTTTATTAAAAATTCTATTGCATTCCATTTATCTACATCATTTGATGAAATCTCTGTATAAAAATATTCCACCGGTATTTCTTCTGTCCCTTGTTTTATTATCTTTCTCGACATATGCGCAATATCTAGTACTTCTATTCCATTTATTTCTCTTACTTTTTTAATAATCGAATGAAATATGCTATCACTGTCGTCACAAATGGTTATTTTTAAAAAATTTTCTTCTTTCATATTTTTTACATATTCATACATATTTTCGACAATACTAATATTGGTTTTTTTACTTTCTTCTTTTTTTAAATTTTCTTTATAATAGTATAACACATTGAATTTTAAGTTAGGTGTGAGAATTACTTTATCTGTATAAACATTATAAGATATACTATTTTCTTCACATATTCTTATAATTTCTAGCACTTTTTCTTTTTTTATATAATTTTCATATATGATTTCATCTTTTTGGATATCATAGACTAATGCTCCATTTCCAGCTATAAAATATCCTTTGATTCCTAAATCATTAGCAATTGTTTTTATCGAATCTATTGGTCTCCCTGAAGCTAACACAATTTCTACACCTTTTTCTATACATTTCTTTACAATTTCTTTTGTTTTTTCACTAATTTCACCATAATGATTTAGCATTGTACCATCTAAATCTATCGCTACTAATTTATACATAGTTTCCTCCTTTGTTTACTTTTTATTATATATTTATTTATTTTTCGATGTCAATAGTTCCTTTTTTATTTGAAAAAATTTCCTGTTTATTTTTTGTAATATTGTAAATCCTAGTATTAGAAAAAGCAATCGTTTTTTCTAATAAAGTATATATACTGGAGGTGAATAAACAATGGCAAATAACAGTAATAAAAAATTAGTTCCAGAAGCAATGAGCGCTTTAGATAAATTCAAATATGAAGTAGCTAGCGATGTGGCTGTTAAAAATATATTTTAACTTTACATCTTAAGCTACTTCATATTTTTTGTTTCTATTATTAATAACTTCCGCTTCTTTTATAGTTTTATTCTTATCTTTCTCAAATTGATTTAATTCACTAAATTTATAATAAATTGTAATTTCATGATTTTCCGAAATTGTAATCTTTTCAATTAACTCATTTAATAATTGTTTCGTAGGCTTTTCCAAAGATATAAATCCTTTTGCTAGTTTTTCTAATTTATTTATATCTTCCTTTTTTGTATCTTTTTGATTTAATAATTTTTCTAATTCTGATTTTGCTTTTATATAAGAATCTCTATCTTTTGCAAATTCTCCAGTTAAATTTATATAATCCTCTTCTGATACAATCCCTTTTACTTTATCTTTATATAGGTTCTTCATATATAAGCTATTATCTTCTATTTTTTGTTCTAGTTCTTTTATTCTTTGTTCGTAGTCAAATTTTTGTCTTTCTTTTCTTTTTTCTTGCTGTGCTAATTTAACAAGTTCATCTTGTAAATCGTTTGAAATATATTTTCGGCATACCTCTTTAATATGTTTGATTAACAATTCTTCTAGTATTGGAATACTATTTGAATGTCTTGTACAAATATCACTATATAACCTTGAATAACTGTAACATATTGTTGTATAACGATATTCTCCATATTTTTTTAAAGCATAGTTTGAATATGTTACATTTAATCTTGCTCCACACTCTGCGCAAAATAGGAGTCCTTTGAATAAATAATCATGTTTTGTTCCTTTAAAAGATTTATTTCCTTTTAAGATTTCTTGCACTTTATTAAAATCTTCTTGCTCTATTATCGGTTCATGTGTTCCTTTACAAATTACTCTATCTTCTTCTGGTACATTGATTCTTATTTTGGATTTATAATTTACATTTTTTCTCTTAAATTGTACTAAGTCACCAAGATATACTCTATTTTCTAATATCCTTCTAATCGTTGTTTGTTTCCAACTACTATACAAAACCGTTTGTCTGGTTTTTCCTATATTTCTTGACTCACCTGGTACTGGAACATTATCCTTTGTTAAGATTTGTGCAATTTTGGTTAATCCATTTCCTTGTAAATATAAATTAAAAACTCTTTTTACAATTTCCGCTTCTTTTGGATTTACAACTAAATGATATTTGTTTTCTGGATCTTTATCATATCCATATGGTGCTGTTACTCCTAAAAAGTTTCCTGCTTTTCTTCTTTCTGTTAGAGAGCTTCTTATTTTTTTAGATATATCTTTTACATACATATCATTGATAATACTTTTAAATGGTGCTATATCACTCATTCCTGCATCTTCCATTGTATCTATATTATCAAGTAATGCAATATATCTTACCCTATGTTCTGGAAAATATCTTTGTAAATAATATCCTGTATCAATGTAATCTCTTCCAAGTCTTGATAAGTCTTTTGTTATAACTGTATCTATTATCCCTTTTTCAATATCTTTTAGCATTTCTTTAAACGAAGGTCTATTAAAATTTGTACCTGTCCATCCATCATCTACATATTCTTTGATTATAAAAAAGTTTTCATTTTCATTTACAAATCTTTTTAGTATTTCTCTTTGATTTGTTATACTAGAACTTTCTTCTTTATCACCATCTTCCCTTGATAACCTTATATAAAGACCTACTTTAAATGTTTTTGTTTTTTGATTGCTTATTGGTAAGTTCATAGTTCACTCCTTCCTTTTAAGCAATCGCCTAAAACCATTATAACATATCTTGTAAAAATTTGGGTAAGTTTTGTTATATTTTTAGACGATTTTTCACATTAATTCCATTTGCTTGTTCTAAGGTTTACTAGAAAAGATTTTTTTATAATCTCGTTTACATTTAGTTCTGAATTTTTTGCAAATATATCTTTTATTTTATATTCTTCTTTTGTGCATTTTATTTTTTCTTTTTTACTATTATTCAAAATACATCACCACTCTTATTATTCCACTCTATAGCCGAATATATACATTTATTGGTAAATGTTCTTCTATTAATAAGAGTCCAAAATAGCTTCATAAATGTTGCAATTTAGTCAAAAAAAGAACATGATTTCTTTTTATCATATTCTTTTTTATTTCTTTAAATTGTACAAAATAATAGTTTCAAATATTATTTTTATTTAATAATTTCTCTTTGATTAATTTTAAATTGTGTTTTTATATGTTTATTAATTTTCTAATTTTATTTATGATTCTATAAATTATTGGTTCTTTATAAACTTTCACTTGATTTTCATCAGTTATTATTTTATTATTTTTTCTTTTCATATTTTCAAAATCAGATATTTCTTCACCTTTGCTTGTTTTTATATCATTTTTGAATGCTACTTTTAAATTTTCTTTCTTTTCATTGGAAATCCAATAATTTACATCAAGCCAAGCAAGTACATTAACAGTATCCTTTGATATGTTATTTAAATTAAATAAATCGTCCTTATCGATTTTTGACGTATAATCCATGTTTCTATTTTCCTTAATCACTTGTAATATTTCAAACGGAACTTTCATTACAATTGATTTATTCATACATGAAAGAATTTCATATACTTCTGAATATGTATCAGCATTAATCATATATTATCTCTCTCCCATTTCATCTTTTTTAGAAAATCTACCTAATAATCTTTGAAATACATTTCCAATTCCATGTTTATCTTGGATTGCTTCACAAAGTACTTGTTTTCCTAAAACATTTTCTAATTCTTCATTAGTTCTTCTATTGTATTCTTCGGAAGTCTTCATCCTTGCAGTAATAACCGTTTCATCAATCACTTCATCAAGAACTGATTTCATTATTTTTGAAGCTTCTTGACTATAATAATCCAGTTTTTCCCAATCAGAATTTATTTTTTGTTCTAATAACTCTCTATTTTTCTTTATTTCGCTATATTTTTTTATCGATAATTCTAAAAGAAATTTACTTCTAAAAATTGTTCCAGTCTTTCCAAGTGCTTTAGACATCTTGATTTTTCTTTTATTTTTCCTTTCAGATTTAATTATTTGTTTTCTATGGCTTTTTCTTATATTATCTGCTTTCTGCTGTAAATTACTAGAATACTTATCTATTAAATTGTCATATATAGAATTATCTATAACAGTTTCCAAAAATTCATTTTTTATTTCTTGTTGCTCTGCAAGCATTTCTTTGTTTTCCATATTAGATTCATATGTATCAATTTGCTTTTTAAATTTTTCCAAATAATCTTTTTTTATTTCTACAAAATTTCCGGTTATTATAAGCATATACTATTTCTTTACCTTTTACAGTACATACTATAATTGATGTTTCATCAGGAGAAACATGTAATGTCTTATACGTAGGTGTAAAACTATTGTATATCACTCTTTCTCCTAAACTATTAAGACTCATTTTTTTCATTTTTTCTATACCGGATTCGGGATAAATAGAATAACTTTGATTATTTCTAGTTTGATTCATTACACCATATTTTTTCATAAAATCTTCATGTCTCATTAATCGATATACTCTACTTAAACTCTTTCCACCATCAAACACATATATCTTAGATTCTAAATCTGGATATATGTATCTTATATTGTTAGAGTCAATATATCCATTTTTAATCCCATCAGTTAATGAAATTGCATTAGGAAACTGTTCTTTTACTGATTCACGGATACTATAAGACAGATAATATAAAGCATCTAAATTAGGAATATAATTTTCAAAATGTCCATACCTTCCATTAAAAAATGCATCACTTACTTTGGAATCACCAATTATCTGATTTAATTCTGCTTTATTTTTATCAAACTGTTCATAATTTTTATTTTCGATTTTTAAAAATCCACTTAAAAAAGCTTTCCATTCTTCTTTAGATATAGGTTTTTTTATACTACTATAATACTCTTCCATATTCATAAAAATTTTATGTTTTACATTTTCCGGTAAATGTTCAAAAAAAGCACTTAAACTATGACCATTTCCTCCAATTTTTTTTAATGATTGTTGCGAAATCGTATTTTTAATTTTTTTTGTTAATTGAAATCTTCGTACCAATTCATTTAAAGTATTTGTATCACCAATTAATAAATTATATTCTTCTTCTTCATTAATATTATTTAAAACTTCTTCAATCTTTTCTTTCTCTTCTTGTGTAAGTTCTTGCATAGTTGAAACGTTAATTTTATAACAATTTAGAATCATCCCTTTTAAGTAATATTCACATAAAAGACCATATTGAGCCCCTAAAATTCTTCTTTGCTTTGCTAGTTCATCAACTGCTAAAAACTTTTCACTATTTTTTAATGTATTATATTCTTTTCTTAATGTATCAAATAATTGATCTCCCATTTCTATACATGTTATACTATTTTTTTGTTTATCTGACATAATTAACTCCTTATTTATTTTCAAGTTTTTATAATAATTTAAAAATCTTATCTATATCATAAAAATACTTTTTTATAATTATGATTAATTATAACATTATTTTTGAAAAAAATCTATAAAACTAAAAAATTTTATTTTACTTCACTTATGTAAAATAAAATTTATTTTCTAACTAAATTTGCAGGAACAGGGAGACCTCTCATTTCCCGCTAACTACCTAAAAGCGTAGCTTTTAGCAGGGTGCCTTTAAATTTTTAAGTCTACTATTAGACGTCTCTTAATTTGGAATAATTTTTTACTATAAAGTTCTATTTTTATTACTTTATTTCGCCTAAGAATCAATTTTTTGGCTTTTATTTTTTGATTAGAGTAATTATCCAAACAAAAAGAATACCAAATTTGTTTTGATATTCTTTAAAATTTTATTTTTTGCTTTTATCTTAATAAATTAATTATTTTTATTTAATCTATATTTTCTATTCCTATTAGCTCCTTCTGCAACTAGAATATTATCTTTCACCATTTTATTTAAAATATTTCTTGCCCAAGATTTGCTTTTTATTTCTAAAATATCTATTGCTATATTTGTAGTAATATAATCATTTACTTTTAAATACCCAATAATTTTATCGCTTGATTTTATCGCCGGTTTATCGCCGGTTTATCGCCGGTTTATCGCCGGTATTTTCTACTTCTCGATTATAATTTTCATTCATCAGAGTTACTTTAAAATCTGTTCTGTTTGAATAAAATTTTATTTTTTCTTTATCACCGAATCGCTTCATAAATTTTCTTAAATCCACTTCCACGTCTTTCCATAAAGTCTAATCTTTGAAATACATCTGCTATTATTGGATTTCTTCTTTTAGATGGAATATTTAAGATATCTTGATTTTGAATTACACTTCCATCATACATTCCACCAGGAGATTCTATTTCTAATCTATCATCATAAATATCAATATGAATTTCTGCTCCTACTATATCATACATTCTATGAATCAAAGCATTTACTAAAAGTTCTGTTATAACTCTTTCATTATAATCATAATATTCTACTCTTGTTCTTGGCAACTTTTTCCATGCTTTTTTGTTATGATTTTTTATAAAATTAAACCCATTTTCTAAAAGCATTATTAAATTACCACTATATTCTTTATCATCTACAGCATCTTCAAATATAGATGTTTTATCTAGCCCGTTCCATCTTGTGCAAAATATTCTTGATTGTAACAATGGGCATTGGTCTGAAAACAACACTCCTGCATAAGTTAGTTGCTTTTTTTCATCCATTAACCCAAAAGAAATAAAATCATTTTCTTCTAATTTTTTCCCTGTTTTTTGTAAATATGTTGCTTTAAATAATGTAAAACTTAAATCATCAAAATTATATTTAGATGGCATTGCATCAAATGTTAACTTTTCTCCTTTTGCAATTAATTCATTTATGATATATGTTGGTGCATTTACACTTTCATTTCCAATTCTAACAAAAACAATTTTATTTCCATCTGCCACATAATAATATGGTGTTTTCGTTCCTTGAATGATTTCTAATCTGATTACATCTTTATTATTTTGTGTAACTACAGATATATTAAAATTTGCTAATGGTTCTATTCTTGTTTTTATTAATTCACTTATTTTTTCAATATGTTTTTGAACGTCTTCTAATCCAATAATTTCTCTATTATCATTTACTCCAAAATATATTGTTCCACCAATTCCATTACTAAAAGCTGATACTGTTTTTAACCAACTTTTTGGCTTTTTATATTCTATTTCTTCTTTAAATTCTATTTCTGTTGTTTCTGCTGATAAATTTATTGTTAATTTTTCCAGTTTAATCACCTCTCATCTAAACCATTTTTTCTCCATTCTTTTTTCATTTCTTGTTCTTCTCTTTCATCTGCTTTATCTTGTTCAACTTCAACTAGATATATTTTATTGCTAAATCCACCCTTTTTTTCTCTTTTCATTTATTGTACATTTTTTAATTCTTCATAACTAATATTTTTTACTCTCATAATACTTTGTATTACTTCCATAATATCTGCTAATTCTTCAACAGCATTTTCTTCGATGAATTCGTGTGCTTCTTCTAATAATTTTTTATTTAATTCTTTTATGTATTCCTCATCATCCATTATTCTCCATGTTGCTTTTCTTCCTTCCATACTATTAATATTTTCTGGAATTTTATCTCTTACTAATTTATTATATGTATATTTCATTTATAAATTCTCCTTGCCAAATTCTTGTTTGTATTCTATCATTTATATCTTCATTTGTCAATGAATTTTAGGCGATTGCTTTCTCTATTTCTTTGCTTATAATTTTTTTCAAACGTCAAATATATTTTTGACTCCTAGCGAAGTTGGTGTTAATTTAAAAGATGGATACAATGGTGATATCTCAGCTAAAGATGCTGGTAAAATAGGTGGTAACATGGTTAGAAAAATGATTCAACAAGCTGAACAACAAATGAAATAGTTGTTTTACACCTTTAATATACGAATAGTATATTAGCTTTAGGCAGAAAGTTAAATTTTGTTTTTATATATTTTATTTTAAAATACATAAAGGCAGGATTTGATTTCCTGCCTTTTTCTATGTAATATTATTAAGCTTCTGGTTCTACTAAGCCATAATTTTTACCATCTTTTAATTTATGTATAACATTTACTTTTCCTGTTTCTACATTAATAAATGTTAAGAAATTATGTGTTGGTTTTTCTTGTAATTTCAATACTGCATCTTCTGGTAACATTGGTTTAATTTCATAATAAGAAGTTTTTATAATTTCATTTGTTACATCAGAAACTTTATCTTCTGATAAGTCCATTGTTTTAATACTACCTTCTCTTAGTATTTTTTCTTTTTTTGTTTTTACTTTTCTAATTTGTCCTTCTAATATGTCTATATCTTTGTCAATAGATGCATACATATCTTTATCTTCTGTTACTGCTCTATATTTTTCTCCTCCTGCTAATACACATATCTCTGCTATTTGTTCATTTTTTTCTGTTCTTAAAGTAACGTCTGCTTCTGCATCTTCAAAATATTTATCAATTCTGTCTAATTTTTTTTCAACATAATCGTTTATTGCTTCTGTTATCTTTAGTTCCTTTCCTATTATTTTTATTTTCATAAAAATCGCTCCCTTCTCTTTTCTGTTTTCTAATTTATGATATATGCTTATTATATATGTTATTTTTCTTTTTTTCAACCTATTTTTAAAAGATTTCTTCCACCTTATATTCTTTTTCCATTTTCTCATTAAAATATATTCTTGTAATGAGTTTAAATTCCTCTAAAGCTTCATTTTTTAATTCAAACGAAAATAGTTTTTTCGCTGGAGCAGATATCGTATATTTGATTGCATTTTTCGTACTTTCTGACATATATAGAGAAGATTTATCTTGTCTACTACATGGTTCGCATTTAAATCCATTGTCTCGTATACTAAAATATTGTAAATTCTCTTTTTCTCTGCAACTGACACAAGCCATTACTCTAGGCATAAATCCTAATATAGATAATAACCTTAGTTTAAAAATACTAACAATTAATTCTTTGTCTTTTTGCGTTTCTGATAACATATATAATGTATTTAAATATAATTGAAGTATATTGTAACAGTTTTCGTTTTCATCTGTCACATCTTGTACAATTTTATTGATATGTATCGCATATTTTAATTTATCTAAATCTGTTCGTAATTTATAAAACATTTCTATCGTTTCACAGGAATTCATATGATATGTACTTGTCCCTTGATATAGTAAATATTCTCCAAAACAGAATAACTGTGTTCCTGCTAAAAGAGCACTTTTAGGTCTTCTAGCTCCTTTAGCAGAACACGATATTTTTCCAAAATTAGGTGTTAATATTGTTAGCATTTTATCATAGTCACCCATGTTGTTTTCAGATAATATAATTCCTTTTACCTTTACTGTTGCCATTTTATATTCCCTCTAAATTAAATTTTATAGTTCTTCTTTTCCTTGCAAATTCTGTTTATCTACAAAATTTCCTTGAAATTCTATATTTCCAGTATTTAAATCATTTTTTTCTATTTTATCTTCTATATTTTCTATTTGTTTTAATTCTAGATACGTATTAATGTCTCCTGTATTTTTAAATGCTTCCCATGCAATCTTTTTTATCATAAGCTATCATCTCCATTTTTTAGTTTTCACTATTATCTTTTGCAATTTTGATTTTTATTATTCAACAACTTTATTGCAATTTAAATTTGTTAACAATGGACGGATTATCTATCCAATCTTCTTTTACTTTTACCCAAGTTTTTAAATTAATTTTTAGGCCAAAATTTTCTTCCATATCAATTCTTGCAGCTCTTCCAATCCTTTTTAACATTTCTCCATTTTTTCCAATAATAATTCCTTTATGAGATTCTCGTAAGCAATAAATTGTTGCTTCTATATCGTAAATCTCTTCTCCATTTTTATTTTTTCTCAATTTCATTTTTTCCACTTCTACATAAATTCCATGTGGTACTTCATCTTGTAACAATTTTAAAGCCTTTTCTCTAATGGTTTCTTCTGCTAATTGTCTCATGGTTTGATCTGTATATTCTTCTATATCATAATATGCAGGTCCTTCTTTTAAGTTCTTTTCAATCTCGTCTAAAATCGTTTCTCTATATTTTGCATTTGTTGCAGATATTGGTATCACTGCTTCAAAATCATATTCTTTACTATATATATCAATTAGTCTCAATAAAGTTTCTCTTTTTACTAAATCAATCTTATTAATAATCAATATTGTTTTTCTTTTAGTTTCTTTTATTTTTTCTAAAATAAGTCTATCTCCTTTTCCAATATCTTCACTTGTTGCTTCTATTAAAAATAATAAGATATCTGCATCTGGTATACTTGAAAAAGAAGTTTCATTCATCGTTTCATTTAATTTATGCTTTGGTTTATGAATCCCTGGGGTATCTGTAAAAATAATTTGTGAATTCGGTCTATTGACAATTCCTTTTATCGCTGTTCTAGTAGTTTGCACTTTGTTGGCAATGGCTGCTACTTTTTCTCCCACTAATAAATTTAAAAGTGTTGATTTTCCCACATTTGTTCTTCCAATTAATGTTACAAATCCTGATTTGAATTCTGCCATATTTTTTCCTCCTAGTTATTATTTAATTAATCTATCATTTATTTTTTATCATATGCTTTTCTATATTTTTTCTGTTTATATTATACACTATTTTTTTGCTAAATTTGTAGAATTTGTGAAATTTCTTTAACTTTTTTAAGTATGTGTCAAATCAAACTTTTTTCATTTAAGCAGATTCCTCTCTAAAAAATAAAAGAATCTCAAAGCAAATTTGAAACTCTCTTATTTGATATTCTAGATTTTTATATAATTCATTTATATTTGTCATTTTATCTATTAAATAATATTTAAGCATAAGCTTGATGGCGTTTTCTAAAGTTAAGTAAATTCGTAATTTCATTGTCACCTTTAATTGTCTTTTTCGTTTTCTTAGCTCTTTCTTGTTCAAGTTGTCTTTTTTGTTTCTCAGCCATAGATTGACAAATTGCTTTTTGATATGTGAAATGTGTGTCTTGGGCAATCTTACTCCAATTATACTCATTTCTTACTTTATTTTTTGCTTTTTTTGTTATATCTGCACACAATTTATGATCATATAGTAATTCTAAGATAGAATCTGCTATTGAATTTGGATTTCCACAATATGCTTTCATTCCATTTTCTCTGTGTTGTACAATTTCATTTAATCCTCCAATATCTGATACAACTATTGGATTTTCTGATAACATAGCTTCTAATGCCACAATTCCAAATGGTTCATATGTACTTGGAAATACAGCTATATCTGCTGCCTTATACATTTTTTGTACGTCTTTACCATGCATATATCCTGCAAAATATACTTTATTGGCAATTCCCATCGCATTTACTTGTGCTTGTAATTCATCTAGCATTCCGCCTTTTCCACAGATAACTAATTTTGAATCATGATATCCATTTAAAATTTTAGGCATAGCACTGATTAAATGTTGTACACCTTTTTCATAAACTAATCTTCCCATAAATAATATGATTTTTTCATTATCCATTGCAAATCTTCTTCTAAAGGTATAATCTCTTTCTACACCATTAAATAGATTTAAATTAACTCCGTTTGGTACAACATTTATTTTTTCATAAGGTAATCCGAATAATCTTTGTAATTCATTTTTCATATAATTGCTATTGACAATTACCTCTGAAGCTTCATATGTTAACATCCATTCTGTATCATTGATATATCTTTGCGTCTCATCATGAATCCCACTATTTCTTCCAGCTTCTGTTGCATGAATTGTTGCAACAATTGGTATATTATATGAATTTTTTAATGTTTTTGCTGCATATGCAACTAACCAATCATGTGCATGAATGACATCAAAATTTCCTTGTTCAGCTATGATTTCATTAGCCTTTGCAATTAAATTAAAGTTTAATTGCATAATCCAATCGATAAAATTATTTGGATTTATCATATAATTATCTACTCTATATACTTTTACACCTTTATCATCTTCAAAATAAGGTGCATCCCCGTCCTTATATGTAACAACTGTTACATCATGACCATCTTTTAATAAAGTTCTTGATAAATCATATACAACTCTTGCAATTCCTCCTACTACTCTTGGTGGGTATTCCCATGTTAACATCAATATTTTCATTGATATACTCCCTTTCATTTTTGATTTTCTTTCGTTTACGACAATTTAACTCATTTTAATATATTTTATACAAATTTTTTCAAAATGTAAATGGTTTTTTAGAAATATTTAAAATATTTTTGTCCTTTTGGGGACGTTTCTGTTTGGGACATTTTGAGGGATTTTGGGGACGGACTCATTTTTCCCTTTTTTGTATTAATAAATCAAAAAAATATACTGCCATTACATAATTATATGTATAAACTAACTTTCTATATGCAAAACTATATTATTTTCTTGTCTATATTTTTAAATTTTCTAATTTTTAAAAAGGGAAAAATGAGTCCGTCTCCAAAATCCCTCAATTAGCAAAAAAAGAACCAAGCTTATAACTTGATTCCTTCTATATATTTTTTATGATTCTACTGGATAAACACTAACTTGTTTTTTATCTCTACCTTTTCTTTCAAATTTAACTGTTCCGTCTACTAATGCATATAAAGTATCATCACTACCTTTACCAACATTGGTTCCTGGATGTACTTTTGTTCCTCTTTGTCTTACTAAGATATTTCCAGCTAGAACAAATTGACCATCAGCTCTTTTTACTCCAAGACGCTTTGATTCACTCTCTCTACCGTTATGGCTACTACCTTGCCCTTTTTTATGAGCCATGCTCTTTCACTCCTTTCGGTTCAGATTTTTTATCTCATTTTGATTATTCTAAAAATAATTAAGCTTCTGCTTTTTCAGCAACTTTTTTTGTTTCAGCTTTTGCACTTGCTGCTTTTGTTTCTGCTTTCTTAGCAGCTGTTTTGATTGATGTAATTTCTACTTTTGTATATGGTTGTCTATGTCCTTGTTTTCTTCTATAATTCTTTTTCGCTTTCATTTTGAAAACAATGATTTTTTTACCTTTACCATGAGAAACTACTTTTCCTTCTACTTTTACACCTTTCACATAAGGATTTCCAATTTGTACTTTTCCTTCTTCTGAAACTAGTATTACTTTATCAAAAGTAACTTTTTTACCTTCTTCTGCATCTAGTTTTTCGAAAAATACAACATCTCCTTCTGCTACTTTGTATTGTTTTCCACAGCTTTCAATTATTGCGTACATCTAAAATGCACCTCCCTTATTTGTATACTCGCTAATCCTTAAAAAAAGGTAACTAACACTATTTGTTAGTATTTATGTACCTTGACTAAGCGGATTACAGTTACCTATTTTACCATAAAATACTATTAGTGTCAACTATTTCAAATGATTTTTTTAGAATATCCTTTAAATTGCTTACAATTCAGTGTCCAATTCCTCGAAGGTATATATATTATATTTTAAGCGGGTTTCGTGGGGACCGACACACTACATACTGTTATTATAAATTAGCGACAGTCCCGTGGGAGCTAATTTAATTACAGTATGTAAGGTGTTGGGATAGCGAAAAATATAATATATATACCTTCGAGGAATTGGACACTGAAAAGTTAATTTATTTTTTACTATCTATTCTATCTAATATCTCGTTTGTAAATTCTTCTACTGATTTTGCACCCATATCGCCTTCTTCTCTTGAACGGATAGATACCGTATTTCCTTCCACTTCTTTTTCACCAACAATCAACATATATGGAATCTTTTGTAATTGTGCTTCACGAATTTTATATCCTGTTTTTTCATTTCTATCATCCACTTCCACACGAATACCTTTTGCTTGTAATACTTCTTTTACTTTATAAGCATATTCATGTTGATTATCTGTAATTGGTAGAATTTTTACTTGTACAGGTGCCACCCATACAGGTAAATTTCCTTTGGTTTCTTCTAATAGGAAAGAAATAAATCTATCTGAAGAACCTAGAATCGCTCTATGAATAACGACTGGTCTATGTGCTTTTCCATCTTCTCCTATATACTCTAATTCAAATCTTTCTGGTAAAGCAAAGTCTAATTGGCAAGTTGGAATTGTCACATCATGGTTTAAAGCTGTTCTAATTTGTATATCAATTTTAGGTCCATAGAATGCTGCTTCTCCTTCTGCTTCATAGAAGTCAATATTTAATTCTTTTAAGATGTCTCTTAATTGACTCTCTGCTGTCTCCCACATCTCATCATTATCAATGTATTTTTCCTTATTTGCTTTGTCTCTCAATGATAATCTATATTTAAATGCTGATTCTGGGAATCCAAAGTCCTTTTGATATACCTCTTTTATTAAATTTAAAACTCTTCCTACTTCTTCTTTGATTTGGTCTGGTCTTACAAATAAATGGGCATCATTTTGGCACATTTGGCGAACTCTCTCTAATCCACAAACACTACCACTTGATTCATAACGAAAATCATGTGCCAATTCTCCTATACGAATTGGTAAATCTCTATAGGAATGCATTTGATGTTTATAGATTAACATATGATGTGGACAGTTCATTGGTCTTAATACCATTTCTTCATTATCCATTTTCATAACAGGGAACATGTCTTCTTTGTAATGATCCCAATGTCCACTGGTTTTGTATAAATCCACATTGGCAAGTGATGGTGTATATACATGGGCATATCCTAATGCAATTTCTTTATCTTGAATATATCTTTCTAGAATTCTTCTTATGGTTGCTCCATTTGGTAAATACATTGGAAGTCCTGAACCAACTAATTTGTGTGTCATGAAGATATCTAAATCTTTTCCAATTTTTCTATGGTCTCTTTGTTTTGCTTCTTCTAAGAAATCCAGATATTCTTGTAATTGACTATTCTTTGGGAAAGAAATGGCATAAATTCTTTGAAGCATTTTATTCTTTTCGCTTCCTCTCCAATAAGCACCTGAAGATGAAAGAATTTTTACTGCTTTTACTTTTCCTGTTTTTAGTAGATGTGGTCCTGCACATAAATCTGTAAAATCACCTTGTTTATAGAAACTAATTTCTTCTCCTTCTGGTAATTCTTCTATTAATTCTTCTATTAATTCTATTTTATATGGTTGATCTTTCATGAATTCTAATGCTTCTTTTTTTGGTAGTGAAAATCTTTCAATTTCTAAATCTTCTTTAATGATTTTTTTCATTTCTTCTTCTATTTTTGCTTTATCTTCATCTGTAAATGGGGTTTCTACATCAAAATCATAATAAAATCCATTATCAATACTTGGACCAATGGCAAATTTTACATCTGGGAATAATCTTTTTACAGCTTGTGCCATAATATGGGATGTTGTATGCCAATAGGCTTTTTTTCCTTCTAAATCCTCTTCTTGAAATGTATGAATCACTAAATTGCAATCTTCTTGTAATTCATATCTTAAGTCTTTTACCTCTCCATCTACTTCTCCACAAGTTGCATTTCTTGCTAATCCTTCACTAATTTTTTTTGCCACTTCTAAAATGCTAGTTCCTTTTTCCACCTCAATTTCTGAATTGTCTTTTAATGTAACTTTTAACATAATAAAACCTCCTTTATTTTGTCCATTAGATTTTTTTGATTTTTTGGTTTATTGTTTCATGTTGTTTTTGGTTGAATAGGAAACATTAACTTTTAAAATTCAAAAAACTCCTATGGACATTCTAAAATATCCATAGGAGTGCTAAAATTCACACGGTTCCATCCTATTTTTTACTTAATTTAAAGATGATAACGTATCTTACACGTTTGGCTTATTCACCAAAAACTTGAAGAGGTAGTTTTTCAAATATGTTTTTCTAGATTAGCTTTCAGCCAATGGCTAACCCTCTCTTTAGATAACCTTTATTTTACTTTTTCTCTTACTTGTCTTTATCTTATGTTACCTATTTTATAACTTTTTTTTAAAAAAGTCAATAGAAATATTTACTTTTGTTTTTTTCTATTGTATAATCTATTACGACTTACATGATACTTTTAATAATATATAAGAAACATTATATTTCTTTACCTTTTTAAAATGAATATTTGCTTCTATAGCTCAGTTGGTAGAGTGCAGCCTTGGTAAGGTAGAGGTCATAACTCAAATACCATTGTAAAATTTTGTATAAATGCTAAAATATATAAACTAATAAATCACTACAAAATCAATACTTTTAGCCATTTATCTTTATGTAGAAAATTCATTTTATTTATTAATTTTTGTTATAAATTTTTAATAAAAATGATTTTTCTAAAAAATTTTCTAAAAAAATTATTATATATGCTTCTATAGCTCAGTAGGTAGAGCGCAGCCATGGTAAGGCTGAGGTCGTGGGTTCAATTCCCACTGGAAGCCCCACTTTTT
>CASEIZ010000032.1 GCA_949288185.1 uncultured Eubacteriales bacterium | reverse complement strand
TTTATTAATTTATTTTTATTAAATTATTTTTTTATTATAATTTTTTATATTTATTTTTATATTTAATTATTTATTCTATAATTTTTTCTTCTATTCATATTTATTTTATAAAATTTTATTCTATACTTTACTCTTTTATTTTTTATTTATTTTGCATTTTATATCTTATACTTATATTTTTTTATATTTATACCTTTTACTTTTTTAAAAAATTTTTTTAATCACCTCTTTTTTTATTTTCCTGATAACATAGGATTTAAACAATTTTTTTATTATACTTTTTATATTATTTTTTTCTATTTTTTTAGGGAAATGTAGACTTTTAATTTCATATATAAGAACTCTGACTTCCTCTTTTTATACATTAAAACTTTTTTATTTCTCATTCGAATTTTATCTTGTCTTCTATTTTATAAGATTAATTATTTTATATAAAATTATATTAATTAAATTTTAAATTCCTTTATTTTTTATTTTAATGATTTTTATTTTTTAATAATTTATATTAATTATTTTTATTTTTTTAAATTTATTTTTTAATATTATTTTATAGAAATATTTTGATACATTATTTTTATAATAATTTATTATTATTAAATATATATTTTTATTTTTATATCTATATAATTTTAATAAATTATTTATATTATTTTCGAAAACCATATAATTTATATTTTTTAATTGTATTGGAATTTTATTTATTTTTTTCTTTAAAAAGTTAATATTAAATATTATATAATAATGATTTTTTGTATATTTATTTATTATTTTTTTTATTATTCTTTTCTTAATTAAATTATTTTTGTTTTTTAAGATTGCATTAATATTTATTATTTCTTTTATATTTTTATCTATTATTTTTTCTTTTATTTTATAACTTTCTTTCGTTATTAAATAATAACTATTTTTTGATTTGTTTATTTTTATTATTTTTTTATTTGTCTTATTTTTATTATTTATTTTTAAATTAATAATTATTATTTTTTTATTTTTTATAATCAATTTTTTTTCAATTATTAATTCTATTATTTTTTTGTTTATTCTATCTTCCCCAAATAAACATATAATATTGTTCTTATTTTTTATTGAATTTATTTGCTTATATTTAAATATATTCTTTATTATGTTAATAAATTTATTTTTCAAATTAATATCTTTATTTCTTTTTTCTTTTAAATTTTCAACTAATTTATAGATGCTTACTATATTATTATAATAAATGTCTATTATATTTATTTTTTTTAATGTTTCTTCCATTTTTTTATTTTCTAATATTACGATTATTTTTATTTTCTTATTTATCTTTTTTATATTTTTCACTAAATTTATTAAATTCATTTCTCCAGGAGTTTTTTCACTAATTATAATAATATCTATTTTTTTATCTTTTTTTAATATATCAATAATTGCTTCTCTATATAAAATATTTTTATTTTCTATTAATTTGTTTCTTACCATTTTTTTTAGTATATTTTCTTCTGCTATGGCTGTTACAATTTTAGTCATTTTTTGTATCTCCTTTTACAATCTCAAATTCCTCATCAGAACATTCTATTTTCGTTAATATATGGTCTTCTCCTACAAACATTAAACATTCTCCTCTTTTTAAGGATTTTATTTCTATTTTTTCTTTTTCTGATAAATTTGCAAATTCTGATAATACTTTTATATTTTCTTCTTCTAATGCAAAAAAAGTTTTTATACTAGAATTATTTAATATACTTTTTCCATAAATTCCATCTTCTAAGCTAAATAAATCTGAAATGTCTTGTGTTATAGCTACACTACTTCCGCCATATTTTCTAATTGTTTTAAATATTTTGTAAATAAAACTTGCTACATTTTTATTAGAAGTTACTCCTATTAGTCTCCATATTTCATCTAAATAAATTGCTTTTTTTTCTTTTCGATTTTCTTTTATTTTGTCCCAAAAAATATCTGTAAATAAATACATTCCGTATTTTAAATTTTCTTCTCCCAGTTCATATATATCTGCAATGATTAGTTCATTTTTCAATTCTATATTGGTATGATGATTAAAAAATTTCATAGATCCTTTTACAAATGGTATTAATTTGATTGCAAATTTTTCTGTTTTTTTATCCTTTTTTAGTTTTTCATATAAATCTTCTAATATTGGCATATCTTTTTTATTTTTAAATATTATTTTTTTATTTTCTTTTTTGTATAAAGATTTATCATCAAAATTTATATTTTTTTCTTTATATGTTTCAATTAATTTTTCTTCTATTAGGGCTTTTTCTTCTTCGTTCAATTCTCCAAAAATTAAATTAAAAAAGCCAATTAATTTTCCTATTTTTGTTGCCAAATATCCATTTTCTCCATCTTCTATACTTTCTTTTCTGATTTCTAATATATTAATATATGTGTTAGAATTAGGTCCTATAATAATTCTTGTTCCTTTTAATTTTTCACTTAAGCTAACATATTCTCTTTCTGGATCTATAATATATTGCTTGATTCCCATTAGCCTATATCTTAGTATTAATAATTTTGTATAAAAAGATTTTCCTGCACCACTTGTACCAAATATACATATATTTGCATTTTTATATTTTTGTGTATCATATCTATCAATAAAAACAAGTGAATTATTATATATATTGGTTCCAACAAAAATGCCTTCTTCATCAAATATAGAAGATGAAATAAATGGATAGGTAGCTACAAGACTTGAAGTCAATATATTTCTTTTTGCAACACTTTTTACAATTCTATTATTTTCCATGATAGGCAAGCAACTTTTAAATAATTCTTCTTGTCTAAAATTTGCTCTTCTTGTTTGCAAACCTTTACTTTGTGATATTCCTTCAATTTTACTAACTAAATATTCTAACTGTTTTACGTCTTCTGCATAAACTAACAAATAAATATATAAATAGTAAATTTCTTCATTATTTATTTGTATTTCTTTTCTTATGTATTTTGCATCTCCATATATAGAAGTAGCAATATCAATATCTTGTCTATTTTCATGATTACTATTTACTTCTACTCCTACATTTCCTATATGATAAGTCAGTTCTTTTATGACTCTGTAAGAATCTTGTTTTTCATAAAACATAGAAATATTTACATTTATATTACTTTCCATAATACTTTTTAATATAATATCTGTCTGTTCTCTATAATAGTCTACAATTATTATTCCCGTATAATATGTATTATCTATTTCTATAAATTTAGGATTTTGAAAATTGATATATGATGGAGAAATTTTATCCTTTTCAAATATTGTTCCTTCTAAAATTTTTAATTTTTTTTCATTATTTTTTTTGTTAATTATTTTTTTTAATTCTATAGTTATTCCTCCTCTAATTTTTCATTTTTATTAAAATATTTTTTAGTATTTAAAAAAGAAAAGAATATTTTTAATATTTCTTCTTTTTCATCAATGTTTCTTACTCTATTTCCACATCTAGATAAACATTCTTTTATTTTTAAATATTTTTCATTTAATTCTTGCCTAATAATTTCTATATTTTTTTCTTTTTTATTAATGGGATGATTCTTGATAATAATATAAAATTTTTTGGATGCTGACTTTTTATTATTATTTAAATTAGAAATATATTGAATATAATTTTCAGCTAAATTTTTCAAATATTTATTTTCTTTTTTTAAAATAATTTTTTTTATTTTTGAAATATGATGACTTAAATCTTCTTTATTACTTTGAATTAAAATTTGAATATCAAAATGACAAGTTTTAAAAAAAATTTTATAGGAATTTAAAATAGCTTCCTTTTCTAAATCTGATTTTAAATTATAGTTTATAGGCGTAACTTCCAATATTTTTATATAAGCATTATTTTCTATTTCTACCATACCATCTCTATGGATTTGCTTTATTGGAATCCATTCTTGAACCGTTTTTTTATTAATATTTTACCACTCTCCTTTTTTAGCATTTTACAGTCTTTTTTATTTTTTGTCAAGAAAAACTCGTCGACATAATTCGACTTTTTTAAGTTATGTTACTTTTTTTAATCATTTATTTTTTATACAGTTCGTTTTTATTGTAATCTAACTAAAGTTTATTTTTATATAATATTTATATTTATTATTTTATTATATTTATTATTTTTTATATTTATTATTTTTTATATTTATTTTTTTATATTTATTTTTTTTATATTTATTATTTTTTATATTTATTTTTTTATATTTATTTTTTTATATTTATTATTTTTTTATTTTCTGTATATTTTTTTTTATTTTTGAACATAATAAAAATATAAGGTTAATAATAGTTAAACAAAGAATTATAATAGATATTTATTTATTATAATTCGAGCAAAGATGTAGTATAGTGTTTTATTATATTATGCTATGTCGGCGATATGAATATATTATTTGTTTGTCTGCTGTATTTTTATTTTATTTTTTTATGATTATATTGATTACGGCAAAATGATATATAATATATTTTAGTTAAGATTATTCTTATATTTTTTAATGATTAATATTAGTCCATTTATTGGATGAATTTAGTTGTTAGTAGTGTATTAATAGTCGAGTGACTGATAAATATATGTGGTTGAAAGTTTATGCATATAGTAATATATGCTAGATTTGAAAATTATGTATATTTGTTTTAACAGCGATTATTATTAGCCTTATTGATTAAAGGCAGATAATGTATTTATTATCTGCCTTTAAATTTTAATTTAATAATAGAAAGGTCAATGGGGAGCAAGTCCCTTATATATCTAAATTTCTTACATATTTTGCATTTTGTTGAATAAATTCTCTTCTTGGTTCTACTTCGTCACCCATTAATAAAGTAAAGATTTCATCTGCTTTTATTGCGTCATCCATAGTTACTTTAATAAGAATTCTTGTTTCTGGATTCATTGTTGTATCCCATAATTGTTCTGGATTCATTTCTCCTAGACCTTTGTATCTTTGTAGTGATAATGAATCTCTTGTAATTCCTTTTTCTTCTAATTCTTTATATGCTTTTTCTAAATCTTCATCTGTATAACAATATCTATCTTCCATTCCCTTTTTTGATAATTTGTATAATGGTGGTTGTGCTAAATACACATTTCCGTTTTCAATTAAAGGTCTCATATATCTAAAGAAAAATGTTAATAATAATGTTCTAATATGTGCTCCATCAACATCTGCATCTGCCATAATAATAACTTTTCCATATCTAATTTTTGTAATATCAAACTCTGCCCCTATTCCTGCTCCAATAGCTACAATTACAGGATTTAATTTATCATTTCCATATATCTTGTCTGCTCTGGCTTTTTCTACATTTAACATTTTTCCCCATAATGGTAAAATTGCTTGGAATTTTCTGTCTCTTCCTTGTTTTGCACTACCTCCTGCTGAGTCTCCCTCAACAATATATACTTCACATTCATCAGCATTTTTACTACTACAATCTGCAAGTTTTCCTGGTAAAGTAGATGTCTCCAAACTGCTTTTCTTCCTTACTAATTCCCTAGCTTTTCTTGCAGCTTCTCTTGCTCTTGATGCACTAATACATTTATCTAATATAGCTTTTGCTACAGATGGATTTTCTTCTAAAAATGTAGATAAAGCCTCATTTACCATACTTTGTACAACACCTGTAACTTCACTATTCCCTAGTTTTGTTTTTGTTTGTCCTTCAAATTGAGGTTCTTTTACTTTTACAGATACAACTGCTGTTATCCCCTCTCTAATATCTTCACCTTGTAAATTATTATCTTTTTCTTTTAATATGTTATGACTTCTAGCATAATCATTCATAACTTTTGTTAAAGCTCTTTTAAATCCTTCTAAATGTGTTCCACCTTCGATTGTATTTATATTATTTGTAAATGTATATATATTTTCTGAATAACTTGATGTGTATTGTATTGCAATTTCTACTGGTACTTCTCCATCTTTTTCTATATAAATTGGTGTTTTATGTAACTTTTCTTTATTTTTATTTAAATATTCAACAAAAGATACCAAACCACCTTCATAACAGAATTCTGATTTTTTAGGAGTCTCTTCTCTTTGATCTTCTATTGTAATTTTCAAACCTTTTGTTAAAAATGCAATTTCTCTAAAACGTTTTTCTAATACATCAAATTCATAGTCTAAACTTTCAAAAATAGTATCATCTGCTAGAAATCTAACTTTTGTTCCTGTTCCTTCTGCATCTCCTATTCTTTCCAATTTTTTAACTGTTTTTCCTTTTTCAAAAGACATTTGGTAAAGTCCGCCATCTCTTTTGATTGTTACTTCAGCCCAAGTAGATAAAGCATTTACTACTGAAGCACCAACACCATGCAATCCTCCTGATACTTTATATCCACTATCTCCACCAAATTTTCCTCCTGCATGTAAAACTGTATATACAGTTTCTGCTGTTGATATATGTGTTTTTGGATGTATTTCTACTGGTATTCCTCTACCATTATCTGTTACACAAATAACATTTCCTGGTTCTATAATGACATTAATTTCTGTACAATATCCTGCTAATGCTTCATCTACCCCATTATCAACAATTTCATATACTAAATGATGAAGTCCTCTAATAGATGTACTTCCTATATACATTCCTGGTCTTTTTCTTACGGCTTCAAGACCTTCCAATACTTGTATTTGTTCTGCCCCATACTTATGATTATATTTTTCCATTTGTGTATCCTCCTAAACTTCTTGATTTTCTTTTATCACTTTTCCATCTTTTACATTATATATTAAAATATTTTTATTTTCAAGTTTTATTTTATCTGTACAAGTGATTATTACTTGTATATTTTCAATTTTTTCTAATAAATGTTTTCTTCTTTTTTCATCTAATTCTGACATAAAATCATCTAATAATAATATTGGATATTCTCCAATTTCATCAAATATAATATCTAATTCTGCCATTCTTAATGATAAAATTGCTGTTCTATGCTGTCCTTGAGAACCATATGTCCCTAAATCTTTATCATTTATAGATATCGTAAAATCATCTCTATGAATTCCTTTTGTCGTATATCCTTTTATAATATCCAATTTTCTTCTTTCCTTTAATAGCTTTCTGTATGTTTCTTTATCTTCACAGTCTGTATGATATGCAATTTTTAATTCTTCTCTATTATCCGTTATTTCTTTATGTATTTTTATGATTTTTTCTTGTATTTTTTTTATAAATTCTTTTCTATATTCACATATTTTCTCTGCATATTCTATTAACTTTTCATCCCAAATATCCAATAATTCTTCACTTTTATTTTGTTCTCTAATTTGTCTTAGATAATTATTTCTTTGTTCAATTGTTTTCAAATATAAATTTAAATTATACATATAATTGGGTTTTAATTGACTTATCATAATATCTAGAAATCTTCTTCTATTTTGTGGTCCGCCTTTTAAAATATGAATATCATCTGGTGTAAAAATAACCACATTTATGTTCCCTAATAATTCACTTAACTTTTTTAATTTTATTCCATTTAAAAATATATTTTTTTTATTAGATAAATCAATTTTTATTTTTCCACATCGATCCGTTTTTTCATAAAGTATTTCTATTGTTGCATTTTCTTTTCCTAATTCAATCATTTCCATATCTTTTTTAGCCCTAAATGATTTTCCCATACTACATAAAAAAATACTTTCGATTATATTGGTTTTCCCTTGTGCATTTTCACCATAAAATATATTTAAATTTTTATTTAATTCAATTATTTCATTTTCATAATTTCTAAAATTGTTTAAACTTATTTTACTTATCCACATATTCTTCTCCATTTGTGTATAACTTTTCTTATTTTTTTGTTTCTTTTATTTTCTCTTTTTTTCTATTTTTATCTTTTTTTTACTATTTTTTCTATTTTTTCTTCCTATTTTTAAATATAAAATTATATTACTAAAAAATAAAAATGGCTTATTTTTGATTTTCGCGCTTCGTTTTTTTTGCATTTTTTATTTTCTTTTTTATTTTTTTATTTATTTTAGATATAAAATTATATTACTAAAAAATAAAATCCGCTTATTTTTTATTTTCACGCTTTATTTTTTTATTTTTATAAATATATTTTATTATTTATTATTAATTATTTTATATTTATTATTTTTTAATAAATTAATTAATTTTTTATTTATTATTTTATGAATTATTTATTAATTAATTTTTTTATTAATTATAAAATATTTATTAATTTATTTTTTTATTAATTATAAAATATTTATTAATTTATTTTTTTATTAATTATAAATTATTTATTAATTAATTTATTTAATTTTTAATTAACTATTTTTCTTTTTTTATTTTAAAATTTTTACTATTTTCAAAATTTTATTTTTCTTCTTTTTTCTATTTTTATCTTTTTTTTTCTAATTTATTCTATTTTTTTCATTTTTTGTTTTTTCTTTTTTATGCTTTTATTTAAAAATCTTTTATTTTCTTTTTTTTACTATTTTATTCTTTTTTTTGCTATTTTTTTCTAATTTATTTAAATTTGATTTTTTTATTTCTTTAATTTATTTTTAAAGTTTATCCTTTTTTATTTTAACATTATCCACAATCTTTTCATAAAAAGTGGATAACTATAAAAAATATTAAAGGTAGAAATACTTCCACCTTTAATCTTCTTTTAATCTAATTGGTAAAATCATATATACATAATCATTATTTTCCACTGATTTTATTAAACATGGAGATATACTGCTTCCAAATTCTATATAAACTTCTTCATCATCAATTGCTTTTAAACTATCTAAGAAATATTTAGGATTAAACCCTACTTCTAAGTTCTTTCCTTCTGTTGAAACATATAATTCTTCTTTTGCATCTCCTGTTTGGTTGGTACATAAAATTGTTACTTTTCCTATATCTACCTGTACTTTTACAGGATATTTCTTCTCTTTTTCTACTGAAGATGAAGAAATTAAACTAATTCTTTCAAAACTATCTTGTATATTACTTTTATTTACTTTTATTCTAGTTTCCCAAGTATTTGGGATTACATTTTTATAATTTAAAAATTCACCATCTAAAATTCTTGTAACAATCTTACAATTGTCCATTTCAAATAAAGCTTGATTCTTAGAAACACCTATTTTTATTGGTTCAAATGAATCTGTAATGATTTTATTCAATTCAATTAATGTTTTTCCTGGAATAACAGCACTAAAATCATTACTTTGTTTTGTTAAAAATACTTTCCTTAATGCCAATCTAAATCCATCTACAGCTACTAAACTTAATTTATTATTCTCGATTTCAAATAAGCAACCTGTAAAAATTGGTCTACTTTCCTCTGTACTTGCTGCAAAAATCGTTCTTCTTATCATATTTTTTAATACATTTTGGTCAATTTCAATAGAATTTTCTACTTCTATTTTTGGTAATTCTGGAAACTCTTCAGGATTCATTGTAGCTAATTTGTACAAAGATCCTTCACATTCAATTTCCAATAAATTATTTGCATTTAATGATATTTTTATTTCTGTATCAGGTAATTTTCTAATAATTTCACTAAACATGATAGCATTTACAACTGTACTACCTTGTTCTAATACATCACATTCCATTACATATTCTATACCTATTTCTAAATCATAGGTTGTTAATTTTATTTCATTATCATTTGTTTGAATTAAAATTCCTTCTAGTATAGGCATTGTTGTTTTAGAAGCTACACCTTTTACTACGGAATTCAAGGCTTTCATAAGTTTGTCTTTATAACAAACAATCTTCATAGCGATTCCTCCTTATAAATATATATAATATTTTTAGTAGTAATAGTATTAGGCATTGTGGAAACTGTGGAAAACTATGTTGATAGTTACAATCCCTAGTAAAATTACTGTTTATAATTTAGTGGAAAACTTAAAAAATAATCCACATTGTTTTGTAACAATTGTGTAAAAGTTAGTTATAAACAAATTCTTAACAGCTTATTAACATGAGGCTGTGGATATTCTTTTTAGCTATTCCGTAGGAACAGAAAGAATATCTTTTTGAGAACAAATTTTTTATCAAACACAAATTTTAAAAATGTATTTTTTTTGTACATATTTCTTATTGTTTTCCATTTATAATTATATTTTTCACACTATCCACAATTAACTTAGTATTATTTTTTTCTTTTACTTCTTTTTCTATTTTTTTACAAGCATGCATAACTGTAGAATGATCTCTGCCTCCGAAGTCTACTCCTATCTGAGGAAAAGACATATTGGCAATTTCTCTACAAAGATACATAGCGATTTGCCTTGGAAAGGCAATATCATTTGAACGTTTATTTCCTGATAAATCATCTTTATTAATACTGAAATATTTTGCAACAGTTTCTTTTATAAAATCACAAGAGATGACTTTTTCACTCTCATATTTAAATTCATTAATAATATTTTCTGCAAGTTCTATGGTGATTGGACTATGAATTAAAGAAGCTCTTGCAACAATTTTATTAAAGACACCTTCTAATTCCCTAATATTTGAATCGATTTTATTAGCTATATCAGATAAGATAAAATCATCAATTAAAATATTTTCATCTTGTGCTTTTTTTCTTAAGATTGCTAAACGTGTTTCATAATCAGGGCAAGAAATATCAGCAAGTAGACCCCATTCAAATCTAGATTTTAATCGATCTTCTAGAAATTGAATATCTCTTGGTGGTTTATCACTAGATATGATAATTTGTCTTCCATCTTCATATAAAGAGTTAAAAGTGTGGAAGAACTCTTCTTGAATACGCTCTTTTCCGGCTATAAATTGGATATCATCTATTAATAGTACATCAATGCTTCTGTATTTATTTCTAAATACTTCATTTTTATTATCTTTTATAGCATTTACTAATTGATTCGTAAATTTTTCTGAAGTAACATATAATACATTCATTTTATTATTATTCTGCAAAATGCGATTTCCAATTGCATGCATTAAGTGTGTTTTTCCTAAACCTACACCACCATATAAGAATAATGGATTATATGCTTTTCCTGGTTCATTTCCTACTGCTAACGCAGCTGCATGAGCGAAACGGTTACTGTTTCCTACTACAAAAGTTTCAAAAGTATATTTTGGATTTAAAGTTGATTTATTTATTTCTACTTCTTCTGGTGAATTTGTATTAGAATTATCTTTAATGACGACTTCATCATTTTGTTCTTCTTTTGATAAATCAATAACAGAAAAAGTCCAATCCTTATTTGTTATGTATCGTAATGTATTAAAAATCAAGCTCCTATATTTGTTTTCAATAAAATCTTTTTGAAACTCTGAAATTGTTGTAAAAACAATATTATCACCATCAATACTTCTTATATCTAAAGGCAAAATCCAAGTATCATAAGATATTTTTGTTACTTCTGGTTTTAATAGTTCTTTTATTTTTGCAACTAATTCTTCTTTATCGATTGCCATTTCATCATCCCTTCTTTTAAAAGTTATCCACAAAGTTATCCACAAATGTTGATAATATTGTAATAATTCTGTAATGAAATTCGTTTTTTATACGAACAAAAATTTAAGTATTTTCAACAAAAAATGAATATTTTTTATGCTTTCCATATCATAACAAAA
Organism: uncultured Eubacteriales bacterium; assembly: GCA_949288185.1. Classification (GTDB taxonomy): domain Bacteria; phylum Bacillota; class Clostridia; order TANB77; family CAG-508; genus CAG-269. The sequence continues at coordinate 49,155 of CASEIZ010000032.1, read as the reverse complement.
TTATATAAAATAAGTCAATACAATTGTGGAAAAAATTTTTTTATTGTGGAAAACAATACAAAAAACTGTGGAAAACTAAGGCTTTTTTACAAAAATATTACAAAAAAAGACAAAAATGTCGCATAGACAAACGAACTTAATGCGACAAAATGTCTCATTGACAAACGAACTCAATGCGACATTTTAAAGTAAAAAAAATGGAAATACTCTTGACAACTGCATTTGTTTTAATGTATAATCGATATGCTTATTTAAAATTTAGCAAATATTTTCCAGTTTTGGAATTTATATATATAAAAATCAATAGGAGGTGCGAATAGATGAAAAGAACATATCAACCAAAAAATAGACAAGAAAAGAAAGAACACGGATTTATGAAAAGAATGAAAACAAAATCTGGACAAAATATATTAAAAGCAAGAAGAGCAAAAGGTAGAAAAAAATTGAGTGCTTAATTTAATATATTAAATTTATAATTATAGAATATGAAAAATTCTATTTATTGAAAAAGGCCGCAAAAGCGAGCCTTTTAAATATAAATTAGATTATCTTTTTATATAATCTTTGCTTTTCTTTAGGGAAAGGACTAAAAATGAAAAAAACAAAAATGTTAAAGAAAAATTATGAATTTAAGAATGTTTTAAACAGAGGAAAATATTATTCTGGGAAATATATTGCAATTTTTATAAAAAAAAATAATAAAAATATCAATTTTTTGGGAATTGCAGTTAGTTCTAAATTAGGAAAAGCAGTAAAAAGAAACTATGTGAAAAGAATTATAAGAGAAAATTATAAACAAATAGAAGAACACATAAAAACAGGATATGATATCGTTTTTATTTGGAAAAAACAGCAAGAAATAGAACAAGCATGTTATCATCGTGTAGAAGAAGATATCCAAAAAGTATTTAAGAATGCAAGAATGTTTTTAGAGGAATAATATGAAAAAAATACTTATTTTTTTAATCAATTTTTATCAAAAACATATTTCCTGTTGGCTAGAACAGAAAAATATTAGATGCAAATATTATCCTACGTGTTCAGAATATGCAAAACAAGCAATAGAAAAATATGGCACAATAAAAGGTGGCTTTCTATCAGTAAAGAGGATTATAAAATGTAATCCTTTCTCAAAAGGTGGATATGATCCATTAAAGTAAAACTAGGAGGAAGCAGAATGTTTCAATTTTTTGCAAATATTTTTGGCTATTTATTAGCTTTTATATATGGATTTATAAATAATTATGGACTGGCTATTATTGTTTTTACCATTTTCATTAAAATTTTATTTATTCCATTTTCAGTTAAGCAACAAAGAACCATGAAGAAAACAGCTAAAATTCAGGAACAATTGAAAGTTATTCAATTTAAATATAAAAATAATCCTGAAAAAATGAATCAAGAAATGATGGAATTATATAAAACGGAGAAGATGAGTCCATTTAGCGGTTGTTTAACAGCAATTATACAAATTATTCTTTTATTCTCAATTTTTTATTTAGTAAGATCACCATTAACTTATATGCAAAATATACCAGAAGAGAATATGAATAACTATATTACACAATTGCAGGAAAGTGGCAAATCCGTAAGCACAGCTTATCCAGAAATTGATATTATTAGAGAATACGAATTCTTAAAAGAACAAAATCCAGATGATGAATATATTGATAGAGCAAATCTAGAAATGAATTTCTTAGGATTAGACTTAAGTAAAGTACCACAACAAAACTTAACAGATTTCACAGTATATATTATCCCAGTATTGTATATCGTTTCTTCTTTTATATCAATAAAATTATCAACATCAATGCAACAAAAGAATCAAAAGAAAGCAAAAGAAAGTGTTCCAATAGACGGAACAACAGGAAAAGAGTTAGTTCCAGAAGAAGAGAAAAATGAAATGGATGCTGTAATGCAAACAAATAAGATGATGTCATGGTTTATGCCATTAATGTCTGTATCTGTTGCAATGATTGCACCATTAGGATTAGCTTTATATTGGTTAACAAATAATATTTTGATGATTATGGAAAGATTGATTTTAAATAAAGTAATAAAAACTGAGGAGGAAGAACAAGATGGATAAAACAATTATTGCAGAAGGAAGAACGACAAATGAAGCGATAGAAAATGGATTAAAACAATTAAGAGTCTCAAAAGATAAAGTAGAAATAAAAGTATTAGAGAATGAAGAAAAAAGAAGTTTTTTTAGTATTTTAGCACCAAGAGTTGTCAAAGTAGAAATGACATTAAAAGAAGAAAAAACAGAAAAGAAAGAAGTAAAAACTAAAAAAATCATCGAATTATCTGAAGAAGAACAAGAAAAAGCTGAAAAAAATGTAAAAACATTTATGGAAGAAATTATAAAAGAGTTACCAGAAAATACGACTTATGCAATTCATAAAGATAAAACAGGTTTAAATGTAGAAATATCAAATGAAAATTTAGGTTTTCTAATTGGATATAGGGGAGAGACATTATATGCTTTCCAAAGCATTTTATCAGCAATTGCAGGAAAAGATATAGATAAAAAAGTTAGAGTAATTTTAGATATCGAAGGATATAAAGCAAAAAGAGAAAAAACATTAGAAGAACTTGCAGAAAAAGTAGCAAAGACAGTTATAAGAACAAGAAAGCCTGTTAAATTAGAGCCTATGCAAGCCTATGAAAGAAAAATTATTCATAGTAAATTACAACAAAATGATAAAGTACAGACAGAAAGTATAGGGGAAGAACCTAATAGAAGAATTGTGATTTCTTTAAAGAAAACAAGATAAAATAAAAATTTGAGGTCAAAGGTCAAATTTTATACGGAAATTGTATAAATTTACCTAAGACCTTTATTTTTTTACTTTTTTAGAAGACAAAAATAGACAAATTTTTAATAAGTATTTTAAAAATTGACATAATGTGATATAATCATTAATGACAAAAAAAGAGAGGTGAATTTCATGAATACAATCGCTTCCATATCTACGGCTCCTCGGGATTGGAGGAATCGGTATTATTAGAATGAGTGGAAAAAATTGCTTTGAAATATTAGAAAAAATATTCAAACCAAAAAAACAAGAAAGCATAGAAGAAATAAAAGGATATACTATGAAATATGGACATATCATAGAAAATGAAAAAATAATTGATGAAGTGTTGGTTTCTTATTTTAAAGAGCCAATGAGTTACACAACAGAGAATATGTGTGAAATTAACTCACATGGTGGAAATATTGTCATGAAAAAAATCTTAGAATTATGCTTGAAAAATGGGGCAGAATTAGCAGAACCAGGTGAATTTACGAAAAGAGCCTTTTTAAATGGTCGTATTGATTTAACACAGGCAGAATCTGTTATTGATGTGATTAATGCCAAAAGTGAGAAAGAAGTACAAGCTGGCATAAAACAATTAGAAGGAGGCTTATCTAAAGAAATTTCTGCAATTAAACAAGAAATTTTAGATGTCATGGTAAACATAGAGGTTGCCATTGATTATCCTGAATATGATGTAGAAGAAGTTACAAATAATGAAATTATGAATATGCTAAATAGTGTAGAAATTAAGTTAAATAAGCTAGAAAAAAGTTTTGATAATGGAAAAATATTAAAAGAAGGAATAAAAACAGCTATTATAGGGAAACCAAATGCAGGGAAATCTTCTTTATTGAATAGAATTTTAAAAGAGGACAGGGCAATTGTAACTGAATTTGAAGGTACGACAAGAGATACAATAGAAGAATTCGTTAATATTAATGGAATCCCTTTGAAATTAATTGATACTGCAGGTATTAGAAATGCAGAAGATGAAGTGGAAAAGATAGGAATTCATAAATCCAAAGAAATTGCTAAAAATGCAGATTTAATTATTGCTATTTTTGATGCTTCAAAGCCGTTATCAAAAGAAGATAAAGAGATTTTGGAAATTATAAAAGGAAAAAAGGTCATTATTTTATTAAATAAAATCGATTTACAACAAGAATTACACAAAGAAGATAAAGAATTTAAAGAAGTGACAGATAGTATTATAGAGATATCAGCATTAAATAATATTGGAATTGATGATGTATATGCAGAAATTACAAAATTATTTGAAATTAATGAGATTAATATAGATAATGATTTAGTTATTACAAATATTAGACATAAAAATTTAATTCACCAAGCAATCGAAAGTATAAAAAAGACGAAAGAAACAATAAAAGAAAAGATGCCAATTGATATTATTGCTGTTTATATAAAAGAGATTTTAGAAGATTTAGGAAATATTACAGGAGAATTTGTAACAGAAGATATTATTAATGAAATTTTTTCAAAGTTCTGTTTAGGAAAATAGTCTTATCAGTGACAAGCGAAAATAAAAAATAAGCAAAAAAGAAATAAGAAAAATATAATTTTATACCAAAACACAAAAAAGTGATTAAAATGGATTTTAAAAGCAAATAAAAGCAGTGGATAAAAATATATGTAAAATAAAAATATAAAATACTAAAAATATATAAAGCAAAAGAAAAAATGTGCAAGAAATATAAAAAAATAGTAATAATGAAAATAAAAAAGTAAAAAAAGAACAAAAAAGTTTAAAAAATTTACTCATCAATCAATGTAAACAAGGGGCGAACAAAAATCGAGCAACAATAGGAAAATAGCGAACTTTAGCAAACTGATACATAAAAAACAAGACTTATGTATACCATGTTCGCAAAACAAATGATTGATAAAATGGCGCTATTCTAAAAACGGGTTTACTAAAAAGTAAAAATAAAAATAAAAAAAGAACAAAACAAAACTTTCTGTTTCACACGGAATGAAAAAAGGAGAGAAAAAATGGAATATAACGCAGGAGAATATGATGTAGCTGTTGTTGGTGCAGGACATGCTGGTTGTGAAGCAGCACTTGCAGCAGCAAGATTAGGAATGAAAACATTAATTTTTTCAATTAGCTTAGAAGCAATTGCTAATATGCCATGTAATCCACATATAGGAGGAAGCTCCAAAGGACACTTAGTAAGAGAAATCGATGCCTTAGGTGGAGAGATGGGAAAAAATATTGATAAAACCATGATACAAATTAAAATGTTAAATACTTCAAAAGGACCAGCGGTACATTCTTTAAGAGCACAAGCTGATAGAAAAAGATATCAAGCAGAAATGAAGCATACTTTAGAGAAACAAGAAAACCTAGAAGTCAAACAAGGGGAGATAGTAGATATTGTTGTTGAAGATGGAAAAGTAAAAGCAATCAAAACAGATGTCGGAGCGGTTTATCAAGTAAAGACAGTTATTTTAGCAACAGGTACATATTTAAAAGGAAAGATTTTTATTGGAGAATTTTCAAAAGAAAGTGGACCTGATGGTGTTGCAGCAGCTAATAAATTATCAGATGTTTTAAAAAACTTAGGAATTCCTTTAGTAAGATTTAAAACAGGAACACCAGCTAGAATTAACAGAAGAAGTATAGATTTTAGTAAAATGGAAATTCAAAAAGGAGACCAAGGAATAGAAGCATTTTCTTTTGAAAATGAACCGAAAGAATTTGAGCAAGTAGATTGTTATTTAACCTATACAAATGAAAAAACACACGAAATTATCAGAAATAACTTACATAGATCACCATTATATGCTGGAAAAATTGAAGGTACAGGACCTAGATATTGTCCTTCAATAGAAGATAAAGTCGTAAGGTTTAGTGATAAGCCAAGACATCAAGCATTTGTAGAACCAGTAGGATTAGATACAGAAGAAATGTATATACAAGGAATGAGCTCATCACTTCCAGAAGATGTGCAAATTGCTCTTTATAGAACAATACCAGGTTTAGAACATGCAGAATTTACAAGACCTGCTTATGCTATAGAATATGATTGTATAGATCCATCAAACTTGAAATTATCTTTAGAATATAAAGGAATTGATGGATTATTCATGGCGGGACAAATTAATGGAACTTCAGGATATGAAGAAGCAGCAGCACAAGGATTAATAGCAGGAATCAATGCAGTTCAAAAAATAAAAGGAAAAGAGCCATTAATATTAGATAGATCACAAGCATATATTGGTGTTTTAATTGATGATATTGCAACAAAAGGAACCAATGAACCATATAGAATGATGACGTCTAGAGCAGAATACAGGCTACTTTTGAGACAAGACAATGCAGATTTGAGATTAACGGAAATTGGACATGAAATTGGCTTAATATCAGATGAAAGATATCAAAAGTTTTTAAACAAAAAAGAGAATATAGAAAAAGAAAAAGAAAGATTACAACATTTAGTCGTAAAACCAACAGAAAAAGTAAATAAATTTCTAATAGAACAAGGAACGTCAGCACTAACAAATGGAACAAAAATGGCAGAATTACTAAAAAGACCAGAATTAAATTATCAGAATTTAAGTGAAATAGATGAAAATAGACCTGAACTTTCAACACAAGAACAAGAAGAAGTAGAAATTCAGATAAAATATGAAGGATATATTAAATTACAAGAAGCGCAAGTAGAAAAATTTAAAAAATTAGAAGAAAAAATATTACCAGATGATGTAGATTATGAAACAATAAAAGGAATTAGCTTAGAAGGAAGACAAAAATTAAATAAATTCAAACCACATTCTATAGGACAAGCCTCAAGAATATCAGGAGTTTCACCTGCTGATGTATCTGTACTTTTAATTTATTTACAACAATTAAAAGAAAAACAAAATTAATAGCAAAGTTGCCAAAGGGGACGGGCCATTTTGGCAACTTTTATAAAATAAATTTTAAATTATAAAAAAAGAGGTTGCCAAAATGACCCGTCCCCTTTGGCAACTAAAGAAAGGAATAAAAAATGGATATAAAAGAATTTTCTAATCTAATGATAGAATATGGAAAAGAAATCAACATTGTGTTTACAGAGGAACAATTGCAAAAATTTTATGAATATATGAATTTATTAATTGAATGGAATGAAAAGATAAATTTGACAGCTATTGTTGAGCCAAAAGAAATCATATTAAAACATTTTATTGATTCTTTGACGATTATAAAATATATAGATCAAAATAAAAAGGTTATTGATATTGGAACTGGAGCAGGTTTTCCAGGAATACCGATAAAGATAGTAAGAGATGATTTGAAAATTACATTATTAGATTCTTTAAATAAAAGAATCAATTTTTTGAATGAAGTCATAGTAAAACTAGGATTAGAAAATATAAATGCGGTACATGCTAGAATTGAAGAATATGCGAAAAATAAACAATATAGAGAAAATTATGATCTGGCTACCTCAAGGGCAGTAGCGAATTTAACAACCTTGTCAGAATATATGTTACCAATGGTTAAGATAAAAGGGATGGCAATATGTATGAAAGGTTCTGAAATTAATGAAGAAATTTCTAAAAGTAAAAATTCTATAAAATTACTAGGGGGAGAAATTAGTAAGATAGAAGAATTTACACTTCCCAAAAGTGATTACAAAAGGAATTTGATTTTGATAGAAAAAGCAATACAAACACCTAGCAAATATCCTAGAAAGCCTGGTATTCCTTCAAAAGAGCCACTTTATTAAACATAAAAAAATAAAAGAAAAAAAGTCAAAAAAATTATGAATTTTTATTGACTTTTTTTTTATATTTATATATGATTATAATAGAACACAAACAAACTAAAGAGTAAATATTAACTAAAATGGAGGCGAAAGATTTTGGGAAAAGTTATATCAGTTGCAAACCAAAAAGGAGGCGTTGGTAAAACAACGACAACCGTTAATTTGAGCACAATATTAGCAAAAAAAGGAAAGAAAGTTCTATTAATAGACGCTGATCCTCAAGGAAATGCAACAAGTGGATTAGGAATTGAAAAAGAAGTAGAGTTTTCTACTTATGATATTTTAGTAAATGATACAGAAATGAAACAAGCATTTCAAAAAACAGTCATAAAAAATTTATTACTATGTCCATCAAATATGAATTTAGCAGGTGCGGAAGTAGAATTAGTATCTATGATGTCAAGAGAACAAAGATTAAAAGAAAAATTAGAAGAAGTGAAAGATGTTTTTGACTATATCTTTATTGATTGTCCTCCATCATTAGGACTTATCACACTAAATGCTTTTACAGCTTCAGATAGTGTATTAATACCTGTACAATGTGAATATTTTGCACTAGAAGGATTAGGACAATTATTAAATACTGTAAATTTAGTAAAAAAACATTTGAATAAGACGATTATGATAGAAGGGGCATTACTTACGATGTATGACATAAGAACCAATTTGTCAAATCAAGTTGTAAAAGAGGTAAAAAAATACTTTAATGATAAAGTATATAAAACAGTTATACCAAGAAATGTAAGATTAAGTGAGGCACCAAGTTATGGAATGCCTATCACAGAATATGACCCTAGATCAAAAGGAGCAAAAGCTTATGTAAAATTTGCAAAAGAATTTTTAAAAATAAATGAGGAAGAGAAGAAAGCAAAACATATGATGTAAGATGATAAAAGGAGGAATTATAAATGGCAAAAATGTCAGGTTTGGGAAAAGGATTAGACGCATTATTTGGACCAGCACCAGAAGAAGAACAAATGCAAGAAAATGATATATTAAAAAATCTAAAGGTAACAGAAGTAGAACCTAATAGAGATCAACCAAGAAAGAATTTTGATCAAGAAGCTTTAGAAGAATTAGCAGAATCTATAAAAGAATATGGATTAATACAACCAATTGTTGTAACAAAAAAGGATGGATATTATGGAATCGTTGCAGGAGAAAGAAGATGGAGAGCGTCTAAAATAGCGGGATTAACAGAAATTCCAGCAATTATAAGAGAAGACAATGAAAGAATAAACTCTGAGATTTCATTAATAGAAAATATGCAAAGAGAAGATTTAAACCCTTATGAAAAAGCTTTAGGAGTAAGAACGTTAATTGACAATTATGGATTATCACAAGAAGAAGTAGCTAAAAAGTTAGGAAAAGGAAGAAGTACAATTGCAAATATCGTTAGAATTTTAAATTTAGAACCTAGAGTATTAGAAATGGCAAAAGAGGGCAAATTAACAGAAGGACATTGTAAAGCATTACTTGCCATTACAGACCCAGAAAAACAATATAAAACAGCTATACAAATGTTAGAAAGAGGAGCAACCGTAAGACAAGTTGAGAAAAAAGCAAGAGTAAAAGAAACAAAAGAGGAGTTAGATAGAAATCATATATTATATAAAAGTATAGAAGATAATTTTCAAAGTTTCTTTGGTTCTAAAGTAAGATTAGATGCAGGAAAGAGAAGGGGAAAAATTATTATAGAATATACTTCTAATGATGATTTAGAAAGAATATTGAATTTAATAAAATAAAGGAAGGTGATTGGATGGAGACAATATTAGAATTTTTAAAGACAGATACTTTTCTAATAATCAATGGTATTGTACTATGTATTCTTTTTATAGGATTTTTTATCATGCTAGTAAGACTTCACTCTATTAATAAAAATTACAAAACTTTTTTAAAAAAATTGGGAAATGGAGAAAATATAGAAGAAGACTTAGAAAATTATATGTATAGAGTAGAAAGAGTAGAAAAACAAAACATAGAAATTAAAAATTTGGTAGATGCAATAGATGCGAATATGGATAGTTGCATTCAAAAGATAGGCATTGTTAGATATAATGCATTTAAAGATACAGGAAGTGATTTAAGTTTTGCACTTGCTATGCTAGATGAAAAGAATAATGGTGTAGTTTTAAACGGTATTTATTCAAGAGAAATGTCTAATATATATGCAAAACCAGTAGAAAAAGGAAAATCAAAATATACAATCTCAGAAGAAGAAGCAGAAGCGATACAAAAAGCTATAGAGAATAAACAAATATATAAAATTAGAGAATAAAAAAGCAAAAGAAAATAGAGAATTACTTGAAAAAGAAAAATAAAAATAAATAAAATTTACTATTGACAAATGTTCTGAAAGATGCTAAGATAAATACTGTCGCTGGACATTTGTCTTTGATATGGAGAGGTGGTCGAGTTGGTTTATGGCACCAGTCTTGAAAATTGGCGTGCGTTAATAGCGTACCGTGGGTTCGAATCCCACCCTCTCCGCCAATAAAATAAAGTTAGATACATTAAATATATCTAACTTTTATTTATAAATAACTGTATATGGAGATGTACCCAAGTGGTGAAGGGGACTGTTTGCTAAACAGTTAGGTCCCGAAAGGGGCGCGGAGGTTCGAACCCTCTCATCTCCGCCAAGAAAACTAAGTAATATAAAGCTTTTAGGACTTTATATTATTTTTTTATGTGCTTTTTACGTAAGTAAAAAAACAAATACAAAATAAATTTAACAATAAAATTATATTGAACAGTACATAAAAAAGGCTTAAAACTGATTTTAAAGTGTTTTAAAAGGCTTATATTAATAAAATAAATAAATATTTATATGAAGTGTAGATTTTAATTTTAAATATGGTATAATGTATAGGGAGGTACAAAAATGCCAATTGAATTTAAAAAATATTTTTGGGACACAGAATATGAAAAATTAGATATAAAAAAGAATATGAAATATATAAAATGAAAAAATAAAAAACTAAAAATATAGTTTTATAGGGAGAAAGATAAGATAATCATGAAGACAATTATCAGCTCATTTAATATATTTTTCAAAAAAAGAGATAATCTTATTGCATTTTGTATTATTTTGTTTTCAATTATAGGTATATCTCTGAATGTTTCAATAAGTTCTACAGATGAATTATGGAATTTTCAAAATGTATATAAATTATATAATGGATTTGAAATATATAAAGATGCTAATATAATATGTACACCTTTATTTTTTTATATTGGAAATTTAATTTTACATTTATTAGGACCAAATTTTCTAAGCTTTAGAATCTATAATATAATCATAAATGTTATACTATTTTTTAGTACATATATGTTATGTAAAAAAATAAAAATACCTAAAACGATATCCATTATTTTTGTTATTATTTTAATGTGCTTAAAGGGACATATAATCATTTTTTGCATGGCAAATTATAATACATTATCACTTGCTTTTTTTGTCATTGGTTTATCATGCATGTTAAAAGAAAATTTAACCAAAAAAGATTTTATCTTACAGGGAATGATAGCTTTTTTAATAACATTTACCAAACAAAATATGGGCATATATTATTTATTAGCCGTTATGGTGGTTATATTTTTTGAAAAAATGACGGTAAAGAAGAGAATGATGAACTTGTTTACTGTACTAATACTGTTTTTCTTATTGGGAATAGGAAGTATTGTTTACTTTCAATATGCAGGAATTCTAAATGGTTTTATAGATTATGCTATATTAGGGATAAGAGAATTTGGAGAAAAAAATATATTAATCAATAAACCTCTTTTTGTTTTTTGGATTTTAGTAGTTGGTTTAAATATTTTTATGATAAAGCACATGAAAAAAAAGACACTAATAAATAGTAAAGAATACGAAAAAATAAAAAGAGTGTTGATATTTTCTATATTTTTGACATTTTCTATATTTCCAATAGTCAATTCAGCACATTTTATGATAGGAATGTATTTATCATGGGTGGTATTGGGATATATAGTTAATTTAATTTGTTTACATATTTTTAAAAGAGAATATTTAAAAATAGCAAACTATGGTCTTATTATATTAATATGTATTACTATTTCTAACTCTTTTTTACACTGTGTTAGCTGGCAAGAAAATAGAATAAAAGATAAGGATTCACCATATTATGGTGGAATTCTTGATACGGAAACTTATGAAAAAATAGAAAATATATCAGAACATATAGAAACATCAAAGAAAAATGTAGTGATTTTATCACATGATGCAGCTTTCTATATGATAAATTTAAAGGAAAGTAATGGAAAAATGGACTTGCCTTTTAAGGGGAATTTGGGAGCAAAAGGTGAAGAAGGTCTTATAGAAGAAATAAGTCAAATGAAAGAAGTAGAGATTCTTATAAAAAAGAAAGAAGAAGATATGAACTGGCAAGAATCTAAATTAGTAAGAGACTTTATAATGGAAAATTATGAATGTACAGGAGAAATAGAAAATTTTTTTATTTACACAGTGCAAAATTAGTTGAAAAAAAGGGAAAAATGAGGTATAATTAAGTAAGAGTGTAATTTATATACGGGGGGTGATGCGAAGTGAAAATAAAGACGAAAATAATAGTAATGTTGATGATAATTTTTATAATAGTTTTTGGATATACAATTTTAAGTAATGCTGCATGGGATGATCATGATGTAGACTATTATAGAAATGCAGATGATACTTATGGGCAAACAGCTGTGAAAGAATTGGCGGGAGAACTTAAATTTACAAGTAAAGCGAAAGCAGAGAAATATATAGAATGTTATAATGCATTATTGAAAGAATCATCATATGGACATATGAATGATGGGTACATTATGAAACAATGTGCTTACAATACAGCTCATGCTAATGATATAATAGATGGAAGAGTAGAACCAGACAAACCAAATAATTCAGATAACGCAGACAATCCAGATAATTCAGACAATTCAGATACTTCAGAAGGTATCATAGGTTGGCCAAACTATGAAAATAAGATAGCAGATGCTTCAACAGATGAAGAATGGAGAGCAATTTATGATGCTTTTGCAGATCCAAGTCCTGGTACAGGCGAAGGTGAGATGACGGATTACTTTGCTGAAAAATATATAAAATTAGTGGGGCAAATATTGAAATCAGGTTCTTTTCAAACTTGGGCTAACTTCAATCAAGATAATGCACAATCAGTACTAGAGGGAAATATGGAAGAATTAGTAAAGAACGGTTATAACATACAAGATGAAGAAGCACAAGAAATTTTAAAAAAATATGGTGCTGATGTAGATGAAAATGGAATGCCCATTGAAGCAGATAGCCCAATATATCAATACCCTCAAAAAACAAGTAAAAATGATGGCTCAGAGGAGAGCTTAGAAGATTTAATACAAGATGGAGATGCGTTTTTATCAAAAGGAGAAACAAATAGGGTAGATCAAACAGCTCTTCAAAATTTTTCAAAAACAATGTATAATATTTTATTAGCAATTGGTGTTGTAGTGGCTGTTATTGTAGGAGCTTTGATTGGAATAAAATTAATGGCATCATCAGTAGACGAACAAGCAGAAGCAAAAAAATTGGTTATTCCATATATTGTAGGTTGTTTCATTTTATTTGGAGGATTTGGAATTTGGAAAATCATTATTAACATTTTACAAGGAATATGAGGTGAGAAATATGAAAAAAATTTTTTTAAGTATTGTGTTAATCATTTTATTAATCACTATTCCATGTACGACCATCTTTGCAGAAGATTTAGGACTAGGAATTTTGGATTATTACAAAGGAACGAATCCAGAATCACCTACATTACAACAAAAAGCCAATAATGTATTAGGGGTTATTCAAATAGTAGGTGTTGTAGTATCCGTAGGAGCTTTAGTTTTGATAGGTATTAAATATATGATGGGAAGTGTAGAAGATAAAGCAGAATATAAACAAACATTAAAACCTTACATTATTGGAGCTTTTATTCTATTTACAGGAAGTGTTTTACCAAATATTATTTATCAATTTGCACAAAATATATAAAAAATGTTGAAAAAAATAACAATAAATGCTATAATATAAGATAGAAGGGTTGTTAATATATTTTTAGAAATAGAAGGAGGAAAAAAATATGAATAAGATTGTTGTAAAAATAGTAAATATGATTTTAATAGCGATGGTAATTATATCCATTTCATTAAACTGTTTTGCTTTAACACCAACTGAAATATCAGGAACAGACAATCCAACAGGTACCCAACAAATAACAGATTTAGGAAATGATATTGTGGGAATTTTCCAAGTTGTAGGTGTTGTTTTAGCAGTAGCTGTTATTATTGTTCTAGGTATTAAATACATGCTAGGAAGTGCAGAAGAAAAATCAGAATACAAAAAATCAATGCTTCCTTATTTAGTTGGTGCCGCATTCATTTTCGCAGGTTCAATATTTGCAAACGTTATTTACGAATTTTTCAGTGGAATACAATAATAAAAGAATACATAAAAAAACAGAAATTAGTATATCTAATTTCTGTTTTTTTGTTACATAAGTATTACATTTATATTAAAAATATATTATTTTATACTTTTTTACTTAAAAATGTTACAATTTTTGAGTTTTTTTGTTATAATAAAATATAAGTAGAAATGTTTATGTTAGAAGGGAGAATTATATGGGAACTTATAATTTACCAAGAAATGTAAAAGGTGAAGGAAGAATACTATTTATATTTTCTGTAAAGGCATTATTATTTACGATTGCAGGAGGAGCAATAGGAGCAATTTTTTATTTGATTTTTAGCATGATTGGAATGAGTTTTATAGGCTTTGTTTTTATAGGAATTTTTGGGTTAATCGGCTTTTTAATTGGTACATTTAAAGTGCCAGAATCAAATGCATTTTCAATTACCAAAAAAACAGGGGGAGAAAACATTGATGAAGTCATAAAAAGATATATAGAATTTAAGCTACAAAAAAACAAAATATATGTTTATCAAGATACAAAAAGAAATGTAGAGGAGGGAACAAAAGATGAATAGTACAGATGCGAATGCTTTATCAGGAATACTTTCTGTCGTATTAGGGGTTTTTATATTTATCCTAATGATATTGGTAGTCATATTAGTTGTTATTAAGTTTCGTGATATGAGTAGAAATAACGAAATAAAAAAAAGAAATGATGACACTGAAAATAACAATGGAAAGAAAAAAGAAAGTAATAAACCAACAACAGAGTATATGCAATATAATAAACAATCTATTTATGATTTTATGGAATTTGATAAAGTAGAAGATAATATGATTGTTCAAAAAAATGGAAGAAGATATTTAATGGTTGTAGAATGTCAAGGAATTAATTATGACTTAATGTCAAAAGTAGAGAAGGTTGGTGTAGAAGAAGGATTTCAACAATTTCTAAATACCTTAAGACATCCTATACAAATATATATTCAAACAAGAACAATCAATTTAGAGGGAAGCATTTCTAAATATAGAACAAAAGTAAAAGAAGTAGAAGATAAATATAATAAAATGCAATTTCAATACAATCAAATGAAATCATCAGATACATATAGCAAAAGTCAATTAGACGAATATTGGTTTGAATTAACGAAACAAAGAAATTTATTAGAATATGGTAGAGATATTGTAAATAATACAGAAAAAATGAGCTTGAATAAAAACATATTAAATAAAAAATATTTTATTATTATTCCATATTTTGCAGAAGAAAATACAGAAAAATATGATAAAGATGAAATAAGAAATATTGCATTTTCTGAATTATATACAAATGCACAAGCAATTATCAGAACATTATCTTCATGTTCTGTAATGGGAAAAATCTTATCATCAAAAGAATTAGTTGAATTATTGTATGTAGCATATAATAGAGATGACTCAGAAATTCTAGGAATCGATAAAGCAATGATGGCAGGTTATGAAGAGTTATATTCAACATCAGAAGATGTATATGAAAAGAAAGTAAAAGCACTAGATGAAATCATTCATGATAGAGCAATTGATTTAGCAAATGAAGCAATTGAAAAAGTAAAATCAAAACCACAGCAAATAGCTGAAGAAAAGGAAGACAATTTAGATGAATTAATCAGAAAAATGGCAGCACTTGTTATACAAGAAAATCAATCTTATGTTGGAATAGATGTAGCTGAGGAAGCTATTAAAGAAATTGAAAATGGTGAAGGAGGAAATGCAAATGAGAAAGTCCAAGAGAAAACCACAAGAACAACCAATAAAAGGACAACAAATTAATAATGACCAACCAGGAATATTAAGAAAAAGAACAATTAAAGAAATTATAGCTCCTGCTGGTATAGATGCTTCTAAAATTGACCATTTAGAAATTATATCAAATGTAACAAGATATGCTAGAAGTTTCTTTGTATCAGCATTGCCTCGTATGTGTAGTTTCCCAGATTTATTTAGAGATTTATATTTTTTTGGAGATGTAAATACTTCGATATATATCACCCCTATTCCAGAATCAAGATCACAAAATGAATTAAATAAAGTTATTAATGAATTAGAAACTGAAAGACTTGTTGCTGCTGACAGAGGAAATATTAACAGGGAAAGTACATTAACACAAAAAAGATTTGAAGCTGAACAATTAAGAGACGAAATTGCGGCTGGATTTAATAAAATGTATGATGCTTCTATTATTTCTACGTTATTTACATATAACTTAGAAGATTTAGATAGATTAACAAAAATGTTATCTACAGAAGTTTCAAAATCTTTAGTAGGCATTAAAAGTGCATGGGCAATTCAAGAAAAGGCATTTAAATCAAATTTACCATTAATGGATGATAAGATAAAAAAAGTACATTCATTTGATAGTAGGTCAATGGGAACCGTCTTCCCATTTACAACATCAGAAGTAGGGCATTCAACAGGTGTACCATTAGGTTTTAATAAACAAACAGGAACACCAATCTTATTTGATAATTTTCATCCATCTTTAACAAATTATAATATGGTTATATTTGCTAAATCTGGTGCGGGAAAATCTGTAACAATGAAAACATTAATTTCTAGATCTTCTGTATTAATGGGAATAGAAAGTTTAGCACTAGATGCAGAAGGTGAATACCAGATTGTAGCAGAAAGTTTAGGTGGAATTAATGTTGTATTAAGTCCAAATTCTAGAACAGTTATTAATTTATTTGATATAGAACCAGAAAATATAAGAGATGAAATTACAGGTAGAGAAAGAACAGTATTAAATGTAGAAAATAAAGTAGAAGATGTTACCCAAGCATTATTAACTATGGCAAGAGGTAGTACTAGAAGCCAAGAAGTAAATGAAGTAACAAAACAAGTTATTGCAGAAGCAGTAGCAGAAGAATATGCAAATTTAGGAATTACCAACAACCCAATGAGTATATATAAATCAGATGAGAATTTTCAAAAAGGTGATAAGTTATATAAAGAAAAAAAGGAGATGCCAACAATTGGAAGTTGGTATAAAAGAATTCAGAAAAAAGCGCAAGAGAATAGAAATCCGGATTACCAATATCATTATAGTTACTTACTAAAAGTAATGAGACAATATATTAGAGAATATAATGGTCAAATGGCATATTTTGATGGACAATCTACATTTGAGTTATTGGATGGAGCGCCTTTCATCAATTTGGATATTTCTCAATTAGAGGAAAGATTTGCAAGACCACTTGCACAACAAATATTACTTTCATGGATATGGGAAAAATATGTTAAGAAAAACAGTGAAGATAGAAGAAGAGCAAGACAAAAAAGAGTTTTAGTAGATGAGGCATGGATGTTATTGCCTTATCCAGAAGCAGTTGATTTTCTAAATACAATGGCAAGACGTGCGAGAAAAAGAAATGTGTCTTTGGCTATTGTATCTCAAAGATTTCAAGATTTTTATGAAAAGCCAGAAGCACAAGCAGTTTTAACATCATCAGATACAAAATTATTTTTAGCACAGGACAAATCTGAAATTGAACAATTAAAACAAGTTTTTAAATTAAGCGAAGGAGAAGCAAATTTTTTAATTACTTGTCTAAAAGGGGAAGGACTTTTGAAAGTAGGTGGAGATACAGCTATTTTACAAATTACACCAACAGCAAAAGAATTTGAGTTTGTGGAAACGAATTTAAACAAATTGGCAAAAATGAGAAAAGGACAGGCTAATAAATAGGAGGAAAAAATGAAAAATCACACAAAAATGAATTTAATACAAAAGATAGTAATATCCTTAGTAATTGTAGTGATATTGTTTACATGTATCATTCCTAAGAATTCATATGCTGCTGTAGAAGATATTGCAGGAGGTCTATTAAAAGAGGTTGTACAATTATTTGCATCTTTAGGAGATGTTGTTATGGGAACCTTAAATAAATTTATGCTAGGATCTGATAGATTTCTTGCTGCAATGTTACCGCAAAGTGATAACAACTTAGATCCAGATTCAGGGTCTTGGTTAGTAGAAGGTGTAGATAGTGAAACAGCAGATGAAGTAATCCCATCTGACTATATGGATGAAAAAACATTTTTATTAGATGCTTCTTCATATCAAATTCCAAATATGTTATATTCTCCTGAAAATATTTTTGCAGATAATATAGCTGCTTTAGATATCAATTTCTTAAGCCCAAATACATATTCATCAGTTATTAGTTCAGGAGATGATAGTGTAGTACAAAGTGCCGAAGAGGCTGCAGAATCAGCAGCTACCAGACGGTGAAACAAGTTTGCAAGAAACAATAGCATCATGGTACAAATCATTCAGAAATATTGCAGTTGTAGGATTATTATCTGTTTTAGTGTATTTAGCAATTAGAATTTTAATTAGTTCAACAGCGGCAGATAAAGCAAAATATAAAGAATCTCTTCGAGATTGGTTTGTAGCATTATGCTTAGTATTTGTTATACATATCGTTATGTCAGGAATTTTATTATTGACAGATACCATTAATTCTTTATTTTCAGCATCAGTAGATGATGGAATCATTGTTCAAGCAACCCATAGTGATGAAGGAGATTATGCAAATCAAAAATTTAAATTTAGAACCAATCTAATTGGATTAGCTAGATTTAAAGCACAAGCAGATCAATGGCAAGATGCAACAGCATATACAATTATTTACTTAGCATTAGTTATTTATACCTGTATGTTTACATTTATGTACTTTAAGAGGTTTTTGTGGATGGCATTTTTTACAATGATAGCACCATTAGTAGCATTAACATATCCATTAGATAAAGCAGGAGATGGACATGCACAGGCATTTAATCTATGGTTTAAAGAATATACCATGAATGCTATTATTCAGCCGGTACACTTAATCTTATATTCTGTATTTGTAACATCAGCAATTGATTTAGCGGTTGATAACCCAATATATGCAGTTGTTGCAATTGGATTCTTAGTACCAGCAGAGAAATTTATTAAGAAAATGTTTA
This sequence comes from uncultured Eubacteriales bacterium, assembly GCA_949288185.1. Classification (GTDB taxonomy): domain Bacteria; phylum Bacillota; class Clostridia; order TANB77; family CAG-508; genus CAG-269. The sequence continues at coordinate 30,136 of CASEIZ010000032.1, read as the reverse complement.
GATTGGATCAATCTAATACAGAAGGTGACTTTGGTTCATTTGCTGGTGGCGCATTAACAATGAGTGCGTTAAATAAATTAACAGGTATGGGCAGTGGAAATGGTGGAAAGCAAAAAGGAGGAGCTAATAAAGGAGAAGATGCAAACGATGATAAGATTAATTTCGCCAAAAATGATAATGCAGGTAAATTAGGTGCATTTAATAATGGTGGTGACGATGGAGGAAGCGATGCATCTGCACCAGAAGGAACTGTAGACATGTCACAACAGTTAAATGATAGAGATGTTTGGCAAGATATGGCAAATGATCCGAATGAGACAGAGCAAAATAGAGCAGATGCACAAGCAGAAGTAGATAAAATCAATCAACAATTAGAAGATAATGGATATGATGAAAATCAGTATGACGAAGACAATAACTTAATATTAGGTCCAAATAATGGTCAAGGAAATGGAGAAGGAGACGGACAAGACGATGGAACAAGTGAAGTAGAACAATGGGATTCACAAATATTCCCAAGACTTACAGCAGCTAGGAATAAAGCGAGTGCATTTAAAAATAAGGCCAAAGAAAAAGCACCAGGACTTGCAAAATTTGGAATAAGAGGTGCAAAAACACTAGGAAAGGGAGCTTTATTTGCTGGACGAGGACTTGTTAGAGCAACAGGTATGATTGGTGGAGCAACCGTAGGTTTAGCAGCTGGATTAACAACTGGTGATATGTCAAAAACATTTCAATATGCAGCAGCAGGTGCAGCAGCTGGAAATATAATTGGAAAAAATGCAAATAACTTGACAGGTAGAGCTGCAAGAGGCATTATGAATGCACCGAAAAAATTGAAACAAACGGGTAGAGATATTCGATATGCTTGGGATACCGATATGAATGGAGCAGCAGCAGCTAGACAACACAGAATGGAAAACCAAAACAAAGATGCAAGAAAACAATTATTAAAAAGTAGTAATACAGAAGAAAGAGAAAAAGCAAGAGAATGGATGGGTAAAAATAACTATACTGGAAGCGAAGAAAGCTATTTAAATGCAAAAGCAGATTTACTTGAAGCAGGAGTTAAAGAAGATTTGATTGATGATGTTTTGAAAACAGAATTCACAGAAACAGGCTCATTATCAGGTGCTAATCATCAAGCATACGTAGATGCAGCTAGCTTTATCAGTAAGTATAATTACAATAAAGATAGTATAGAAGATGAAGAAAAAATGGCAAGAATGGAAGAAAGAGTGCAATCTATGGTATCTAATCCAAATGATCAACTACGAGTTATGCAAATGACATCAAAAATGTTAGGTGCAGATAACATGTATGAGAATCGTAGAAAAGCAGGTTTAACTAGAATTGGAAATCCTAGAGCACAACAAGGAAGTCAAACAAATCATTCTGGAGGTGGAGATACAAGAACGAGTGGTTCGCCAACACAACAAAGAAGACAAACAAATAATTCTGGAGGTGGAGATACAAGAACGAGTGGCTCACCAACACAACAAAGAAGACAAACAAATAATTCTGGAGGCGGAGATACAAGAACGAGTGAATCACCAACAAGAAGAGGAAGACCACCAAGAAATAACCCAACAAGAAATAACCCACCAAGAAATAACCCACCAAGAAATAACACTCCAGGAAATAATACACCAACAAATAATGAATAATGGAAACAAAAGCTTCCTGAGGAGGAATATATGCATAGATTATTGAGATTTTATAGGCAAAATAGAATGGCAGTCTGGGTACTAATATTAGGGATTATATTTATCATTTTAGTGATTCAGGTATTAAATTCTATTTCGCGAAGAAATATGGAAGAAGAAAATAGAAAAATTTTAGAAGAAGAAACAACATTATCTAATGTTGTTTCTTATGATAATCAAAGCGAATCTATCATATCAGATGAAGATGTTCCAGAACAATATAGAGAAGATTTTGGAAATCTGATTGAACAATTTTTTAACTATTGTACGCAACATGAGCCACAAAAAGCATATAGCCTGTTATCTCAAGATACAATAGATACTTTATATCCAACAGTGGAAATTTTTGAAAGCTTATATTGTTCAGAAAAATTTGAAGGAGATAAGGATTTTTCTTTTCAATCTTGGATAAAATCTGGCGATTTATATATTTATCAAGTAAAAATTTTTGATAATATGTTAGCCACAGGAAAGTCAAATGATACATATTATGAAGATTATGTAACAATTGCACCAGAAGATGGTGAATACAAATTAAATATTAATAATTTAATTGGAGTTAAAAATATTTATCAATCATATAGTAGTGAAGAATTAGATATTACAGTGGAAGAGTCTCAAGTATTTATGGATTATGAAATTTATTCTTTTGAAATTAAGAATAAAACAGACAAAACAATATTATTAGATTCAAGAGAAGATACAGATTCAACGTATCTATTAGATGATACAAACAATCAATATAGTGCTCTTCTATATGAAAACAACGAAGAGGAGCTAATATTACAACCAGGAGAAACAAAAACCATATCTATTAGATTTAGTGATGTGTATAGAGAAGGTATTGTTATAACACAAATACATTTTAGTGACATTGTATTAGATTACAATACATATATAGCGGGAAACGAAGTAGAAAGAACAGCATTTGAAATAGAATTATAGAAGTAATAAAAAGAGGTGATAAAATGGGAGTATTTAGAAAGATAAAAGGAACGATAAAAAAAGTAGGGGCTTTTATAGTAGCACTTCCTGTTGCTATAAAAGTAGTTGCCCTATTAACGATTATAGTATCAGCAGCTAGCTTTCTTGCTGATTTATATGAAACGCTTACTGCCGAAAGTACTCCCACAAAAATTTATGAAGGTTTAGAAATAGAAGATGTGTCAGAACTAATTCAAATAAAAGGAAATAAGGACACAGGATATTATCTAGATTTTGTAGATGATATAGATGCAAAATTAACAAACTTAGTTAAAGACTTAAACAATGTACCAACTGACATAGAGTTTTTGAAGAAATTAATTCAGGCAGAAGTGGTTACAAAATTTCCTAATTTAGGAGGAGACATACCAGAAGGAGAAGGTGGATTCCAAGGAGCAATTGATATTAAAAGAGTAACACCAAACAAAGAAGTAGGAGAAATGACAAATACAGGTCAAGGAGAAACTACTTTATTAGAGCCAGAGAGTTCTTATACAGATGTCTCTCTAACACCAAGAGAAGAAGAAATTCAAAGTTGGGAAGCAGGAAAAAATTTAGTTTTATATAATGATTCCTATGTATATGATGAAGAAGATAATGTATGGATAAAAAGAGAAAAAGATTCTAAATATGTCATTATTCGTAGTACAGATACAGTAACATATACAGGGAAATATGAAAAAGTAGAAGATAAACTAAATGATATTGTGACTTTTTATGTAGAGGTAAAAAGCGGAGATATTACAGGATATATACAATCAAAAAATATTAATATTCGTTCATCAAATCCAGAAGAAGATGATGAATCTGATGAAACAGCAACACGACAAAATGTACAAGTAAGTTCCAGAGCACCAGAAAATTCTAGGGAAAAAGAAATTGTAGGAAAAGAAAATGAAGAATTTAGAGTTGCGATTGCAGCAGGACATAATAATACAGATGATAAAGGTGCAAGAAATGGAGATTTAATAGAAGAAGAGTTAACAATTCAAGTAGCAGAAAAGGTAGAGGAATTAATTAATGAAAAATATGAAAATGTTACAGTTGTACAAACAGGAAGTACATCTTCTAACCCAGGAGGGATAAAAAAAGAAGATAGGACAAAGTTAGCGAGAGAAGCAGATCCAGATTTATGTATACAAATTCACTTTAATGCAGCAGATAGCGCAGATGGAAATGGTGTAGAAGTTATTTATAAACCACAAGATGAGTATTCAGAACAATTAGCAGACATTTTAACAGATAGTATTTCTTCAGCAATGGGATTGACTAACAGAGGATCTGGACCAGATACAGAAAAAACGAAGGTAAAAAATTTAGGTATTATAGAAAGTTATGCACATAGTGGATTTCCGTCTGTTGTAACAGAAGGAGGCTTTTTAACAGGAAATGTAGATGCAGATGTGATTCGAAATGGAGGAGTAGAAAAATATGCACAAGGTATTGTTGAAGGTATAAAAACATATTTAGAAAGTGACCATTCAGGTTTAACAGCTACAGCAGATGGAACAACGGAAATTACAACTAGTATTGAATCTAGAATTGTGAATATGAAATATTTGTCTCCAGATGAATTAGAAGAAATGAAAAACAGTGGAAATGTAAAAGAAGCAACCAAATATTTTACATTAAATGAAGATAACAAATTAGTGACACTTACTTGGTCTCAAAATATAGATGGAAGTATTAACATAAAGGAAAATGCACCAAGAGATTTTAGAACATCATTGCAACAGTATCATATGCCATTTGAATATTTATTATATTATTATATCGATACAGATTATAGAGATTTTTCTGAAAAACTAGCCGATATTGTATTAGATAGTGAAATTGTTATTACATTGCAAGATAATATAACCACAACACAAACAATAACAGATACAAAAGTAAAAGTAGAAACAACAGAACATATAGGAAGTGCGAAAGGATTAGCTCATGATTGGGAAACAGATGAGTCTAAACATACAGAAACCATAATGGAAACTTGTAGTACCAAAACAGATATTACATATATAGAAACTTGGTGTGTAAAAACTTACAAGGAAAATAGTTTTAGTGAAAAAGTGTTAAATATGGGGGACCAAGATGAAATTATAGCAAATGTTCCAGGAAAAGTTACTTATAATAAAGGAAAAACAACAGCAGGAAACGAAGAAGTTGTTAAGACAGCTTTTAGAAGTACAGGGGTAAAGGATAAAAATGGAAATGATATAGGATATACTTATAGAGAAACACATCAAACATTTACAACCATTAATACTTTGTCAAATACATATGATTCTGGTGGAGATATGACAACAGATCCAATGACAAATAAATATGTAGATTTGTATATAGAAGAAGGCATGAATAGGCGAATGAGAGAAGGATTCTTCTTTAAAATTGTTAAAAATAATGAAAAAACAGCTAACTTACTAGATTTAACAAAATATCTAATGTTCTTGGCTTCTAATACAAATTATGGAGTAACAACATTTGATTTTGAAATATATTCATTGAAAAATTTTAATTCAATGTCATCAGTTGGACAAATTCCTCTGTATACACCAGTGCTATCACGTGAGGATTTTATAGCTGCAATGGAGGCATATTCATATAATAGTAGTTATGAGACAAATTTTAAAGCTAATGCTGCATTAATTTATGATGTTTCAGTAGAAAATGGAATAAATCCAGAACTAATAGTAGTTACCGCACAAACAGAGCAACAATATATAGCCGGTGGAGGAGCATATAACTATTGGGGAATAGCAGTATATAATGGTTCTTCATCAGGAAGTGGATTTGCAAGTTTAGCTGATGGAATTGCTGGATATGCTAGTGTGGTTAAATCATATGAAACAGATGCTAGCTATGCATCCCAAATAAGTGCACTTGCAGAAGAGCGTCAAGCAGCAGGATGTAGTCCTTTAGGTTATGGACAACCAGGAACACTTTCAGGAATGCAGTCTCTATACTCATATTTAGGTAAACATGGATGGGCATATTCAGGCTCTGGTTCAGGTGGATATTATTATATGGATCCAGCTGTAGCTGGAGTTACAGCAATTTATTCTACACACGAAGAATTTGTAGAAAAGTGTTTAAATGGTGGTCCAGAACATGCTGATGGAACTGAAACGACTGTATGGGAGCAAGGACAATATACAGCATATCAAGTTCAAGAAAAAGTAGATGTATGGAATACTATATTTGGAAGCTATGGATCATTGGGGACGGGAGGAAATTCGCAAATTGTTGAAATTGCCAAAAAATATTTAGGAGTACCATATTTATGGGGAGGAACAACTCCTTCTGGATTCGATTGTTCAGGGTTTGTACAATATGTATTTGCAGAAGCAGGAATTTCTTTACCAAGAACAACATATAATTATACGCAATATATTGGATCAGCAAATGAGGTTTCTAAAGAAGAAGCTCAGCCAGGAGATATTGTTTGGAGAAATGAACATATAGGAATTTACTTGGGAAATGATGAATATATTCATGCTCCTCATACGGGAGATGTTGTTAAGATTTCTTCAGGAGCATTGTCAAGTTTTACACATATTTTTAGATTTAATTAGGAGAAGTTTATATGAATAGTAATAATATCAAAAAATTAATTATTTTAGTGAGTATATTGATAGTAATTATTATAATTATGAGTATAATTGTAAAGAAATCTTCTGTGGAAGATAATATACAAGAGGAAATTGAACAATTTGATTCTGGTTTGCAATATGAAGAAAATGATAATGGATTTCAAATACTAAATGATCCTAATGTATTCTTTTCAGTAATGGAGTCATTAGATACATATTTTGAAATTTTAGAGTTTGACATAGAAAATATGGAATATATTAATCACTATGAAATTGAAGATGAGGATAGTTTGAAACAAGTAATACTTCAAAATATGTTAGATAAAACATATGTAATGGAAAATAATATAAATGAAAACAATTTTTATGAATATATACCATTAATGAACTATGGATATAAAGTGATTCCTATAGAGTTAAGAGTTAGATATGAGGCTGATGGAACAATATATATTGCAAGTGTGTATATTGAAAATATGGAAGTAAATCAATTAGAAAAAAAATATTACATTATTAGGATTGACCAAGATAATTTTACCTTTTCTATAGAACCTGTTAAAGGTAATATAGAAAGTATAGATGATATTCAAGTAGTAGATACAAATTTAAAAATAGAAAATCATATATATAATAAATTTTCTATTAAAACTATATCAACTGAAGAATTAATAAGGAAATATATGAGCTATTTTATGAATATATTAATTAATCATACTGAAATAGCATATGAAAATTATCTTGATGATGAATATAAGAAAAAACGTTTTGGAGAATTAGGAGAATTAATGGAGTTTGTAAATAACAACAAGGAAGAACTGAATGAGATAGTACCTTCACAATATTTAGTTGAATTTGATGATAACTCAAAGAAATATGTAATTTTGGATCAATTTCAAAATACATATGAATTTTATGAAACGGAAACAATGGTATATAAGGTTAGGTTGGATAATTATACCATAATGCCTGATAATTTTAAAGAAACATATGATTCTTCAAATGAACAATACAAAGTAAGAATGAATATTGATAAATGGATAGACATGATAAATAATAGAGATTATCATACAGCATATAAATACTTAGATGAAACATTTAGGAATAACAATTTTGGTTCAGAAGAAAATTTTGAACAATATATGAGAGAACATTTTCCATTACATTATCAATTACAAGTGGGAGAAATTACACAAACAAATCAGATATATACACAATATATTATTTTAACAGATATTACAGGGGAAACAGATGAGAAAATTGAAAATACAATTATTATGCAATTACAAGACGATTATAATTTTGTTATGTCATTTGAAGTAATTGAATAAAATTAAAAAATGATTTAGTATTTGCTTTTTAGCATTTACTAAATCATTTTTTAAATAGATTAACAAAAACTTGAATTAAAGGATTATTATTATAAATATCCAAAAAGAAATTTCTAACAAAAGGTAACTGCCATAATAACAATAAAATTCCAATAAAAATAAGAAGAGCAATAAAATCTTTTATACGATCAGAAAAGGTTTTTTTATATCGAATTTTATATCCTCTATTTTTTAAATCTTGAATATAGGCATCATGATATGCTTGTTGTCTTGCTTGATTGACTTGTTTCTCATATTCTAAATTTTTTCTATATTGTTCAGCTTGAATATTTTGATACGTTTCTTGTGTATTAGAAGAATGATCATTGTGATTTGTATGATTATTGGTATTGTTGACAGGATTTATATTTTGCGAATATGTTTGATTAGGTGTTGTATTATTTTCATGATACATATGTTGTTGTAAATGATTTAATTTGTTTTTTAAAACTTCATTTTGTCTAGACATCTCATCATATTTATCTTGAGAAACAATAGTATTTTCTATTTTTTGATTATATAAAGCTCTCTGTTCGGGATCTGATAAAGTTTGATAAGCTTCATTAATAACTTTAAAAACTTCTTCAGATTCTTTTTTATGAATATCATCTTGCAAATCAGGATGATATTTTTTTGCTAAAGTTTTATAGGCTTTTTCAATTATTTCAGGTGAAGCATTTCTGTCTACTTCTAATATTTCATAATAATTTTTATCCATCGTAATTTTCCTTTCAGGCAAAATCTGCAATTGTTAGAGCGAAGCGATATTCTAGTACAAAGCATTAAGGTTTTAATAGTGTTTATTTATTTTATATGTGTTTTATGTTTAAGGCAACTGCATATACATAATACTCATCCCATAAATAAATATTATATATGTCATATTCATTAATATTACTGTAATCGATAATATATTTTTTTAGACCCTTTATCATTTCACAAGCATTTGCAAGATTTGTCTTTTTCCTTTGTAACATATCATCAAATATAATGATAATAGCCATAAGTATTAATGTTACAACAGGAGTCCACCCCAATTGTATATATAGAGTGAATTGTATAAAAAGAAAAAGTGAAGTTAGTATGATTGAAGGAACCCAAGAACAGATACCCAATAATGATAATTTTACCACGCTTACAACTAACATAAATAAAATAAATGCAATTGTGCTAAAGCAGATAAAAGGTAAGATATTTTGAATCATATTTATATAACTTGTATCATTGGCAAATAATATAGAAAAGGTTATTAAAAATAAAAAATAGCACAAAAGTATATTTTTTTTATTTCTATTTCCAGTAATTTTTTTAACTTCTTGATTAGTATCAAAATATTCTCTTATTTCAGAATTAAATAGTTTTTTAATATGTCCATAAAATCCAAACAACTTTTCATTTTTTATTATTTTCTTAAATTGGTTTAAACTTTGTTTACTTCCTACTTCTAAATATTCATTATTAAAAAATATTTTTAAAGCTTCATATTCAATATTTGATGCTTTAATATTTTTTTTAATAGTAAATATATAATCAGATCCATCTCTAGATTTTGTTACATCAATATATTTTTTGCAAACAAAATCTAATACAGTTGCAATAAAATGTTCAACTTTGATAGTTTTATTATCTAAATATCCAACAATTAGTGCTGGATATTTAATGTGTTCTTTATTTCTAAAATATTGTAAATTATATTCTGATTTTTCTGTTCCAGAATATTTAACTATTAAATAAATAATATATATAATTAAACATAAAATAATTCCATATAATATTAACAAATTTCAATCACCAAAAGAAGTATAGCATATATTGAAATTTTTTTCAACTTATTATATAATTTATTGGGTGATTTTTATGAATAAATCAGAGAATTTCTTATTAGTGATGCTAGCAATGATTTTATATTTTACTTGTGTATATATAGAAGTAAAAGCAATGAATAAAAATAAAATTGATATTTTTTATAAGGAAAATATTTTACTAGTATTAATGAATTCTTTTACTTTTCTTTTGGCTGTAGGTGTCTTTTGCTATGGTGTTCATAATTTTATATATAGTATATTAATTAATGAAGAAACTGTTGAATTTTATGGTATGTTTTTAGCATGTATATTAAGCAGTCTAGCTTATATTGTAGGATATATTAGAAAAAGAATCTATGCATTTATATTACCAAAAAATAAATTAAGATTTTGGAAGTATTCTATGATATATAGTGAAGAAAAATAACATTGCACAGAAAAATTTATAAAAATGTTCGTGCGTCAATTTTTCTTATGTATAATGGGAAAGTTACTTGTTTTACCTCTTATAAAAATGAAAGAAGGGATTTATCAAATACGATTTTTATAAATCATATTAATATAGGAAAGGCAGTAAGAGCAAGTTGTAGTTTTCCAGTGGTATTTTCACCTTATGAATTTAATCATACAAGCTTAATAGATGGAGGAATTCGAGAAAACACACCATGGAAAGAATTGAAAGAGATAGGAACAGATAAAGTTATTAGTGTGGTATTTAAGGAAAAATTTGACAAGGAATGTTGTATGAATATTATTGATGTTGCAGCAAGATCGATTGGTTTATTGAGCAATGAATTATCAAATTATGAATGGGATGGGACAGATTATTTATTAGAAATCCATACGGAAAAAATAGGGTTATTAGATATGGATAAAATAGATGAGTTATATGAGATTGGATATGAAACGGCAAAAAAGCAAATAAAAGAAATAAAGGAGAAAAAATAGAGGAAGTTGCAGATTCCTCTATTTTTTGATTTTATATGAAAGATCTAGTTAAAATTTCTTCCTATACATAGTATACAATAATTTTGAAAATACGTCAAATTTTACGCATCAATTTTTTCAACAGAGTTTGTTTGTGGTTCTGGTTCATTTTCCTTCTCAATTGCTGCTTTTCTAGCTTGTTTCGTTTTTAAGTTATCTTTTGCAACTGTCATTAATAATTTAATTCTGTTTGCCTGGTTTGTTTCACTAGCACCTGGGTCATAATCTACTGGAGAAATATTGGCATCTGGATATTTTTCTCTAATGGTTTTAATAACCCCCTTACCAACAACATGATTTGGTAAACAAGCAAATGGTTGTACACAGATGATATTTGGAATATCATGTTCAATATATTCAATCATTTCAGCTGTTAAGAACCAACCTTCACCAGTTTGATTTCCGATAGATAATACATCTTTCACTTTATCTTCTAAGTGCCAAATATCACAAGGTGGTAAATAGCCTTTTTTAGAATTTGCTAAAGCTATTTTCATATCTTTTTCTAAAATATCAATTAATTTGATAGCTGCCTTCATAATTTTTGAAGAAGTTTTATTTGTATTTAATAAACTGTTAAAGGTAATTTTGTGTGTAGCCATAAATTTAACAAAGCCCATAAAGTCAGGTAAAATAACTTCTGCACCTTCTTTTTCTAATAAATCAGCAACATGATTATTTCCAAATGGATGATATTTGATTAAAACTTCTCCAACAATACCAACCCTAGGTTTTTCAATAGAGGTATCTAATTCTATTTTTTCAAAGTCATTGACAATATCATAAATACTTTGTTTAAATTCTTTATTTGATGATTTTTGAAGTAATTTTTTACATTTTTTCATCCATTCATCAAATAATTTTTGTGTTTCACCTTTATGCTTCTCATAAGCTCTATTTTTCGTTAACATTTTTTGTAATAAATCACCATATAGAATCGTTTTTAATAAACGTTCAATTAATGGTACCGTTATTTTAAATCCAGGCATTTTTTCCATACCAACAATATTAAATGAAATAACGGGTATATTTTCAAATCCTGCATCTTTAAGAGCTTTTCTAATAAATCCAATATAATTGGTTGCTCTACATCCTCCACCTGTTTGAGACATAATTAAAGCAGTTCTATTTAAGTCATATTTACCAGATTGAAGAGCTTCAATCATCTGTCCTGTAACTAAGATAGATGGATAACAAGCATCATTATTCACATATTTTAATCCAGTTTCTACAGTTTTTTGCGTACATTCTCTTAATAATTCCACTTTATATCCACTAGATTGTACGGCAGCTTCTAATAATTCAAAATGAATTGGTGCCATTTGTGGTACTAAAATGGTATAATCTTTTTTCATATCTTTTGTAAAGATTTTTTTATGTTGTTTATAATCACCAGTAGCGGTATTTTCTCTTTTTTCTTTTTCACGTTTATTCATACTAGCAAGTAATGAACGGATACGAATTCTAACAGCTCCTAAGTTATTTACTTCATCTATTTTTATTAAAGTATACATTTTATCATAACTAGATAAGATTTCTTCAACTTGGTCTGTTGTAACGGCGTCAACACCACAACCAAAAGAATTTAATTGGACTAATTCTAGTGAGTCATGTTTTCCAACAAAATCAGCTGCGGCATAAAGTCTAGCATGATATACCCATTGGTCAACAACACGAATTGGTCTTTTTACTTCTGTTTGATTAGAAATACTATCTTCTGTTAAGACACATAATCCTAATGAAGTAATTAATGTATCAATACCATGATTAATTTCTGGATCAACATGATATGGACGACCAGCTAAGACAATACCTTTTAAATGATTTTCTTCTATGTATTTTACCGTTTCAGCACCTTTTCTACGGATATCTTCTTTACATTTTTGATATTCTGCCTCTGCTTTATCGGCTGCTTCATTTAGTTCTTCTTTTGTAAAGTGATATTGTTTAAATTCATCTAATTCTAATATTTTCTTTACTAAGTTTTTCTTATCAAAAGGTAAGAATGGATTTAAGAATTTTACGGTAGGGTCTTTTAATCCTTCTACATTATTTTTTAATACCTCAGAATAAGAAATAACAATTGGACAGTTATAATGGTTATCTGCTTTTTCATATTCTTTTCTAGAATATGGGATACAAGGATAAAAGATTGTTTTAATTCCTTGTTCTAATAAACTTTCAATATGTCCATGTGAAAGTTTTGCTGGATAACATACAGATTCTGAAGGCATAGATTCCATACCTTTTTCATAAGTTTTTCTGGTACTCTTTTCAGAGATAATCACTCTAAATCCTAAACTTGTAAGGAAAGTAAACCAGAAAGGATAATCCTCATACATATTTAAAACCCTAGGGATTCCAATGGTTCCTCTTGTGGCATATTGTTCTTCTAATGGTGTGTAATCAAAAATTCTTTCATATTTGTATTGCACTAAGTTTGGTAAATTTTTAGATTTTGTAACAACACCAGCACCTTTTTCACAACGGTTACCTGTTACATGGATTTGTCCATTGCTAAACTTATTAATGGTTAATTTACAATGGTTTTCACAGTTATTACAATGTGTATGTGTGATTTTTATTTTTAAATTATCTAATTCATTTTCTTTTAAGATAGTTGATGTATATTCCATATCTAAGTTAGCTTCATATTGTTCTTTTGAAAGTAAAGCCATTCCGTAAGCACCCATTAATCCAGCGATATTTGGTCTTACAACATGTTTACCAACAATTAATTCAAAAGCTCTAAGGACAGCATCATTATAGAAAGTACCACCTTGAACAACAATGTGTTTTCCTAATGTTTCAACATCTCTAACCTTCATAACTTTTTGAATCGCATTTTTGATAACAGAATATGATAATCCACTAGAAATATCTCCAACAGAATAGCCTTCTTTTTGTGCTTGTTTGATTTTTGAATTCATAAATACGGTACATCTTGAACCCAAATCAACAGGTCTTCTTGATTTTAGTGCTTCTTTAACAAATTCAGATATTTCTAAATTCAAACTTTTGGCAAATGTTTCTATAAAAGAACCACAACCAGAAGAACAAGCTTCATTTAACATGATATTATCAATAGAACCATTTTTAATACGAATGTATTTCATATCTTGTCCACCAATATCCACAATACTGGTTACATCTGGTTCAAATGTTTTGGCAGCTGTATAATGAGCAATAGTTTCAATCTCGTTTAAATCAACATTTAAAGCTGTTTGAATTAGTTTTTCTCCATAACCTGTTACACCACTATATCTTAAAATAGCTTTTTCAGGTAATACTTTATATAACTTTCTTAACATATCCATAACACTTTGTAATGGATTTCCTTCATTACTACCATATAGAGAATATAATAAATTACCATCTCTATCAATTAATACAAGCTTTGTGGTTGTAGAACCTGCATCAATTCCTAAGAAACAATCACCTTCATAATTTTCTAATGGTTTTGAAGGAACAGTTGCTTTATCATGTCTTTTCTTAAAAGCTTTATATTCAGCTTCATCTTTAAATAAAGGATCAAGTGGTTGTGTGGTTGTATCATGTGATTGCTTAAAATTCTCTATTTTCTTTTCTAATTCATTAGGTGTAATGACTTCTGTATTAAATGAATCCAAAGCAGCACCTTTTGCAACTAACAAATGCGCATTTTCTGGTACAATAATTTGATCGTCTGTTAGATGTAGTGTTTCAATAAAACGTTTTCTCAATTCTGGTAAATAACTTAAAGGTCCACCTAAAAAGGCAATATTTCCTCTAATAGGTCTACCACAAGCCAATCCACTAATGGTTTGATTAACAACTGCTTGGAAAATAGAAGCAGCAATGTCTTCTTTTGCAGCACCTTCATTAATTAACGGTTGTATATCTGTTTTCGCAAAAACACCACAACGAGAAGCAATTGGATAAATGGTTTGATATCCTTTTGCTAATTCGTTTAAACCTGCTGTATCTGTATGTAATAAAGAAGCCATTTGGTCTAAAAAGGCGCCAGTACCACCAGCACAAGTACCATTCATTCTTTGCTCAATAGAATTATCAAAATAGATAATTTTGGCATCTTCACCACCTAATTCGATAACAACATCTGTTTTTGGAAAATATTTCTCAATGACTCTCTTACAAGAAACCACTTCTTGAATAAAATCAACTCCCAAAAATTTAGCAGCAGACATTGCCCCAGAACCAGTTAATGCAATTGTGAAAGAAGAAGAAGGATATTTCATTAATAACTCTTCTAAAAAATCACAAACTGTTTTTTTGGCATCTGAAAAATGTCTACGATAATCTGAATATATAGTATTTTTATTAGAATCCATTACGATTATCTTGACTGTTGTAGAACCAACATCAAGTCCAACATGTAAAATATCATTCATGACAAAAACTCCTTTTTTGTATATAAATTTTTCATAATAAACCACCCTAATTGTATACGGAAAAGCCACTTTTGTCAAATGGAAATTGTTGTAAATGTCGCATTAGGTTCGTTTGTCAGTGCGACATTTTTACTAGGTTTGTTCTAAAAAGGACAAACAAATAATACAATAGGTAATAAATAAAATTAATTAAAATTAATTAAAATTCAAAGAAAGGAATGAAAATAACATGAATAAGAAAATAGTGATTGTTTTTACCATTTTATTAATTATCATATTAGTAGGAGGATATTTTATTATTAATTATTTTAAAACTCATCAAGAAGAAACCATTGTAGAGGAATATACGCCAGAAGAAGAGATTACAGAAGAACAAAACAGACAAACTATTGTTAGTTTATATTTCTTGGAAAAAGAAACAAATGAATTAGCACCTGAAGCAAGATTAGTAGATATTAAAGAAATTATGAATACACCTTATGATAAATTGGTAAATATGTTAATAGAAGGACCGAAAAATGAAAAATACACGAAATTAATTCCTGAAAACACAAAATTGAATCAAACATATAAAGAGAAAGATATGGTATATTTAGATTTTTCAAGTGAATTTTTAAATTATAATAAGGAAGATCCAACTGTAAAACAAAATATCATTGATAGTTTAGTAAAAACATTAACACAATTAACAGAAGTAAATTCTATTAGAATTTTAATTGATGGAGAAGAAAATGCAGATTTTAATGAAGTTTATAGTTTGAGCACAAACGAATAACAATAAAATGGTATATAAAATATTAAAAATTATTTTAATATTTTATATAATTTAATATATTTAATAAATCGATGAAAATGATTTAAAAAATATTCAACTTCATGTAAAGATTTAATGGTATTATCTTTACAACATTTAAAATTAAATTTCTTTTTAGGGGGTGAGCATTTTCCACCTCTATTTTCTATTGGTTTTATGATTCTTTTATCCATGAAATCACCTCAAAAAATATCTATATAAATAGTATATGAAATATAAAAAAAGATGTTATAAAAAGAAATGTTTACAAATATTATGTAAATGTGATACAATGTAAAACGTAAATGACTATTATAAATCATTAGTGTTTAGAAATAGACTTAATGGGTTTAAATAGATTTAATAGATTACAAAATATAAGATTTTAAAAGAGGAAATATATGAAAGAAGAAATAGAATTAAAAGAAAATGAAAGAATTGATGACTTAGAATATAAAGGATTAAAAATTATCCAAAATAAAGAAGGATTTTGTTTTGGAATTGATAGTATATTACTTTCAGATTTTGCCCAAGACATAAAGAAAAGGGCAAAAGTATTAGATTTAGGTACAGGAACAGGAATTATTGCTACTTTATTATGTGGAAAAACAGAGCTATCTGAAATAACAGGAATAGAGGTTCAAGAAGAAGTAGCGGATATGGCAAAAAGAAGTATACAACTAAATCATTTAGAAGATAAATTTAAAATCATACAAGATAATATACTAAATTTAAATAATCATTTTGAAAAAAATACATTTGATGCCATTGTAACAAATCCACCATATAAAAAGAAGGAAACTGGGATACAAAATGAGGATACAAGAAAATTAATTTCTAGGCATGAAATAGAAGCAAATATAGAAGATTTTATAAAGATTTCTAAAGATATGTTAAAAGATAAGGGAGAATTTTATATTGTTTATAGACCAGAAAGATTAGTGGATTTATTAGCTCTTATGAGAAAATATAAAATAGAACCTAAAAAAATTCGATTTGTTTATTCTAATATTCATGCTGTGTCAAAATTGGTTTTAATACAAGGCGTAAAAAATGCAAGACCATTTTTAAAATTAGAATCAAATTTATATATTTATGACGAAAATGGAAATTATACAGAAGAAATCTTAAAAATTTATAATAAAAAATAATAAAATAAATAATAAAAATAATAAAATTAAAAATAATAATTAAAAATAATAATAAAAAATAATAATAAAAAATAACAGTAAAAAATAAATAAATAATAAATAAAAAAAGAAAGGTTAAAATTATGAAAGAAATCAATCAAAAAGAAATAGGAACTTTATATATTGTTGCAACACCAATCGGTAATTTAGAAGATATCACATTAAGAGCAATTAAAATATTAAAAGAAGTAGATTTAATAGCAGCAGAAGATACAAGACATACCTTAAAATTATTAAATCATCTAGAAATATCAAAACCATTAATGAGTTATCATAGACATAATGAAGATGTCAAAACAGATATATTAACGAAAGAATTAAAACAGGGGAAACAGATAGCACTTGTTTCTGATGCAGGAACTCCAGGAATTTGTGATC
Organism: uncultured Eubacteriales bacterium; assembly: GCA_949288185.1. Taxonomy (GTDB): domain Bacteria; phylum Bacillota; class Clostridia; order TANB77; family CAG-508; genus CAG-269. Next base: position 12,948 of record CASEIZ010000032.1, on the reverse strand, counting down.
CAGGAGAAGAGGTTATTAAAAAATGTATAGAAGAGGAGATTCCTATTGTGCCGATTCCAGGAGCTTGTGCGATGATTAATGCATTAATTTGCTCAGGACTAGATACAAAAGAATTTGTATTTATAGGATTTTTACCATTAAATAAGAAAAATAGGAAAGAAAAATTAGAAGAAATCAAAAATACAACCAAAACAATGATTCTTTATGAAGCACCACATAAATTGGAGACTACATTAAAGGATTTAAAAGAAATTATTGGAAATAGAAAAATTGTATTGGCAAGAGAATTAACCAAAATTCATGAAGAATATATAAGAGAGAATATAGATGTATTAATTGAAAAAGCAAAAGAATTAAAAGGAGAAATTGTTTTAATGATAGAAGGTGCAGAAAAGAAAGAAGAGAATAATTTATTAGAATTATCTTTACAAGAACATTATACATATTATGAAAAAAAAGGATTGAATAAAAAAGAAATCATTAAACAAATAGCAAAAGATAAAAATGTTAGTAAAAACGAAATATACCAACAATTTATAGATAAGGATTAAATAAAATAGTGAATGATAGCAACACTAAAAAACAGGTTTATAAATCATATAAATCATAAAAGAAAAAATAATATATAAAAAACAAAAGAGCCAAGTAAGTAAGAGTAAAACTCTTACTTACTTGGTTTTAATTTACTTATTTTTTTTGAACAATCTTCACAAATTAATTTATCATTATAATTTATTAAATTTTCAGTACTTCCACAAAAAATACAATTAGGTTCATATTTTTTTAATACGATTGATGAACCATCAACATATATTTCAATAGGATCTTTTTCAGCAATGTTAAATTGATTTCTGATTTCAATAGGAATAACTACTCTTCCTAGTTCATCTACTTTTCTAACAATACCTGTTGATTTCACAGCTTATCCCCCCTTAAAAAGTTAATTTACAATCCTATATACATTGTTACTATATCACAAATAGACAAGTAGGTCAATTAAAAAGTAATAAAAAGTTAATAATAGAATAAAATTATTTAGGTGGTAAATATGTTAAATTTAGTTTGGCCAATTTTCATAATAATATCATTTTCTTACGCAATTTTTTCAGGAAATTTACAAAATTTAAATTCAAGTATATTTGATAGCATAGAGAGTGCAGTAAACTTGAGTATTACAATGCTGGGAACTATGTGTTTATGGAGTGGAATTATCAATGTTGCTGCAAATACCAATATAATGAAAATGATGAATAAATTGTTAAAACCAATTGTAAGATTTCTTTTTCCAGAAATAAGAGGAAACCAAAAAGCGCAAAATGAAATTTCAATGAATATGGTAGCAAATATTTTAGGATTAGGAAATGCAGCTACACCATTAGGGCTAAAAGCAATGGAAACTTTGCAAGAAGAAAATAAAAATAAGCAAGAATTAAGCAATTCTATGATTATGTTAATTGTCATAAATACGGCATCTATTCAAATTATTCCGACAACGATTATTGCCATAAGAAGTTTTTTAGGCGCGGAAAATCCAACTTCTATTATTGTACCTGTATGGATTGCCACCATTTGTGCAGCAATCGTAGGTGTGACTGTAACGAAATTACTCATTAAATATTCTAGTAAAAGGGAGCATATATGATAAATGTTATTAATTTTTTATCAAATTTAGCAATGCCACTGATTATATTAATCATTGTTATATATGGTGTTATAGAGAAAAAAGAAGTGTTTGATAAATTTATTGAAGGCGCCAAAGATGGGATTAAAATTGTCATCAATATTTTTCCTACATTAATAGGTCTTTTTTTAGCAGTAGGGGCTTTAAGAAGTTCAGGTGTGATTGATATAGCTATTAAATTAGTAGAACCATTATTACATATTGTAAATTTTCCAACGGAAATTATGCCATTAGCACTTCTAAGACCAATATCAGGAAGTAGTTCGATTGCTGTTGCAACAGATATTATGAAAAATTTTGGAGTTGATAGCCAAATTGGAATTATGGCTGCGGTTATCATGGGAGCCACAGAAACAACGTTATATACAATTGCAGTATATTCTTCAAGTGTAAAAATAAAAAAGACAAGATTTGTTTTAATAGCGGCTTTAACAGCAGATATTGTGGGCATTATAGCAAGTATTATAGTATGTCGTTTTTTGTCGTAAAGTTTTTCTTGACAATAAATTACATATATTGTATAATTATGGAAATTAGATCAATAAGGATATTCAAATCAAATGTTATTAAAAATGATACTATTTATTTCAATATTTTTTATAGTAAGAATAATCATTGTAAGAATATTATTTTATAAAATGTTAAAATCAGAAAAAAATTCAAAATAATCAAGTTTTTAATTTTGTAGAGGAAATAACAAATCCCCCATAATTAGTATTTAAGATTTTTTGCCCCTATATTCTTTTAAATATTTTTTTCTATGTTATTTTCTCTACAATATAATATATAAATCATATAAAAATTTTTTAAGTATAATAAATATATTATTAAAAAATATAGTTATTTAATATATTTATCTATGATAGGTTTCACCATTCGATATTTTAAAGCCTCTAAATATTTGTTCTAATAAAAAGACACGAATTAATTGATGAGGAAAAGTCATTTTTGAAAAACATATCTTTTGGTGAGCTTTTTTTAATAAATCAGAAGAAAGTCCTAGAGAACCACCAATCACAAAAGTAATACTGCTAGTTTGCAAAGATAGGTTTTCAATATTTTTTGAAAATTCTTCAGAAGAAAGTTCTTTTCCAGTTAAATCTAAGCAAATGACATAAGAATCTTTTTTAATATGGTTTAATATGCTATTGGATTCTTTATTTTTGATTTCATTAGAAAGACTTTCATTTAATTTATCGGGTATTTTTTCATCAGGCAATTCTATGATATTTAATTTACAATATTTACTTAATCTTTTAGAATATTCTTTTATGGCATCTTTTAAATAATTTTCTTTTATTTTTCCAATGCATACAATATTAATATTTAACATGTTAGACTCCTTTTTTTAGGTTATTAAATAGGGAAAATTGATTTTTAGCTACACAATTTATAAGTGTTTTCCGTATACAAAAAATTTAAATGTCTTATAAAATGTTTAGGACATGATGATGTAAGCAAAACAAAAAAGGGATTTTTGAGTCCGTTCCCAAAATCCCTCAAAATGTCCCAAACAGAAACGTCCCCAAATGGACATTTAAATTGTAACCAATTTACTATGTGTATCTCTACCTGCAACAGATAATGCTAAAGAATTTTCATTATAATTACTAGCAATTAATTCTTCGACTACAGTTTTATAGGCAAGTTCTGGAAAATTACTTTCTTTACTTAAATGACCAAGCATTGCATTTTTTAAACCTGATTTTAATAAAAAAGAAATCGTTTTTCCAGCGATTTGATTTGACAAATGTCCGTGATGGTCCAGCAATTCTAGATTTTAAAGAAAAGGGATATGACGAACATTTTAATACTTCTGGGTCATAGTTAGATTCTAACATAACAAATAAACTTTCTTCTAAGTTTTTTAAAATATCATTTGTCATATGACCAATATCTGTTGCAATACTAATTTTTTTATTTTCATTTAATATGGTAAATCCACAAGGGTTTGCTGCATCATGGGGAATAGAAAATGGATTAATATCCAAATCTCCTATTGAAAATTTTTCTGCAACTTTAAATTTTTTGATATTTTTATCTGCAATTTTATCTCTTTGTTTTGGCATAGCATCTAATGTTTCTTGATTGACAAATACGGGTAAATCAAATTTTTTAGAAAAAGTTCCTAATCCTTGTACATGGTCAGAATGTTCATGTGTAACTAAAATACCATCTAAAGAACCAGGGTCAACCTCTATATCATTTAATGCTTTTTCTATTTTTTTACTACTGACACCTGCGTCAATTAATAATTTTGTATTATCTGTTTCAACAAATAAGCTATTTCCGCTACTTCCACTATATAAACTACAAAAATTTAGCATAATTTTCTCAATCTCTTTCCTTTGTTTATTTCTTTTGAATATTCAAATATTTTCATTTTGTTTCTCTTCATGGTTTTTATTGTATAGAAAAATGGATCTATTATTTAAGATTATGTAATCATATAAGTTATTCTGTTACTCTTTCGATTTTAGCACCTATTTTTCTGAATTTTTCTTCTATATTTTCATATCCTCTATCAATATGCTCTAGATTATAGATTTCTGTTACACCTTCAGCAGCAGTACCTGCAATAACTAAAGCTGCTCCAGCTCTTAAATCTGAAGAATATACAGGTGCACCTGATAATTTTTTAACACCTTCAAAAAAGGCAGTTTTTCCATGGGCAGTAATTTTGGCCCCCATTTTATTTAATTCTTCTGTATATTGGAATCTAGAATCCCAAATACTTTCATTAATCGTACTTGTCCCATTGGCAAGTGATAAAACGACACCCATCTGTGGTTGTAAATCTGTAGGAAAACCAGGATATGGTAATGTTTTAATTGTTGCTCTATTAGGCCTTTTATTGCACCAAACACGAATACTATCTCCGTTATCTTCTACATTGCCACCGATTTCTACAATCTTAGCAGTAATAGATTCTAAGTGTTTCGTGATACAATTTTTGATTAATAAATCTCCTCTTGTTGCAACTGCGGCAAGCATAAAAGTACCTGCTTCGATTTGGTCAGGAACAACAGAATAGGTTGCATTTCCTTTTAGTTTTTCAACACCATTAATTTTGATAACATCTGTACCTGCTCCTCTAATATCAGCTCCCATGGTATTTAAAAAGTTTGCAACATCAACAATATGTGGTTCTTTTGCAGCATTATCAATAATCGTGGTTCCTTTTGCAAGTACTGCTGATAACATAACATTAATAGTAGCTCCAACTGATACAATGTCCATATAGATAGGACAACCTTTTAGCTTTTTAGCTTTTGCATAAATTTTACCTTTTTCTACAGTAACATTTGCGCCTAGTAATTCAAATCCTTTAATGTGTTGGTCAATTGGTCTTGCACCTAATTTACAGCCTCCAGGCATACCTACTTCAATTTCACCTTTTCGACTAAGCATAGCTCCAATAATATAATAAGAAGCTCTAAATTTACTTGTTAAATCTAAAGGTGCTTTTGTGGTTGTTATATTAGATGTATCAATTGTGATACTGTGAGCATCATTCCAAGTAATTTTTGCTCCTAATTTTTCTAATATTGTACAAGATATTTTTATATCACTAATATTTGGTAGATTTTCTATTGTACATACACCATCAATTAAAAGAGTAGCTGGTAATATCGCAACGGCAGCATTTTTAGCACCGCTAATAGTTACCTCTCCTTTTAGTGGTGTGGGTCCTTTTACAACTAATTTTTCCAATTTATATACCCCCAATAAAATTTATATATTATGAATTTTAAAACAAAATAGAGTGTATATTATCTTACACTCTACTTTTCCTATAAACTATATCATAAACCAATTTAGATTGCAACTATTTTTTAGCCGTAATTAGACCGGTGTTATTTAAAATTTCTAATATTTTAAACTTTAATTTAAAAGTAGGATTTTCTTCATTATCAGATACGATAGAAAATTCTTCATCAGTTAAAGAATTTTGTAATTCTTCTTTGGATTCTTCAGGGACAATTCCAGAAGAGACATCTACAAAACATAAAGGAGGGAACATGACACACCACCAATTTTGTCCTTTTGCTTCACCAATTTCTACTCTTAAAGCATCATAATATCCTGCTGGAAGAGAAATATCACCATACTGTTTTGTTGGAAATTCAAAATTTCCGATACTTACATTTACAGAATAGTTAAATCCTTCATCTTTAATTGTATTTAAAGCAATTTCTTTAAAATTTTCGATATATGCATTAGCAATTGTAATGGCTTCTTCTTTAGAAGTGCAATTTGTACATAAAGCATTCATATATTCTAATAAATGATCTCTAACAATATATTTTAAATTTTGGTCAACATCAGAATCACTATTTGCAATAACATGTAAACGAAAAACAGAATCAGCAATGTCAGTAGAAATGTTATTAGCATAAGATATGGCACAAATGGTTGTATAGAAAAAAAATAGAAATGTTAAAATGATTACCATTTTTACCTTGGAATGATTACATAATTTTAAAAATTTTTTCATAAGTTACCTCCAATAAACTTTTTTTGTAAAATATTCTTTAAGATAAGTATTAACAAAATAAGAAAAAATATACATTGTCGAAAAAAAACGATGACTTTCTTTGAAATATGATTGACATATTTGTCATGAAATGGTAAAATTTACCAGTAAGCAAATTAAAGAAATTACTAATTCCGTATGTTTATATGAATTTGAAAGGAATGTTTGTGATGAAAAATATAACAAAAGAAAAAAGTTGTGCATTTTATGCAAGTGATTATCATTTTGAAATGATTAGTTTACCATACATTAGCAAAAGTATGGATGAAAACAAAGAAATTATTATATTAACAGAAAATAATTTAAAAAATACAGTAGATACATTAATATCAAAAATGAATTTAAAAAAAGAAAAACAAGAAAAAATATTATCATTAGATTGGAACAACAATGATTTAAAAAAATTCAAAGAAATTAGTAAGAAAAGTAAAGAAGATGCAGATATGGTTATATTTATTAAAGGAAAAGAAAATTATATTCAAAATATAAATAAAAATATTGAAAAATGGGTAAGCACTGATAAATATGTAAAAATTATTGATTGTTATGAGTTTTTTGAAGTAGAAGAAAAGATAGATGAAATTGCAAAGGAATATGATAAAGTTCTAGGGACATCTAGAATGTAGGAAAAATAAAAAAGAAAAATAAGAAGTAAAATGGCAGGTAAATTTTTTATCTGCCAATAATTGACTAATATAAAATTATGGTGTAATATAAGTGTGGTTTTAAAATTTTAGAAAGGATGAATTTTATGGATACAGAATTAGAAGAAGTGAAAGATATACTAAAAAAATATGGTCAAGAACATTTATTAAATCATTACGATGAACTAGATGAGAAGAAAAAGGAAAAACTATTAAATCAAATTAATCATATTAATTTTGAACTTGTAAACAAATTATATGATAGTACAAAAGAACAAAAAACAAATGCCAATGATAAAATTACACCAATTAATTATTTAGATAAATACAAATTAAATGACCAATATAAATATTATGAATCTATAGGGAAAAAGGCAATTAAAGAAGGAAAATTAGCAGCAGTTACAATGGCTGGAGGACAAGGAACAAGATTAGGTCATAGTGGACCAAAAGGAACATATGATATTGGATTAGACTCACATAAATCTTTATTTGAATTATTATCAGATAATTTAAAAGAAGAAGGAAAGAAATATGGGGTTATCATTCCTTGGTTTATCATGACAAGTAGAGAAAATAATAAAGATACAGTTGAATTTTTTGAAAAACATAGATATTTTGGTTATAAAAAAGATAAAAATATCTTTTTCTTTGAGCAAGGTGAACTTCCAATGATGGATACAGAGGGTAAAATACTAATAGGGGAAGATGGATTAATCAAACTTGCCGCAGATGGTCATGGAGGAATTTATGAATCACTAGTAAAAAATAAGATGACCAAAAAAATGAGAGAATTAGGTATTGAATGGGTATTTATCGGTGGAGTAGATAACTGTTTGGTAAAAATGGTAGACCCTGTTTTAATGGGAATTGCCATTGATAAAAAAGTAACAGTAGCTTGTAAATCAGTTGTAAAAGCTAATCCACATGAAAAAGTAGGTGTATTTTGTAAAAGAAATGGAAGACCAAATGTCATTGAATATTCAGAAATCACAGATGAAATGGCAGAAGCAACTGATGAAAATGGAGAATTATTATATGGTGAGTCACATATATTATGTAATTTGTTTAGTGTTGATGCAATTGAAAGAATGGGGGCAGAACCATTACCATATCATGTTGCATTTAAAAAGGCAAAATATATTGACAAAGATGGAAATCTAGTTGTACCAGATTCACCAAATGCCTATAAATTCGAAGCATTTTTATTTGATGCTTTTGGTGAAGTAGATGATATGGCAGTTTTAAGAGTAAAAAGAGAAGAAGAATTTGCACCAGTTAAAAATAGTGATGAGAAAGGTGTAGATTGCCCTAAGACTGCAAGAGAATTATACAAGAAATTTTATCATTTAGATTAGAAAGAATTATATCAAAAATGAAAATGATGTTGTAAAATATTACAGCATCATTTTTGCTAGAATAAGTATTGCTAAATAAAGAAGATTGCATCCTATTATTTATAAAGTTTTCGGTTCAATACAATATTTAAGAATTTGTAACATAATTTATTGCGCCTCTTTCACTCAGACCCTCACTATGTGAGTACCGTGAACATCCCTCAATAAATTATTAACAAATTCTAAAATATTTCCAATCACATTCAAACTTTATAAATAATAGGATGCAATCTTCTTTATTGATAGTAAATTATCAAAAATGATAGAAATTATTCTTTTAAATTTTTGAAAAAAGCTTTTTTTATCATTTTATTTATGGTACGATAACAGGAGAAAAATAATAAATATTTAATAAGAAGGAGGTCATTATATGAATTACTTAGAAGAATACAAAAAATGGTGTGAAAGTCCAGAATTTGACGAAGAAACGAAAAAAGAATTATTAGCAATAAAAAATGACGAGAAAGAAATAGAGGATAGATTTTATAAAGAATTAGAATTTGGAACAGCAGGACTTAGAGGAATTATTGGAGCAGGAACAAACAGAATGAATCAATATACAGTAGGAAAAGCAACACAAGGATTAGCAAATTACATATTAGAGCAAGGAACGCAAGATAAAGGGGTAGCCATTAGTTATGATTCAAGAAAAATGTCAAAAGAATTTAGTATGCAAACAGCTCTCATCCTATGTGCAAATGGAATCAAAACATATCTATTTGAAAGTTTAAGACCAGTTCCAGAATTATCTTTTGCAATAAGAGAATTACAATGCACAGCAGGGATTATGATAACAGCAAGTCACAATCCACCAAAATATAACGGATATAAAGTATATTGGGATGATGGAGCACAAATTGTATCACCAAGAGATAAAGATATTATTGGAAAAGTAAGAGCAGTTGAAAGCTTTTCTGAGATAAAACAAATGTCAGAAGAAGAAGCAAAAAGTAAGGGATTATTAAACTTTGTAGGAACAGAAATGGATGATAAATATATTGAAAAATTGAAAAGTTTAATATTAAATCCAGAAATCGTAAAAGAACAAGGAAAAAAATTAAAAGTAGTTTATACACCATTACATGGAACAGGAAATATGGTGGCAGAAAGATTATTAAAAGAAATAGGAATTGAAAATTTATATGTTGTTCCTGAACAAAAAGAACCAGATGGAAATTTCCCAACAGTAGATTATCCAAATCCAGAAGATCCAAAGGCATTTACTTTAGCATTAGAATTAGCCAAAAAAGTGGATGCAGATGTTGTATTAGCAACAGACCCAGATGCTGACAGATTAGGAATTTTTGCAAAAGATAGCAAAACAGGAGAATATAAAAATTATACAGGAAACATGTCAGCATTATTAATTGCAGAATATAGAATATCACAAATGAAAGAAAAAGGTATCTTACCTAAAAATGGAATGATGATAACCACGATTGTATCTTCAAATTTAACAAAAGCAATTGGAGAATATTACGGATTAGAAGTGATTGAAGTATTAACAGGATTTAAAAACATTGGAGCAGTTATGAGAAAGGCAGAAGAAAATAAAGACAAAGAGTATGTATTTGGATTTGAAGAAAGTTATGGATGCTTAATTGGAGATTATGCAAGAGATAAAGACGGAATTGCAGCAGTTATGGCACTTTGCGAAGCAGCATGCTATTATCAATCAAAAGGAATGACACTATGGGATCAAATGATAGCCATTTATGAAAAATATGGTTATTATAAAGAAACACAAGTATCTATTGTAAGAGAAGGAGCAGAAGGGGCAGAAGAAATTAAGCAAATGATGACAAATACACGTAATAAAGATATAGAAAAGATTGGGGATTATAAAGTTTTAACGTTTAAAGATATAGATAAAGACTATGTAAAAAATATGATAACAGGTGAAGAAAGTAAAAGTGGTCTTCCAAAATCAAATGTGTTATATTATGAATTAGAAGATAATAATTGGTGTTGTATAAGACCATCAGGAACAGAACCAAAAATAAAATTATATATGGGTGTAAAGGGAAAGACGGATGAAGAAGCAAGTAAAAAATTAGAAGATTTAAAACAAGCCATGTTAGATGTTGTAAAAATTTAAAAATAAAGGTTGCCAAAGGGGACGTGCCATTTTGGCAACCTTTATTTTTTAAGTTAAAAGATTTTTTTAAGCTATATTTATTAATAAGGTTGCCAAAATGGCACGTCCCCTTTGGCAACCTTCATTTTAATTTCCAATCATCTAAATTTCTTTGAATAGCTCCAAATAAATTAGCTCTTAGCATAGGAATATTTTTAGATAATGTATAAATTAAATTTTTCATATCTTCTCTTTTTGATGTTCCATCCATTGGGCAAACTTTTGGCATAACATCTATATTGTTTTTTCTAACAAATCGTCTAATTTCTTTTTCTGGTGTATATACAAGCGGTCTAATTAATGTGATTTTTGAACGATCCATATAACTTTTAGGTGAAAAAGTTCCAATATTTCCAGTATATAGTAAATTTAAAAGAAAAGTTTCTAATACATCATCTTGATTATGCCCTAAAGCAATTTTATTACAACCTTCTCGAATTGCAATAGAATTAATAACACCTCTACGTAAATTGGCGCATAAAGAACATGGATTTTTTTCTTTTCTTATATCAAATACAATTTCTTTTGCATTGCTGTTTTCAATATATAAAGGAACATCCACTTCTTCACATAGTTTATTTAAAAAGTCAATGTCAAAAAATTCGAATCCTGGATTTATACTGACAGCAATAATATCAAATTTTTTAGGATAAAATATTTGTAGGTTTTTAAATGCCTTTAACATGGTAATAGAATCTTTTCCACCTGAAAGGCAAATGGCAATTTTGTCCCCTTCTTCTATCATATGATATTCTTCTATTGCTTTTCGCATATGACTTAATATTCTTTGCATTTTCGTTCCTCTTTCTTGTTTTTTTATAGTATATCATATATTGTCAATAACTTTAAATTTCAGTAAGACAAGTGTGAGAAGTAAATATACATGTTTGATAAAGAAAAAACATTGATTTTTCGGATGTAATATATTATAATATTTCTTGTATATGTGCTTATAGCTCAGCAGGATAGAGCAGTCGCCTCCTAAGCGACCGATGGGGGTTCGAGTCCCTCTAGGCACACCAATAATATATTGCATAAAAATGATAAAGCATTTTGAAACCAAAATGCTTTCTATTATATAGGGAGGAAACATGGAAGAAAAATTTATGCGAGAAGCTCTAAAAGAAGCAAAAAAAGCATATGATAAATTAGAAGTTCCAGTAGGATGTGTTATTGTAAAAGAAGGAAAAATCATCGCAAGAGGGCATAATGTAAAAGAAACGAAAAAAGACACCACGAAACATGCTGAAATGATTGCTATACAAAAAGCAAGTAAAAAATTAGATTCTTGGAGATTACTAGATTGTGAAATGTATGTAACACTAGAACCATGTAGTATGTGTGCAGGAGCAATTATCAATGCTAGGATAAAAAAGCTGTATATAGGCACATTAGATGAAAAGACAGGAGCAGCTGGTTCAGTTTTAAATCTATTTGAAGATTATCCATTTAATCATAAAGTAGAAGTAGAAACAGGTATAATGAAAACAGAGTGTGAAAAAATTTTAAAAGATTTTTTTAAAGAATTAAGAAGAATAAAAAAATAGAAATGTATATGTAAAAGTTAAATTGCAGACTATATTGCACGAAAATGCAAAAAGAAAGTTTGACGAAATGTAAAAAATGCTGTATAATATATCAATATTTATCAGGAGGAAGATATGATTGATAAATTAAAGGATTTAACTAAAACAAAAAGTTTTCATATATGTATGATAATCGTTATCATAGTTGTTATTTTATTTATAGTAGGTATGTTAGCATTAAGATATAGTGTAGAAGGAGAAACCAATATGCCATTCAATTTAAGCAAAATAGCGATTATTAGTACACAAGAAGGCATAGATGATGGACAGACAAATACAAGATGGTCATTTGATGTTCATCAATCAAATGATATTTACCTATATATTGATAAAAATGACGCATATGATAAAACAGAAATTATAAAATCGGTTCGTGTAGACAATTTTCAAATAGAGGCTAAAAATACAGAGAATATAAAACTATATAAGCCAAATGCACAAGAAGAAAATGTCATATTTAAATATAATGATGAAGATATCATACAAAGTCTAGAATATACGGGAGATGTAGAATCAGATTTAAAAAATTTAAAGATAGCAAACCAAGGGGGCATTATTGCATTTAGATGTTCAAACAATAATGTGACTAAATATCAATCTGATGAGGAAGAAATTAATCATGGTGAATTGTTAAAAAAAGCAGGAGTTTCAGAAGAGGATTTAAAAATAAATTTGACATTTCATTTAACGATCACATTAGAAAGTGGTAAAGAATATCAAGCAGAAATAAAAACAGAATTACCAACAGGAAATGTGATAGAAGAAGGAAGTACTTCTACAGAAATTACAAATTTAGAAGATATTGTGTTTAAAAGAATTCATAACTAAGTTAGTGTAAAATTAATGTAGGCAAAATATAAAAAAATGCCTACATAATTTTTATCTAAAAAATATTGAAAAAACATAGATAATCCTTTAAAATGTGAATTGACAAAACGACACAAAAGAAAGGAAAATATCTATGTT
>CASEIZ010000031.1 GCA_949288185.1 uncultured Eubacteriales bacterium | reverse complement strand
CTTTTTAGTGCACTTATATTTGTTTGTGGTGCATTTTTAGCTATACCTTATGCCGGAGGAGCTGGATACTTTAATTTTTCAGATATATTAATCTTATTTTCTTCGGCTTATTTAGGTCCAGAAATTGGTTTAATAGCTGGAATTATTGGAGCATCTATGAGTGATTTATATGCTGGTTTTGCAAGTTGCATACCTTTCACTATCGTTGCTAAAGGCTTAGAAGCTATTGTGTTTTCACTAATTTTCTTCATTTTCAGAAAACACAAATATTTAAAGCATCTTTCTTTTATTATTGCTCCTTTATTTATGGTTGCTTCTTACATTCCTTATTATCTTTTATATGATGATGGAGCTGGTATTATGGCGTTAATTTCATCAAGCTATGATTTATTACAAGGAGCAATTTCTTCTGTTGCGGCAATTGTCTTATATCATTTATTATTAAAAGTAAAATTACCTTATAACTACTTTAACTTACTTAACTATCATAAATAGTTTTTACTTATTGATACTTATAAAAATAGATATCATATTTCCCTTTTTGTTTAGTTTTCTCATACGATTTTGTATCTATTCCACCAATTTCAAAACCACACGCTAAATAAAATAAACAAGCATCTAAGTTATTATCTTGAGCAATTGTAAATAAGCCAGGATAATTATGATCTAAAGCATATTTATATGAGTAATCAATAAGTTTTTTACCTACTCCTTTACCTCGCATAAGCTTATTAACCTTTAAATCATATAAGAAAAGACAGGAATTAAAAGTTTCAGTTAAAATGGCTAGACCAATGCAGGTATTATTTTCATATGCACCAACAAACACATAATCTTTCATTTTGTTGAAGTCATAATATTCATCAGGAAAAGTCATTTCCTTAATTTCATCACTTTCAAATAAGAGTTCGTTATGTGACCATACATTATTTTTAAACTCAACAATTAATTTCCCTCTTAATAAAAATGGTTCATTAGGAATATTAATATCATTAGTGTCTTTTATATCAATAAGTTTAATTTCCATAGTTTTCTCACTTATTTAATATTCTATCATTTTCGTGCAATTAAAAAGCCAGGCATAATTTATATTACCCTGGCTCTTTTTCAAAATTAACAATTAAATTAATCTTTTAAAAGTTTGAAAATTGGTGTGGATACTATTTGTCCGAATTCGTTATACATTGAAATAACTGTGTAAATACTGTCAACTTTAGCTCCATTTCTTAATTTTCTTCTTAACATTAATCTTCTTAAAAACATCATGATAAGTACCCTCCTTACATCTATATATTAAGTTAAATTAGGAGATATACAACAAAAATTCATGAATTGAAAAATTATGTAAACGCTTACTTAAAATACAAGATATCTAAAATTGTCGAATATAATCGTAATATTTCAATTGAAACTAAGATTTTATGAAAGTGCTTTCATTCGAAATCTTAAAACGCATTAAGATTTAATGTGAATTAGCAAATTAGCCATATTTTTGTAGGTTTTTTGTTTAAAAATTAATTTTTTAAGAAAAAAGTATCCTTATTTCATTCGCAACTAATATTAGATAAATCAGTTGGTTCGTTTTCCTCCTTGCCATCTCGTTCATCTTTATTTCTTATAATACGCATTACAAGATTTGATACCGCTATTGTTGCAGGCGTAACCGATACGATAAAAAAGTACACTATGACTTTTACAGAAAGGTAAATTGAAGGATCAGAATCAATAAAATAATATTGAAAAATTATAATGAGAAATATTAAAGCTAGTATAGAAAAAATAATTCCAATTACTAAATTTATAATAAAACTGGCTAGGCTCTTTCTTTTCTTTTCTTTATTAGACTTTTCTCTTTTAATGCTGATTATTTTTTTGATTAAAATCGTAGATAAAGAAAGTACTGAGATTAGAGAAAATACAAAAATTAAAATACCGATGACTGGATGAAAATTAGGAAACGCAAAAGTATTATAAATTTCCAGTAATGAAAATAATGTTATAAAAATAACTAAACACGCAAAATCAATTACGGCTAAAATCTTATACTTCTTCATACATGAATCCTTTCCATTATTAAGATCAAAACTAAGCCTTTAAATTTAAATAAAGATATATTACTGGTAATTGAAGTTTTTTCACCTTTGTCGAAATATACTATTTTTTTGAAACCACCGAATCCTTAATGCTATATAATTTCTTCCTATTACTAAAATAAATGCAAAGATTTGTTATTTTAACGGTTGATAATACGCCAAAAAGAATAAATAAGTAACAAAAATAATTAACTTTGAAACTCGAATTCATTCGCATAGTCTCATAGTCGTAACAAAAAATTTGAATAAGAAAAATTATTGCTAATAAAAAGGAAATAATAGTTATAGTTAAATTTATAAATAATCGAGTTTTTGATATCTCAAAATTGGCTTCAAAATTATTTTCTCTACTTTTCCTTTTTCTAATTAAATGTTTTATAAGAAGTGTGCTGGTACTAGTGACTCCTATTGTAGAAAGAGCAAAAAGAAGAACAGCAACTCCAGAATTCAAGTACGGAATTTCAAACGTAAAATGAATTTCGGCATAAGTAAAAATTGTGACAAAAACGACTAGACTAATAAAATCAAGTGCCAGCAAACATTTATTTTTGTGTTGGCTAATAAGTTTTAAAAATTTCATAATTGTTCACCCATTGACTTATTTTAACACTATTATAATGAAAAGACTATACGAATCAAAACAAAAGCCTGGTTCAAATTAGAGCCAGGCATTTTTATTAATTTATAATTGAGAAAAGCGACTAAAGTTATCTAACAACTTTAAAAAGAGGAGATGATACAGTCAATCCTAATTCATTATAATTGTTATAACCATAGATTGTATAAACATCCATTGGTCTATATTCTTTTCTTAATTTTCTTTTAAGTATAAGCTTTCTGAAAAACATAATTTCTAGCAACCTCCTTACACCAAAATGTTATAGTAGTTTTGATTGTTTTCAACTATTTTCATTAAAAAGAAAAAGCTATGAAAGCTCTTACATCTTTTTTCAGATTCTAAAAAAAGCGATAATTATCGCTTTTTTTCTCTGTCAGTAACTTATTTATGAAAGTGTTTACATTATAATTTAAAATTAATAATGAAAATTCGCATTATTTAATTTTCATTACCACAAATCCTAAATTATGAATAGTATTGCTATTAAAATTATTGCTTAATAAGACATTCTTAGCATCAATTTTATGATCTTTTCCAGAATTATTTATAATCACTTGATAACTTTCTTCTGAATTAAATCTTTCAATAATTACTAAGTCATCATTAGATGTAACTTTAATATCTCCCGTTTTAAAAGCCTCGTGTTTTCTTAATTTAGTTATATCAGCAAATAATTGATTTTCTTTTGATCCAAATTCATTAGAGTCCCATTCCATTCCTCTTCTATTATCTGGATCAGTCCCGCCTTCCATGAAAATTTCATCGCCATAATAAATCATTGGCATTCCTGTATAAGAAATCAATGTTAAATAAGCTAAAAGATAGAGTTCTTTGTTTGGTTTAATAAAATTATAGAATCTTTCAGTATCATGGCTATCTAAAAGATTAAGCATAACTTTATTAGAATTATCAGTATAACGAACAAGTAAAGTATTTAGTCTGTTAGCAAAATCTAAGGCACTAAATTTCTTTTGAACATAAAAATATTTACAAGCTACTAAGAAAGGATAATTCATAACCGAGTCAAATTCTGAAGCGCTCAAAAATGAAGAGGCGTTTGTCCAGTTTTCCCCAATTAAAATAACATCTTTCTT
>CASEIZ010000030.1 GCA_949288185.1 uncultured Eubacteriales bacterium | reverse complement strand
TTGTTTAATTGATAGTATTTCATATTCCTTTTAAAAGCATTTTTCAAAATGCTTATTTGTCATGCAATTTTCAATGTACTAATTATTCAAAATATTTTTATTTTTTCATAAAAATTCTTGACATTCATATAGTTAGTCTTATTTCTTTTGTGTTTAATCTTATCTTTTTTATTATACATTTTTATATGTTTTTTGCTGTATTTTAGAAAAAAACGGTAAGACGTTTTTAACTGCTTATCCTCAAATATACTATACTTCTATCATCCAGCTTATTATTTTTAATCAAACCATGGATTTAAATGATTTCCAGCATCACAATGTATAACTTCTCCTGATATGCATTTGGAACAGTCGCTCACCATAAAAGCTACTGTCTCTGCTACCTCTTCAGGCATAAAGAAACGTCCCGATGCATTATAGTCACAATACAAATCTTCGTCCCTTTTTATATTTGTCATATCACTTGCAGTTATTCCCGGTGCAATCGCATTTACTCTTATTCCTTCTTTATAGAATCTCCTTGACATACCTTCCACCAGACTATTCATGGCGACTTTAGTTAATCCATATGGTATATCATCACATTGTTTTCCTCTTTCCGAAGAAATAAAAATTATATTTCCTTCTTTTTGATGATTTTCTTTTATTCTTTTTATATATTCTTGAGCTAAAAAATATGCTCCTTTTAAATTGGTATCAAATTGATTTTGAAATCCCTCTATCGTTACATTTAACATATTGCCTTCGTGTAAAGAAATCCCTGCATTATTTATTACACAATCTATTTTTCCAAATTTATCATATATTGTTTTTATAAAATTGCCATCACATTTCTTTACATCATATACCATATACTCTACATCATTTTCAATTTCATTAACTGCCTTTTTTAATTTTTCTTCATTTCTTCCTGTAATGATAACCTTGGCACCTTCCGCTGATAATTTTTTTGCTATATAATAGCCTAATCCAGAACCTCCTCCTGTAATTAATATATTTTTATTTTTCAACATTTCTGAAGGAGTTTTTTGAACAATTTCTGGTTTTACAATTGATACTTTATGTTCTTTTATAATATATTTTATTGCTCTTTTTAAATACGATTTCATTCCCATATAATTATCCTCTTTTTAATAATTTTTTCAATTTTGCAATATATTTTTTAGGCAATAATTTTCTTATGATCTTTTTATAAATTTTTTCATTTATGTTTGTTATCCAAAAGTCTTTTAATATTTGAGCGTCTGTATCAGCATTTGTAAATACTTCTAAAAGTATTGGCTTTTCTGATTTACCAATAAATTTTTTCAAATTTATATTTAATTCTTCTTGATTTTTAGCTGACAAATATTCGACATTTTCCATTCCTGTTGTTTCTTCTATTTTTGTATTATGTCCTGCCGCAATGTGTAAATTTAAAGTCGGTATCATAGATAAGCCAAAATTTTTATGAAATTCTGCACCAGCATAATTATTTATTATTAATATTCTTATATTTCGATTTTTAATTTTATTCACATTTAAGCATGCATTTAAGTCATATAGATAACTTAAATCTCCAATTAACAAGAATGCCATTTTATCTGTTTTATTAGCTTGTCCTAAAAATGTGGAAAAAGCACCATCTATTCCATCTGCTCCAACATTAGCATAGCATTTTATACTTTCATCTATTTTAAAATAATTGGTTATTCTAATACTGTTTAATACACTAGAATGTAAAATAGAATTTTTAGGAATTACTTTACAGAAATCTCTTATAACACTAAAATTTGAAAATGATAAATTTCCTATTTTTATTTCACTAATTCTTTTTTTCCATATTTGCTCATATTCATGATTATTTTTTGTATTGACTTCTTTTATCATTTCTTCAAAAAATATTTTGGGTTCACATTCAAATATTTTTGTTAAATTTTTAAAACCATCTATTACTATTCCATTCTCATCAATATGCCAATGTTCAAAATTTTGTTTTTTACCATTCAAGTGACCTTTTAATGGTGAATAGAAAACTTTTCCAAATGTTATCATTATTTCTGGTGCCAATTTTTGAGCCTCTTTTTCTGTTAAAATATCTCCAAAAACACTTGCATTTATATAATTATCATCTTTTAAATTAGCATAATTATCAAATACAACTGTTGCACTATACTTTTCATAAAATTCTTTTACATTATTTTGTAATTCTTGGTTGTTATTATTATAATTCATTCCACAAAAAACTAATATTTTTTTGTTTTTTAAATTTTCTTTTACTTCTTTCCAATTAATATTATTTTTATTATATCTAGTTATTTTTCTTTCTTTCGGTATATCTTTAACACAAAAAGCTCCCCAAGATGGTACATGATAATTAATTTGTATTGGACCTTTTCTGTTATGGTTTAATTCTAAAAAAGCTTCATTAATACTTCTATTAGCAAACCATTCATCTTCTTGATTTAGTATCGCTGGTATATCTACACTATAATTAATATATCCCTTATACATATTCACTTGATTAATAGATTGATCCTGCATATGAAACATTGGATAACTTTCTCTATCTGAGGTTAAGGCTACCAATTGTATATTTCTTTCATATGCTTCTTTTATTGCTGGCATATAATTACATGTTGCAGTAGCTGCTGTACAAGTTACACAAACTGGCTCATCTAGAGCTTCTGATAATCCTAATGCAAAATACGCAGCACTTCTTTCATCTACAATAGAGTAACACTTAAAAAATGGATCTTCTTCTATACTATGTACTAATGGGGTATTTCTTGTTCCAGGAGAATTAACGAAATATTTAATATTAAATTGCTTTAGTAATGAGATTAATATTTGAACATTTCTTACATTTGTATACATCTATTTTTCCTCCTCTACTATTAAAACACTTGCTTTATTTAAATCCCAAAATTTTTTGAAGATTTTCTCATCTATTTTTTCCGTTTTCAATATTTCTATCTTGTTATCCTTAATCCATTCTTCTATATTGTTTTGCTCTTTGCCTTTATAAATAATAATCTTCACATTTTCGTTTATATATCTGTTATTAAAAATATTTAAATCAATCTTTAATAATTCGTATGGCATTATAAGCAAAGATTTTTTTTCTTTTGCTGTTATATATCCCATATATTTAGATAAGATTCCATATTTATATTTAGGCTCTATATTCTTTATACTGATATTATTTTTACTTTCATTTTTGAAATTATATATAAAAACATCTACAGTATTTTTAACAATGCTATCTAACATATTGATAATACTTGTATAGTCAGATTTTTCTTCTAATTTTAATGTATACTTTATATTAATCAAAGCAGGCATATTATTATCTATAAATTTATAAATTGTATTTTTATATTCTTCTATACCATCATCATATATTGTTAAAATATCAGGAATACACCTTTCTAAGTATTCTACTTTTATTTCATCATATTTTTCAAATATAGAAATTATATTAATATTTGATCTTTGAAACCAAGCTTCAGTAATTCCTGTATATATATTAGGCAAAAATTCACCCTTTATTATTAAAATTACCGGTTTATTACTACTATTTACTTCTCCATTAGAAAAAAAAGTTGCACTACGTAAATCATTAAAAATCTGCATATTAAAATTTGCTTCTATGTACTCTTTATCCTGACCATCAATACTCTTTAATATATCTTCTGTACACACTACATCTTTTATTTGTTTTTCTACTAAAAGATTTAAAATTTTCCTAAGCATTTTGTTTCCTCCTAATTATTTTATTTATTGGTTTTAAAATTAATTGTTTTTCATATTCATTAATTGAAAATCTATATACGATTAAACAATATATTAATGTGTATAGAACTATTTGTGCCACTAAAACAATTACACTATTGATTGGTACAATTGTTTTTAAAATTATTGCTAATATAATCACAAATATCATAGGTATTGACATTGTTAATATGTTCTTCCAAAATTTAATAATATTTATTCCAATCTTCTTTTGATAAAAAATATTCATAAATATTACTTGTCCCAAAATTGTTGATATAGCTGTTCCCAATGCAGCTCCTACTCCACCATATTTCTTAGCTAAAATTATACTGATGCATACATTAACAACTGCAAAAATCATTAACACTATCACTCTAAATTTATATTTATTTTTTGCTTGTAAAATATTTAATCCTACATTCTGTATTAATGGTATTGTACTTGGTAACATTAAAATACATGCAATAATATAGGATTCTGCATACTCAGAACCTACCCACATAATATTTATAAATTCTTTTCCAAACAGTACAAATCCAGACATAATTAATGCCATAACTATATATTGAATTCTCCCTGTTTTTATGAATATATCTGTAAATTCTTCATCTGATGCATTATCATTTTCCATTTTTGTAATTCTAGGCAATAACACACCTGAAATTGCAGATGAAAAATTTATATACATCTGATTTAATTGGCTTGCTACTGAATAAATTGCAACAGCCACAGAACCTGAATATATTCCTAATACAAATTGATCTAAACTCCAGTTAATTTTATCCATGATGCTATTTAAGAATATCCATACAGAATATGCCATGATTTCTTTTAATAATTTAAAATCAATCTTTCCAAATTTCAATTTTATTTTTAATTTTGTCTTACAATATATATAATTTAATATTAATGTCGTGATATTTAATACCGTAACTAATATGACTAATCCGACAGATTTAATTCCAAAATTTAACAAAATTAACATTACTATTGGATTTAATATGATTCTTGCCAAATTTAATACTTTTGAAAACACAAATTTTTCATAAGATGTTATAATAGATGAAAATATACTCAAAGGAAAAGTTACAACTAAATTAAATGTTAATATTGCCATTAAAATTTTGGCTTTACTTAGTTCATCAGCACTCATTGTATTTCCAAATAGTTTATCTACATTTAACCATAATATGGCTCCTATAATACCTGCTATTATTCCTATGATTGTATAGATAATAAGAAACATTCCATGCAACTTTTGTTCTTTGTCTTTTTCATTTTTATTTCTATATCGAGTCGTATATATAATAATCGCATTTCCAAAACCGAAGTCTAAAATGGTCAAGTATGAAATTATAGATGTTACTAAAGAATACAGTCCATATTCTGTTTGTCCTAATTTTGCTGTAAGTATAGGTGTATACAATACCCCTATCAGCATATTTACAACTATAATTATATATGATAATATTGCTCCTATTTTTATTTCTCTACTAGATTGCATTTTATTTTCCTTCCGTTATTTTATTGCATTTTCCAAAAATTCTTTTGCTTTTTTCCTTTCCTCTTCTAGTATTATATAAGATTCTTTGTAATCTACTTGTAATTGTTCTTCTGTAATTTTGTCTTTATACCATCTATTTTCCAATTTAAACTTTTTCAACAAAGTATCCAATCTAGAATTCATTTTTTCATTTGAATCTTCTCTATCAAATACAACAAATGGTCTATTATATAAGATTGCAAATACAGAAGAGTGAAATGAATCTGTACATATTAGAAAAGCATTTTTTTCTAAATATAAAAATTCACTTGGTCCTGTTTGATAAAACGGACTATTTTTATCTAATATATTTATTATTTCACAATTATTTTCTTTAGCTATTCTTTCTATTTCTTTTTTTCTTTCTTCTGACATTTCTCCTAAGAAATAGTTCAATATGTATTTATCTGTTTTTAATTGTTCTGGTTTTTTTGCTACTTTATCCCATTCTTCAGGTGTTAGCAGCATTGTTGGGTCTACTAGTACTTGTACATCTTTTCTTTCTGTTAACTCTTCTACAATCTCTTTTCCTCTATCTTCTCTTACAGAAATCGCTTTAAACTTTTCTAATTCTTTCTTGGCTTTATTCTTACATTCTTCAGGTAATTGTGCAATTGCAAAACTTGCTGAAAATGCAATTCTTTGTTCTGGTTTTGCAAAACTTAATAAATCCACATCTCTTAATCTTCCAAATTTCGGATTCCAAACTTGATCACTTCCTGTAATAAAATAATCATATTTTTTATATATTTTAGAATAAGGTGTTATATATTTCTTAGAAAAAACAATATTTTCATTAAATTTCTCAAAATCTATATTCCTTCTACTTTTCTTTTTACATCTTTTTTTTATATTTTTTATTTGATATTTGACTAATCTTAATATAAATTTATCTTTACTGTTAATAATAGAATTATTTTTTAGGGTTACTACTTTGTTTCCATTTTGCTTAAGTACCTCTTGTGTAGCATAATTTAATAATCTATTACCATAATTATCATTGTCATTTATTGTAACTATTCCTATACTTTTCATCTTTCCTCCTAATGAGTTATGTTTCATTTTTCCTTTTCTAATTATTAAATATAATGCATAATATAATTGTAATCTTAAAAATATATAAATAATTAATCCTTTTTTATCTAACACAACTTCATTTATTTTTAATTTATTATTTTTTATTATTTGATTAGATTCTATACAACTTATATAAAAATATCTATATTCCGTTAACCTCTCATTAAAAATTATTGTCCTTATATTTCTAAATACATTTATATTTATAGTTTTTCTACTATATTTATTTTTTTGAAGCACTTCAATTATATTATCTAATTTGTCTTTTATATTGATAATATATTTTCTAGATAAACTTCCTTCTGTTATATTGTAGTTATACAATGAATCTGATAAAATTTTGGCATTTTGACAATTTGCTAAATATTCTAATACAAAAATAGTATCTTCACCATAACTAATATTTTCTTTAAATAAGATACTATTTTTATAAATAATATCTCTTTTAAACATTTTCATCCATGGAACACCTAAAGAATTAATTATATCTTTAAAAGATACCATATTTTTTACTTCTTGATTATTACAAAATTCAGTTTCCGTATGTATAACTATTTTTTTTATTTTTCCATCTAAGCATTCTTTATAGCTACACATTACAAAATCATATTTTTTATTTTGTATTAATTTTTCTAGATAATTTTTTTCGATATAATCATCTGCATCTATAAAAACTATATAATCTCCTTCTGCATTTTTTATTCCAACATTTCGTGCTATTGAAACTCCTTCGTTTACTTTACTGATTAGCTTTACTCTATTGTCTAATTCTTTATATTCTTTACATATTTCAAGAGATTTGTCTGTTGAACCATCATTTATTAATATTAATTGAAAATTTTTATATGTCTGTTTCAAAATTGAATCAATACATTTTCTTATATATTTTTGAGCATTATATATGGGAACTATAATTGTAATTTCATAATCCATTGTTTACCTTCCTTAAACTACCCTATTTTTAGAATTTTAAAAATCCTTAAATATATTTTTGGAGATACTTTCATTAGAACAATTCCACAAAACTGTTTTAGTGAAAGATACTTATATGCATCTCTTATAGGATATTTTTTTATTTCTTTTAAATACTTTTTAAATTTTTCATTATAGCTGTTATCAGAATGATTCAACATCATATATTCTAAGACTTTACAAATTTCATGAAATTTGTGTGCTTCAGCATATTTACATAGATTTTTATTTTCTTTTAATTCTTCTTGAATTAACTCTGACAATTCAATCGTATCAAAATATTTGTCAGAAAATTTGCTATTCATAGCTGAACCATTTCTTTTATAATAATAATATCCCGATTTACTTGTATCAATATATATTTTTCTTGCATTATTTAATACTTGATAATTAAAATACATATCCTCTCCTACAGATTTGCCTTTAAAAAATTCAATATTTTTTAAAATCTCTTGGGAATAAATTTTATCGAAAACATTATTTCCAATATAATGTCCCGATAGAAAAATTTTTAATATTTCTTCCTTATCATCATACTCTCTACTTATTACTTTCTTTTTCGGAATTACATCATTTTTTTCATGTACAGTAAAAAAATTAACAATTCCTATATCTGCTTTTTTATCTTCCATAAAATGTAAAAGTTGTTCATAATAATTTGTACTAACGCTATCATCTGCATCAAAAAAACAGATATATTGTGAATGTGCATTTTTTATTCCTAAATTTCTAGCACTTGATACTCCTTCATTTTCTTTATTTATTAGTATAACATTATCATATTTTTCCTTAAACTCTTTACATATATGATAACTTGAATCAGTAGAACCGTCATTTACAAGAATCACTTCTAATTTTTCGAATATGGTTTGCTCCACTATAGATTGTAAACTTTTTCTTAAATATTTTTCTACATTGTAAATTGGAACAATTATTGAAATTTTATTTTTCATTTTTTTCTCCCTCTTTTTTCCTAGAATTACAAATTACTCCCATTAAAGAAAAATATAAAGCCAAAAGCCAATTTGCTCCATCTAAATCTTCTGTCATCATGAATATTAGCACACAGAATGCAGAAATAAGATAAATCACTTTTTCTTCTTGTCTCAGGTTTCTATAAAATTCTATATACAATAATGCAAAGGCTGTAATTGCAACAATAGTTCCTATTAATCCTGTTTTATAGAAAAATCCTATAAATGTTGAATGTGAACCTAATGGATATCCATTAAAAATCTCTTTAATACCATTTCCAATAAGTAAAGAATCATCTATAGTTCTATTAATACTTAAAGAATATATTGCACTTCTCATAGATGTACTACCTTCACGTGAATCGATAACACCATCAATTATGTTTGTAATTTTATCAAAATTAAATACAGCAATGAAAAGTAATATTAATCCAAATAAAATCATTAATACCCTATTAGTTTGCTTATTAAAAATATTGGTTACTGCAAAAAACACTAGTAATAAAACTAAAAATATTCCTAACCTTGAATTTGTCATTATAACAGGAAGTGCTGAAAACACTATAAAGCAAAACAAAAAAATTTTGCTATGTTTTTCTTTTATATAGTCAAAAGCAAAAGGAAAACACAAAAAATAAAAATATACAACTAAATTAGCATATTCCATAAATCCAAAAAAGCGCAATTCCATTGTATTGTTTAACCACTCATAATTATATAAGTTTCTAGATAAAATTGTTGGTATTGATATATTGAATTTTTGGCTAATTATTGTAATAAAAAATAAAAATATAAGAATATAAAGATTGTATGCCAAGTATTTTTTTATTTTTTGTTTATCTATTTTAGTATCTTTATAATAACTATATAACAATATTGAAACAATCCAAATACCACATGTGTTTAAAGCAGCTATCACTCTTTCTGTATTTTCATATTTCAAGAAATTTACAACTATAGATAATAAATGAACAATTGAATATAACAAAAAGAGGCAAAATACTTTGTCTTTCTTAATCTTGAAATTATTTTTTATTAAACAACCTATAACAATAATAATTATTAATCCCATTTGAATTGGTTTTGGTAATATAATCATTACCCATATTAATAAAAATAACCAATATTTAAATTCAATTTTTTTCACTTTAGCTCCTTATTATAAAAACATTTTTTCTATTTCAATTTTCAATTTTTCTACAAATTTTTCAGTGTTTGAAGAATATTGTTGCTCAATCTTATTTACAATATTATCATAATTCAGAATCTTCTCTTTTAAATCTTTTATATCATAAACAGGTATAATATTTTTATTTCTTTCTTCTACATTTTTAGTAAATTCTAATTGATGGTCATTCACATGTTCTCCATATTTTTCTTGCCTTGGAACAACTATTGGAATTTTTCCTATCTGTAAAGGTGCAATAAAACTAGCTGGCCCACCATGCGTTATTACAATTCTAGCTTCTTTTATTTTGTTATTCATCTCTTTATATGATATTAATTTGCTCCATTGACAATGTTTTGGTTCGTAAGTTGAAAAACCTGTCTGAATAAAAACATCTTCTTTTATAATTTCATCTTCTTTTAATTTATCTACTTCTTCTACTAATCTATTAAATTGTTGTTCATGTGTTCCAACTGTTACAAATATCACTACCTTATCCTCCTAAAAAATACTGCCAAAATTTTCTGCTTTTTTATAGACATTTTTCATTTCTTCCCATTGAACAATAAATTTATCTGTTACTGGATAAACTAACTTTCCTGTAAGTGTTGGTTTATCTATTCTATCAAATACTTCTATATAAACAGTTTTTGCTCCAAAAATCTTTCCTACATAAAAAAATGGCACGGCAATAGCTGCACCAGATGAGATAATAATATCTGGTTTTTCTTTTCTTAAAACCTTGAATGCTACAAAAGTATTTTTTATCAAATTTTTTAAGTTTCTATTTGTTGGATAATAACAATTATATACTTTTTCATTTTCTAAAATACTTCTTGCATCTTCTTTATCAAATGTTACCCAGAACCTATTCTTATTTTCCCAGAATTTTTTTAATTGATACAAATGTGTTAAGTGTCCTCCACTAGAACCCACTAAACAAATCTTTATCTCTTCTAACTTTTTATTTTTTTTCATATCATTAACACGCTCTCTAAAATGTATTTAAAATTTA
>CASEIZ010000029.1 GCA_949288185.1 uncultured Eubacteriales bacterium | reverse complement strand
CGAAGAGAATAGAACAGTAACATGGACAGATGTAGAAGTAGCAACAGGAGAAAACACAAAACAATTAACAGTAAATGTAACAATTAATGCTGATGCAACAGGACCAATCCAAAATACAGCATATATAGGAGATGACGAAGAGGGAAAAACAGATGATCCATTAGGAGTTG
The DNA here is from genome assembly GCA_949288185.1 of uncultured Eubacteriales bacterium. Classification (GTDB taxonomy): domain Bacteria; phylum Bacillota; class Clostridia; order TANB77; family CAG-508; genus CAG-269. Next base: position 5,129 of record CASEIZ010000029.1, on the reverse strand, counting down.
CAAAAATCAGTGGAGAAAAAGAAAACAATGATACAGATAAAGTTGTAAAACCAGGAGACCCAATAACATATACAATTACATTAACTAACAGTGGTAATGCACCAGGAAAAACAACAGTAGTAGATACATTACCAACAGGAGTAACATATGTAGAAAATAGTGCATCAGATAATGGACAATACAACGAAGAGAATAGAACAGTAACATGGACAGATGTAGAGGTACCAGTAGGAACAAAGACATTGACATTTAATGTAATAATAGCAGAAGGAGCAACAGGAGAAATCAAGAATACAGCAACAGTAGGAAAGACGACAATAGAGGATGAAGATCCTTTAGTAATTTCAAATATAGCTATTGAGAAAGGTGTTGCTGAATTAAGAGATAATGAATTTGTAACATTATCAGATGAGTCAGTATTAAGTTCAAGATATGAAGTTGGAGATACTGTATGGTATGCTATAAAAGTAACTAATAATGGTACAGCAGCAGAAAAAGGTGTTACGGTAACAGATACATTAGTTGATGGATTAACTTATGCAGGTGAAGCAATGGTTGATAATCCACAAACATCTACAACGGTTAATATAAATGGTCAAAAAATTACATGGACTACAGATTTAGGTGTAGGAGAAACAAAAACTTTATATATTAAAGTAACTATAAATGAAAATGCACTTTCTGAAGAAAACTTTGATAAGAGTCAAATAACAGGTGATACAGCAGATTGGTGGGCAACTAATAATGATGAAAAAGATTATGATGGACAATTAGGAGTTGCACAAGTATTTATTAGACTAGATGGAGAAATACTAGAAAATGACGAAAATGAAGATCAAGACACAAGTGAATATGCAAAGGTAGGAACTGTTAACCTAAAACAAAAGAATTCAGAAGGAAATGGATATACAACTGAACAAAATGCTATTAGAGTTGGAACAGAAACAACACCTACAACAGTTGAAGAATATGCAGCATTAAATTACAAAATATTCCAACATGTATTAGACGGAACAGATTTAGAGCATATAGAAACTACTATAAATAATGGAGACTATACAGATTCAGAAGGAAATAAAGTAACATTTGATTCTGAAACACAAATGATTGTATGTTATGTATTAAAATATTATGGAGACGAAGGTTACCATATAGATGCCGTTATCAGAGATAGAGTACAAACAAGAGTTGACTTATATAAGGTTGGAAATACAGCAACGGTTAATGGAAATTCAAGTGATGTAGATATAACAGTAAGTACAGTAACAGAATTAACAGACTATACAGTTGAAAAAAAATGGAATGATGCAGGAAAAGAATCTGAAAGACCAGAAATAGATGTAAACTTATATGACGGTCAAGGAAACTTTGTTGCAACAACAACATTAAATAAAGACAATAATGCTAACATGACATATACATTTGAAAATCTAGATAAGAAAGACAGTAATGGAAATGACATTCAATATACTGCAAAAGAAGTAAATATTGATGTTGAACATGAAACAACAACAATATATGAAGAAGGAAAATTGAATGGAAACTATATCGTATCATACAATAATTCAGAAGAAGGAAAGACAGTCATCACTAATACATATAGTCAACCAAATATTACTGTAAAGAAAACACAAAGTGCTGAAAAAGTACAATATGGTGAAAAAATTACTTATACAATAACAGCTACAAACAATGGAACAGCAGCAGGAAGTGTTACAATAAAAGATGATAAGCCAGCAAATACAGCTGAGTTAAAAGATGGAACACAAGTGAATATAGAAGTACAATCACTTGATGGTACAACTATAGAAACAAGAGAACCAATAACATTGAACCAATTAAGAAATGAAGGATACACTACATTAGTAGACAAACAAACAAAAGTGGTAATCTCATTTACAGTAACAGCAGACGGATATGCTGGAGAGGACATTGAAAATACAGCTGAATACAAAAAAGATAATGAAGGAACCTTTACTGATACAGATACTGTTAAATCAGACTTAGAAGATAGCATAGATTTAGTAACTTCTGAAACAGTACAAACAGCTGATCCACAAAAAGTTATATTATTACTAGACTATTCAGGAAGTATGAATTATGCTGTATATGAGAGACAAGAAACTTGGTGGGGTGGATACGAAAATGTCTATATAGGAACTAGAGAAGAAGTAATGAGAGATGCTGTAGATAGTTTCTTAGAGGTGTTCTTACCAGAAGGAACTGAAAATCAAGTAATGGTAATACCATATGGATCTGATACAGATAAGGGAACACTTGATTATACAAGTAATCCAACAACAGTTACTAATTTCTTAAATAAAAAATCACCAGGTGGTGGTACAAATATTCATGCAGCACTAAAAGATGCATATAATGATGTTGATGAAAATACAACTGTAATCTTGATGTCAGACGGAAATCCTACTTTTTATAGAGAATATGATAGTTTAAAATGGGAGAGACGTTGGTGGGATGATGAAATTATTGAAGAAATATATCAAGATGAAAATGGAGAATCATATGCAATACATGGAGATGGTAACACTTATGATGATACAGGAATAATAGACGCAGCTAATGCCATCAAAGGAAAATATCCAAGTAATCCAAATAAGATTTATACTATAGGATTTGGAATTTCGGATTTTGATAATCCAAATAACCAAATGGCAAAGTTAATGACAAGTATAGCAACTGAAGCAACTGAAACAAATAAATATTGTTATGGTAGTGCTACACAAGAAGAATTAATAAATGTATTTAGCTCAATAGCAAAAACAATTACAAAAACAGAAAATGCAGATCCAAGACCTATAAAAACCAATGATGGTGTAGTTACATTAGAAGGAATTGAAGCTGGTCAAAATGTTGAAATTTATACAGAATATGATAAAGATGATATTGAAAATTCAACATTGTATAAAACACCATATAGCTGGAATGATTTCTTAGGATTAACTGTAACAAGAACTGCAGAAGACGGAACAGAAGAAACAATCAATCTTGTAAGTTATAATGAAGAAACAAAAACATTAACATTTAATTTAGGTGCATATATGAAATCTGAAGGAATGGAAAAAGATCAAAATCTAACAATAAGATTTGTAGATCCAAATGCTGAATCAAAGATAGCACCAGCCAATATATTATCTTTAGCAATCAATGCAATTGCAGATGATACAATCAATGAAGAAACTGTTTCAGAATACGAAGAAAAAATGAATGCAGCTGAAGAAAATAAAAATGTAGAAGCTACAGAACCAGTAAAATCAGAGACAGACAAAAATGAGAACATTGAAACAACAAAACCAGATAATGAAGCTGGAAATGTTGAAACAACAAAACCAGATAATGAAGCTGGAAATGTTGAAGACAATACAGAAAATACAACTCAAGGAACAACAACTGATCAAGAAGAAACAAATACACCAACAGTTGAAGAAAAACCAGAAGAACCAGTAGAAGAACCAGCAACAGGAACAACTACTGAAACAGAAAATACTGTACAAGAAACAACTTCTAATATAGATGTACAAACAACAGAATAATAGATAATAACAATATTAGAAAGTAAAGTAGAAAATAGAAAGAGTATGTTTCCTCTTTCTATTTTCGAGTTAAATTTTATATTAGGGGGATAAAAAATGGGGAGACATTCACAATCTAGACATTCATCAGGAGTACCAAAAGGAAAAAAAATCGTTGGGATAGTAATTGTTTTAGTTATAGCTGTTGCCTTCGTTTTTGGAATATATGCATTAATAAGAAATCTGAATCAGGAAAATGATATTGAAGGGGTTATAAACCATTTTTTTGAAGCAATAAAAAATGCAGAACAAGAAAAAGTAAACCAATATGCAGATTATGAACAGTTGATTAATAGCTTTGATGAAATGATTTTGCAAGACGAAAGTGACGAAGTTGAAAAAGAGTTATTTAAGAATATTGAATGGAATATTGAAGATATAGAAGAGCAAGAAAATCAAGTAGTTGCCATTGTTGAAGTAAAAAATAAAGATTTTAAAAATATCATAACTGCTTGGATGAAAGAATTGGTTAGTGCAAAATCATCAGGAATAGAAATTACAAATGAATATGCACTAGAAAAATTAGCTAATGAATTGAAACAAGAAGAAAGTTTAAAGACTGTGATAAAAAAGATCGTTTTGAAAAAAGAAAATGATTCTTGGAGAATTCAAGTAAATGAAGATTTAAGAGATTTAGTATATCCAAGTATAGATAGTGTGATTAGTGTCTTAAAATCTAGTAAAGCGAATATAATTGTCTCAAAGAATCATCAAATTTAGATTACAGAAAATGATTTTTAATACAAAAAATAAGATTTCGAAACTGAAATCTTATTTTTTATATATTTTTTTATTCTATTTCTAAACAAAAATATTAGCAACTGTTAAGAATAAAACATATAATAAAGTTTTCCAAGAAACTCTAATAGTTTTTCTAGCAGCCCTATTAAGACAAACTAATCTATGTTCTTTTCTAACTGTTAAAGCTAAACAATTCGACTTAGGGTAAACATCCCTATTCATATTATCCATTGTATATCACTCCTTTTATCTATCGTAAATCATAAAAATCTTTAGCAAAATTTGTAGTTTTTTAACTACTACAAATTAATTGTAGAATAAAAAATTACAAATGTCAACACTTTTTGTAATAAAAATGTAATATTTTTGTAAAAAAGTAATAAAAAAGTAACAAAAATAGCATACATAAGTAAAAATTAATCAAAAACTTTCCTGAAAAATCCAAAAAATGAGAAAATCTTATTAAAATTTTATAAAAATAATTAGACTATTGGGTCAAATTTATCAAATTTTTATCTAATTTATAGATATTTTGTGTAAAAAATTAAGAGAAAATGCATAAAATTATTATAAAAAATTGGTAAAAAGGTATAAAATATTAAAAATTTGTAAAAAAATATAAAAAAGTAAAATAAAGAGATTTACAAATTTTTAAACTCTTTAGACAATTTTCCAATCGCTTTCGTCTCAATTCTAGAAACATAGGAACGAGAAATACCCATCATCTTTGCAATTTCATGTTGTGTTTTAGGTTTATGACCACCAAGACCAAAGCGAAGCTCTAAAATTGTTTTTTCT
>CASEIZ010000028.1 GCA_949288185.1 uncultured Eubacteriales bacterium | reverse complement strand
TGGTCGCTACAGGGCTCGAACCTGTGACCCCCTGCTTGTAAGGCAGATGCTCTCCCAGCTGAGCTAAGCGACCATGTCCTTTCGACGAAATCTAGTATACAAAATTTTTAATAAGTTGTCAATAGATTTTTATAAAAAATTAAAAAAATTTTTCAAAAAAATTCCAAATCGACCTCCAAAGTACTTGAAAATACTAAAATGAGAGTAGTTTCAAAAATACAAATAAAAAATAGAAACAGTAACACAAATCAATAAAAAACATATTATATATCATACAGAAGAAAGAAAAGAAAAACATAGTTCTTTTAACGGAAGGAGGTCTAGACTATGCCAGAGAACAGAGGATGCGGAGGATTCGGATTTGGTGATGATTGTTGCTGGATTATAATCCTTATCTTATTAATATGCTGTTGTTGCGGAGGTAACAGAGGAGGATGTTGCTAATCCTTTAGCGTTACTTGTAAAGAAGAGAAGTGTTTTTCACTTCTCTTTTCACTATTTTTTGTCCAATTGGGGACGTTTCTGTTTGGGACATTTTTCTATGAAATTATTTTTTAGAAAAAAGCAAATGTAGTAAATTTTATGAAATTACGAATGCAAATGGAAGAATATTAAAAATTCTTAAATTATCCAGTAGGAGAATCTCAAATCTTGCTTTGAGAGGTGCCTGCTTGATAATTTTAGAATTTATTTATTCTGCAATGCATGCCGAGTAATAAATAAAATTTACTACATTTGCTTTTAATTAAATGAATATAATGAAAATGTCCCAAACAGAAACGTCCCCAATTGGACAAAACAGGAATGTCCCCAATTGGACATTATTTCTCATCATATTTCATATTGTCACCATATCGTTTTACTTTTTGTGTCGTTGTTTTTTCAAATTCTTTATCTCGAATAATAAATCCTTTGATATGTTTATAATTTGGTAATTTACTATTAACACTTGATACGACATCAGAAATAATTTTTTTAATTTCTTCTTTCGTAGGAACACTACCTTTTAAATATTCTGAGATGGCTTCTAAATTTGGATATATTTGTGCTTTTACATAAGTTTCATCATCATCATCTTCTTGGATTCCTTGTACTAAAGCTTCAGAAATTAAAGGGTTATCATTTAGGTAATATTCTACTTCTTCAGGGTAAATATTTTTACCATTTTTTGTGACAATCACACTTTTACATCTACCAGTAATATATAAATATCCGTTTTCATCAATTTTTCCTAAATCACCTGTATGGAACCAACCATCTTTCATTACATTGGCAGTTGCTTCTGGGTTATTGTAATATCCTAACATGACATTAGGGCCTTTGACAATAATTTCGCCAATACCTTCGCTATTTGGAGAGTCGATTTTGTATTCTACATTTGGAATAGGAAGTCCAGCAGCATCATCTTTTTGAAAGAAATCTGTATTTCCAGCAACCAAAGGAGAACATTCTGTTAAACCATATCCTTGTAATGTATTTAGGTTCAATTTTCTAAAATCAGATAAGATTTCTGGATTTGCAGCGGCAGCTCCGACAATAAATACACGTAGTCTTCCACCAAGTGTGTTTTTGACTTTTGTTTTTACAATTTTCTTTATAAAGAAAGGAAGATTATCAAATGGATTTTCATCTTGATTTTCTTTTCTATATTTTTCTGGCAATGTTTTATTCATATTTCTAACAATTGTTTTATGCATTTTTTCCAAAAGTAAAGGAACACATAAAATAACAGAAGGGTGAAATTCAGTCATGTTTTTGGAGATATATCGTAATCCTTCACAATGAGCAATACTAGCACCACTATAAATAGGAAGTAAAAATCCTAATGTACATTCATAAGTGTGATGTAAAGGAAGGACTGAGAAAAATAAGTCACTTCTTTTTACTTTTACAATTCCATATGTGGAAAGGATATTAGAACAGATATTTCTTTGTGATAAACAAACTCCTTTGGCATTTCCAGTTGTGCCAGAAGTAAATAACAAAATACGCAATTCATCAGGATTAATTTGAATATCATCAAAATCATGAAATCCGTTTAAATAACTATCTTTTCCCATGACTTTAAGATTATCAAAATATAAAATGTCATTTGTTTTAGAATCGATTTTATCAAAAGAAATGAATGTAGTTTCCTTATTATTTAAGTTATTCATATTTTCTTTTATAGAAGATAAATTTTTTAAATCTCCTAAAATACAAACTGATTCTGAAACATTCATAAAATTAATGACATCATCATAATGTAATTCTTTATCAATAGGAACCACAATACCTACAATAGAGGCAGCCATATAAGATACACACCATTTATAGCTGTTTTTACCAATAACAGCAATTCGCTTGTTTAAAAAGCCACGTTTGATGAAATCTGTTCCTAAATGGACAACATCATTTTTAAATTCCTCATAGGTAATAGAAATAATATTTCCATTTTCGTCTTTTAATTTAAAAGCAGTTCTAGATTTAAAGTTTTCGGCAGAGTTGTATAACATATCTTTAAAATTGGTAACTTCATTGGTTTTATGATATTTCAATTTTAGTTGTTCGGAAACTGGTAAGTTTTTTTTCATTTCTATGAATCCTCCTCATTTAGATAATATTTGTAGTTTATGATTATAAATTCCATCATTCTGCAAAATACAGTGTTAATGATATCGATAAAAAGTATAAGTTGTATCTTGTTTGACTGTTAAATTACCATCAAATATACTACCATTTTCGGAAGAAAGTGGAATATCAATGGATATGGTTGTTGTAAACTCTTCATCTAGATTATTGGTAATATAAATATCAAATGAAAGTGTACAACAGATGTCTTCTGGATGGATATTACATTTTTGTAGTAGAGAACCATCATAGGTAATTGGTGATGAAATGTCTGTTATGGTATAATCTGACTTTATATTAGAATTTACATAGCTAAAGGTTAAAGGATTGGCTAAATTGTTATATAAAGTTGGTGTACTTAAATCTGCTTCATCACTAGAAGAAACTGTAAATTCAAAAGAATCTGTGATTTTATTTTCTTCTGTTATATCACTTTTGGCAAAATCATTCAGACTTTTAAAATATAAGCTGGGATTTCCTAATTTGGGTGTGTTTGAAAATAGTATATTTTCGATACGAACTTTCTTTAAGGTATTTTCTAATGTATCTTCATCAGATGTGTTTTTTATAAATAAAGCAATATCTGTATATTGATATAAATTTTGTATGGTAAAGTTATTGGCTGTATTGGTTTTGTAACCAGCATCAGCACTGCTAAATAAAGTAATAGAATCTACTGTGAAAATCGTGGACTGGTTTTTATCAGCAAAACTTAATATATCATCTTCAAAATGTTTCTTTAATACATATTTTTGAAAAACAAAAAATGCAAGAAAACTCATAACACAAATTAAAATAATCATCATAATGGTTAAAATAATTTTTGTTTTTTTCATAGGTAAGTTTATTCCTTTCTTAAGGCATAAATCTGGTTGAAAATTGGTGCTATTTTTCAACCATCTTCTTTAGTAAAGACCTATATATCATAGTATAAAAAAGCGAGAAAATCAATAGGAAAAATGGATAGAATTTTTCCAAAATTTAAAATTGACAAAAATAGACACAAAGGGTAAAATGATGATAGGTGATTATATGAAAACAAAAGAAAAGAAACAGAAAAAAGTAAAAATAACCATCAAAAATTTAATATATTTTTTAATTTTTATTGTGTTTCTGTTATATTCTATTCTTTTTTATAATCTATATTTTACAAAAAAAGTATATGCAACAAAAGAAACAGTTAGCGAAAATACAGAAGAAGTAAAAATTAGTCAAGCAGAAGAAATAAATTTAGAAGAAATTATTTTACAAAACACAGAAGATGAACAAAGAGAAGAATATGAAGTAAAGGAAGAGATTTTAGAATACATTACAACATATAGAACAAATACAAGTATACCTAAAGGTGTTGTACAGGTGGTACAAGAGGGAAGACAGGGAATACAAGAAGTGACCATCAAAAAAACATATAAAGATGAAGAACTCATTAGTGAAGAACAAGTCAGTCAAAAAATAACAAAAGCTTCTATTAATAAGATTGTAGAAATAGGAGGTGGGGCTGGAACAAGTAACTATACAGTAAAAGTAGGAGATACTTTATATGTTACCTCTGAGAGATTATCTGTTATGGCACAACTAGATGAAAATTCACAAAAAGTGGCAACACTATCCAAAAATGATGAATTAGAATTAAAGGAAATAAAAGACTCATGGTATAGAATAGAATGTGGCACGGTAAGAGGTTATGTAAAAGCAGAATGTACGACATATATAAATCCAAATGCAACAGGGGAAGAAGGAACAATCAATGATAATAGTAGCAATATAAAATCAGCAAGTGACTTAAAAAGTACAGTAAGCTTTAACATGGCATTAAATGAACCAAGCGGATTATCTTTAGAACAATTTAAAAAAGTATTAACAGATGATAATGATAAAAATAATATATTTGCTAATAATGCGCAATATTTTTATTACATAGAGAAACAATATCATATTAATGGAATATTTGTTACAGCTGTGGCAATTCATGAAAGTGCATGGGGAACATCAAAAATAGCCTTGGAAAAGAACAATTTATTTGGATATGGAGCATATGATTCTAGTCCATATAACAGTGCCTATAACTTTTCTAATTATTCAGAAAGCATAGATTTGCTAGCTAGAGTATTTATGAAATATTATCTAAATCCGAAAGGGACCAATATATATGGTGGAGAAGTAGCAACTGGTTCTTATTATTATGGAGCAACTTTAACAGGAGTGAATACCAAATATGCAACTGATAAAAATTGGGCAAACCGTGTGTATCAGCATATGCAATATTTGTACAATAAATTGTAAAAAATTCTTGCTATTTTTCTAAAGTTATTGTATGATATATAGGTATAAGAAAAAATAGGGAGTATTTTGCCAAAAATAAAGAAGAAAGGGGCAACAAATAAATGAAAAAAGCAATAATCATTGTTACAATATTCACAATTGTTTTTGGAATATTTATTTGTACAAATAAAGTTCATGCAGCTGAACAAGCAATTGATGAAGAAACAGAAAGTAGATTGGTAGAAATAAAAGAAAACACAGCCAATTCTTTAAAGGATTATCAAGAAAAATATGGCTCAGATGTATATGGTACAGTTGCCTATATATTAAATATTATTAGAATTTATAGTATACCATTTTGTTTTCTAGGAATTGCTATAGGAGCGATTCACAAATATGTAGTAGGTATTAGAAAGCTAGATACTTTAGAAAAAGGTCTAGGTTTAATCGTAACCTTTGTAACAATATTAATTATATGCCAAATATTACCACTAGCATTTGCAGTGTTTGTAAAATTTGGAAGGGGGTAACAAATGAAAGTTTTATTTGCTGTAAGTAATGAGGAAATTTCGCAAGCGATTATAAAAAAATATCAGAAAGAATACAAGGAAATTATTTCACATAAAAATGTATATTACTTTAATGCAATATTAAAAGAAATACAAAAAGATAAATCGTATGATAGAATTGTTATCAGCGAAGATTTAGAAGCTTTTTCACATACGCAATTTGATCAAATTGATAAATTTATTTTTGAAAAGTTAGACAGTATTAGTGATGAAGCATCTAATATGAGAGGAAATGACATACCAATCATTTTGATTTGTTTAGATAGAAGAACTAAATCAGAGCAAATGTTAGTAAAATTATTTGGAATTGGAATCTATAATGCGATACTTGGAAATGACAGAAGTGTTGATGAAGTTTGTCGATTGATTCATAGACCAAGATTAAAAAAAGAAGCAAAAACATATTATAAAATTGACTCTGAAGAGGTAACTTATCAAGCTGAAAATGAAAATGACGTTAGTGAAATGGAAATACAAAATATTTTAGCACATTATAAAAGTTTAGGAAAAGACGAGGACAGATATATTGATAGTTTTAATAATATTGCAGCACAATATAATGACACACAATTAAGAATTATCACAAAGTTTTTACCATTAAATGTAAGAGCAGTGTTAGAGGAAAGATCACCCAAATATCAAAAAATCATGTCTTTTAACAGTAGGGTATCTGATAATTTAAGACAAAACAAGAATAACAGAGAAGAAACTGGAACAAGCGAAAAATTGTTAAAATCTAAGAACAAAACAGTAACAATGACAAAACCTGTTGTAATACCTTCTTCAGTAAATATGACTGGTGCGAGAAAAATGTCTAAACCGAAAAAGACAACAGATGCACAACAAACATTACACCAAGAAGTACAACAGCAGTCACTACATCAAGTAGCACAACAACAATCAATGCATCAAGCAACACAGCAACCAGCAAAAACGGTAGCAACTGCTAGACAAGAAGAAACGATAGATACTGTTTTAGAAGATATAGAACCAAAAGTAGAAGAAGTGCCAAATACAGTTTCAACCGCAACACAAGAGCCACAACAACCAGTAAAAAGAGGAAGAGGAAGACCAAGAAAAAATCCAGTTCCAGTAGAAACAAGTCAAGAACCAAAACCAGTAAAAAGAGGAAGAGGAAGACCAAGAAAAAATCCACTTCCAGAAGAAAAAGAAACAATTTTGCCAGGCTTTGAAGAAACAGAAGAGAATGATAGCAATACCATTGTACCAAGTTTTGACGATTTTGAAACAAAAGAAAATAATGATACTATATTGCCAGGATTTGAAGATACTACCAATGACACAATTTTGCCAGGTTTTGAAGATAATGATAATGACAATGACACCGTCTTACCAGGATTTGAAGAGGAAGAAGATGACAATTCTAATACTGTATTGCCAGGATTTGATAGTTACAAAAATAATGATGAAGATGATATGGTTTTACCAGGATTTGGAGAAGTAGATTCTATTCCAGAGACACAAAAAAATAAAGAACCAGAACCAGCATATAATTATTCTCAAAATATGAATAATAATCAGTATGAACAAAGTTATCATAATACATATGATGCGTATGTTCCTTCAAATTCAAGAGATATGACAAGAACGAATAATAATTATGTACAAACAATAGATATATCATCTCTTTTAACATCTGATAAAAAAATTGTAACTTTTGTTGGCACAAGTAAAAATGGTACATCATTTATTGTCAATAATGTGGCAGAACTATTGTCATCAATGGGAATTAATGTGGCTATTTTAGATACAACAACTAATAGAAATTCATATTATATATATACAAAAAATGAAGAAGCATTAAGAAATATTGCAGCAAATAGTATAGAACAATTATCACAAGGAATTGCTAATGGAATACAAGTAAATAAAAACTTAACTGTATTTACATCTTTACCAGATGAACAAGATTCTATTAGTAAAGTTGATGAAATCTTAGAAACATTAGTAAAGAATTATTCTTTAATCTTAATTGATTGTGATTTTAATACACCGGTAGGATATTTTAAACAATCTTTAGAAACATATTTAGTACAATCATTAGATATTCTTACAATACAACCACTTACAGCATTTTTGAGAGAATTAAAAGCCAAAAATATACTAGAAGAAGGCAAATTAAAAGTTATAATAAATAAATTTGTAAAGATTAGAGGGATTAACGAAAAAACAATCATTGGTGGAATGGCATTTTATAATGATCCTGCTATGTCATTTATGACAGAATTGTTTGATAGAAGTTTAATTAAATATATAACAATACCTTTTGAAGAAGAAATATATATAAAATATTTAGAAGGAATTATTAATTGTGATATTAACTTAAAAGGCTATTCAAAAACATTTATGCAAGTGTTAAAAGCTTTAGGAAATATGATTTATCCATTAGTTTCAGGAAAAGGAACATATAAACCACCAACAGTAGGAGGAAATAATCAGTCAAATGTATTTTCTCCAAGTATGAATGATACATTAAACCAAATGAAAAGAAATTTTTAAATAGGAGGAATTAACAGTGATAATAGGAGTTGCTGTAGTATTAGTAATAATCGTAATTATATTAGTTATCTATAATGTAAAGATTAGCCAAAAAATTCAAAAATTCAAAAATATTAATCAAAAAATTACTAACCTACAAGTTGTTCAAGATTTTATGAATACAATAGGAGAGACATCTTCAGTTGATGAAAAGATAAAGAAAATAAATAACATATTAATTGAAAAGTATGAAATAAAATATTCAACAATTGTTGTTTTTAATGGTGCAGAATATGAAATAAAAGCATCTAATGTTGATCCAAGACATTGGGATTCATTAAAATCATTACAAGATGTAGACATGTTTAAAGATAGTATACAAACAGCTACTCCAAAATATGTTACTGTCAATAATGAACGTGAAAGACTTCCATATCAAAAAATGGAGTTTGGAAGAGCAAAATCAGCAATCTTCTTTCCGTTATATATAGACAATGTCTATATTGGATATTGGATATTAGAGAGTGGTACACCACACGATTTTGATAATGTGGATATAACAGTTTTAGAAGTTATCAAAGACAATATTGTATCTGTATTAAAAACTGTGGTACACCAAAAAACATTAGAGTCTATTGTAAGAACCGATTTATTTACAGGACTATATTCAGAAGAATATCTATATGGAGAAGGCAAAAAAATCATAGATCAATATACTATATCAACAATTTGTATGTTTAAAATTATTAATATAGAAGAAATTAATAAAAATTATTGTAGAGAACTAGGAAACGAAGTTATCAAAGCGATTAGTAGGTATGTTCAAGAAAATATTTCAGAAGATTATGTCTTTGTTAGATATATGGGACCTAAATTTGTTATTGCTTTCTCAGGAGTGGATACAGAAGGGGTTGCATCATTTATCAATGATATAAAAGACCATATTGAGCAAATGAAAATATCTTTACCAGAAGATATGGATAACTATACAACGGAAAACAGTGAAAATAAAACGATGGATATGTCAAAACAAGAAGTAACACCAATTATAAATATTGCATTATCTTCTTATTATAAAGGAACCGGTTTGGAAGAAGTGCTAAAGAAATTAGAAGAATATTTAGATAATGCAGATAAACAAGAAAGCGATATAACAAATCTTTAAAAACAAAAATGAAAGAGGAGGTATTTGTATGGAATTTGACAAAACAATGAATTTTAAAGTAGAAAGAGAGCAAAATGTAAAAAGCCAAGAAATATTAAAAGAAGTGTATGAAGCTTTAATGGAGAAAGGATATAATCCAATCAATCAAATTGTAGGATATATTTTATCAGGAGATCCTACATATATAACCAGTCATAATGATGCGAGAAATAAAATTAGAACCATTGAAAGAGATGAATTGTTAGAAAAAATGGTAAAAAAATATATAGGATTAGAAGAGGACTAATATGAGAATATTAGGGATAGATTATGGAGATGCAAGAGTCGGAATAGCCATAACAGACGAATTAAATATAACCGCACAAGGGTTAGAAACTATCCAAAGAAATCATTCTGATAAAATCGTACTTAGAAGAATAGATGAAATTTTGGAAAGATATGAAGTAGATACCATTGTGGTGGGATTGCCATTAAATATGGATGGAACGATGTCAGAAAGAGCAGAAATTACTGAAAAATTTGTCCATAAATTAAAATGTAAATATAATAAGATAAAAATTGAAGTAATTGATGAAAGACTAACCACTGTTGCTGCTCATAAAACAATGAATTTTTTGGATGTCAATAAGCATAAAAAAAGAAATATCGTTGATACTATATCAGCAGTATATATTTTAGAAACATATTTAAATAAATTGAAAAATACATTGAAAAATTCAAATTAATCATGTATTATATGTAATGTATAATAAAATAAATAAATTGAAAGGAGAAATTTATGAACGATAACGAAAATTATGAAGGAGAAGATTTAGATAACATTGTTATATTAAATGATGAAAATGGGAATGAAGTAAGATTTGAATTCTTAGATTTAGTAGAATTAGATGATGAGGAATATGTTGTTTTATTACCAGTAGCAGAAGAAGGAGAAGAGGAAGAAGGAGAAGTTGTTATCTTAAAAGTAGAAGATGTAGATGAAGAATCAGATGAAGAATCTTATGTAAGTGTTGATGATGACGAAACACTTAATAAAGTATTTGAAATTTTTAAAGAAAAATTTAAAGATGATTTTGATTTTGTAGATTAATTTAATATGAGGTGAAGGAAATTTGCCTTTATTGTTGAATAGGAAAAAGTAATTTTTCCTATTTAACAATAAATAACATTGTACTAGAATGGGGGAATTACAAATGAAAAATTTTTCTACATGGTTGTTAGTTTGTTTTATGGTAATGTACTGGGTATTTAGAATTATAGTTGCCATAATGGCACAACTACATCAAGAATTTTTTATTGCACCATTTGATTTAACCATAGAAATTATCTTGTTATTTGTTGTATTATTATGTCTTGTACTAGTAGTAAAAAGAAAAATGGCAGGAGCTTTAATTTATTTATTAGCTTATGGAATGTATTTTGGTTCAGATGTAGTAACAAAAATGACAGCTATATTTGAAGATGCTTCACAAGTAGGAATAAATGACTATACAACATTAATCATATCTTTAATAGGAATTATCTTACCAATAGCGGTATTGTTAGATTTATTAGCAGATAAAAATAGAAAAGCACACCCTAAAGATAAAAAGACAGATTGGTTTTATAAAAATGAACAATATGATAGAAAACTAGATGAAAGAGCAGACAAAAATAATTATAGAACAATGTAAGAAATTTAGGGACATTTGGACATTTGGGGACAGGTCTCAAATGTCTTTTTTAAATTATATTGTAATCAGATAAGAAGTATGAATAAATATAACTTAAAAAAGATTTTTGAGAAGTATTATTAAGAAAGGATGATAGAAATGGAAAATAGCATGAATATTAACTGGTATCCAGGACATATGGCAAAAACCAAAAGACAAATTCTGGAAGATGTAAGATTAGTAGATATTATAATAGAATTGTTAGATGCACGTATTCCAATATCCAGCCAAAATCCAGATATAGCAGAAATTACAAGAAACAAAAAGAAATTAATTGTACTTAATAAATGTGATTTAGCAGATGAAAGACAAAATAAAAGATGGGTGGAATATTTTAAAACGAAACATATTCCAGCAGTTTTAACAGATTCGAATTCTGGAAAAGGAATAGAAGAATGTGTTAGAAAAATAGAAAAAATCATGGAAGAAGATTTAAAAGGACAAGCAGAAAAAGGAAGAATTGGAAGAAAGATCAAAGCGATGGTATTAGGAATACCAAATGTAGGTAAATCTTCGTTTATAAACAGAATTTCTAAAAGAACAACGGCAGGTGTAGGAAATAAACCAGGTGTGACAAAACAAAAACAATGGATTCGTATCAACGAAAAAATTGAATTATTAGATACACCAGGTGTATTATGGCCTAAATTTGAAAGTGAAGAAGTGGCATTACATCTTGCTTTTACTGGAACCATAAAAGAAGATATTTTGCAAAGAACAGAAATTGCCTATCATTTAGTAAAATTTTTAATAGAACATTATCCAGAACAATTATGTGAAAGATATAAACTAACAGAAGAATATATCCATGAACAATTAGAAAATGAAGAAAGACCAGAAAATGAAAATATTTATGAAATCTTTTTAGCAATTGGCAAAAAAAGAGGTTGTATCATTTCTGGTGGTAATATTGATGAAGAAAAAACAGCAAGGATTTTACTAGATGAATTTAAGAATGGTAAAATTGGAAGAATCACACTGGAAAATGCTTAATAAAAAGTTTAGAAATTAGAATAAAAATCATATAGAAACTTTTAGGGAGTTATATAATGGAAGAAGTAGTAAAAAAAGCGAAAGAATTAATGTATGAGCAGACAAAAAAGAATAAAGCGCCTGCATGGGGATTAACTGAAATTGCAATTGAAAAAGGAGAACAATTGGCGAATCAATATCATGTAGATAAAGATTTAGTATTAATATCACTGTATTTGCAACATACGGTTTTTAGTCGTGTTTATAAAGGAGAGATTCAAAAAAAACATCCACAATTAAGTGCAGAATTTTCTAAAAAGTATTTAGAGGAGTGGGGTGTATCAGAGGAAGACCAAAAAGTGATTTTGAATGCAATTGAGGCACATCATAATGCAATTGAAGCAACATCGCTAGTAGCAGAGGTGGTAAAAAATGCAGAATGTTTTAAATTTGTTACTGTAAGAGGGGCTTTGATTTGGCTTCACGAACTTGGATTAAGAGGTGTACCATATGAAGAATCAGTTGAAAGGGTAATAGAAAAGATGGAGCAGAAGAAAAAATTGATAACATTACCAGAATGTATTGAAGAAGCAGAAAAAAATTGTAAAGATATCATACAAATTTTTAATATGTAGAATATGTCATAGTATAAATGATGCATAAAACGGAAGGTTACTCACATAGTGTTGTAAAATGATAAAACATAGTAAGATGAAATATGATAATTAATGTAATAAGAAAGAAAAGGAAAAAAATGAAATGGAAGAATTCTTAAAAATAGATAGAACAAAACAAGAAGTAGAATTAATGTCACCATTAACATGGGCATATATTGGGGATGCAGTGTATGAGTTATTTATAAGAAATAAATTAATTAATGAAACAAATTTGAAACCACATAAATTACATATAGAAGCAATCAAATATGTAAAAGCAAAAAGTCAAGCAGAAAAGTTAAATGAAATCTACGAAACTTTAACAGATGAAGAAAAAGATATAGTAAGAAGAGGAAGAAATACACAAAATCATCATTTGCCTAAAAATTCAAATGTACAAGAATATATGTATGCAACAGCATTTGAAGCTTTGATAGGATATTTGTATTTGACAAAACAGAATGTAAGATTAAGAGAAATCCTTGCAAATATTTGATATTTATGATAATGTGAGAATATAAAAAATTGTAAAGCAATAAAAATAAAGAAATATTTTAGGAGAAAAATACGAATGAGAATAGTAGATGGAAAATTAATAGAAATTGATAATCGTGATTTAGTAAATGGAACAATTAAGATACCAGAAAGAGTTACAAGCATAGGTCCTGATGTCTTTAAGTGGAAGGACAAATTAGAGAAAATAAATATACCTAATAGCGTTATTAGTATAGGTAAGAGTGCTTTTTTGGAATGTAGTAATTTAAAAGAAATCCATATACCAGATAGTGTTATAAGTATAGGTAGAGTAGCCTTTAGAGGGTGTACAAGTTTAGAAAAAATAAATATACCTGATAGTGTTACCAATATAGGTGATAGTACTTTTTCTGAATGTAGTAATTTAAAAGAAATCCATATGCCTAATAGTATTACAAGTATAGCTTCTATGGCTTTTTACGGATGTGAAAGTTTAACAAAAATCCAAATACCAAATAGTGTTACAAGTATAGGTGAGGATGCTTTTGAGAATTGTAAAAGTTTACAAAAAATCCAGATACCAGATAGTATTATGAGTATAGGTGCTGGAGCTTTTAACGGATGTGAAAGTTTAACAGAAATCCAAATACCAAATAGTGTTACGAGTATAGGTAATGGTACTTTTTACAGATGTAAAAGTTTAACAAAAATCCAAATACCAAATAGTGTTACAAGTATAGGTAGTATGGTTTTTAATGGATGTAAAAGTTTAACAGAAATCCAAATACCAAATAGTGTTACGAGTATAGGTGATAAAGCTTTTCACGGATGTGAAAGTTTAACAGAAATCCAAATACCAAATAGTGTTACGAGTATAGGTGGTGGAGCTTTTCACGGATGTGAAAGTTTAACAGAAATCCAAATACCAGATAGTGTTACCAGTATAGGTAGTGGTGCTTTTGAGGAATGTAGTAATTTAGAAAAAGTAAATATACCTGATAATGTTACTAGTATAAGTTATGATGCTTTTTCAGGATGCAGTAATTTAACAGAAATCCAAATACCAAATAGTGTTACGAGTATAGGTGGTGGAGCTTTTCACGGATGTGAAAGTTTAACAGGAATCCAAATACCAAATAGTGTTACGAGTATAGGTGATGATACTTTTCACGGATGTGAAAGTTTAACAGAAATCCAAATACCAAATAGTGTTACGAGTATAGGTGATGGTGCTTTTCAAGGATGTGAAAGTTTAACAGAAATCCAAATACCAAATAGTGTTACGAGTATAGGTGATGATGCTTTTCACGGATGTGAAAGTTTAACAGAAATCCAAATACCAAATAGTGTTACGAGTATAGGTGATGGTGCTTTTCAAGGATGTGAAAGTTTAACAGAAATCCAAATACCAAATAGTGTTACGAGTATAGGT